>CAXSHW010000045.1:0-33530 GCA_964237245.1 uncultured Pyrinomonadaceae bacterium
GAATGCGCCTGCGCGAAAAAATCTCAAATCTGCAAGCCGTCGTCGAAGAAGAAAAACCCAAAAACCAAACGCTCGGCGAAAAACTGCAAAACCAGACAAAAGGCTCGAATCTGCGGCTCGACACCGAAGACGCGAACGCCGAACTGAACTTAATCGGTAAAACGACGAGCGATGCCGAATACGAAATTGACCGCTTTTTAGACGAAGCCTATCTCGCCGCGCTTCCGCGAGTTCGCATCATTCACGGCTTCGGCACAGGCGCGCTGAAAAACTTCGTCCATCACTTCCTGAAAGGTCATCCGCACATCGAAAAATTCAGCTTCGCGCCGTCCGATCAAGGCGGACAAGGTGCTACAATAGCTGAATTAAAACAATAATTCGTTGACAAAAATCCAGCTGGCGCGGAAAATTTTAGTATGAATGGAACAGTCGAATTAACTCTGCCGAAAACAGTTGATGTCAGCGATTTTGAAATAAAAATGATCGTCGCGTCGAAACTTTTTGAACTTGGCAAACTATCTTCGGGACAAGCGGCGGAAGTCGCGGGTCTGTCAAAACGCGCTTTTCTCGAACTTTTGGGCAAATATAATGTCTCGGTTTTCGGTCACGACGAAAAGGAATTGGCGGAAGATTTGAAAAATCTATGAACCCTGAAGTCGTCATCGCCGATGCAAGCTGTTTGATAGTTCTGCAAATATTCAAGAATTGTCGCTCCTGCAAAAACTTTTCGGTGAAGTTTTGATTGTCAAACAAGTCAGAGAAGAATTCGGCAACGATTTGCCCGAATGGATAAAAGTCAGCGAAGTTCAAAATAAAGTTCAGCAAAACGCTTTAAATTTAATTTTGGACAAAGGCGAAGCCGCTTCGATTGTTTTATGTTTGGAAACCGAAAATTCTCTTTTGATAATTGACGAGAAAAAAGGTCGCCGTATCGCTCAGGAATTAAACTTGAAAATCATCGGAACACTCGGCATTATTTCGCTGGCGAAAGAGAAAGGTTTGATAAATTCGATTGCGAATTTGTTAACAAAATTGGAAAACGCGGACTTTCGCATTTCACAAAGTTTGAAGACGAAAATTTTGGAAACTGATTAAGACGCTAAACGAATGCGTCTTTTTTATTCGCGGAGAAAAGATATGAAGTTACGGAAAATCTTACTCATTCTTATTTGTCTGTTTGCAATTTTACAAACTTCTTTCGGACAAGAAAAGCCTCAAGCTATTTTGATTGATAAATTTGGCAAAATTATCAACGATGACCTTTTGGCTCGCTTTGATAGTTTTTATTTTTCTATATACGATACAAATTCAAAAGGCTATGTAATTGTTCATGGGACTAAAGATGACCCACTAACAAAATATACTTTTGAAAGACACATTAAAGGTTGTTTTCGTATGGGTAAGCGGTCTGATGAGAATTTCATTTTTGCCTTAGCCGAAGATAGAGACAAGTTTGAAGTTGAAATTTGGAAAGTTCCGAACGGTGCGGAAAAACCTCAATTTATTGACATGCCGCGAGATTATAAACTCGATGAATTAACAAAGCCGCGCATTGTTCATAAGTTAAATATCGCTGACGAATACTGTCCACTTTTCTTTGATATGGAATTTTATTCAAAGTTTCTGAAAGCAAATCCGAACATAATCGGGAAAATTATTATTTACGAAAAGAGTTTGAAAAATTACCAAAGGGAAAGATTAAAATACCTGCGTGATTTGACTAAAACAAATGGAGTTGCGCTGCAACAAATAAGTTTCGTTAGAGGAAAATATTACGGCGAAACCGATGCGGAATTTTGGCTTGTTCCGCAATCGAAAAAATAAATGCTTTACGAACAACATTTTATTGACGAGCTAAAAAACCGCGCCGATCTTGTGCGGATTATCGAGCCGTATGCGCCTTTGAAGAAAAAGGGCGCGAATTGGATGGGTTGTTGTCCGTTTCATCAGGAAAAAACGCCTTCGTTTTCGGTTAATCCGTCGAAAGGTTTTTACAAATGTTTCGGCTGCGGCAAAGGCGGTTCGGCGTTTAATTTCGTGATGGAAATCGAAGGTTTGAATTTTCCCGAAGCGATCAAGCGCATCGCGGAAATTTCGGGAATTCCGTTGCCCGAACCGATTGACGATAAGAAATACGAGCAAAGCAAAAAACGCCGGGAAGAGAAAAAGGAAATTGCCGATCAGGTAATCGAATTGAACAAATTCGCGCTCGAATTCTGGGAAAATCATTTACGGGAAAATAACGCTCACGCGCGGGCGGCGCGGGAATATCTGGAAAAACGCGAGATTTCGCCGGAAACGCAGGCGGCGTTTCATATCGGTTTCGCGCCCGACAGTTGGGACGCGGTGATGTCGCTGTTGAAGGAAAAAGGCGCGGACGAAAAATTGATCGAAGTTTCGGGACTTGTTTCGATCAACGAAGAAAAAAAGCGCGTTTACGACCGTTTTC
This sequence comes from uncultured Pyrinomonadaceae bacterium, assembly GCA_964237245.1. Classification (GTDB taxonomy): domain Bacteria; phylum Acidobacteriota; class Blastocatellia; order Pyrinomonadales; family Pyrinomonadaceae. The sequence goes on from CAXSHW010000045.1 coordinate 2,450, forward strand.
GCGGGCGAATTATGTTTCCGGTTTTGGATGTCAAAGGCAATCCGGTCGCGTTCGGCGCGAGAATTTTGGCGACGGGCGAGCCGAAATATCTGAATTCGCCCGAAACTCCGGCGTATGTCAAGGGCGAGCATTTATACGGACTTTTTCAGTCGAAAGAGGAAATTCGGCAGAAGAAATTTGCGATTTTAGTCGAAGGTTATTTGGATTTGATCGCGCTTTATCAATACGGAATTAAAAACGTCGCGGCGAGTTTGGGAACGGCTTTTACGCCTGAACAATCAAAACTTTTGGGCAGATTTACCAAGCGCGTCGTCATCAATTACGACGGCGACAAAGCGGGCGTAAAGGCGGCGCGGCGGGCGATTGAAACGCTTGTCAAAGACGATTTTGAAACGAAAGTCCTTGTGTTGCCCGATAGTCAAGACCCGGATGATTTTCTGAAAGCGAACGGCGCGGAAAGCTATAACAATTTGCGCGGACACGCTTTTCCGTTTTTGCAGTTTGTTCTGGAAAACCTCGAACGCGAGAGAAATCTGGCTTCGCCGAAGGAAAAAGCCGAAGCGATTGAAGATTTGATGCCGGTTTTGTCGGCGATCAAAAATCCGATTCAGAAACGTGATGCTTTCGATCAGACGATGAGTTTTCTGCGCGTTGACGACGCGATTTTGAAGCGCGATTTATGGAAAACCGTCAAGCTCGGCACGAAATTTGAAGCGCAAACCGTCAAACAGCAAGTTGCCCGCGCGACGCAAGCCAGAATGACGGTTGCCGAACAGTGTCTTTTGGAACTGCTGATTTACGACGAAGAATTGCGCGCCGTGATTCTGCCGCAAATCGAAGAAACCGATTATGAAACGCTGGCAACCGCCGAAATTTTTCGCGCTTTGCTCGCGTTAAAAGAAATCGGCTCGCCCATTACGGGCGAAAACCTGCTCGAACTCGTCGCGGATGATGCGGCGGCGAGTGATTTTGTGCCGGTTTTGATGATGTCGGAAGCGGGACGCGAAAAAGACGACGCGATTGACGAAGTTCTGCGCGAAGCCGAAGGCTGCGTCATCGCGCTGCGTTCGATGGCGATTTCGCGGCGCATTCTGGAAATCAGTCAGGAGATGGTTTTCGCCGAACAAAACGGCGACATCAAACTGCGCGACAGCCTTGTTGTTGAACAAATCAATCTGGCACGACTCAAACATTCTCTGGAAAACAAAATCGCGTAAATTTAACCGGCAATTCCCTGACATAATTGTGCATCTAATCTTTTCCGGTTCGATTGTGGATAATTTACGTTTTATAAATTATAATGACAGATTTCGTGTTTGGAATTAGTTAAAATTTCGCGTAACGTTCCGACGCGCCTTTGAGCGCGGGGAACTTTTTTACATACAGAGCGTTAAGAATTATTTTACAAACAACGATTCAAGTAATTATACAATCGAACTCTATTTATAAATTATGGCAGACTACGACGAAAAAGAAGATTTAATGGATCGCCTGGTGGCGCTCGGCAGACGTAAGAAATTCCTGAGCTTTGACGAGCTGAACCGCGAGATTCCGAATAAAATGATGTCGCCAGACGACATCGAAGACGTTTTGACCAGACTCGAAGGCGCGAATATTTCGGTCGCCGACACGGACGCGCAACTGCTCGAACAAGCTGCGAGTCTCGCGCTCGACGACGATGAAAACGTTGACGAAGACGATTTAGATTTAGACTTATCAGCAGGAACGCTCGATAAATCGAACGATCCGGTGCGGCTTTACCTGCGCGAGATGGGCATTGTCCCGCTTTTAACCAGACAGGGCGAAGTAACGATTGCCCAACGCATCGAACGCGGGCAAATAAAAACCCGAAAAGCGATTTCGCGCTCGCCGATTGCCGTTGAGAGACTTTTGCAAATGGGCGAAGATTTGCAAAACGGCAAAGGATACATCCGTGAAACCGTCAATTTTTCAGAGCAAGCCGAACTTTCGGGCGAAGAAGATAAAGTTGACGAATACTTGCGCTGGACGCTCGAAGGCATCGAAAACATTCGCGGCAATTACAAAAAAGCTATTAAGCTGCTGGAAACTTTGCGCAACGAGCAAAAGAAAGCAAAAGGCAAATCGAGCAAAAAATTGCTGGCGCTGAAACGCCAGATGGCGCGGCTTCGTCTGGAAGTTTCACAAGAAATAAAAAATTTGAATTTGACCGAGCGTGCGATGCAGCGGCTTATCGGTTCGATTCGCAAAGTTTCGGACGAAATCAGAAAAGCCGAGCGCGACATTAATCGGGCGGAGGAAAAGCTCGAAGAAAAAGTTTCTTCCGAAGACAAAAAGGAATTAAACAGAAAAATCACCGAATCGCGCAAGAAATTAGCCGACATCGAAGAAAGATATTATCTGACGACGGTTGAAATCAAACGTTCTTTGCAGACGATTTTAATCGGCGAGCAGGCGACCAATCAAGCGAAAAGAGAACTTGTCGAAGCGAATTTGCGCCTCGTCGTTTCGATTGCGAAAAAATATACGAATCGCGGCTTGCAGTTTCTCGATTTGATTCAGGAAGGCAATATCGGTTTGATGAAAGCCGTTGACAAATTCGAGTGGCGGCGCGGCTACAAATTTTCGACTTATGCAACTTGGTGGATTCGTCAGGCGATTACACGCGCGATTGCCGACCAAGCGAGAACAATTCGTATTCCGGTTCATATGATCGAGACGATCAACAAGCTGATTCGCACGTCGCGTTCGCTGGTTCAGGAACTCGGACGCGAGCCGACTTCGGAAGAAATCGCCAAGAAAATGGATATTCCGGTTTCAAAAGTCCGCAAAGTTTTGAAAATCGCGCAGGAGCCGATTTCGCTCGAAACGCCGATTGGCGAAGAAGAAGATTCGCATCTCGGCGATTTTATCGAAGACAAATCCATTTTGAATCCGGCGGAATCGGTAACTTTTTCAAATCTTCGTGAAATCACCGATGAAGTTCTCGCCACGCTGACGCCGCGCGAGGAAAAGGTCATCAAAATGCGTTTCGGTTTGGGAAATACCGGCTCGGAACACACGCTCGAAGAAGTCGGACAGCATTTCGCCGTGACGCGCGAACGTATTCGCCAAATCGAAGCCAAAGCCTTGAGAAAACTGCGTCATCCGTCGCGCTCGCGCCGTTTGAAGGCGTTTTTGGAAGGCAAACAAAGTTAAGAATTTTTCGATTTTTGATTTCAGAGTGCGATTTGCGATTGATTTCTCCAATCGCAAATCGCACGTCTTTTTGAAAAGAAAATGTTTATATCAGAACAAATTTTCTGGCTCGCAATTCTTTCGATGATCGTCGCTTCGATTGCGTGGACGGTGACGCAGGAAGAAATTTTCCGCGAATGGCGCGATTTTTGTGACGATAAAAAAGGGCAATGCGAAAGTTTGCCGCAGCGAAAATTTTTCTACGTTTTCACTTGCGAATACTGCTTTAGCCATTGGGTGACAATTTTAATTTTAATTTTAACCGGATTTCATCTTTTACTCGACGACTGGCGCGGTTATGTTTTAGCTTTTTTCGCAATTCCCTGGGCGGCAAATCAATGGATGAGCGTTTACAGGCGTTTGCGAGTCGGCATCAAACACGAAAATCTGCTCGCCAAGGAAGTCGAAGATCATTTGGATAATTGATCTTATTTTATTAGAGCGCGCACAAAAAATCTGATTTAGAATGAGTAAAAAAATCGTAGAAAGCTACAAAAACAAACTTGCAGGCGAGGAAGGCGTGATTGTTAAGCACGGCGCGTCTCTGCGCATCGCGCTGTGTTATCCGAACACGCATTCGGTCGGAATGGCGAATCTCGGACTGCACACAATGTATGAGCTTTTCAACAAAATCCCCGAAGTTTCCTGCGAGCGAGTATTTTTGCCGGACGATTTTGAGATGCGCGAATACGAAAAATCGCGCACGCCGCTTTTATCGCTTGAAACTCAAACGCCTGTCAAGAATTTCGATGTCGTCGCGTTTTCAATTTCGTTTGAAACCGATTATCTGAATATGGCGCGAATGCTGCAAATGTCGCAGATTCCGGTTTGGTCGAAGGACAGAAATCATTTTCATCCGCTCGTCGTGATGGGCGGCGCGGCTTCGTTTTTGAATCCCGAACCGATTGCCGATTTTACCGACGTGATTGCCGTCGGCGAAGGCGAGATTTTAGCGTTTCAACTTGTTGACGCGATTGTCGAAAATGAAACGAAAGACGAAATTCTCCTGAGTTTAGCCAGAATCGGACGCGGCTTTTATGTGCCGTCTTTGTATGACGTAATTTACAATGAAGACAAAACGGTTTTCGATTATGTGCCGAAGGAAATCGGAGTTCCCAAAAGAGTCGGACGCGCTTTAGCCGCCGCTAATCCGAAAGAAGGAACTCTGCGTCGCGCTATTAAACGAGGCGAAACCGAAGTCGTCGAATTTCTGATGAATCAAGACACTTTCGCGCCTTCGACCGCCGTCTGGTCGCCGAAAGCCGAAATGGGCGACCGACTTTTAATCGAAATCTCGCGCGGCTGTTCGCAAGGCTGCCGTTTCTGCTGGGCTGGTTACAATTATTATCCGCCGCGCGTCGTTCCTGCCAGAGATATTTTGGCTAAGGCAAGTGAATGGCGAGGGAAAACAAACAAAATCGGACTCGTTTCAACCGCTGTCTGCGATCACCCGGAAATTTCCACGATTTTAAGCGAACTCCGAAAAATGGAATATCGCATCTCGGTTTCGTCTCTGAGATTAGACCAGATTTCCGAAGAATTATTGGACGCGCTTGTCGAGTCAAACGATCAGCAAATCGCCGTCGCGCCGGAAACCGGTTCGGACAGACTGCGGCGCGTCATCAATAAAAATCTGACGAACGACGAAATCGTTGACATCTGCGGCGCGGTTTTTGATCGTGGAATGCTGACTGTCAAACTTTATCTGATGGTCGGTTTGCCGACGGAAACTTATGAAGATTTAGAAGAAATGATTGTGCTGGTCGAACGCATCAAAGATCGAATGCTCGTCGCCGGAAAACGCTTCGGACGTGCGGGAAAAATTATTCCGTCTTTGAACGGTTTAGTTCCGAAGCCGAATACGCCTTTCCAATGGGACGCGGTGTGCGATGAAAAGGAATTGAAAACTCGTCTGAAATGGGTTTCCAAAAATCTGGCACGGATTCCGAATGTCGAAGTCCGCGCGATGTCGGCACGAATCGCTCACGAGCAAGCCTTGTTTTCTTCGGGTGATAGAACGATTGGAAAAGTTATCGAAGCAGCGGCGCGTTTGAAAGGAAATTTGAATGACGCTCTGCGCGAAACCGGAATTGACGCGGCGTTTCACACTTCGAGAAATCGCAGTTACGACGAATTTCTACCCTGGTCAATTGTAGATTCGGGTTTGTCGTTTGAATTTTTGCGAACGGAACACGAAAAATCTCAAGCGGCGCTTTCCTCAAAACCGTGTCCGGCGGTGGAAAAATGCACGACTTGCGGCGTCTGTCCGACAACCTGGCTGGCGGACGCGCCCGCCGGATTAGTGCAACTGCAATCGCTCAGAACCCGGCGAGTTTCAGCCGTAACTATATAAATTATCGCTATTGCTGCGCGATTTTTACATCGTCCTTAAATAAAAATCCGGTTGGCGTCACGGTATTATCAAACTGATAATTGTATTTGTAAAGTCCGAAAGGCAGCATATTTACCATTTTGCTGTAGCTGACGCGCGCGCGAATGATATTATTAAACGGTTTTACTTCAATGAAAGCATTAACCGGAAGATCATTATTGACTGCGGCTCTCTGCAATTTATTTTTAACAACATCAACCGCCGTCAGATTGCTGCCCGGCATCGAAACGCCCTGAATGATCGCCGTCTGCATTTCCTGTTTGAAATTTTCGCCTTCATAGGCTACCGGTATGTAGTTGTAACCGGCGTGCAGCAGCAAAAATAAAGTTAATAAAACCATTACCAACTTGAAGCCCGCGCCGCCGCGTTCGGATGTTTGATTTTTTGTAAAATTACTCATCTTGAAAAACCTCTCTAATAAAAAATTCGATAGAGCAGTTTTATTTTCTTAAAAATTCTTCGAGTGCTTTTTTAACGGTTGAGATTGAAATGTCCAGGCGGATGAGAGGTTTGCCGATGTCTTCGAGCAAAATCCATTGCAGCGATTTGCCGATTTGTTTTTTGTCAAAAGCGAAGGCTTCAAAAACCTCTTCTGAATTGATGCCGCTTAATCGAGGTAGATTCCCCGTTCGATGCACAACATCGTTCAACAATTTTAATTTATTTTCATCAAAAATAGCAAGCGTTTTTGACAACTCGGCGGCAAATAAAATTCCGTAGCCGACGGCTTCGCCGTGTTTGAATCTTTTGTAGTCGGTAATTTTTTCGAGCGCGTGAGCGAAAGTATGTCCGAAGTTTAAGATTTTGCGCGATTTAGCATCAACTCTTACTGCGCTTTCGCGTTCGTCCTGCATTACAATTTGCGCTTTAAATGCGACTTGCGAGGCAACGAGCATTTCGAGTTCGAAGAGGAAATTTTTGTTTTCAAAGTAATTTTTGAATCGCTTCGGCGAATAATTTTCTAAAAAACCGGAAGTTTGATCAAACAATTTCTCGCTCGAAATCGCCGCTTGTTTGACTGCTTCGCAAAATCCGGCGGTTAATTCTCTGGTCGGCAGAGTTTGTAAAGTGCCGACATCAATCAAAACGCCGTTCGGTTGATGAAAAGCGCCGATTAGATTTTTGCCGAAAATTGTATTGACCGCCGTCTTTCCGCCGACTGAAGAATCAATCATTGAAAGAAACGTCGTCGGAATTTGCAGAAAAGCGACGCCACGCAAAAAAGCCGCCGTCGCAAAACCAGCCAAATCGCCGACAACGCCGCCGCCGAGCGCGAGAACGGCATCGGTTCTTCTCAGATTTTTTTTACTGAAAAACGTTAAAGCCTTTTCAAAAACGTGAAAATTTTTAAATCTTTCGCCGTCGCCCATTAAAAAAACTTCAACTTCAAATTCTGATTTTTCAAGATTTTTTTTAACCACTTCGCCATACAAACGAAAGACTTTCGGATTTGAGATAATTGCGACTTTTTTTGTTTGCGTCGTAAGACAGCTTTTTGCCCAATCGCCGCAGTTTCCCAGCAAATCGTGTCCGATTCGGATGTCGTATTGATGCGGATTTTGCTCGAGTCGGACGGAGACTTTTTCCATAATTTACTTTTATCACACAATGTAAAGAAAAGCGTAAACTTTAGAAAGTTACGAGTTGAAAAAAGATTTAGAAGAATTATTTTGAAGGGAAACGGTTAAAACCTGCAAAAGGAAAGAATAGCAAGTTAAAAAAATTAGAGCAGGCGAAGCAACGTGGAAGTGTACCGCACCTGCCAATTCATGGTTACTGTCCTCACCCCAGCAACCACTGGAAACGGAGGCATTGCCTCACGTTTCGGTTTTTCAAATATACAATTATCCGGTTTGGTTTGGCAAGTGAAACAATTCTCTTTTAACTTAAAAAAACTTTTACCGCTTTTAACCTAAACTTTTTCTAATAACCTCCGCCAGAGCATTTGCCTGCGTTTCGATTTCCGCTTGATTTTCGCCTTCGATCATTACCCGCGCCAGATTTTCCGTTCCCGAATAACGAAGCAGCAGACGACCTTTCGCGCCGAGTTCCGTTTCAAGTTCGGCGGCGGCTTCGGCAATCGCCGGAACTGATTCAAAAGGCTGTTTTTCGCGCACCTTAATGTTGACTAAAATTTGCGGAAACTTTGTAAAACCGGCGGTCATTTCGGATAAACTCTTTCCTTTTTCCGTCATCGCTTCGAGCAGAAAAAGCGTCGTCAGCATTCCGTCGCCGACCAGACTGTGAAACGGAAAAATAATGTGTCCCGACTGTTCGCCGCCGATTGCGGAATGTGTTTCAAGAAGCGACTGCAAAACGTATTTGTCGCCGACTGCGGTTCTGAGAAGTTGGATATTTTTTGATGCGAGCGCGATTTCCAGACCGACGTTGCTCATTACGGTAGCGACGATTGTTTGATTGTCGAGCTTTCCGTGTTCCTGCAAATGATTTGCCATAATCCAAAGCACCGCGTCGCCGTCAACCAAATTTCCTTGCTCGTCAACAAACAGCGAACGGTCGGCGTCGCCGTCAAACGCGACACCGAAATCAGCTTTTTCCTCCAAAACCTTTTTTTGCAGATTTTCCAGATGAAGCGAGCCGCAATTTTCATTGATATTTTTACCGTCGGGCGTGTTGTTGATAATTACGGTTTCCGCGCCGAATTTTTGAAAAAGCGGCGGCGCGAGATTTGACGACGCGCCGTTAGCGCAATCAATCACTATTTTAAGACACGCCAAATCGAGCGTTTTAAACTTTTCCGCCAAATAATCCAAATACTCATTTTGCATTTCAACGGCTTTATTTTCAATAAATGTCGTTTCCCGCCGAATGAAACTGCCGAGTTCCGGCGGCGTCATTTGCAGCATCTCAATTCGCCTGCGCAGTTGCGGAGTCAAATCCGCTTGCTGAAACGAATCGGAGTTCGAGCTTTGAGTGTTGAAATTTGGACTTTGAAAAATATCTTTTTCGATTTCCCTCTCGGTTGCTTCGTCAATCTTTTTCCCGTCGGGCGAAAAAATTTTGATGCCGTTGTCTTCAAACGGATTATGCGACGCGCTGATGACGATTCCCGCGTCAAAATCGAGTTTTTTAGTCAGAAAAGCGATGCCCGGCGTCGTGATAATTTCCGCCGATTCGCATTCCGCGCCCGCCGCGCTCACGCCTTTGCAAAATGCTTGTTCGATCCACACGCCTGATTCGCGCGTGTCGCGTCCGGTAACGAATCGCGGTTGTCGTCCGAGTTTTTCTCCGAATTGTCTGGCTAGAGAATTGCCGACCGTTTCAACGGTTTGCGCGTCGAGTGGAAATGCGCCCGCTTCGCCGCGCATTCCGTCTGTTCCAAAAAGTTTTTTCATAAATTTTCGCCCGCCAGAAAGAAATTTCATTTATACCGAAAAACTGTCGCTATCACAAATTCAATTCTCTATAAGCCGGATTTGTGGAAACCATAAATTATTCTCAAGAGATTTGACAACCTTTCGGCATTTGAGCGAATCTTTATAAGTGCGAATTTCCTGATTCGCGCATTCAGGTCAGAGATTCTGCCGAATAATCTCGCTCGCAGTTTCAATTCTCCAAATCGAAACATTATGAAATCAAAAGTTTTAATCGGAATTATTTTCTTTGTTTTTTTGTCAACCGTCGCATTTTCTCAGTCTATCACGCCGTCGCCGACCAGAAACCGTGTTGTAGAAACACAGCCGACAATTTCGCCGACGCCTTTAAAAGTTGTTGTCGTAACTAATACTATGCCTTCGCCGACTCCGTATCGAACTCCGTCGCCGAAGCCAATCGCGCCGCTTCAAACTCCGATTATTAACAGTTATACAAACAGTCAGCCGACAGCTTCGACAATTTCGCCGACTTTTTACAAGCCTCTGAGTTTCGGGCAAATCAAAAGCAAAATCGCCGAAGCGAAACGTCAAATGGCGGCGCGTCCGGTTCAAACTGCGATGACCGACAGTTTTCTGACTACCGAAACGGTCAAAATTGCGTTTTACGATTATAAAACTTCACAGGTTGATTATATCGTGATGTCGAAAGATTCTTTTCTTTCGCGCGACGGAGAAATTCAGACGACAACCGAAAATGCTAAACCCGTGACGGTTCGCATTGTCCGCGCAAACGGCGTGAACACGCCGATAATGATTATTGACGGAGAAAATCGAGCGCATCTGCCGTTGCTCGTGCAGTATCCGATTGAAAAAAACGGAAGTTTAACGGAAACGGCTTATTATGTTTCGACGCATCCCGGAATCGTTACGCCGGAAGTCGTCAGCGCGGGTCGCATTTATATGCGAAACACGCTCGATTTAGCGCGCGAGAATTTGCAGAAAAAAGGAATTATTATTTCGTCGCAAGTCGCGGATATGGCGGAAAGGTTGAGCATCGTCGAACACATTGACCACCAGCGTTTTTGGAACGAATATAATCCCACGCTTTTCAACGAAGTCTATGCGCTTTATGCTCTGAACGAAGGTCAGACTTACCGTTATTCGGTTAGTTCGGCGGGCGCGGGCGGAATGGTGCAGATGATTCCCTCGACTTACAACATCATTCGCTCGCGTTATTACAGCGTCGGTTTGATGCCTGATTTTATCGAAGGAATGCGAAATCACGCGAACGCCGCGAAAGCTATGCTGCTTTATATGCAGATGACTTGGAATGATCTGATTTCAAACGACACGATTAGCGAGGCAATTCAAAACGGCATTGCGACGCCTGCGGAACTAATGTCGGCTGGATACAATTCAAATCCGGCGAAATTAGCCGGTTACATAAAGCGCGGCGGCGCGAATTGGAAAACGCTGATTCCGCGCGAAACGCAAATTTACCTGCAAATCAACGCTTCGATGGACAAATGCGTGCCTTATATTCCGAGAACGAAATAAGTGGTAAGTGGTAAGTGGTAAGTTATAAGTTAAGAACAAATTTTCACTTACCGCTTAGCATTTACCACTTAGCACTTACCATTTACCACTTCGCCTGAATATCGGCGAAAGTTTTTCCGACTAAGTTTCTGCCGAGAAAATTTTCGTTTTGCGTGATTTCCGTTAAGAAAAAATCAGGCGCGGCAAACGTTTTCATTTCGTCTTCCGTTTGAAAAAAAACTTTCGTCGTAATTAAACCCCACAACGGATTCAAGTAAAAATCAATTTCAAAAGTTTTGCCATTCGCTTCAAACGAATAGCGATTAAACCGCAATTCGCAGGTTTCGACACGCTCGTTTTTTCGCACTTCTCTGCCTTCAAACTGTTCAAACGCACGATGTTCAGCTTCGTTCAAATGAATTTCCGAAATTTCCCAAACGGAAAAATCATTTTCGCGCTTTTGCGTTTGCTGCTGCAAAATCCAAATCCATTCTTTAGTTTTCGGCGCGCGAATCGAACGCAGCCGAAGGCGCGTGTTTTCAATGTAATTATCGAAAATTTGCAAATGCTCGCTTGCTCTGGTCAGCGGTTCGGGTAAATCCGCGAGAAGAAAAACGCGACTTAATTCAATTCGGTAAGTTTTGTCCATTTTCGTCGAATGATTTATACTCTTTTATTTTCAAAATAGTTTAATACTTTAGGAGATTTTCGATGCGTTTTCAAAACTTTTATATTTTTACAATTTTAATTCTTTCAACATTTTTCCTCGCTTGCGGGACAACCGAAACGCCAGCTAACGTCAACGGCGCAAAAACAACAAATGCGAACGTCGCTATTGTCGCAAATGAAAACAACAATCCGTTGGCGCCGACCAAAGCGCCGGAAGCGGCGACGACCAACAACGCGCCGACTTTTACGCCGATGGTAAATGATTTTTATGAAGCGTTAAATAAAAAAGACGAAGCGGGCGCGAAAAAATATCTGTCGCAGTCGGCTCTGAAATACTGGGAAAATGAAGGCAAATCGGATAAGAAAACTTGGCTTGCTTCTTTGAGCGAAGCCGAAGACCCGACCGACGAAAAACGCGAAGTCCGCAACGAAAAAATCTCAGGCGACGCAGCGACAGCCGAAATAAAAGGCGGAAGTTTGGGCGTTTGGACACCGATAAAATTCGTGCGGGAAAACGGTGAATGGAAATTCGCTTCGCCCGAAGACAGTCTTTCGCTGCAAAACATTCCGCAATCCGCGCCGAATTCTAACTCCGCTAAATAATTCCAATTGAAAGAGTTATTCGACTTTTGAACTCAAATTAAAACGAAAAGGACGAGATTTTCTCTCGTCCTTTTTAAATTTTTTAGTTGAACTCCAGTTTAACCCGCCGCTTTCGCGTCCGCCGGTTTGTAAGCGGGCAAAACGACTCGCGCCTGTTTTTCTCTTTTCAATCCTAAAGCCCAATCTGCCTGCATTAAGGTATGGATGTCGCGCGTTCCTTCGTAGATAATCGCGGCTTTGCAGTTTCGCAGATAACGCTCGACCGGATAATCGTTGGTGTAACCGTTCGCGCCGTGAACTTCAATCGCCATCGAAGCGGCTTTTTCAGAGCGCGTCGTCGCCTGCCATTTCGCTAAAGACGCGGCTTTTGCCGAAGGTTTGCCTTCGTTTTTCAAAAATCCGCATTTCAGACATAAAAGACGCGTCATTTCGTAATCGGCTTCCATTTCGGCGATTTTTTGTTTGACGAGCTGGAAATTCGCAATCGTCTGTCCCTGAACTTCGCGCGTGTTGGCGTAGGCGACCGAAGCGTCACGCGCGGCGCGAATCACGCCCGTCGCGCCCGAAGCGACCGTATAACGTCCGTTTTCGAGCGAAAACATCGCAATCTTAAAACCTTCGCCTTCTTTGCCGAGCATATTTTCTTGGGACACGCGAACGTCCTGCAAAGTAAAATATCCGGTGTCGCCCGCGCGAATGCCCATTTTGTTGTGCAGACTTCCCGACGAAAATCCCTGCATTTCGCGTTCGACGATAAAACAGCTCATTCCCGAATGATCGCGGTTTTTGCGTTTTTCTTCGTCCGTCCAGCAGAAAAACAAAAAATTATCGGCTGTATTGCCCAGCGAAATCCACATTTTTTCGCCGTTCAAAATCCAGTCGCCGCCGTCGCGTTTCGCATTTGAACGCATTCCGATCACGTCCGATCCGGCGTTCGGTTCGGTCAAACCGAAAGTGGCGAGCTTTTCGCCTTTTGCCTGCGGCACGAGATATTTTTGTTTCTGTTCTTCGGTTCCCCAACTCAAAAGGCTTAAGGAGTTTAACCCGACGTGAACGCTCATTGCGACGCGCAGAAAAGTATCGCACGCCTCCAATTCTTCGCAGACCAATCCGAGCGAAATATAGTCGAAACCCGCGCCGCCGTATTGTTCGGGAATACACACGCCGAGCAGTCCGAGTTCGCCCATTTTAGTAAAAACGGATTTTTCAAAATGCTGTTTTTCGTCCCATTCTTTGATATACGGCGCGACCTCGCCCGCGCAAAATTCTTTAACAGTCTGCTGTAAAGCCACTTGTTCTTCGGTCAATTCAAAATCAATCACAGTTTCTACTTCCTTTCGATAAATTATTCGGATAAGATTTTTAACTTGAAACATTCTAGCATTTTCAATCAAATTTGCACGTTTTGAAAATAATTCCAAAGATAAATTAACGTGTTATTCGTTTTAATCCGCAGGCTGAAATTATTATGATTTTAATCTCTGAAGCCGTAAAAATAATTGAACAACAAGTCGAAACGCTTTCGACTGAAAAAGTTAAATTAAATGAAATTTGCGGGCGAATTTTAGCCGAAGAAGTTTTCGCGGATATGGATTTGCCGCCGTTTGACCGTTCGCAGATGGACGGTTTCGCGGTTAGAAGAAAAGATGTCGAAGCAGCGAGTCGGGAAAATCCGGTAAAACTAAAAATCGTCGGCGAATCGGCGGCGGGAAAAGGTTTCGACGGAAAATTAAACGACGGAGAAGCGGTCAGAATTATGACCGGCGCGCGACTGCCGGACGGCGCGGACGCGGTGCAAAAAGTTGAGCTGACCGAAGAAAGCGCGGATTTCATCGCAATTTTAGAATCGGTCAAAGAAAAACAAAATGTTATGAAGCGCGGCGAAGAAATTAAAAAAGGCGCACGGATTTTCGGACGAGGCGAGATTGTTTCGGAAATTATGATTGCGCCGCTTGCCGCTTTCGGTTACGAAAAAGCGAAGGTTTTTAAAAAGCCGAAAGTAAAGATTTTAGCGACGGGAAGCGAAATCGTCGGCGTAAATGAAAAGCCGCGAAAAGATCAGATTCGCAACTCAAATTCGTGGGCGATAAAAGTTTTGGCGGAAAAATTCGGCGCGAAAGCTGAAATTTTGCCGATTGTCAGAGATGAAATCGAAAATTTGAAATCCGAAATCGAAAAAGCGGTAAAATCCTGCGACGTTTTAGTCATTTCCGGCGGCGTTTCAGTCGGCGATTACGATTTCACGAAACCGGCTTTGCGCGATCTTGGCGCGAAGATTTTTTTTGAACGAGTCGCGCTTCGTCCGGGAAAGCCGACGGTTTTTGCCAAGTTAAACGACGCGCTCGTCTTCGGACTTCCGGGAAATCCGGTTTCGGTTGCTGTCACTTTTCATTTGTTTGTCGGACGAGCGATTTTGCAAATTCAAGGCGCGAAAAATTGCGAGCCGCGAACGGGTTTTGCGGTTTTGTCAGACAAAATAAAAGGCGCGAAAGGACGCGATTCTTTTTTGCCCGCTTTTGTCGAGACAAATGAACAGGGAAAACTCGTCGTCAAATCGCTGCACTTCGGCAGTTCTTCAAATTTCATTCAGTTTTCCCGCGCCAACGTTCTGGTTTTCGTGCCGAAAGACGAAACGCTCGAAGCCAGAGAAATTGCCGAAATTTTGTTTTTGTGATTTTTGGAACAAAAAATCGTTCTTGGAAATTTAACTTGTCTGTGAATTCAAAATAGAAAAAGATTTCACCGCAGAGACGCCGAGTGAGCGCAAAGATTCGCAGAGCGATTTTCGTCTTTTTCCCTTTCGCTCTGCGAATCTCTGCGAAAACTCTGCGCCTCTGCGGTGACAAAACCCTGATTTCCTACTCGATTAAAAAGCAACGCTCAAACCGCCGCGAGCTGTTCTGCCCGCCGTGCGAAAACCGTTTTCAAAATAGTCGTAATCAAACAAATTTTCGACTGTTCCGAAAAGGCGAAACCGCAATTTATCTTTGCTCGTCGGAATATCGTAACTCGCCGTAAAGTCGGCTTTTCGCGCTCCTCGAAAACGGTAAATGCGCGACTCGAAAATCGTGTTGCTGAAAATCGGCGCTAAGTAAGAACTCGTCGCCAGAAAATCGAAGTTCAGCGTCAGGCGTTTAAATCTCTCGGTTGCAACCAGCGTAAATTGATGGTCGGGAATGCCGTAGGATTTGTCAGAGCGCGTCGCCAGAGCGTTCGGCGTGGGCAAATTGCTGTTGTTCGTATAAATTACCTGATCGCTGTTGGTGAAAGTATAAGAGGCGAAAATGTCGGTTGAATCAGTCGCTTTGATTGTCGCGCTGAACTCCGCGCCACGCGAAATTCCGCCTTTTAAATTGAAATAAACTGCCGCGCCGAAAGCGTCCGTCGGGCGATAAGTAATGACATCGCGCAGTGTTGTGTAGAAATAAGCGGCGGAAAATTTGGCGCGATTGCCAAATGCCGATTGGTCAACGCCGCCGTCAAAAGCAAGGCTGCGCTCAGGTTTTAAGTCGGGATTGCCCAAGCCTGTAAAAGCGTTGGAAAAGAAATATGTGCCGAAACGTTCGTAAAGCGACGGAACGCGATAGCCGTTGCCGACGTGCGCGCGAAGTTTCGTTTTAGATTTTTCAAAAAAATACGAAATCGAGCCGTCGCCCGTGTAAGCGGCGGGCGGCGAATTCGTATTTGCAAATCTCGTCGGAAAATTGGACGAACTGAAATCGGGCGTTTCCAAATTAAAAAACTGCGCGCGAAACCCGCCCGCAATCTGCAAGCGGCGACTGAAAAAACTCGATAAATCCTGCGCGTAAAATGTGTTGCTTTTCTGGCGAGCGCGAGTCGAAAAATTGTTTGTAACATCGGCTGAAAAACCTTCGTTGCCGAATTTTTCCCATTCGTATTCGTAGCCGAAAGTCAGTTCGTTATTTGAAACGGGCGTGTAATTAAAATGACTGTTGAAGGTATGAATCAGTCCTTCAAAAAGACCGGTTTCGTCGCCGCCGAACGGTTGAAAACCCGTTCCCAAAACGCCGTTCGTGTTTTTGCGGCTCGTTTTTAACGCTTGATAAGAACTTTGAAAAACCAGACGGTCGTTGATGACTTGTGTTAAAAAAAGCTGTCCGTCGTAGAATTTCGATTTTTGAAAATTGTCCGGGTCGTTCGCGTCGGGAATAAAATTCGCGCTTCCGAAATTCAGCGTGGTCGCGCCGTTTTCAAATCTTTTCAACTCCGAGCGGGAAAGCGGAACGGCGTTGATTATTTGCGCGGAAGCGGGCAAATTTCCGATTGTGTCAGGGCTTGAATTGAGCCGAACGTAAGCGTCGGAAACGTAAAAACGTCCCGAAATGTTTGTTCGGGAAAATGGGTTGTAATCAAACCGACCTTGCGCGTTTGTGTTGCGCGCGTCGTCTTCGCCGTCAATTCCTTTTGTAAAAACCGTGCGCGAAACGCCTAAATTGAAGCCGATTTTATCATTGCCGTCCGAGATGTTTCCGCGAAAACGTCCTAATCCGAGACTGCCGCCTTCGCCCAAAAATCCGCCGTGAAAATCGTTCGCCGGTTTCGCGGTTTGAACATCAACAACGCCGCCGATGGCGTTTGTGCCGTAAAGCGATGAACCCGAACCGCGCAGAACTTCGACGCGATTCGTGTCTGTAAAAGTAAAATCGCTCAAAAAAGCCGAAGCGTCGCCCGTGATTGAAGAAGCGTCGCGGAAACGAATGCCGTCAATCAAAATCGCCGTATCCTGATTTCGCAAACCGCGCGTTTTGATGTTTGCCGTTTTGCCGAAACCGCCGAGTTGCTGGACGCGAAAACCCGGAATCGTTCGCAAAGCGTCGGTTAAAGAAAATTCGTTGCGGTCTCTTATTTCCTGATTGTCAATAACATTGACGGTTTTTGAAATCTGGCTTTCGCTTTGTAACGTTCCGGTGGCTATTACTGAAACTTCTCCGACCGGATTAGTGTTCGCGCCGACAATTTTCGCCGTTACGTCTTTTCCCTTTTGAATTATAAAAACTCTCTGCAACTCCTGTTTTCCCTGTGAGTTGACGAAAACAATTTGATAATTGCCGTCCGCGACATTTTCAAAACCGTAATTTCCGTTCGCGTCGGTTACGGCTGTGTATTCTATGCCCTGCGCGTTTTGCAGAACAAGCCTGACGCTCGCGTTTGCAACGACTTTTCCGTTTTCCGTCAACTGTCCCGAAACGCTCGCGCCCATTTGCGCCGAAATGCCGATTACAAAAATCAGCATTAAAACAAAACTTAAAAATAATCTCGATTTCATAAATCTCCTCGTCTGCCCGTCGCAGATTGGTTGTCAAAGCAAAAGAAAAATGTCCCCGACTTTTCATTCAACATTTATCGCTGAAATGCCGATAAATGTTGAATAATTTACGGTTGCGCGGGCAGCGTCGGATTCGCACCGAACTTCCATTTGCATCCCTGCTTTTTGGTTAATTGTTTTGCCGGTGATTTGAAAAATTGCGAGTCAAAGAAAGACAATCGCTTTCGTAATTCGTAATTTTTCAAAACCCGGCGTAATTCATCGTAATTCTCGGCTTTCCGGTTGCCGGATTCGCGTCCAGGAAAACCTCCACGTCAAAAACTTCGCGTAAATTTTTCGCGGTCAAAACTTTTTCCGCGCTGCCTTTGGCTGCCGCTTCGCCTTTTTTCAGAAGTAAAATTTCGTCGGCAAATTCCGAAGCCAAATTCAAATCGTGCGTGATAACGATTGCTGACGAATTACAACTCTTGCATCTTTCGCGCACCAAACGAAACATCAACGCCTGATGCGCCAGATCGAGATTTGCCGTCGGTTCGTCCAATAGCAAAATTCGCGCTTCGGTTGCTAAAGCGCGGGCTAAAACGACTCTCTGCCGCTCGCCGCCGGAAAGTCGGTTCATCAGAGAACTTTCAAAATCAGCCAAATCGCAAATCTGCAAAGCGTTTTCGGCAATTTGTAAATCATCTTGCGTTTCCCAACCGAAAGCGTTTCCCTGTGCAAACCTTCCGCTTAAAACAAATTCCAAAACCGTGACGGGAAATTTCGTTTCCGTCTCTTGCGCGACAACCGCGATTTTTTGCGCGATTTCGCGGCGCGAAAAATCTTTTAAGTTTTTTCCTTCGAGCAAAATCTCGCCTTTGTTCGACGGCAAACCGGCGTTCAGAGATTTGAGCAGAGTCGTTTTGCCCGCGCCGTTCGCGCCGAGAATCGCCAAAATTTCGCCGTTTCGCAAAGTGAACGAAACATCTTTAACGATATTGCTTTCGCCGTAACCGATTGAAATTTTCTTTGCTTCCAACATTTCAAAAAGAAATAAACAGGGATGAAGGGGATAAACAGGGATAATCAGAATGATTTTAAAATCCCTTTTATCCCTGTTAATTCAATTCCTTCTCAATAAATAAATAAAAAGCGGCGCTCCGATCAGAGCGGTAATCGCGCCGACGGGCAATTCGCGCGGCGCGATGGCGACACGCGCGATGGTGTCCGCCGCGACGACGAAAATCGCGCCGGCGATTGCCGAAAACGGAACGACGAAACGATTGTCGCTGCCGATTGCCAGCCGAACCAGATGCGGCACAATCAAACCGACGTAGCCGACCGAACCGCTCGCGGCGACCGATGTTCCGACAAGCGCGCTCGCGGCGGCGAAAACTACAACGCGCGTTCGATCAATTTCGACGCCGAAATCAAAAGCGTCACGCTCGCCGATCATCATTAAATTCAAGGCTTTCGCCTGCGAACTCAAGACGATTGTGCCGACGATTGCGACAATCAAAGTCAAATAAAATCCGTTTTTCGTTGCCTGCGACAAATCGCCCAACAGCCAAAACGTAAAACTGCGAAGTTTCGCCGCGTCCAGCAAACTCGTCAGCAAAACTATAATTGACGAAAGAAATGTCGTTACGATAACGCCCGACAAAACCAATCTTTCGACGTTCATTCCGGCGCGGCTTTTCGCCATTTGGTAAACGACGAAAGTTGCCAGACTCGCGCCGCCGAAAGCAAAAATCGGACGCGCGAATTCAAACTGCGCGAAGAAAACAAAAGCTAACATCGTTCCCAGAGCCGCGCCGTTTGAAACGCCGAGCAAATACGGTTCAGCCAGAGGATTTCGCAGAAGAGACTGTAAACTCGCGCCCGCGACCGCCAGACTCGCGCCTACGCACGCGCCGAGCAAAACTCGCGGCAGACGAATATCGAACAAAATCGTCCGCTGCTGTTCGTTTAATTCAAAAAACGAAATTTTTTCGCTGCCGAAAAATGCCGCTAAGAAAATCGTTAAAATCAACAAAATTAAGAGACCGATGCCAAAGCGCAAACCTCGAATTTTTAGTTTTGAATTTTGGTCTTTCACTGAAAACTTTCAGGATGCAAATCGCGCGCTATTTCTTCCAGCGCGTCAACAATGCGCGGCGACGGACGCGAAATTATATCGGCATTGACGCGAAAAACCTTGCCGTTTTTCATCGCCGGAGAATTTTTAAAAACGTCGTTCGGTTCGCGGTTATCTTCGCTGTCCGACAAAATTATCGCATCTGGATTTAACGCGAAAGCAGTTTCTTTACTGATTTTCGGGTAAGCCGTTTCGACGTTTGACGTAACCGACTCGCTGCCCGCGCGGTTGATTAAATCATTTAAAAACGAACCTTTTCCGATTGTAAAAAGCGGTTCTCTGGAAATCTGCAAAAAAACTTTCACCTTTTCGGCTGAGTTTGTTTTTGTCTCCACGTCGGCGACGCGCTTTTTCAAATCGTCAACAACTTGCCGCGCTTTTTCCTGTTCACCGAAAATCTCGCCGAATTGATTGACGGTTTTATAAATATCGTCGAGGCTGTTCGGATTCGTAACAAAAACAGTAATGCCTTGTTCGTCGAGCGTTCGGCTGAAATTTTCCATCTGCGAAGCGGTCGAGACCAGAACGATTTGCGGTTTTAAGGCGACGATATTTTCAATGTTCGGATTTTGCGTGTCGCCGATTTTCTGGATTTTTTGCGCTTCCGCCGGATAATTGCAAAAGGTCGTTACGCCGACAAGTTTGCTTCCAGCGCCGACGGCGAAAGTGATTTCCGTCAAATTCGGCGCTAAAGACACGGCGCGTTCGATTTTTTCAGGAATTTTCACGCGCCGCCCCGAATCGTCGGTAATCTCGCGGATCGAAACAATTTTCGGCGCGTCGGAGAAACTTTGATTTTTACAATTCGCAGAGAAAAAAGCGCAGAGCGACAAAAAAGCAGCCGCAAAAATTTGTGTCGTGAGAAAAAGTTTTTTTTGTTTTCTTGTGGAATCTTTCAAAATAAAAAGTCCTGTCTGATTGCCTTCGCGTTAAAAACAAAAGGCAATCAGACAGGACTTTTCACACATTAAGCTAAGGAGAAAACCTGCAACTGATTAAGCCAAACGTCTTGACGCGAGACGATTTCGGCTAAAAAACTTTGGACAGGTTTCCTGACTTTACGAATTAAAAACGCGAATCCTTTTTCTGAACTTCTTAATTTTTAATTCGCCTCACAGTGGCGCGACCGTGCGAGAATTTCACTCGCTTTCCCTTTCGTTAAAGTATTTTAGTCTGTAAAAGAACGAATTTTTCCGGCAAGTCGTAAAACTTGTCCGCACAAATTTTGCAATGCCCGTATGAAACGAAAAAGTATCACGCCCGAAATAAAAAGTCAAAAGATTGTTTTTACGCCGAAACATTTGAAATTACCTTGCGATTACGGCTATGCTGTTGAATACGGTAACAGATTGATGAACAATTTTCTTTTTAATTCTATGGCTGATTACGGAAATGTGGTAGCGGTAATTCTCGGCGGCGGCGCGGGTTCGCGCCTTTTCCCGTTGACGCGCGAGCGTTCAAAACCGGCTGTTCCTCTCGGCGGAAAATATCGTCTGGTTGACGTGCCGATTTCAAATTGCATCAATTCGGACATCACGCAAATTTTTATTTTGACGCAGTATAATTCCGCGTCTCTAAACCGTCATATTTCGCGCACTTACCGGTTTTCTTCGTTTTCGACCGGTTTTGTCGAAGTTCTCGCCGCCGAGCAAACCAAAGACAACCCGGAATGGTTTCAAGGCACGGCTGATGCTGTGCGTCAAATGCTGCCGCATCTTCGTGATTGGCGCGTTGATACGCTTTTAATTCTTTCGGGCGACCACCTTTACCGGATGGATTACAGAGATTTTCTAGCGCGTCATTTTGAAACCGAGGCGGACGTAACGATTTCGGTCATTCCCGCCACGCCCGAAGACGCGACGGGTTTCGGCTTACTCAAAACCGATGATAAAGGTCGCATCGTCGAATTTAAGGAAAAACCGAAAGGCGAAGCGCTCGAAGCGATGCGCGTTGACACAACTCGCTTTTTCGGTTTGAGCGCCGAAGAAAGCCAAAAGCGCCCGTTTCTGGCTTCGATGGGAATTTACGTTTTCAACTACGCGCGGCTCGTCGAACTGCTCAAACAGGACAATGCTAAAGTTGATTTCGGCGGCGAGATAATTCCCGACGCGATTGGAAATTTCAACGTTCAGGCGCATCTTTTCAAAGATTACTGGGAAGACATCGGAACGATTCGAGCATTTTACAACGCGAATCTCGATTTGGCTTCACCGTTGCCGAAATTTAATTTCTTCGACGCCGAATCGCCGATTTACACGCGCAGCCGATATTTGCCGCCGTCAAAAGTTCACGATTGCGACATTGACAATTCGATGGTCAGCGAAGGCTGCATCTTGAACGGCGTTCAAGCCCGACGCTCGATTATCGGCTTGCGAAGCCGCATTGATTACGGCGTGAAGCTCGAAAATTCAATCTTGATGGGTTCTGATTTTTTTGAATCGTTCGATGAATTAAACGAAAATATCAGCAGCGACTTTCCGCACATCGGCATCGGTGAAAATTCGGTTATTAAAAACGCGATTATTGACAAAAACGTCCGCATCGGGCGCAATGTGCAACTTATAAATAAGAACAACGTTGAAACCGAAGACGGCGAAAACGGCTGTTACTTTATCCGTGAAGGCATTATCATCATTCCGAAAAGTGCCGTAATTAAAGACAATACGGTGATTTAGCGAAAACTAAAAGCGAATAGTTTTAAATTTTTCACTGTTTTTTCCGGTAAACTCCGGTCGAAACACGCGCCGCGAAACCTTCTTTGACAAGCGTGTGGTTGGCAATTCCGGCTTCCTTGCGCGTAATGCCGAAGGCTCTGGCAAACTCACCTCGATATGTCATTTGGCACATCTCCAAAAAAGCGCGGGCAAGTTCTTTGACGGCTTCTTTGCGCGAAATTTTACGCGATAATTCTTTCGGAAAACGCGCTTCGGCTAAAGTCCAGATATATGTAAATCTCGGTTTATACAAAACTTCCAGAGGCACAACCTTCATCGTTCGCTGTAGTTTGTCGAGAGCTTTGGTTAATCTGGCGCGGCTTGTAATTTCGGTTTCGAGGCGCAAATCCGCCGTTCCCATTTCCCATTCTTTTCGCAAAACTTCCAAAATTTTGTTCGCGCTGCCGGACAAAACGCTTTTTTCGCGGTTTTTCGGAACGCCCCAAATCGCGTTGAAATACGGAATCAGGCGCGGCGCGACAAACATTGCGCGACCTTTGCAGAGTTTCGCGTAATAAACTTTTCCGCCGCGCATCACCTCGTCTTTGAGCGTCCAGGCGAGACTCATTTCGTAATCTTTTTGAACGTTTCGCGGCGAAAAAGCGTCGCGCCTGCCGCAAACGGCGATATAAACCGAAGGCAAATTCGTGCGCGAATCGGTCAGCGCGAGACAAAAACCCAAATCTTCGACCATCGCCTCGACTTGTCCGGCGGTTTCGATTTTCAAAATCTCCTCGCGCCGCCATTTCCTATCGCGGAATTGTTCGATTTCTTCTGGAAGTTCGCGCATAAAAACTTAAATTTTAAATGCAAAAGCGAGAAACAAAAAGTTGCGAATCAAGATTTGCGCTTAATTTTTACTTCTCGTTTCTCGCCTTTTCACGCCTTAAATTAAACAGGTCAAAAATAATTTTAAGCCGGCACTTTTCGCGCCGTTTCTCTGTCCCAATTTCGATGTTCGGCAACAGCTTTGATAAAACTGTTTGTCGCGTCTTTGCTGATGTCTTCGCTTAAAATCACGGCTTTATCGCTTTCCGCGCGTCCGGCGTAAGTTTCGTTTCTGACAAAATTAACGCCTTCGCCCGTCGCGGCAATCGCTTTGCAATGACGAAACGCTTCGTTGACGAATTCAACCGCGTCAGCTTCTCCCGTAAAAGTGTCAACGCTTTTTCCCCCGCCGGGAATGTAAACCGCGTCCCACAAAACCGAAGCCGTCGTCCGCAGCGCGTGGTCAACTTTCATTTCCTTGCCGTCCGCCGACGTTACCGATTTCGATTTCATTCCGATAATTTTCGCCATCGCGCCTTCTTTTTCAAGCGCGTCTTTCATTGTTTTAACATCATCAGCGTTGAAACCATCAGCAACTAAAAACGCGATTTGGCGGGTTTTGATCGTGTCTTTAACTGTCGAATCCATACTGAGCGTCGAGTCTTTTTCGAGTCCGCCGGTTTTGCGCGGTTTCGATTCGTATTTCGCCATATCCGCGCCCGCCGGTGCGCCGTGATTGATCGGCGAATCGAGTTTTGACGGGATTTCGATGCCGAGATTGTCTGCCACGCCGCTGGCGAGTTTTTCGTTGATTTGATTTAAAATGTAAACCATTCTCGAACGAATATGATTTGTTTCGACTTTGCCGAGTTCAAAGCTGATCGCGTCAATCATATGCTGCTGTTCGTAACCCGCCTGACTGTTGAAAAACAAGGCGGCTTGCGTGAAATGATCGGTGAAACTTTCGCTGCGGTCGCGAATTTTTCGCGCGTCAATTTTTTCTTCGTAACTGTGAAAACCGCCGTTTTCCACTTTCGTCTGCGCCGGAAAATTATTCGCCAGCGAATTCGGTTCATAGGCGACGCGACCCTGATTTATTTCGTGGCGAAACTTGCCGTCGCGCTGGTTGTTGTGCATTTCGGCGAGCGGACGATTGATCGGAATTTCGTGAAAATTCGCGCCGCCCAAGCGAGAAATCTGCGTGTCCAAATAAGAATGCAGACGACCTTGCAGCAGCGGATCGTTCGTAAAATCAATGCCCGGAACGATATGCGAAGGACAAAACGCAACCTGTTCGGTTTCCGCGAAATAATTGTCGGGGTTGCGATTCAAAACCATTTTACCGATGATCTGCACCGGAACGAGTTCTTCGGGAATCAGTTTCGTCGAGTCCAAAAGGTCGAAATCGAATTTATGTTCGTCTTCCTGCGGCACTAACTGCACGCCAAATTCCCATTCGGGAAAATTGCCGTTTTCAATCGCTTCCCACAAATCCTGACGATGAAAATCGGCGTTGAAACCCGACAGTTTCTGCGCTTCGTTCCACGCGACCGAATGCACACCGAGCTTCGGTTTCCAGTGAAACTTAACGAAAGTTGATTTACCTTCCGCATTGATAAATCGAAAAGTGTGAATCCCGAAACCTTCCATCATCCGCAAACTGCGCGGAATCGCGCGGTCAGACATCACCCACATAATCATATGCATTGATTCGGGCATCAACGAAATGAAATCCCAAAACGTATCGTGCGCCGAAGCCGCCTGCGGAATTTCGTTGTGCGGTTCGGGTTTGACCGAGTGAATCAAATCGGGAAATTTGATCGCGTCCTGAATAAAAAAGACCGGAATATTGTTGCCGACCAAATCATAATTGCCTTCTTCGGTGTAAAATTTCACCGCAAAACCGCGCACGTCACGCGCCATATCCGTCGAACCGCGAAAACCGGCAACGGTCGAAAAGCGGACAAAAACCGGCGTTTTACGGCTCGTGTCGGTTAGAAAACCGGCTTTCGTATATTTTTCCATTGATGAATGCAGTTCAAAATAACCGTGCGCGCCCGCGCCGCGCGCGTGAACAATTCGTTCGGGAATCCGTTCGTGATCGAAATGCGTGATTTTCTCACGCATTATAAAGTCTTCAAGCAGAGTCGCGCCGCGTGTCCCGGCTTTCAGGGAATTTTGATTGTCGCTGATTTTCAAACCCTGATTCGTCGTCAAAGGCTGATTCGTTCCGTCTTCACGGTTGACTTCCATTGCCCGTAATTTTTCGTTGTTGTTATTGTTTTGCTTCAAATCTTCTGATTTATTGTCTTTCGCTGTTTTATTGGTGTTTGTTTTATTTGCCATTCTACTCCTTGTCGTAACGTCCCTTGAACCGAATCGTGTATTTCGGACGACAGTCTTTCGACCCTCTTCCGTTAATTTTTGAAAACCGAAAAAATGAATTTCCTTAAACACTAAACTATCATAAATTTCAACCGCGAATCGAAATGTTCTGCAAACTTTTTTAATTTTCGCCGCATCTAGTATTTAGTTTTAATAAAGAGGAAAAATTGATGAAAAAAGTTCGCATTTTATTATTTATATTGTCCGTTTTATGTCTTCCAATTTCTAGTGTTTTCGCGCAAACTTCCAATATAGTCAAAACAGATTTGAGCCAACCGGAAATTGACCGCATCGTAAAAGCGTTTACGTCAAAAGAAGGTGAGTTTCGCACGGCTCTGACCAACTATATTTTCAACCGCAACGCGACTTTTGAAACGCTCGGAATGGGCGGACAAGTTACCGGAGTCTATCAACGCGATTCATTGATGGATTTGACGGAGAACAGTGTTCGCAGTGAAAAAATCTTATATTTTCCGATACCGACGACTTCGGTCGTGACGGTTGAAGATTTAGAAGATTTGGGCGGCGTAACTCCTTTTGCATTAGAGCCTTCGTCCGTTTCGCAATACAATTTTAATTATGTCGGCAAGGAAAAAATTGACGAATTGAATTTATACGTTTTTGACGTTACGCCGAAAGTTATTCCCGACCCGAAAAAATCAAAATTGCGTCTTTTCACCGGCAGAGTTTGGGTTGACGACGCCGATTTACAGATTGTCAAATCGAAAGGAAAAGCCGTTCCCGAAACCAAAAACAATAAATTTCCGATAGTCGAAACGTGGCGCGAAAACGTTGACGGCAAATACTGGTTTCCGTCGTTTGCAAGCTCCGACGATGAATTGGTTTTCGACAACGGTTCTTCTTACAAAATCAAATTGCGCGTCAAATATACCAATTACAGACAAGGAAAATCGGACGTGAAAATTTTGGATGACGACCAGGAAATCAAACCGGACAAACCGCAGGCAAAACCAACGCCGAGTCCGACACCGAAAAAACCGTAAGCAACGGAAAATGAATAATGGAAAACGGAAAGTGCTAAGAATATATTCTTAGCATTTTCCGTTTTTCGTTTTTCGCTCTCAAAACTTTAGCAAGCATCTTATGATAGAATTTTCGACAGAAATTCTAATTTTGCTTGTAAATTATTTTGAGGTTTATCCGAATGACGAAACATTTCTTTAAATTAAGTTTCTTTCCGACTCTTATTTTTTCGCTTTTCCTGATTTTTTCGACCTTTCCGACGCAGGCGCAAAACAAAATCCCAAGTCCGAAAGACGTTCTCGGTTTTCATCCGACCGACGACAAAACCATCGCCGATTGGTCGCAGATCGTTAGCTATTTTCAGAAACTCGATGCGGCGAGCGATAAAGTCAAAGTTCAGGAAATCGGCAAATCAACACTCGGCAAACCTTTGATTGTCGCTTTTATTTCGTCGGCGGAAAATATCAAAAACTTGAATTATTATAAAAATCTCAATTATTCCATAGCAAATCCCAATTATGTTTCAGTTCAAACCGAACAAATTAATCCTGTAAAAGAAGGCAAAACGATTGTTTCAATTTCGTGTTCGATTCATTCGACCGAAATCGTCGCTTCGCAAATGTCAATGAATCTCGCTTACGAATTGGCGACGGCGAATGACGACGACACGAAGCAGATTCTCAACAATACGATTCTGCTGCTGATTCCGTCGTCGAATCCCGACGGAATTCAGATCGTCGCCGATTGGTATCGGAAAACTCTGGGAACGAAATACGAAGGAACTTCGCCGCCGGAGCTTTATCATTATTACGCCGGACACGACGACAACCGCGACTGGTTTATGATGAATTTGAAAGAAACGCAGGCGATCACGAAATTTTTCTGGCAGGAATGGTTCCCCGAAATCGTTTATGACATTCATCAACAAGGTCAGACGGCTTCGCGCTTTATTATTCCGCCGTTTTTCGATCCCGTAAATCCGCGAATCGCGCCTTCGATTTTGCGTCAGGTCGGGCTTTTGGGCTACAAAATGGCGGCTGATTTACAAGATGCGAATATCGCCGGCGTGGCGACGAATTCGACTTACGACACCTGGTGGCACGGCGGTTTTCGTTCCGCGCCTTATTTTCACAATTCAATCGGCATTTTATCTGAGGCGGCAAGCGCGGATCTGATGTCGCCGATCACGATTACGAAGGAGCAGTTGCGAAAAAATCGCGGCGTGCGCGGTCTGCCGTCTTTGCTCAACACGGCGACAAATTACCCTGACGTTTGGGAAGGCGGCGAATGGCATCCGCGCGATATTAACCGGATCGAAATGATTGCTTCACGCGCTCTGCTCGATATGGCGGCGAAATTTCGCGCGGAATATCTGCAAAATTTTTACGATTTGACGCGAGCGAATTTAACGGCGAAACCGGACGAACCACAGGCGTTTGTCGTTTACGCCGGACAACCGAACGCTGAAACCGTCTCGCGCTTCCTTGAAATTTTGATGCGGCAAGGAATGGAAATTCGCCAAATGACGCGCGAACTCGAAGCGACAAACCAGCAAAATCAGACGGATTTTCACGAAATTCCTCTGGGCAGTTTCGTCGTTTTCGTCAATCAGGCGCAGAAAAATAATGTTTTGAGCCTTTTTGAACGGCAAAAATACCCGGAAAGATTGAACGCGAACGGCGAAGCCGAAGTTCCTTATGATGTCGCCGGCTGGACTTTGCCGCTGCAAATGGGCGTTGAAACGGACGCGCTTTGGCAAATCAAGGATTTGGCGAAATATCGAAATACTTTGAAACCCGTTGAAAACATCAATCAAGCCCGACAGATTTTGAACTTGAAACCGAATAAAGAATCGTTCGCCAAACTTCCGAATCCGCTCGAAACAAATCCGAAAATCGGACTTTACAAAAGTTTCACCGGTTCGATGGACGAAGGCTGGACGCGGTTTGTTTTCGACACTTTTCAAATTCCATTTCAATCAATTTCCGACGCTGATTTTCGCGCCAGCAAATTAAATTACGACGCGATAATTTTGCCTTCCGACAGCGAAAACTCGATTGTTAAAGGCTTGAGCGCGGAACGTTATCCGGCGGAATTTGCGGGCGGAATTGGCGAAGCAGGCGTTGAAAATCTCAAGAAATATGTTGAAAACGGCGGCAAATTAATCTGCTTTGACGACAGTTGCGAAATGGTTATCAAACGATTTAATCTGCCGATGAAAAATGCTTTAGACGGTTTGAAACGCTCGGAATTTTACGATCCGGGTTCGGTTGTCAAACTCGAAGTTGATACGAAAAATCCTTTGGCGAAAGGCTTAAAAGAAGAAACGCCCGCATATTTTACGAACAGTTCGGCGTATGAAATCACCGACGCGAGCAAAGTAAATTTAATCGCCAAATACGCCGCGAAAGATTCGCTTTTATCCGGCTGGACTTTGGGAGAAAAATATATGGACGGCAAAACCGCTTTGGCTGAAGCGAGTTACGGCAAAGGCAAAATCGTGCTTTTCGCCTTTCGCCCGCAGCATCGCGGTCAATCCTGGGGAACTTTTCCGTTTATTTTCAACGCGCTCGAAAAGTAAAGAGAATTAGCCACGAAAAGACACGAAAATTCACGAAAAATTTTAACCACAGATAGACACAGATAGACACAGATAAAAACTAATCAAACCAAATTATTCTCATCTGTTTTTATCCGTTCTAAATCGGTGTTCATCTGTGGATAAAAATTCTTATCTCTCGCTTTTCGTGTCTTTTCGTGTTTGTTCGTGGCAAAATAATTTTATGAAAGCTGAAACGCGATGCGTCAAAAACAATCTCGGTCTGGTCTGCATCACGACGACTGATGCGGTGCGTTATAAAACCGTGACGCGCAAGACTTTGCTCGCGCTTGACGAAGCGCCGCGACGGGAAAAACTGCGCGTGATTTACGCCGAAAATATCGTTCGCATCAATAACGCGATTGATTTTTGCGCGGCGAACGACATCAATCTGTATCGTCTGACTTCGGGACTTTTTCCGTTTTCCGACGAAGAAATCGGCGCGGAAGTTTTAAAGCAATTCGTCGAAGATTTGGGCGCGACGGGAAACAGAGCGATTGCGAACGATCTGCGAATCGTGATGCACCCGGATCAATTCGTCGTGCTGAGTTCGGATTCGGATTCGGTCGTCGAAAACAGCGTTAAGATTTTGCGGATGCACGCCAAAACTCTCGATTTGCTCAATCAGCCGCGTTCGGAACGGGCGACGATGAACATTCACGGCGGCAAAGGCGACCGGATTGATAAATTGGTTGATTCAATCGGCAAACTGCCGGACGAAATTCGTCTCCGCATCGCGCTCGAAAACGACGAATTTTCTTACAGTTCGGCGCAGATTCTCGAAGTCTGCCACCGTGCCAAAGTGCCTTTCGTTTTTGACGCGCATCATCACATTTGCCGCGAAAAGCTCGACAGCTACAACGACGAATCGGTCGCGGAAATGTTTTGGGCGGCGCGTGAAACCTGGGAAAACCCGGAAAATCAACTCGTTCACATCTCGAACGGACGCGAAAAATTTCAAGATCGGGCGCATCACGATTTGATTTTTACGATGCCCGAAGTCTTTCGTTTCGCGCCGTGGATTGAAGTCGAAGCCAAACACAAGGAAATTGCGATTGCCAAACTGCAAAACGAATGGCTCAAAAATAAATAATTTCTTGTTGTGTTCAATTTCTGAAATTCTAATCTCATAGAATTTCCTGCCTCTTTTTACTTCTTCTCCAAACATTTTCCTTCATATTCATATAAAATCGTATAGCAATCACTAATTGATTTTGATTGTCGTGATTTAAATTTGTATAAGGAGAAATGCGTCTTGAATTTATTAAAACTTAAAGAAGCCGCCGAAATGCTCGGCGTCAGTTTTCCGACCGTCAAACAGTGGATTTACAACGGGAAAATTCGTTCGGTAAAGACGGCGGGCGGTCATCATCGCATTCCGTCGGACGAAATCGAACGGATTATGAGTGCCAGACGGCAGACCGAGAAACGCTCGCCGCTCGCAACAATCAGTGGGCGAAACAAGCTGTTCGGGACGATTGTCGAAGCCAGATACGAAGGCTTACTCGCGCAAATCACGCTCGACATCGGCGGGCAATTAGTTACTTCGATTATCACGAGCGACGCGGCGCAAAGTCTGGATTTGAAAAAAGGAATGACCGCCTACGCGCTCGTTAAAGCGACGGAAGTAATGATTATCAGGGAATGAAGTCGGATGAATAAAGGAAAATTTAGTTTGAAAAACGTATTATTGAAATATATCAAAATCGTATTGCTGTGTTTCTCGGCTTATACGATTCTATCTTTTTCGACCGCCGCGATTTTCGCGCAAGCCGGACAAGCCGAACTTGTTGGTGAAATAACGGACGCGAACGGCGCGGTAATTCCAAATGTGCGCGTCTTACTTACTGAAAAGCAAACGAATCGTGCCGTCGAAACTGTTTCCGATGCGGACGGAAATTTTATTTTCACTAATCAGAAACCCGGAATTTATTCGGTTGAATTTCAGGCAAGCGGTTTGACGCATTTAGTCCGCGACAATGTAACTTTAACCACCGGTGAACGTATCAGAATTGACGCGCGGCTCGAAGCCATTTCACTTGAAGAGATCGTCACGGTAAATTCCGACGCGCCTTTGCTTCGTTCGGAAACGAGCAGTTTGGGACAAGTTATTGATAATCGAAAAGTCGTTGATTTACCGATCAACGGGCGCAATTTTTTATCGCTCGTCGGACTTTCACCCGGAGTCGCGCAGCCGCCGCGCACCACCGAAGGCGCGAGTTTGCCGCGCATTAACGGCGGTCGCCCGCGCACGAACGAATATCTTTTTGACGGCATTTCCGTTCTCCAGCCCGAACCGGGACAGGTCGCGTTTTTCCCGATCATTGACGCGATTCGGGAATTTAAGGTCGAAATCAATAATCCGCCAGCCGAGTTCGGACGTTTTAACGGCGGCGTGGTCAATCTTTCAACGAAATCCGGCTCGAACGATTTTCGCGGCTCAGTCTTTGAATTTTTTCGCAACGAAATTCTAAACG
>CAXSHW010000046.1:0-32660 GCA_964237245.1 uncultured Pyrinomonadaceae bacterium
TCGCCGTCATCGACCGCGTAAAATTCGCTGATGCGAAAGGCTTGCACAAAGGCGCGTATATTTTAGCCGAAGCCGAAACCAAAAAAGGCGAAAAAGCCGACCCGCAATTAATTCTAATCGCCACCGGCTCGGAAGTCGGCTTAGCGATGGAAGCCCGCGAAAAATTAACCGCTTCGGGAACCCCGACCCGCGTCGTCTCGATGCCGTGCTGGAATTTCTTCGACGCGCAATCCGATAAATACAAAGAAACCGTTTTGCCTTCAAATGTAAAAGCGCGTCTGGCAATCGAAGCCGGAGTTTCGATGGGCTGGTCAAAATACGTCGGACTTTCCGGCGACACCCTGACCGTTGACAAATTCGGCGCGTCCGGCAAAGGCGAAGACGTTTTCAAAGATTACGGTTTTACGGTGGAAAATGTCGTGAAGAAGGCGAAAAAGCTGCTCTGATTT
Source organism: uncultured Pyrinomonadaceae bacterium (assembly GCA_964237245.1). Lineage (GTDB taxonomy): Bacteria > Acidobacteriota > Blastocatellia > Pyrinomonadales > Pyrinomonadaceae. Next base: position 450 of record CAXSHW010000046.1, read on the forward strand.
ATGAGATTACACACGGATTTTCACGATTATTATGATAATGCGGTTGGATATGGCATTGACGAAAATGTCCATTACAACCGCTTTGCAAAAGAAGCCGAATTAATCTTACCAAGAAAAACGGATCATCCGGTCGGCACTTATTCCGGCGAACTATTTCTATTAGGTTTTTGCGGAAAGATTTATCCTTTGATTGAAATACAAACGACGGATAGAGAAAGACGAATCATAAATCAAAAATTCGCTTTTAATTACGATGAACTTATTAAATTTAAAAACGAAAAAACAAGATATTACAATCTTCATCCATTAAGCAGATGGTATTCTCGACAGGATGAAATTGTTGATTTTCCCAAAAACGAAAAAAATTTGATAAAGAAATTTTTCCAAGATTGGAGTTGGAAAGATGACGAAATATTTTTGAAAAATAAAGTTCCTGTTTGGGTCAAAAAATTAAGACACTATAATAAAACTGCAATACTCAATCCGCGTCTCAAAAATTACGGCTTTGACCGCATCAAGGATTCTTTCACCGCATTTCAGGAAATTTCGATGTATCTTTCAAACATTCTTGTCGAGCAAAAAGAAGTCGCCGTGATTGAAGACAAATTCAGGATCGAACAACACGGTTTCGATTTGAAAAAGAGCTTTCGCAAAGAGAAGAAAGCGTAATTTTAATTTGTGGTAAAATCACGATTGAGGTGAAAATTATGCAAACCGATGTTGCCGAAACAATTTTTGAACGAGTTAAAAATTTGCCGATTGAAAAACAAAAGGAAATTTTGCATCAAATCGAATCTATTGAAATAGTTGAGAAAGAAACTCCGCCGACAATCTGGCAGAAAATTCGTGCGCGTTCCGAAAAAATTCCCGATGAAGTTTGGGAAGAGATGCCGAAAGACGGTTCGGAACAGCACGATCATTATCTTTACGGAACACCGAAAAAATGAAAACGGCTTTTGTTGACACGCAATATTTCGCCGCGTTTTTTCAGGCAAGCGATCAGTGGCACGAACGAGCCGTCGAATTGGAATCTCAAATCGGCGGCTATAATTTTGTCACTACCGATTCGGTTTTAACCGAAGTACTAAATTATTTTTCCGGTTTTGGTAATATCACGCGCCGCGAAATTGCCGCTCTGGTCGCGGATGTTTTAGCCGACGAAAATTTTCAAGTTATCGAACAGACAAGAAATATTTTTCTCAACGGTTTGAAATTTTATAAATCGCGTCTCGACAAAGGTTACAGTTTAACCGACTGCATTTCGATGAACGTCTGCCGGACGCTCGGAATCACGGAAATTCTCACGCACGACCATCATTTTGAGCAGGAAGGTTTTAAAGTTTTGTTGTAAAATTTTCTAAAAAAAAGTTCAAAAAACGACATCGAATATTTTTTCAAGAAAGAAAAGTTAAAATCAAACTCAAATAATATGTTCAAAAAAATCTCTTTTTTAGCAGTCGTTTTATTTTTGACATCGTTTGCTATCGCTCAACCGCCGCCTGCCGTCGCGCCGAAATCGGGCGGCGATGCGCCAAAAGTTTCGCCTTGGGTTTCGATGAAAATCCTGCCGGTCAAACAATCATTTGTTTCGCTCGACGGTCGGTTTAGTCTGGCTTTTCCGCAGCAAACGCAGGGTTTCGCCGCGCTCTCGCCGAAACAATTGGGAACAAATGCAACGGGAATGCAGTTTACCTGGAAGTTTCAGGAAGGCGACGCGATTGTGATGTTTGTGGACTTTCCAGAAACTGATTTGAAAGGCACGGAAGAAGAATTGCAGAAAGTTTCCGCCAATCTGTCCGCCGCAGTTTTGAAAACTTTTCCGCAGGGAAAAGCCGCTGACACAAAATTTTTCAAACTCGGCGAAGTTCCCGCTTCGCAAACGAGTTTTGAATTCGGCGAAAATAAATTCGGCGTTCAGCAGCTTTATCTCGTCAAAAATCGTTTGTATCGCGCGCTTTCGATTTTTCAAAACGCGGAAAACGAAAAGTTTTTGAATCAGGCTTTCGACAGTTTCAAACTCATTTCGCAAACGGAAGTTGACGCGGAACTGCAAAAGAAATTTGAGGCGATGAAACCGTCCGCTTTGCCGCAAGAACCCGTCGCCGCGAGAGAAACGACCGACGCGCAAGATGAAAATTTGAAAGGCAAAGTCAAAAAAGTCGTCGAAGACAGTGAAGATTTATCGGGAACGTGGAGCGTTCAGGGACGCAAACCTTCGTCGGTTACTTATTTCAACGAAAAAGGAAATTACATCGAAAGAGATTCGTATGATTATAAAGGCAATCCGTTTGAGATAACGGTGTATGGATACATTGACGGCAAAAGGGTTTCCAACAGCAAAACAACCAGCTACGAATACGATCCGCCGCCGATGATGATACCGAAATCTAAAACGGAAGAACCTGTTAAAAAGGCTGATCCGCGTTATGAATACAGTTTTGAACATAAATACAAAGACGGAAAATTGATTGAAGAACAAATGGTTTACAGCAACGGCAAAAAAGGTCTGCGCTACGTTTCAAATTACAATGGCAATCAAGTCGAAAAACTCGTTTACGATGAAAAAGATAAACTAAATCAAAAATATCTTTACACATTAGACAAAGACGGCAACGAAATTGAAGGAATCAGTTATGAAGTTTTCAAAATTTATCCAGAGCGTAAATACCGCCACGCATACGAATTTGACGAAAAAGGAAACTGGATTAAACAAATCACTTCAACCGAAACAACGGAAAACGGCGTAACTTCATTTAAGCCTTCGTCGGTCAGTTACCGAACGATTACTTATTTCTAAATTGAAAAACTATGACAACGAAAGAATTTTTAATTGACCAATTTACTTCCAATTACGATACGGACGGTTGGTTTGTCGCGTTGGGAAATACTTTTAATAATTTGTCGGCGGAAGATGCGGCTTGGAAACCGGACGGCGTGGATAATTCGATCTGGGGGATTGTGCGGCATCTGAATTTTTACAACGAGCGGTTTTTGAGAAAATTCAAGGGAGAGACGGTTGAGGAATTGGAAATAGATAACAGCGAAACTTTTGCGGGCGTATCAAGCGTTTCGGAAGAAGCGTGGCAAGCCGAAATCGAAAGATTCGACCGCGTGATGAGCGGTTGGCGAAGCGCATTTGAAGCGGCGGACGAAGAAAAATTCCGGCAAATATATTCGGAAGAAAATCAAACGACTTGGGCGGAAATCGTCGGGCTGATGAACACGCACCACGCGCACCACGGCGGGCAAATCGTGATTTTGCGAAAATTGCAGGGCAGTTGGGATGCGTCGAAAGGGGTTTCGTAGTTTGACAGCGGTTCGGGAAGATTAAAATTTGAAAATTTAATTAAATGAGCGAAAAATAATCGAAAACCGGCATCTTAAAAAGACTGTGGTTAGGAAAATTCTCAAATGGTTCGGTTATTTTCTGCTCGGCGCGGTAATTATGCTCGGCGCGGCTTACGTTTATCTGGCGACGCGAACGGGCGAAAAAGCGACCGCACGCGCGATTTTTATGCAGGAAAAACCACCTTTTCTCGTTTTCGCGCATCGCGGCGGCGGCGGTTTGTTTCCCAAAAATACTTTGGATGCGTTTAAGGATTCGGCGAAATTGGGTGCTGATGTTCTCGAACTCGATGTTCACGCGACGAGCGATGGAACGATTGTCGTCATGCACGACGACCGGGTTGACCGGACGACTGACGGACGCGGAAAAATTTCGGAAATGACGCTGGCGGCGGCGAAAAAGCTCGACGCGGGTTATCAATTTTCACCCGACGGCGGCAAAACTTTTCCGTTTCGCGGCAAAGGAATTGAGATTCCGACGCTCGCCGAAATTTTCGACGCGCTGCCGCAGATGATGTTTAATATCGAACCGAAACAGGCTGAACCTTCGATTATCAAACCTTTGTGCGAACTGATTCGGGCGCGAAAAATGACCGAAAAAGTTGTTGTCGGCTCGTTCCGGCAATCGGTGATTGACGAATTTCGCCATACGTGTCCCGAAGTCGCCACCGCCGCTTCGCCGACGGAAGTAACGGAATTCCTCGCGCTTTCCAAAACTGGCTTGAGCGAATCATACAGCCCGCCGATGCAGGCTCTGCAAGTTCCCGAAGGCTTGGGACAGTTGTCCATTATAACCAAAGAATTTGTCGCCGACGCGCACCGCAAAAATCTCAAAGTCCACGTCTGGACGATCAACGATCCTGTTGATATGCAAAGATTAGTTGATCTTGGCGTGGACGGGATTATGACCGATTACCCTGACCGATTGTTAAAAATTCTCGGACGCGCCGCGCAATAAATCAAAAGTAATTTACCCGCGAAATACACGAAACAAACGAAAAACTTGAATCTTTATTTCGTGCTTTTCGTTTGTTCCGCGGGCAAAAAAATCTCGCAAAAGTTTAAGCGACGGAATTTTGTGCGATCACCTGTTTGTAAAAATCCGCGCTCAGTTTCGGCGTTCGTTTCTGCGTTTTGTAATCTACATAATGCAGCCCGAAGCGATTGGTGTAGCCGTCCGCCCACTCGAAATTGTCCATCAAACTCCACAAGAAATAGCCTTTTACGGGAATTCCGTCGGCGGTTGCGCGTTGCAGTTGCGACAGATAATTTCGCAGAAACATCACGCGGTCGGTGTCGTAAACTTTGCCGTCGGCGGCGGGAATATCGGACGACGAACAGCCGTTTTCAGTGATGTAAATTTCTTTTGCGCCCCAAATTTTATTGACGTGGCGCGGTCCCCAATACAAAACTTCGGGTCCGACGAACAGCCACGGCGAAATCATGTGCGGATACGATGGCGGATGCGAAACGACGGCGAACCCCTGCGGCGAATCGTCGGCGCGAACGAACGTCGGCTGATAGATGTTGATGCCGACGAAATCGAGCGGGCTGGAGATAATTTTCAAATCCGCGTCGGTGTATTTCGGCGCGTCTTTACCGGCGGTTTTCAGATACAAATCCGTATATTTGCCTTCCTGAATAACCGTCATATACGGCGCGTTCAACTGGCGCGTCGCTTCCATCGCGGCCTTGATGTGTTCAGCGGTTTCGATGACCGGCACGGCGGTGGTGATGTTTTCGGCGAGTCCGATTTTCGTTCCCGGTTTGGCGTTGGCGCGAATCGCCTGCACCGCGAGTCCGTGTCCGAGAACGGCGTGATGGCGCGTTTGGTTAAATCTGGCAGGCGGCAATTTCAAGCCGGGCGCGTGGATTCCGATGCGATAACCGAGTTCGACAAACGCGCCGAATTCGTTGGTCGTGAAAAAATGCTTGACGCGATCCGACAATTTTCCGGCGACGTAACCGGCGTATTTGCCGAACGCTTCCGAAGTTTCGCGCCCTTCCCAACCGCCGTATTTATCCTGCAAAACCTGCGGCAAATCCCAATGATAAAGCGTCGCAAACGGCTGAATGTTGTTTTTCAAAAGTTCGTCAACCAAACTATTATAAAAATCCAAACCCTTCGGATTCGGCGCGCCCGTGCCGTCGGGGAAAACGCGCGACCACGCAATCGAAAACCGGTAACTTTTCACGCCGAGATTTTTCATTAACTGAATATCGCTCTTATAAAGATGATAATGATCGTCGGCGACATCGCCCGTCGCACCGTCCATGGTTTTCCCCGGCGTGTGCGAAAAAGTGTCCCAAATCGTCGGCTTGCGCCCGTCTTCCTTAACCGCGCCCTCAACCTGGTAAGCCGCCGTCGCGCTGCCCCACAAAAATCCTTCGGGAAATGTCCGCGCGTTATTATTTGTCTGAACCGGCGATTGTTCGCTGTCTAACGGACTGCCGCCCAACACCGGAATCGCCGTCGCGCCAAGTGCGGCACTGCCGATAATTTTCGCAAAACTACGTCGTGAAACTTTCATTCGTTTGCTCCTTTATTTGTTGTTTAAATTATTGTGACGGAATTAACATTTTCGTTCACACGGAAAAATTTGTAAAGAGGACAATCGTTAATGACCTTTCGCCTCACGTTTGCGGTTCTTCGATTTTCACCTGCGGCACGAGTTTGCGGGCGATTTGCTGTAAGTTAGCGGCGATTTCGATGCGTTGTTCGGGCGACCAGTCGGCGATTATCTCGTTTAGATTTTCGCGGCGGGCTATGACCAGACGATTCAGCACGTCGCAGCCTTCTTTGGTGAATTCGTAATTTTGATTTTGAAAGATCAATTTCTTTCCGGTTAATTCGCTGATTCCGGTTTCCAGACGGCTGATTTCAACCTGATGTTTGCGGCTTAGATAATCCAATTTAACCGATGGATTTTCTTCGATTTTGACGAGTAGCCACGCCGCCGCCGCGCTTAAATCAACACCGGCGCGTTGGACAACGGATTCGATGTAGCGGCGGCGCACGTCGCGGTCGGCGAAAATCGCCAAGCTGCGCAGCAGATGCGGTTCGGAATCGGCGGCGGTCGGCATCGGGAAGGCACGTCCCATTTCGCCGCCGACATCTTTTTGATCCGCCGCGATGGTTTGCCGCAGAGGTTTTTCGGGCAAAAGCAAAGTTAAGATGAAGGCGAAGCAGGCGATGCCGGCAGCGACGAGAAAAACCGTCGTCAGCGAAGCGGTGAAGGCTTGCAGATATGCGTCGCGGATATTGGGCGTGAGTCGGCTCAACGCCTGCGCGTTCGCGCCGAGACCGAGCGATTCCAATTCGGCTGCGCCGGAAGGAAGCAATCGCTGAAGATTGCCCGCCAAACCCGACGCGAAAATCGTTCCGAAAACCGCCGTGCCGAGCGAACCGCCGATCAAGCGAAAAAGAGTCGCGCCGGAAGTCGCCACGCCCAAATCCGCGTAATCAACCGCGTTTTGCACGGCGATCACCAAAACCTGCATCACCAAACCCAACCCCAAACCCAGCACGAGCATCATCAGCGCGGCGGTCAGCACGCTCGTTTCAACGTCGATGCGGGAAAGCAGAAACAAGCCGAGCGTCATCAGAGCCGTGCCGACAATCGGGAAAATTTTGTAGCGTCCCCACCGGCTGATCAGTTGTCCCGAACCGATTGAAGTCACCAAAACGCCGCCCATCATCGTAATCATCTGCAAACCCGAAGCCGTCGGGCTGGAATTTTTGACGATTTGCAAATAAAGCGGCATAAACGTCACCGAGCCGAACAGCGCGAAACCGACGATCAAACCGACCGCCGAAGTCAGCGCGAACGTGCGGTTGGCGAAAAGTCGCAGCGGCAGAACGGGTTCGGCGGCGCGGCTTTCGGCGAAAATAAAACCGGCGAGACCGACGACGGAAACCGCGATCAAGCCGAGAATAAACGCCGAAGTCCACGCGAATTCAGTTCCGCCCAGATCGGAAACGAGAATGATCGCGCTCAGAGTGACGGCGAAAAGTCCCGCGCCGAGATAATCAATTTTGCGCCGCAGATGATTCGCCTGCGACGGCAAAACGGCGGCGATGACGAGCAGCGCGATGATGCCGACCGGCAGATTGATGTAAAAAATCCAACGCCACGAAAGATTGGTCGCAAAATAACCGCCGATCAGCGGTCCGGCGACGCTCGAAACGCCGAACACCGCGCCGAAAATTCCCTGGTAACGTCCGCGTTCGCGCGGCGCGACAATATCGCCGACGACCGCCTGCGTCGTAACGGTCAAACCGCCGCCGCCGAATCCCTGAATGGCGCGAAAAATAATCAACTGCGTCAAACTGCCGCTCAGACCGCACAACACCGAACCGATGAGAAAAATCACGATGCCGATTTGCAGCACGCGCTTGCGCCCGTAAAGATCGCCGAGTTTCCCGTAAAGCGGCGTAACAATCGTCTGCGCCAGCAAATACGCCGTCACCACCCACGAAAGATGCGCCAGCCCGCCGAGTTCCCCGACAATCGTCGGCAGCGCGGTCGAAACAATCGTCCCGTCGAGCGCGGCGAGCAGCATCACCAAAACCAAACCGCCGAACACGATGTAAACCTTTTCCTGAGACAGCGCAATCGGAACTTTTTCTTCAGTTGTTGTTTCCATTAGGATTTTAAGTTTAGCAAAATGTTTTTGCGGGGAATAATTATGAGGCGAAAAAGTTAAACGAATTAATTTAATCGGAACGCAAGAAATGCGTTTTCCAAAAATCCAAATCGCAGACATTTTGCTAAAATAATTTTATGCAAAAAGGTTCAGTCAAAATTTTGCTGATTGAAAATCAAACTTTAACGTGCGTCGGAATCAGAACGATTGCTCACGAACAGCCGGATTTTGAAATTGTCGGCGAAGCGGAAACCGGCGCGGAAGGTTTTCGGCTTTTCCGCGAACTGAAACCCGACGTAACTTTAATGAGTCTGCGTCTGCCGGATTCGTGCGCGGTTGATGAAGTCGGAAATTTTATCGAGGAAAATAATCGCGCGAAAATTATCGTTTTAGCCGAACACGCCGGCGACGCGGAAATCTCGCGGTCGCTGAAAAACGGCGCGTTCGGCTACATCTGCAAAGACGTTTCGGCGACGGATTTAATCAAAGCGATTCGCGCGGTGAACGCGGGCAGAAAATATATTCAAAATGAAATCGTCGGTATTTTGAGCGAACATTTCGGACAGGAAGAACTGACGAAAACCGAGCGGAAAATTTTGCAGATGTTGACAACCGGAAAAGCGAACAAGGAAATTGCTTATGATTTGAATGTTTCGGAAAATACCATCAAAACGCACGTCAAAAACATCTTTGAAAAACTCGGCGTGACCGATAGAACTTCCGCCGCAACGCTGGCGATAAAACGCGGTTTGGTGCGAATTGATTTATGAAGATTCAGCAAAAACAAACAGGAAATTTCTCACCCGAATTGATGAAGAATTAATCACCGCGATTGGTGATTACAGCGCGACTTTTTTCCTGTAATCTTTAATCATAGATCAGGATTTCAGGAGAAAAATTAAAATGATAAATATCAGAAAATCAACAGAGCGCGGCGGCGGAAATTTCGGCTGGCTCGACACGAAATATACGTTTTCGTTTAACAATTATTACGACCCGAAATTTATGGGTTTTCGCAATCTGCGCGTGATAAATGAAGATTTCGTCGCGGCGAATCAAGGTTTCGGAACACACGGGCATTCGGATATGGAAATCATCACTTATGTGATGAGCGGCGAGTTGGCGCACAAGGATTCGACCGGCGGAAGCGAGGTTTTGCGACCGCACGAAGTCCAGCGAATGACCGCCGGAACAGGCATCAGACACAGCGAATTTAATCCGTCGGAAACGGAAAAAGTGCATCTTTTGCAGATTTGGATTTTGCCGGAAAAAAACAGTTTAGAACCGGGTTACGAGCAAACTTATTTCGCGCCTGAAACCAAACAGGGCAAACTGAAACTGGTTGCTTCGCGCGGCGGCGATGACGGTTCGGTCACGATCAATCAGGACGTAAAACTTTATTCGTCGCTTTTGAAAACGGGCGAAGAAGTCGCGCTCGAACTCGCGGAAAATCGTTACGCCTGGATTCAAATCGTCAAAGGTTCGGTCGCGCTCAAAGGCGAGATTTTAGAACCCGGCGACGGCGCGGCGATCAGCGACGAAACCGTTTTGAAAATCAAATCGCTCGCGGACGACACGGAATTTTTGCTGTTCGACTTAAATTAATAAATTTTTGCGGCAATACAATTGAATGTCGCAGAATCATCTTAAACATAAAAAAGGACGGAAATTTTTCCGTCCTTTTTTATGTTTAAAGGTTTCTTCATTAAATATTCTTCGCATTTAAGCTTTCGGTTTAGCAAACATCGCGTCTTCAATCGGGACGTTATTTTTTACTTCGGTATAAGTCGTAACGATTTCAAATTGCGGTAAAACCGAGCGAGTTTTGAAAGGAATTTTTACGCCGTCAACATCTCTGTAATCTTCAAAAAAGGTTTTGCCCGGCGTTCTTCCTTCGGGCGTGATTGAAGTTGTGTCTTGCCGAACGAGCAAACCGCTTTTTGTATCGAAATAAAATGTGTCCGCAGGCAAGTTATTGGCGGGCGTTCCGACAACAACATACGCATCGCTGTCGCCGACTTTTTCGATTCCTTTGACTTCTAATTTCGGATAAAGACCGGCAAGATTTGTCTCACGATTGAAATCGCTTGAGATTTTCGCCTGCGCTAATTCTTCGCCCTGTTTGTTGCGATTTCCCTGAATCGGATTAACTGACCAGCCGGTCGTTCCGTCAAAGCCTTCGAGCAAATCACCGATTCCGGCAAGCATTACTTTAGAAACCGATTTATTCGGCGCGACGGCATAATTTTCAAAAGTTCCCTTGATTCCCATCGGCGAAAGCTCAATTGTGCCTTTCGCCGTTCGGCTTTTGATTTTTTCGTTCGCCTGTTTGCCGCCGATTGCCTGCACATATTTAGCTAAAATTTCTTTTACGGTCGGCATTGCGCCGACGGCGACTGTTTTGCTGTCGGTAGTTTTCGATTCGTTTTTTGTCTTTACTGTTTCATTTTGTCCGAAGACGGTCAGCGAAATTGAGAACAAAACGGTCAGCAGAATTGATATTTTAAATTTCATTTTTAACCTCTTATATTTTATTTAGCGTTTTTGATTAATTTGATTGCTTCTTCAAGCTGTAAATCTCTTCCTTCAAGCAGAGACTCGCGCGTTAATTTTACTTCCTTGTCGGGAATCACGCCGCGATGTTCGAGCAAGATATTTTTCGGCGTTTTGTAATCGGCGACGACGTATTGAAAAATCGCGCCGGTCGGCAGTTTGTCGAAAACCGACGGCAAAACCGCGCCCGCGCTGCGTTCGCCGACGACTTTGGCGCGTCCGATTTCCTGAAGTCCGGCAGCGAAAATCTCACTGGTCGAAGCCGAACCGTAATTGGTTAAAACGACGATTTTCCCTTTGTAGGTTTCAGCTTGCGGATAAATGATAAATTTCGTTTCGTTTTCGCGCGTTTTCATCGAGCCGAGCGACGCTTGAACGTCAACCAGTAATCCGGCAACGCCCGGCGCCATTCCGCCGATGCCGCCCGGATTTCCGCGCAAATCAATAATAATTCCGTCCGCGTCTTTCATCGAGCGAATCGCTTCACGAATTTTCGGCATTTGCGGAATCACCCAGATATTAAAATGAATATAACCGATATTGTCGGCTAATTTTTTCGCTTCAAAGACGACTTCCTGCGCGGGAAAATTTCCGACCGCCGCCGACATTTCGCCTTTGTGTTCGACGCGCTCGACGTTAAAAGTCAGCGTCTGATTTTTGCCGTCCAAAATTTGGAGATTCGCTTTCGTTCCGGCTCTTCCGTTGATGATTGCCTGCAAAGTCCGCTCACGATACAGCCTGCGCTGCTGTTCGGGCAAATCGCGCTTTGCCAGAGAATCATCGAGCGGCGCGAGCAATTCCGAAACAGTTTTTCCGTCAACTTTTTCAACGACGAAACCTGTTTTCAAACCGGATTTGTCTGCCGTCGAACCGCCTTCGATCTGGCTGATGACAGCTTGACCGTCAAGCATTTTCAATTCAATGCCCGTAAATCCGCTTGCCGCTTGCGCACTTTGCATTTCGGCTTCCGGCGGCAAAATTGCGAAATGCGAAAGTTTCAATTCGCCGAGCATTTCTCTTAAAATCGCGTAAAATTCAGCGTCTGTTTTTGCCGCCGCCGCTTTCGGTTCGTAGATTTCTCGCATCTTTTGCCAATCAACGCCGCCGAAAGTCGGGTCGAAATGCTTTTCGTTGACCGTCGTCCAGACTTTTTCAAACGACTGACGCCGCAGTTCCGCCGCGTCCGGTTTTGTTTCGGCTTGTGAAAGCGCGGTCGTCTGCGCCTGCGCCGATAAAAGGCAAAATGCGAAAAGCACGTTCAAAATTAATAATTTTTTTAACATAGACTTGTAAGTTTGTTTCGATTTTCGATGAGATTTCATTCTTTCAATAACTGATACGAAGAATCATTTTCGACTGTTTCAATTTTGCAGAGCCGAAAACTAAGGCTAGAATTAAGAAAGTCTATTTAATATACTTTCACAATATTATCGGAGAAACAATGAAATTTTACAATGATATTACCGGACTTATCGGCAACACGCCGCTGGTTAAAATCAACACTTTAGCCGAAGAACACGGCATCAAGGCGCAGATGTTCGCCAAAATGGAAAATCTGAATCCGGGTTTTTCCGTCAAAGACCGCATCGGTATTTCGATGATCGAAGCGGCGGAAAAGGATGGAATCCTAAAACCCGGCGGCACGATTATCGAAGCGACTTCGGGAAATACGGGCATCGGTCTGGCACTCGCGGCGGCGGTCAAAGGTTACAAAACTATCTTCGTTTTGACGGAAAAAGCGTCGGTCGAAAAATCGCGCTACTTGAAAGCGCTCGGCGCGGACGTGGTGATCTGCCCGGCGGCGGCAAAACCCGGAACGCCCGATCATTACGTCGAAACGGCGCGCCGCATCGCGTCGGAAATGCCGAATTCTTTTTATCCCGACCAGTATAATCATCCGGCAAATCCGGCGGCGCATTACCGCACGACCGGACCGGAAATCTGGCGCGACACCGACGGCAAAATCACGCATTTCGTCGCCTCAATCGGCACGGGCGGCACGATTTCGGGAACGGGTCGCTACTTGAAAGAAAAAAATCCCGACATTCAAATTATCGGTGCCGATCCGTATGGTTCGATTTTCAAAACTTATAAAGAATCGGGACACGTTCCCGAAGCGACGCCGTATCTGGTCGAAGGCATCGGGCAGAGTCTGCCGGTCGGCAACGCCGATATGAAGGCGATTGACGAAATTATCAACATCACCGACCGCGAATCTTTCGATTTGGCGCGTCAGTTGTCGCGCCGCGAAGGAATCTTCTGCGGCGGTTCGACCGGAACGATTTTCGGCGCGGCTCTGCGTGTGGCGAAACCTTTGGACGAAGACGGTTTAGTCGTTTTTATCGTCTGCGACACGGGCGAACATTATCTGTCGAAATTTCATTCGGACGAATGGATGAAGGAAAAATTGATGCTTGAGCCGCAGAGAATTACTGCCGGACTGATTAACGGCACGAAAAATTCGGGTTCGCCGGCAGAACTTATTTTTTCCGCTCCCGACGAAATCGTCAGCGACGCGCTGGCAAAAATGAACGAAAATTCCGTAACGCAAATTCCCGTCCTGGAAAACAATCAATCCGTCGGTTCGCTTCGTGAAAGTCAGGTTTTGACAAAATTGCTCGGAAACCGTGATTTGCTAAACGCGAAAGTCAGCGAAGTGATGGACAAGAGTTTTCCGGTTTTGGAAGTTGACGCGAGCTTCAACGAAATCAAAGCAAAACTGCAAAAATCGCCCGCCGTTTTAATTGAAGATTTCAAGCGAATTACCGGAATTATTACTAGAACAGACGTTTTGGATTTGCAAAAGAACTAGCAAGGTTCGGCGGAAAATGACCGACGATAAATATGGCGACGCGCCGTTTTTACGCTTCGTGCGAAAACTTTAACAACGAAACGATTACGCTCGATTTTGAGCAGACACGACATTTACGCGGTGTTTTGCGACTTCGTGAAAATGAAAATGTGCATATTTTTGACGGCGCGGGAAAAGAATTTTCCTGCAAGATCGAAACAATCGGAAAAAGAGAAACGCTTTTAAAAATCCGCGCGGAAATCGCGCCGACCGCGCCCGAATCAAATTTGGATTTAACTTTAGCGGTCGCGCTTTTAAAGGGCGAAAAATTTGATTTAGTCGTGCAAAAAGCAGTTGAGTTGGGCGTTTCAAAACTTGTTCCGCTCAACACGAAACGCGCCGATGTAAAACTTTCGAGCGGCGAGAAAAAGTTAGAACGCTGGCGAAAAATTGTAGTTGACGCGACTAAACAGTGTGGACGCGCGAAACTTTTGGAAATCAACGAACCGCTCGATTTTCGAGAATTTATTGAAACGGCACACGGCACACGCCTTTTATTTGCAGAAAAAAGCGGCGAAAGTTTTTCAACTATCAAAACCAGTCAAAAAATAACTGCCGTCGTCGGCTCTGAAGGCGGTTGGGAAGACGCGGAAATCGAAGCGGCGCGGCGAAACGATTTTCAAATCGTTACTTTGAACGGCAGAGTTTTGCGGGCGGAAACGGCGGCGATTTCGATTGCGGCGATTTTACAGCATCGCTTCGGCGATTTGAATTAGAAAAATAATAGCCGCCAAAAAGCGCAAAACTCACAAAAGATTTTACTTTATAATCTTTGAGTTTCTTGCGCTTTTTGGCGGCTATTTCCGCTCGTGTCTAACTCGCGCTGTTTTACTGCATTTGTATTAAGAGGATTTTCTCGGACGATAATAAGCGTCCCCGCGCTGCGTCAGTTCAGCCTTTTCGCCGAGCGTTTGAATTACCGATTCGAGCAATTCCGTCGTGTCGAGCAAAAAGTTTGCCGTTCCCTGAACGTCAACGTCCTGATCTCTAAACTGAATAACCAGATAATTTTTCTTCTTTTTGATTAAACTTCCGCCGAGTCCGGCGCCGAAAATCGGCACTGCTCCGATGGCGCGTCCCGTTCCCGATTGAACTTTTCTTTCGCTCGGCGAAATGAGCAGAATCGCCGAATAGGGCAAACTGAATTTTTCTTTGCCGTCTTTACCGAGAAAAACGAGTCGCCCGTTATCGTCGTCGAACTTCAAAGTGCCTTCCTGTTTATCGTTGAAACCAACCATTCCGCCTTCATACTTTGTTGCGACGGTAGCGGGCGCGGGTGCTTTTCTATCGGTTTTGACTTCTACCTTCCCGACCGGACGCGGCTGCGCGAAAACGACGGAAACCGAAGCGAATAAACTTATTACAAATAAAAATAATATTCTTTTCATAAACTTTTAAAACGTTAAATTTTGAGTAAATCTTGAATTTTGAAATTCCTATTCGTTATAGACGCATTCCGCCGAGAGTTCGTTGCCACGCCAGAGATTGTTTCAAAACGCCGAGTCGCTGCTTGTCCGATTCTGAACAGTTCAAGTTCAGTTGCTCGATAATCGCTTCGAGCAGCGGAACGGCGAAAAGTCCGGCGTGCGCGACAATTTGCGAGTAATAATGAATTTGCAGACAATCGTTTTCGTCCGTGTGAAATTCTCTGACTTCGTTTTCTTCAATTTTCAAAACGTCTTGTCCGGCAGGAACGACGCGGCGCGGAACGCCGTGAGTGATTTTTTCGTCAGAATCTTTCGTGCCGAGCAGCAAAATCCCGATCAAAAAACCTTGCTCGTTCAAATAATCCGGGCTGAATGAGCCGAGTTCCGGTTTGGGTGAAAGACGCGGACCGTAACTCGCGTAATCAGGATTGACAAGCATCGAATTATAAATCACGCCGACAATTTCCGTTTCATCTTCGAGCGGCAAACTGACAAATTGGGCAAAACCGTAATCTTCAGCCGTCGGCGGCTCGCTCACGTCCAGCGAATCAATCACGCGCCCGACGTAATCAATATGAGAATTTGATGAAACGATTTTTGCAATCTTCATAAGAATTTTTGCCGCTAATTACACAAACGGCACAAATTATTTTTTCAAAATTTATTTGAGTTATTAGCGTTATTCGCGGCTAAATCCGCTTCCCGATTTCGGGTATAAAATAGAGCAACCACCACAAAAAAATCTGAATCCCTAATACGACGAAACTTGAAATAAAACTGATGAAAGCGAGTTTTCTGCCGGCGGAATTTTGTCTCTGTAAGGAAATTGCTACGCCAAAAATACCGATGATCATTGTCAGCGGCACGAATAAAATTCCGATATACGGCACAAGCGAATAAACCAGACAAGCCCAAGCCGTTTCCGAAATCGTGTTTTCATTTTTTGGAAACAAATTTATAATTTCCTCTCGCTGAGCGTTTTCGATAAGAAAAGATTTTCCTTGCAAACGACCCGACGAGCGAAGCGTGTCGAGCGGCTGATAATCTTCGTGGAGAAATTTGGCGCAAACCCGGCAATACTTAGCGTTTTCGCGCTTGGCTTCCGCGCCGCAAGCCGGACAAATTTTCTTTGCGGAAAACGGAAATTGAATTACGGAAGATTTCTTTCCCTGTTCTTCATTTTCCGTTTTCCAATTTGCGTTTTGCATTATCTACGTCTGCCTTTGCTCGCGCTTTTCCGCGACACGGTGAAATTCAGTTTTTCACGACCGGCAAACTCTTGTAAAGCCTTTAAGAAAATTTCCCTGTCACGCGCCGTAATTACAGCGGTTGCGTCCGCCGTTTCGAGCGCATACGGATAACCTAAACCGATAACGCATTCAGCGCGAATCGTGTCTAAAACTTCGTCTAAAAGATTTTCTTCGTAAATCCAAGCCGGAATATCCAGTCGCGCCGGCGCGGAATCGCTCGTCGTTTGTAAATAGACAAAACCGACAAGGGATTTATCAGTATTTGGGTCAATAAATTGACTTAATCCTTTGCGATTTGAATAACAAAAACAAGTTCGGTCGCCCCAAAATTTCAGAGTCTGGGCGATTTCCGGCGTCGCGCTGTGCAGAATCGTCGCGTCGTAAAGCGTTTGACTTTCCGATGTGTTTTTATCGTCAAAAGCGTCGAGCATATTCAGCAAATCACGCGCGTAACTGCGGTCAACATAACCGACGAGCGGAACTTTTGTTTCACGCGAAGTTTTTACTAAATCAACCATCGCCTGCAAAAAACTTTGCTGCAAAGCGGTTTGCGGCAAAGAAAACGAAACGAGCAAAGTTCCGTCAAAAAATGCGAGCGGCATTCTCTCGCCGCGTGCCTGCCAGCCTTTTTTGCTCAAAAGAAATTTGCCGACGCGCTCGACTTCGGCGTGAAATCGCATTTCGCCGACGCGCGTTTCCGGGTTCATCGGCTCGGCTTGATTTTCGAGCAAATCTTTCGGCGACAACACGATAAACTGCGCATTTTTTTCATACGGCTGATTGGGCGAATGCGGATTTTCAAACCAGCCGACCTGAATCGCCGCGACCGGCAGACTTATATCTCTTCCCGGCAAAATCTGGCTCGCGTCAGCCGCAAATGTCGTCCGGTTCTGCAAAATTCCGCTCGCCCAATTTCTCGCCTCTTCGTGATTCGCCCAACTTTCCACGAAATTTACCGAAAATGTTTGATGTTTGTCGAGTTCAGGCGAAACAATCGCGCCAGTGTTCTCCCTTTTCGCTAGTTTTTCGTCAATCTCCGCGCTCGAAGTCTGCTGTAATTCATACAATACGTGCAAATACGCAGTTAAATCACTCGACTGATTTTCGGCAAAACTGCGAAAATCATTGCGTTGATTTTGTAATTCATTTGTAAGCAATTCTCTATAAAGCATTAAATTTCTATTTCACGCGGCTCGTGCGGCGTTTCATAAAATCCATCAAAACGAATTGCGTCAGATTATTCGGGTTGGCGAAATACGCTTTGCCTTTGGTCATCGCGGACATTTGTTTGACGAATTCGACCAAATAATAATCGCTGGCGAGCATAAAAGTATTTATCATAATGCCGGATTTACGGCACGCCTGGACTTCTTTCATTGTCTCCGCCATCACGAACGGGTCGTTACCCATCGAGTTTTTATACAGCAATTTTTTCTCGCCTTTGACCGATTGCGAATATCTGCGATGCTGGAAAAACGCGGCGTTTGACGGTTCGACGAAAGCGGCGGTCGGTTTGCCGTCCGTTACCATCACAATTTGCTTCATTTCCTTGCGCTGCGCGTTTAGGATTCTTCTGGCGAGTTTTAAACCTTCCGCCGTGTTCGTGTGATATGGTCCGACCTGCGTCGTGGCGAGTTTGGCAATCGGTAATTCTTCCGCGCCGTCGTGAAATAATACGATTTTCAGAGAATCGCCCGGATACTGCGTTTTGATCAAATGAGCAAGCGCAAGCGCGACTTTTTTGGCTGGAGTAAAGCGATCTTCACCATACAAAATCATCGAATGCGAACAGTCGAGCATCACGACCGTCGCGCACGACGATTGGTAATCCTGCTGGTGAACGTATAAATCTTTGTATTCGAGATTCAGCGGAACGCCTAAACCTTCGCGGGCAATCGCGCTCATTAAAGTCGCGTTCACGTCCAAATTTATCGTATCGCCGAATTCGTATTGTTTCGACGCCGCGCTCGCTTCGATTCCCGTGTCGAGTTCCGGCGTGTCGTGGCGACCGATTGAAGATTTGCCCATCGAGCCGAGAAGATTTTTGAGCGTTTTGTAGCCGAGAAAATCCAAGCCCTTTTCGGTGACTTCAAAACGCACGTCGCGCGGTTGCTCCTGACCGACTTCGCCTTTTCCCTGACCGTTTTGCTGTTGTTGTCTCTGTGACTGCGGCTGCTCGACTTCTTTTAGATTTAAATAACCTTCTTCGACGAGCCTTTCGATAAGTTGATTTATCAATTCTTCAAGCAGCGAACCTTTAAATTTGCCGTCGTTTTCCGCGAGCATTTCACGCGCCTGTTGTTCGGACAAAATATCCTGTTCGAGTAACGCCTGTAATAATGCCTGACGCAGCGCGTCGAGCGAATCGTCCATTTCGTTGCGCTGCCGCGTCCAGTAGTAATCGTCGTTATAGCCGGAATCGAGCAAGGAATCCGAAAGCGACTGCATTAAATCGCCCAGGTTCACGCCCGAAACATCAAAGCCCTTAAATTTTGAATAGCGAATAAACTTCATTGCTTTTTATTTCCCCGATAAATCTTATTGTTTTAACTTCCCTATATCTCAATTCGCAGTCGAAAACACAGATATTTTCGACTGCGGCGAATATGTTATTGACAAATTGATTCTATCAAAATTTAACATATTTCCTTCGGAAAAAATAAGTTTGCCGGAAAAGGTTTCAGAGATTTTCCTGTGTTTTTTAATCCGTTTTTGCCGGCAGACGAAATACTTTATTCATTTTGCGATTCTTGAAAATTTTATACTATATCGTTAATCCATATTCGATATAGTATTTTTTTGTTTTGCCGCAAAGCGGAAACAATATTTGTAAATCTCTAAAAATCAAATCCCTGTCGTTTTGGTATAATGATTGCCACAGGGAAAACAAAAGAATTCAAAAAGGTGAAGGAATTCAAAAACTTCAAATTTATTTTAGGGGAGAAAAATAATGAAAAGAGCATTTGCAAGCCTGATGGTTTTGTTTGTTTTTATGGTTTCCGTGCCGTTGGCGGCGGAAGCGCAAACTTGTTACTGCGGTTCGAGAAATTATCGAACCGCAAGATACACGCCGCGTTATCGAACAACCAGATATGTCAGATACACGCCGCGCTATCGAACTGTAAGATACGTCAGATATGTGCCGACGTATCGAACATACCGAACTGTCCGATACGTTCCGCGTTATCGAGCAACCAGATATGCGTCGAATTATAGAACGGTGAGATATTCGCCGAGTTACAGTAGTTCTTATGCCGCGCCGAGTTACCGAACGGCGGGTTATTCTTATTATCGCCGTCCGAGTTATTATCGTCGCCATCGCAACTTTATTAATTTGGGTGTCGCAACAGGAGTAGGCGCGCTTATCGGCGGCATTGCCGGAGGCGGAAGAGGCGCAGGCATCGGAGCTTTAATAGGCGCGGGAAGCGGCGCGGTTTACACCTATGGTTTGAACAAGAAAAAACGTCGCTATTAATTTAGAAATTAATACATCAATTAGTTGAGCCGTGATTGGTTTTATGACTTTTCACGGCTTTTATATTATAGTTTGAGTGAGACACTTTATTTAAAGCCAACGACTTTTTTCGGTTTTTCATCAGATTTAATGCAGTAACAAAAACTTCGTTACTTGAAATTTTATGAAGTTTTCTCTCCCGACGAAAATTTTTTGAAATTTAATAAGAGAGGAGAAATAACAGCAGTGAAAAAAATTATATCGGCATTTATTATGGCGGCTTTTATGGCAATTATGTTGCCGCTTGCCGCCAGCGCGCAGACATATACAACCAGACGGGTTTATAGAAACGGACATTATCACACGGTTCGCGTTTACAGAAAACATCCGAGTTTTTATCGTCGCCACCGAAATGCGTCAAATATAGCAATCGGGACAGGCGCGGGCGCAATCATCGGCGCAATTGCGGGCGGCGGCAAAGGCGCGTTAATCGGCTCGGCAGTCGGCGCGGGCGGCTCATCGCTCTACACCTATAAACTCAACAAGAAAAAACGCAGATACCATCGCGTTCGTCACTACTAAATTGAACCGACGAATTTTATTGAAAACGTGATTGAGGCTAAATCTCAGTCACGTTTTTTATTTTCAGGTCTTCGGAAGCGTTCAAGTTTTTTTACTCCAAAATGTCAATCACATCCGAAATAGTATTTTATTACAAGTCGCTCAAATACAAATTTCGCGCGTAAGTTATTGTAAAATATAGATTTTATGATTTCGGCACACAGGTTGCTATACATATAATTGACTGAGAACGAAACGTTTTCAAATTTATCGAGTGGAGAAAAAAAATGAAAAAGATTTTAGCAACTTTCGTAATGATGTCCTTGATGACAATCGGTCTTTTGTTCTCGACGGCTGAAACGGCAAACGCCCAGACACGCGGAAATTACCGGAACAGCCAAACTTACTCGACGACTTATAACAGACCGAATGTTTATCAACGTCATCGCAATGTATTCAACTTAGGCATCGGAACAGCGGCAGGCACAATTCTTGGCGCAATCATCGGCGGAAGAAAAGGCGCGGTAATCGGCGCTCTGGCAGGCGCGGGCGGCAGCGCTCTTTACACTTACAAAATTAAGCCGAAAAACAATTATTATCGCCGTTACTAAATTACGGCAGATACAACAAATCGAAAAAGCGGCGACAATTTTAATGATTGTCGCCGCTTTTATTTTGAAAATTCAACCAATTTTGAAAAGACTTTTTGCAATTCCTCGTTCGTAATCATTAAAGCCGCTTCGCCGACGTAAATCTCCGTATAACACAAATTTTCCAGAGGCGTTTTTTGGAAATTATTTGCCGTCCATATTTTATCTTCGACGGCAATTTTATCTCTGGCGGCAACTAGCTTTTCCGACGAAGCATTAAAATAGAGATGAAACATATTAACCTGCGGCGGATTCGGGCAAAATGAAATTTGCGAAATGTTTTTGAGAATTTTGTAAATTTCTTTTGTTCGGCGCATATATTTCGGCATCTGCGCCAGAGCATTATCAAAACGCATTGCCGCCGACGCGACAAACGGATGAAGCTGGAAAAGATTTCCGCCGAAACGCCTGAGCCAAATGCGTGATTCTTTAATAAATTCCGCGTCGCCAAGCAGCATCGCGCCGGTCAGAGCGCCGATTCCTTTGTAAAATGAAACGTAAACCGAATCAAATCCACGACAAATTTCCTTATAACTTTTTCGATAAAATCCGCGCGTTTCCCAAAGCCTCGCGCCGTCCATATGAAGAAAAATTTTACGCCTTTTCGCCGATTTTTTAATCGCTTCAAGTTCTCTCCAAACGGGCAATTGTCCACCGATTTCACGCGCCGGAAGTTCAATGATCACAGTTGAAACAGACTCGGATAAATTTTCAATATCCTGCGCGTTTAGCTGTCTGTTTTTGTCGCCGATGATAATTGATTTCAAATTTGAAAGTCGCGCGTAAGCGTGTCGGTCGTGCAGTTCGAGATGGCTCGTCGGATGAATCGCAAAACTTTTGTTTTTAGATTTCCCTTCGTAAATTTTCAGCGCAATCTGTTGCGCCATCGTGCCGCTCGGTATAAAACACGCGGCTTCAAAACCGAGCAAATCGGCGACTTTTTTCTCGAAAGAATTGATTAAATCGCCTTTTCCGTAAACGTCTGCCGCGAAATCGTTTTCACGACAATATTCGGCAATGAGCGCGAATTCTTCGCCCGCTTTCTGCGGAATGTGTCCGGGAACGAATTTCTCGCATTGCGATTTTAAGTTCGCGCTCATTATTCAAGAAATTCCTTTTCTTTTTTCCATATTTTCACTAATAAAATTATGAAAGTTAAAACGCCTGCAAGAAATCCTAAAATCAAACTTCCGAAAAATCCGACATACCACATCGCCACCGCTGCCATTGCGCCGCCATCACACGGCGCGTCGCAATGACCATTATTACGCATTAATAAAAGACCCGAAATAATGCTGAAAATAGTTCCGCCAATAAACACGGTAAAGAAAACTAATACACTAGCGGCAAAGGGATGTTTTAAGGCGAAATTTTTCATTTCTAATTATAACCTTCCAAATCGGTCAAATCTTCGTAAATCATTCCGCGACGGTCGCGCTTGGCTTTGGTTGTGGCTTCGTAGCCGCCTTCTTCGTTGCGCGAGATTTTGTTTTGCGCGTAGAGACCTTCGAGAACGAATTCGCACGCCGAAACGAGTTTTGCGTTGTCGCTTTTGCTGATGTCGAGCGTGTTGACGGTCGAATCAATCAAATCGGGAACGGCGTCGAGCAGCATCGCGCCTTCTTCGGATGAAATCGTTTCGCTTAATAACAATTTATTGCCCTGATCAAACCAGCGAACGGTCGGATCGAAATCAATTCCGAGAAAAAAGCCTTCAAAAATAACCCCAGCCGCGCGTTTGATTAAATCCTTCGCCAGACGCTGCGCGCCGATTTGTTCGCCTTCGTATTCGAGTTCCATTTTGCCGGTCATCGCGGGCAAAGCCGAATAAACATCGGAGATTCGCGGCACGATTTCCGATTCGTTGGTAATCAAAGCGCGGCGTTCGGCGTTTGAAACTGCGGCTTCGAGCGCGGAAATCGGAAAACGCTGCGACACGCCGGAACGCTTGTCAATGCGCTGGTCGTCGCGGGCTTCAAACGCGATTTGTTCGACAATTTCGGAAATAAAATCGGGAATTTCCAATCGAAAACCATCGCCCAAGTCTCTGTCCGTCCACGCTTCCTGTTTCGTAATCGCAGTTCCCAAACCAATATCTTTCGGGTAATGCGTCTGAATTTCCGCGCCGATTCTATCTTTGAGCGGCGTGATAATTTTACCGCGAGCCGTGTAATCTTCAGGGTTTGCCGAAAAAACGAGCATCACGTCCAAAGGCAGACGCACGGGAAAACCTTTGATCTGCACGTCGCCTTCCTGCATTATATTGAAAAGCCCGACTTGAATTTTTCCCGCTAAATCAGGCAATTCGTTAATCGCAAAAATCCCGCGATTAGCTCTCGGCAGCAAACCGTAAAAAATCGTCAGTTCGTCCGAAAGGAGATGTCCGCCTTTCGCCGCTTTGATCGGGTCAATATCGCCGATAATGTCGGCAATCGTCACGTCAGGCGTGGCAAGTTTTTCGACAAACCTTGAATCTTTTTTGACCCAATCAATTTTCGTGTCGTCGCCGTTTTCCTGAATCTGCTGCCTGCCGTAAGCCGAAAGCGGCTCAAGCGGATTATCGTTGATTTCCGAACTGGCGATAATCGGAATTTCTTCATCAAGGAGTTCGGTTAATTGTCTGATAATTCGACTTTTCGCCTGCCCGCGCAAACCCAGTAAAATCAAATTATGTTTCGCCAAAATCGCGTTCGTAATTTGCGGCACGACCGATTCTTCATAACCCAAAACGCCTTTAAATAATCTCTCGCCCGACCTTAATTTTTTAATCAAATTCGCCCGCATCTCGTCTTTAACCGAACTAATTTGATAACCGCTTGCTTTTAATTCACCCAATGTTACTGCTTTATTCATAATTTCCTTTGCATTAAAAAAACTAAATTTTGCTGTAAATATATTTTGCCACAGTGAGCGCAGACTTCACAGAGGAAAAAAAGATTTAGCCGCGAACAAACACGAAAAAGCACGAAATTTTAATTTGTTTTTCGTGAAATTTTGTGTTTGTTCGTGGCTAAATCTCTTAGTTCTTATTACTTAAAAAACGTATTTATTCGCCGCGATCAAAGTGTCGGCGATTTGCTGACGTGCTTTAATCGTGTTGACCGGCGCATTGTTTTTTGTGAAACGCTTGAGCGCAACCAGTAACATTTTGCCTTCGTCGCCTTCACTCATTGCGGCGATGGTGTTGCGGGCTGCCATTTCGATTTTTTGGATCGTGTCGTTGCAGAATACCTGCGCCATTGCGATTTGGTCTTCGGCGTTGCCTTTGGCGGCGAGTTTTTGGGCGCGCAGAATCGCGGTTTCCATCGCGTATGCGCCCATTATGATGTCCGCCGCATTCATCAGGATTTCCTGTTGATTTTGCAGTTCGGTCATATATTTCTGTGCCGCTGTGCCGACGATCATCAGCGCGATTTTCTTGGCGTTTTGCGCCAGTTTCATTTCTGCGGCGAGCGTCGAATCGTCTTCGTCGAACGACATTTGCGGGTTTAAGATTTCTTCCTGCAATGCTTTTCCGGCTTGCAAAAGTCCTAGTTCGCCTTTCATTGCTCGTTTCAAAAGTTGTCCCGGAATCAGAAGGCGATTGATTTCGTTCGTGCCTTCAAAAATGCGATTGATTCTGGCATCTCGATACGCTTTTTCCGCCGGATAATCCGCTGAATAGCCCGCGCCGCCGTAGATTTGAACCATTTCGTCAACGACGTAATCCAACGCTTCCGAACACCAGACTTTGTTGATCGAAGATTCGACGGCGTATTCTTCAATCGAGCGCAATTTTTTCTCTTTGTCGCCGCCGTCTTCGCCGATTAAAGCGTCAATCATTCCGACCGTGCGATATGACATTGATTCGGCAACCCAAACGCGAATTGCCATTTCCGCGAGCTTGTGTTTCATCGCGCCGAAAGATGAAATCGGGACGTTAAACTGTTGTCTTTCATTGGCGTAGCGAATCGAATGATGCAGTGCCAATTTCGCGCCGCCGGTCGCCGACGCGCCGAGTTTGAAGCGTCCGACGTTCAAGATATTGAACGCGATCTTCGTTCCGTCGCCGACTTCGCCGATCATATTTTCGACCGGAACGTGACAATCCGACAAAATCAAAGGTGTGGTCGAAGAAGATTTGATGCCCATTTTATGCTCTTCCGCGCCCGGACGACAGGTTTCCGAACGCTCGACGACGAATGCCGAAAACTTTTTCTTTTCGCCGTCAACTTTGGCAAAAACGATGTAGAAATCGGAGAAACTACCATTGGAAATCCACATTTTCTCGCCGTTCAAAACGTAATGTTTGCCGTCTTCGCTCAATTTCGCGTTACATTTCGCGCCGAGCGCGTCCGAACCCGAACCCGATTCCGACAAACAGTAAGCCGTAATTTTTTCACCCGAAATAATCGGCGGAATATATTTTTGCTTCAATTCTTCCGAGCCGAAATAAAGAATCGGCAGCAAACCAATCGAAGTCTGCGAACCGAACGTCACGCCGAAACCCGAACCGCGTCCCATATTCTCCGCGACGACCACACCCGTCGTTTGATCCAAATCCAAACCGCCGTATTCTTCAGGAATGTTCGCTCCCAAAAGCCCGAGTTCGCCCGCTTTGTGAATAAGTTGTCTGGCTAATTCCCAATCGTGATGCTCCATCGCTTCGAGATTCGGCACGACTTCGTTGTCAATAAAATCGCGGGTCGTCTCGCCGATCATTCGCTGTTCTTCGGTCAAATCTTCCGGCGTAAAAATCTCGTCCGCGCTTCGATTTTCAATCAAAAACGCGCCGCCTTTCATATATTCTTTGTCTATCTGCATCTGTGCATCCATAGATTTTTCTCCTTAAAATTGTCTGATTATCTGATTTGTTCGCTTACCGTATTATAACTGAATGAATGCTCATTCAGCAAGAAAATAAAATCACCTACTAACACTTGGAACATAGAAAACATAGCTGAAACAAAAACTGATTTTACGTCTGATCGCCAAAATCAATATCCAGACTAAAAGTTAGGCGAATGAAAAACTATGTTTACTATGTTCCTATGTGTTTAAGGCTTTTAATCCAATCGCTCAAAAATTCCCGCCGCGCCCATTCCGCCGCCGACGCACATCGTGACCATTCCGTAGCGTCCGCCAGTGCGTTTTAATTCCTGCAAAAGTGTCGCCGTCAGTTTCGCTCCCGTGCAGCCGAGCGGATGTCCGAGCGCGACCGCGCCGCCGTTGACGTTGACTTTTGCGGGATTCATTTCGAGAACTTTCATCACCGACAAACCCTGCGCCGCGAACGCTTCGTTTAATTCGATGATGTCAATGTCTTCCAAAGTTAAACCTGCCAATTTTAAAGCCTTCGGAATTGCGTAAACCGGACCGATGCCCATTTCTTCGGGCAGACAGCCGGAAGTCGCAAACGAAACGAAACGCGCTAAAGGCTTTAATCCCAATTCGTTAGCCTTTTCCGCCGACATCAAAACCGCCGCCGCCGCGCCGTCCGACATCTGCGACGAATTTCCCGCCGTGACCGTGCCTTTGACGTGAAAAACCGGACGCAGTTTCGCAAAACCTTCCATCGAAGCGTCGTAACGCACACCTTCGTCGGTATCGAAAACGACTTCTTTCGACCGCACGCGACCGTTTTCGTCAACTTCGTCAACGCGCACCGTGAACGGCACGATTTCGTCTTTGAATCGCCCTTCTTTGATCGCCGCCGCCGCTTTCTGATGCGATTTCAACGAAAATTCGTCCGCCTGTTCGCGCGTGATTTCGTATTTCTTCGCCAGATTTTCGGCGGTCAAACCCATATTCAAATAATAATCGGGATAATTGTCCACGATTTTCGGATTCGGACGCACGACGTTGCCGCCCATCGGAATCATTGACATCGTTTCCAACCCGCCCGCGACGATAATATCCGCGCCGCCCGCTTTGATTCTGTCGGCGGCAAGCGCAATCGTCTGCAAACCCGACGAGCAGTAACGATTGACCGTCATCGCCGAAACTTCCACCGGCAAACCCGCTTCAATCGCCGAAGTCCGCGCCACATTCATCCCCTGTTCGGCTTCGGGAAACGCGCAGCCCATCACCACATCGTCAATCTGCGATGCGTCCAAACCCTCGACGCGCTCGACCGCGCCCTTAATCGCCGCCGCGCCCAAATCATCAGGACGCGAATTTTTCAAAGTCCCTTTCGGAGCCTTCCCGACAGCCGTCCGCACGGCTGATACGATAACTGCTTCTTTCATAATTTTTTCTCAACTTTTAGGATTTATATTTTCGATGTTTTCTTTATATTCTTTCGCCAACTTTATTATTTCACTAATTACGGAATCATAATTTTCCTGCGAAAATTTGAAACTAAAATCTTTCGGGAATTCAAATCCGTCCTTGTAAATTTCTTTGAAGATTACAAAATCTTCGTCTTTTTCCAAAACACAAGTTGATTCGCCGCAACCGCCCTCTCCACAACTGCAAACTCCGATAATATAAACTTGCCTGCTTCTATAATTGTGAAAATAAGACGGCAAATCATTCTCTTCAAAATAGTAATAAGGAATCGCTTTATTATTTGCTTCTAACAAACTGCTAATTGGTTTCTCATCTATCAATAATTCAAACGAAATTGTTGGAGAATGTTCATAATCTACAAAATAATCTTCTTTAATAGTCTGTTCGTTCGGCTCCACAATTCGATAACTAAGTTTATTTAAATTCATAAACTATTTATACCTTCTTAAATTCTTCCCAATCCAATTCCAAATCTTTGACAATTCCGCGAATTGTGCCGCCTTTCAAATCTTTGCTTCCCCAATCCGGCACGGGAACGGGCGCAACCGTTTTTGCATTCGGGTTATACCAATTTCGATGCGAACCTTTTCTTTTGTTTGTAAGTTCAATACAGCCAAGCGTTTTCAATTTTTTCGTAACTTCTCGATATTTCATGCCGCTTTTAGCTGTATCATCATTTCAGTCAAAAACGGCGCATTTCGATTTACAGGCTGTAATGCTTCGGGCAGAGGCAAATTCATTTCCTCATAACCTTCAATTAAACACTCAAGCGCATCCGTTACATTCGGTAAAATCTCGTCAACCGTGTCGGCTTCCGTAATTAATCCGCGCAAGATCGGACAAGTAATCGTCCAACCGCCTTCGGGCTGCGGTTCTAAAACAAGCGGCAAACGATAGATGTTTTCCGTAATTGCTTTGTCCATAATCTTAAATTTTCCTGCTGAATTTAGTTAAATTAAAAACCTCCTTCAATTTACCATTGCTTCCGCTTTTTTCTTAACGACTTTCAGCATTTCACGTCTGATCAAACCGCTGAACGGCTGAATAAACGTCCAGTAAAAACAGAAATTTCGGCGGCTCGCGTCGTCGAGACAGCAAACGCGCGTTTCGGTTGTCAGACGAGTTTCGTTTTCGCTTCCGTCAATCGAAAAATTCCAGACCGCTTTGGCAAAACCTTTTTTATTAAACTCTCGAAAATTGTCCGCGTTCACATCCTGCATCTCGCCGCGCCGCGTCCAGAATTTTCCTGCCAGACCGAGCAGAAGTTCCCGGTTTTTTTCGACACCAAGAATTTCAAATTTGGATTTTTTCAAATCCTTCAATCGCAATTTCGCATTCGGCAAACCGCGCAGAAAAAACAGTGCGCGAATGAGCGGCGATTCGCACAGATCAACTTCGTCCATCACGCCGAAAATCTTTTCCGCCGACGCGCGAATCACAATATCGTGCGTTTCGATGAAATCGTATTTCGGCAAAAATTCGTCAATCAGCATTTTGTTCAACTCACCAAAAATAAAATGAGTGAATGTTCATTCATTTTTATAATATACACAAATCAGTAGTTTTTTCCTACTAATTTCGGGCATTAATCAATTTTCTGCGACTGCCGATTTTTCGCCGCTTGGAATCTGTCCGAGTTTGCGTAAAAGCGGCGTCATCGTCAAACCTTGCGCGAATATTGAAAACGCCACGACGCCGAATGTTACCAGAATAATTTCCTGGCGATACGGCAATTCAGCCGGAATTCCCAATGCCAAAGCTAAAGCTAACGCGCCGCGCAATCCGCCCCAAAATAAAACGTGCTGATGTTTTTTATCAATTTTCAAAGATGAGCGCGAAAACAAAGCCGAACACGGATAAATTGCAATCGCTCTGCCGAGAAAAACGGCTAAAATCGCAATACCGATAGGCAAAATCGCTCTGGCAAAACTTTGATATGCCGTGTTTATTCCAAGCACGATAAAAACTATCGAATTGGCGACAAACGCCGCGAACTCCCAAAAAGATTCGATAGTTACTTTGCCTTTGTCGGTTAAAAATCCGAGCGAACCCGTGTTTGCAACGAGCAATCCGGCAGTCATCGTCGCTAAAATTCCCGATAGATGAAAATGTTCCGCCAGCCAAAATGAACCGAAAGCGGCTATGGTTGTCAAAGAAATTTCAATCAGGTAATCTCGCGTGCGCGTGGACAAGAGTAAAACCGCCCCGCCGACCAGCAAACCGCACGCCGCGCCGCCCGTAACCGACAAAAACATCATCCAGATTGCCGAAGTTAAGCTCAAACTTTGCCCTTGCGCGAAGGCAACTGCCAGAGCAAATGCCACTGCCGCAGTAGCGTCGTTAAAAAGGCTTTCGGATTCGACAAGAAGCCGCAGCCTGCCTTCGACACCGGCTTCTTTGAAAGTCGCAATCACCGAAACCGGGTCGGTCGCCGCAATCAAGACGCCGAAAAGAATCGCCGCGCTCCATTCCCAACCGACCGTAAACCTCATCACCAGAGCGGTAACGACAGCCGAAAGCAAAACGCCGACGGTGGCGAACGTCAGCACGACCGACAAATCTTTCCGCAATTCTTTCCAACTGATGTAAAGCGCGGCTTCAAATATCAAAGGCGGCAGCAAAACCTTGAAAAGTAATTCCTTGCTCAAACTTATCTCGATGTTAAGCGGCAAAACAGTGATAAAAATTCCCGCTAAAACCAAACCGACGGTGTATGGAATCTTAAATCGGCGAGCGACGAGGGTTACGATTGCCGCGATTAGCAAAATCAGCTCGATTTGTTCGATAGTCAAATTCTCCATAAACAAATTCTACCGACTAAATGCTTCCGAAAGCTAACCGTTCGTTCCGATTTCCACCATCTCAACTTCCAAAATGTCTTTTATAACATTCGGACGAAGCGAAACCAAAAATCCGCGCTTGCCGCCGTTTATATAAATTTTCTCTAAATCGAAAATTGTTTTTTCGACATAAATCGGCATCCCGGTTTTCGCGCCGAAAGGCGAAGTTCCGCCGACCAGATAGCCGGTTAATTTCCGCGCCTTTTCGGGCGAAGCAGGCGAAACGGATTTTACTTCCAACGCCCGCGCCAACTCTTTTGTCGAAACCTGCAAATCGCCGTGCATCAGGACAATCAGAGGCTTTCGCTCGTTCGTTTCGAAGATCAAAGTTTTCACAATCGCGTGTTCCTCAACTCGTAAAACTTCCGCCGAATGTTTTGTGCCGCCCTTTTCAACGTATTCGTAAACGTGCGGCTCAAACTCGATTTTCTTCTCGCGCAAAACGCGAATCGCGGACGTTATCGGATAATTCATCTCTCAATTTCATCATACCGGAAACACGAAACCAAATGGTCGTTCACTAAACCGCAAGCCTGCATAAAAGCATACATAATCGTGGAGCCGACGAAATTAAAACCGCGCCGTTTCAAATCTGCGCTCATTGCATCAGACACGACGGTTTTCGCGGGAATTTCCGATAAATTTCGGCGACGATTGACGATTGGTTTCCCGCCGACAAATTGCCAAATGTAAGCATCAAATGAGCTGAATTCCGTTTGAATTTTCAAATAACACTGCGCGTTTTGAACACTTGAAGCAATTTTTAGACGGTTGCGAATGATGCCTTCGTTTTGCAAAAGATTTTCAGTTTTTTTCAAATCGTAACGCGCGATTTTTTCCACATCGAAATCGTCAAATGCGGCGCGGTAATTTTCGCGCTTTCTCAAAATCGTGTCCCAACTTAAACCGGCTTGCGCGCCTTCGAGAATTAAAAATTCAAATAATTTTTTGTCGTCGTGCGTGGGAACACCCCATTCTGTGTCGTGATATTGAATCGCTAAATCGTTTTTCGCCCAGCCGCATCGGTTCATTTTTTTATTTTCGCCTTCATCGCGGCGGAAATTAAATCGAAATCGTGTTTTGAAATTTCGATTTGTCCGAATCGAAATGAATAACCCCACGATTTTTTGTTTTTGATAAAGTCCAAATCTTCAATCAGGGGTTTAATTTCGGCATCTTCGCTCTCGAAATATTCGACATCAACGCGATACGGCTCGAAATCCGCGCTCATTTTAACCTGATACGATTCGCCCGTTTTGATGCGCCCGACGGCGACGAATTTCTGACAAATCTCGTCTTTGCCGAGTTCGATTTTCGGCGCGTAATAAATTAGAAAATCGCCCGCTTTCATCTTTTTGAGCGGCGCGAGTTTGCCGTGATTCAGCATCGCCGCGCCGTCTTTAACGCCGCGCGCAACGTGATTTTTCGAGGCGACTCCGATCCAGTAGTTTGTTTCAGCCATTGTTTTCCGAGGCGATTTGAAACGGCAGATATTTTTCGATTAATTCCCGCGCGTCCAAATCGGTAAAATTTTCCCGCGCTTCGACAACCGACGCGAGCTTTGTCATAGCTTCAATCGAATTGACGGTCGCAATGCCGATTGATTTCATTCCGGCACGATTTGCCGCTTCAAAACCGTTGATCGCGTCTTCAAAAACGAGACAGTTGCGCGGTTCAACGCCGACTTTATTCGCCGATTTTAAGAAAATTTCCGGGTTCGGCTTGCCGTTTTGAACGTCGGCGGCGGTCGTTATCGCATCGAAAAACCGCCGTAAATCCAGACCGTCGAGAACGAATTCCATATTCGCCACCGGCGCGGCGGTCGCCACCGCTAATTTTACGCCGAGCGACTGCGCCGCTTCCAAAAATTCAACTGCGCCTTCGATGGCGCGTCGTTCGGGCAAAAAAAGTTCGCGGTATATCGCCTCTTTGCGCCCGCCGAGTTCGAGCAGTTTTTCTTCCGTCGCGTCGGCAAAAAACGCCGGAATAATTTCGCGGTTCGTCTTGCCCGCCGTTTTGATTAAAAAATCTTTCGCGTCGGCTTCGATGCCGTTTTCAGCGAGCATTTTCTGCCACGCCGCGCCGTGAAACCGCATATTGTCAACGAGCGTTCCGTCCATATCGAAAATGAACGCGCGATTTATGAAATCAATCATTTATTTAAATATTTTACTCAGGACGTTGGAATGTTTTCGGATAACATTTCATTTCCTTTTTTGTTAAAGTATTTGCAGGTCATTCGATCAAAATCAATCATCCATTTTTCAACGCCGGTTTCTGCCGAATGACGGCAAAAGGTCGGGTAATCGGTTTTTCCGTGTTGGTGACTTTCCAAATAGCTGCGAAACTGCTCGGCATCACTT
>CAXSHW010000046.1:32670-32969 GCA_964237245.1 uncultured Pyrinomonadaceae bacterium
TTTTTCGCTAATTTCAAGCGGAGTATAAATTGGGGCGGATTTGACGGTTTCATCGCTGCCTTTTCCAAAATACTCCGCGTGTCCGTCGCTCACATAAACGACATTTTTTGTAATGCCGAGTTTAATCAGGTCTTGCGCCAGTCGCGGGAAATCCGCGCCGCTCTTGACTTTTGAATTTGCCGCTTCGATTTGCTGTATCGTAAACATAATGTTCGATTTGATTGGTTTCCAGAATTAAAAATCACAGATCGTTTCATAGACAAAAATGAATTAATACAACCATCATTTATAAGTCTTTT
>CAXSHW010000047.1:0-1327 GCA_964237245.1 uncultured Pyrinomonadaceae bacterium
TTCTAAACCTTCTTCAAAGGTAATAGTCGGTTTCCAGCCTAAATCGCGCTCAAGTTTTGCGGCGTCAATCGCGTAACGCAAATCGTGTCCCGCTCGGTCTGTTACAAACTCGATCAACTTTTCGGATTCGCCCGAATTTCTGTCGAGTTTAGCGTCCATAATGCGGCAGAGCGCGCGAATCAAGTCAATGTTTTTCCATTCATTGCAGCCTCCGATGTTATAAGTCGAACCTGTCCGCGCTCGATGAAATATCAAGTCAATTGCTCGCGCGTGGTCTTCGACCCAAAGCCAATCCCGCACGTTTTCGCCTTTCCCGTAAACGGGAATCGGTCTTTTATTTTTTATGTTGTTGATAGCTAAAGGAATCAGTTTTTCGGGAAAATGAAACGAGCCGTAATTGTTGGAACAGTTGGAGATGACAACCGGCAAACCGTAAGTGTCGTGATAAGCGCGAACAAAATGGTCGGCGCTCGCCTTTGAAGCCGAATACGGCGAGTGCGGATCATAAGGCGTTTCTTCGGTAAAAGCGCCGTTTTCGCCTAATGTTCCATAAACTTCATCGGTTGAAATATGGTAAAAGCGATGGTTTTCATAATCGTCTTTCCAAAATTTCCTTGCCGCATCAAGCAGAGTAACCGTTCCAACTACGTTAGTTACGACAAAATTCAGAGGATTACTGATTGAGCGGTCAACATGCGATTCGGCTGCTAAATGAATAATCGCATCCGGTTTTTCAGTTTCAAACAAGTCGTTTATAAAAGCCGAATTTACAATGTCGCCTTTAACAAAACGGTAATTAGACTCGTTTTCTACGTCTCTTAAATTTGCGAGATTTCCGGCATAAGTTAGTTTGTCGAGATTGATAATTTCATATTGAGGATAAGTTTTGACAAATTTCCTGACGACGTGAGAACCGATAAACCCGGCGCCTCCGGTGATAATTATTTTTTTTCCCATCTTTAATGTTTTCGGTTTAACGATAAATCAACTTTGAGAATCGAACTGTTTGGCTTGGCTGTCAGCGAAATTTTGCATAGATTCTTCCCAATGCGGCAAAGGTTTCAAGCCGAGTTTTTCCGAAATCAAACAACGCAGTTTTGAGTTTTGCGGGCGCGGCGCGGGACGATTCAAATCGGCGAACGAAACGCTTTCGATTAAATTTTGATCAACATTCGCAATCGAACGCGCAAATCCCTCGTAAGTTGTGCCATCGCCGGCATTTGTTACGTGATAAATTCCCGGTAAATCCATCTCAGCCAACTCGCGCAGCCTCCGCGCTAAATCCGGCGCGAAAGTCGGCGTTCCGCTCGAATCTTCGATAACCTTT
>CAXSHW010000047.1:1368-32052 GCA_964237245.1 uncultured Pyrinomonadaceae bacterium
AAAGAAGCTGCGGCATCTTGCTCAAAAAATTTTTGCCGCCCGCGCCGAAAATCCATCCGGTTCTGACGATAATCGCGCGTGCCAAACTGTTTTTAGCCAAATGTTCGCCCGCAAGTTTCGCTCTGGCATATTCGCTCTGCGGATTCGGTTCGTCGCGTTGCGTGTAAAAATCACTTTTTGCGCCGTCAAAAACATAATCGGTCGAAATCGTTACCAGATTCGCGTTGATTTGACGACAACCGAGCGCCAGATTTTCAACACCATAAGCATTAGCGGCAAAATTTTTCTCCGAATTTGTTTCGCAGCCGTCAACGTCAGTCCAAGCCGCGCAATTGATTACCGAATCGGGCTTTTCTCGCTGTAAAAATGAAAAAACAGATTCTTTATCGGCAATATCAAGCTGTTCGCGCGTAGCAGCCAGAACCGTATCGCCGATTTGCTGACAAAATTTGATTGTTAAACCGCCGACAAGTCCGGCAGCTCCTGTTACAAGAATTTTCACCGTTTCTACATTTTTCGGAATTAAAAAGTTAAAAAGATAATTTATGTTATAACTATTCGCTCGCGCAAGTTATGACATTGTGACAATTTTGAAATTTCCTTCATACTCATTTTTTGACAATCGTTTGATTAAACGGCTAGAATTTGATTTTACCAGAGCCTTATCTCAAGATGACGTTAATTACCAAAGAAAATCAAGCCATTGTCAACGCGCCGCTGTCAAAATTGACAGACTCGCAAAGTGATTATCAATTGCCGGATATTCCGCTTATCGTCATTGAGCCGAAGAAAGGCTGGATTCCTCTGAATCTGCGGGACATCTGGCAGTATCGTGATTTGCTTTACATCTTGACGATGCGCGATATAAAAGTGCGCTACAAACAAACGCTGCTCGGCGCGGCTTGGGCGATAATTCAACCGCTTTTCGCAATGCTGATTTTTACGATTTTCTTCGGCAAATTGGCGCAGATGCCTTCGGACGGAATTCCTTATCCGCTTTTCGCTTACGCCGGACTTCTGCCGTGGACGTTTTTTTCCAACGCCGTGACCAATAGCGGAAATAGTCTGGTCGGCAATTCCAATCTGATTACAAAAATCTATTTTCCGCGAATGATTATTCCGATGGCGTCGGTCGCTTCCGGCTTGCTCGATTTTTTTATCGCCTTTTGTTTGCTTGTTGTATTGATGTTTTATTACGGCGTCGGTTTATCAATAAACATTTTAATGCTGCCGCTTTTATTGCTTTTAACCAGTCTTTTATCAATCGGCATCGGAATGTGGATGTCAGCCTTAAACGTAAAATACCGCGATATTCGCTACGCGCTTCCATTTCTGGTTCAACTCGGAATGTTTGCTTCGGGTATTATCACTCCGATTCCCGAAAATTGGCGTTGGCTGACGCTAATCAATCCGGCTGCCGGATTGATTGATGCCTTTCGCGCAGCGTCTTTCGGGAAACCGTTTGATTGGTTTTCCCTGTCCGCCGCCGCTGTTTGGACTCTGGCGATTTTGTTTTACGCGGCATACACATTTCGGCGAATGGAGAAAAGTTTTGCCGACGTGATTTAGCCGAAAAGTTTTACAAGCGTTACTGAAATGAAACCGATAATAAAAGTTGAAAATCTGAGCAAGCAGTATATTTTGGGCGGCGAGCAAAAACCTTACGCCACTTTGCGCGAATCGTTGATAGAAACGGCGCAGAAACCCTTGAAAATGCTCAAGCGCGGGCAATCTAAAAATACGAACAGCTTTTGGGCTTTGCGCGACGTTAATTTTGAAGTGATGCCGGGCGAAGTCG
This sequence comes from uncultured Pyrinomonadaceae bacterium, assembly GCA_964237245.1. Lineage (GTDB taxonomy): Bacteria > Acidobacteriota > Blastocatellia > Pyrinomonadales > Pyrinomonadaceae. Next base: position 3,167 of record CAXSHW010000047.1, read on the forward strand.
TCGGCATCATCGGCAGAAACGGCGCAGGGAAATCTACACTTTTGAAAGTTTTATCGCGCATTACCGAGCCGACGAAAGGCAAAATCGAGCTTTACGGACGCGTCGGTTCACTGCTTGAGGTCGGCACGGGTTTTCATCCCGAACTTACCGGCAGAGAAAACGTCTTTCTAAACGGCGCGATTTTAGGAATGCGCCGCGAAGAAATCGCCAAAAAATTCGACGAAATCGTTGATTTTGCCGAAGTAGAAAAGTTTCTGGACACGCCCGTCAAACATTATTCCAGCGGAATGTATACACGCCTCGCCTTTGCTGTCGCCGCCAACTTAGAGCCGGAAATTTTAATCGTGGACGAAGTTTTAGCCGTCGGCGACGCCGAGTTTCAAAAGAAATGTCTCGGTAAAATGAAGGATGTCTCCGACAAAGAAGGGCGCACCGTTCTTTTCGTCAGCCATAATATGGGAGCCGTGCGGCAGCTCTGTCAAAAGGGCATTTATCTTTCCGGCGGCAAGGTAGTATTTACCGGAAGTACGGAGGAGACGATTAACCTTTATTTAGAATCTTCCGCCTCCGAAGCTTCTGCATACATCAAAAACACTGCGGTTTCGAGCGGTAAAGAAGTTGAATTCGATAAAATCTCACTGCACACCGAAGACGCTAGCGAAGTATATATTTTCGACAAAAACGAACCGATTTTCGTCAAATTTGATATAACCATTAATCGCTTGCCGCCGAACTGTTCTCTGTTTCTTATGATTTTGAATCAAGAAAAAAATCCCGTGTGCGCATTTGAATCTGACGGCATACAAAATAAAATGACTTTGAAAATTGATTCTAATTTTTTGGTGCGAGGCAACTACTCTATTCATACGTTTTTACACGCCCCGCGCCAAACGCAGTATGACATCGTATATGACAAACTGTCGTTTGAAGTAAATGATTACACTTCAAAGTTCGTCGGACACGGCGCATACAATTACGGTTCAGTCTTCGGCAAGGGCGAATGGATTTAGGAAATTCAAAATTGCGATTGCGATGAGCTGTTATAATCATCACAACAATTTTAGACTGCTTAAGAATTAAAATTTATCAATGAAGACGCAAGAGTTTAATCCTTTAAAGTATCCTGTCTGTTTAGAACTGCCCGTTTGGTTGAAAGAGTCGGCTTGGACGGAGCATATTCCTTTTGCAATGTTTTTGATGGCGGCGATGCGCCCGAAGACTTTTGTCGAACTCGGTTCATTCAGAGGCGTGTCTTACTGCGCATTTTGTCAATCGGTCAGAGCGTCCGAACTTGAAACCAAGTGTTACGCGGTTGATACTTGGCAAGGTGACCCACAAGCAGGATTATTGGAAGCGGACGTTTTGGACATCTTAAAGTTACATCACGATCCACTTTACAGTAAATTCTCCCGCTTAATACAATCAACGTTTGACGAGGCACTAAACGAGTTTGCCGACGGGACAATTGATTTGCTGCATATTGACGGTTTTCACACTTATGAGGCGGTAAGCCATGATTTTGAGACTTGGCTCCCTAAAATGTCCGAGAGAGGAGTAATTTTATTTCACGACACGAATGTAAGAGAGAAGGATTTCGGCGTTTGGAAACTTTGGGACGAAGTAAAAACGAAATATCCGCATTTTGAATTTTTGCACTGTTATGGTCTCGGCGTGTTGTCGGTTGGCGAAGAAATGCCGGGCGAAATAAATTTTTTGTTTGAAGCAAACGAAAAGCAGACGGTAGTAATTCGAGATTTTTTTTATCGCCTCGGAAGGAGTATTCAATACGAAAGAGTCAGCGACAGGTTAAAGTCTTATGAAGATTCTATTATGGGTTCGAGACCTCTGCGTTTGATGTATTTGCTTAAGGAAAGAGGCGCTGTCGGTTATCTGAAATTTCATACGGCGCGGTTGAAAGGAAATAAAAATTAACTCTGGTCGCGGGTTGGATTAGGCGAACAAATTGAAGAACAGCAGTTTCAACAAAATCATATTCCATAATCCGAGCCGCGAATGAGAAAACACCAGGTCAATAAACTTAGATGGTCAAGACTTCAGCATCAGTCAACGGCGGCTGGCGATTGTGCTGCCTCGCCAATCAGCGACTGCCCGGTTCAATTATAGAAAATCAGCGACAAAGCAGTAGATTTCCGTCATTTTGTCAAGTATGTTGTTCATAGGTTGTTTTCGGATAAGCGATTTTGTTGTTCTCGGTCGAACACTTATTTTATCTCGCTTTTTCCTCGACAACCTAATTTTTTATTCAACTTGCCGGCGGAGTTCATTTCCAGATTTTCATAACTTATGCGGAGATGAACATTTATGCTTCGACCCAAATTTTATTTCTTAAATTTCTCAATCGTATTTAACTTTGGAATAAATTATCTAAAGCATCTTTTGAAAAGTGAATATAATATTTGAATTAATTAATTTATGAAAATTTCGGTTGCGATGTGTACATTTAACGGAGCTGATTTTCTGTCTGAGCAATTACAAAGTTTTGTTACGCAAACAAGGTTGCCCGATGAAATCGTTATTTGTGATGATTGCTCCGAAGATTCAACATCTAAGATTATTCGTGATTTTGCTAAAAATGCTCCGTTCACTGTCCGCTTTTATATTAACGAAACAACCTTAGGTTCAACTAAAAATTTCGAGAAGGCAATTTCTTTATGTGATGGAGACATTATTTTTTTATCTGATCAGGATGATATTTGGCTTCCCGAAAAGCTGCAATTGTTTGAAGCAGAGTTTTTAAAAGATGAAAACACCGGATTGGTTTTCTGTAATGGTGAAATAGTTGATCAACAATTAAATTCTCTTAATCACACGAGTTGGGAGTTTTGTGGGTTTGAAGAAAGGCAGTTAAGTATGGTTCTGAACGAGCAGGCTTTTGAAACATTACTTAAAAGAAATTTTATTTCAGGCTGTATGATGGCTTTTCGTGCAAAGTATAAATCTCTGATTTGCCCTATACCGCATAATTTTCCCGATATGATACACGATTACTGGATTGCTTTGTTGTTAGCCGCTGTCTCGAAAGTTGTTCCGCTACAAAAAAAATTAGTAAAATACAGGCAGCATCCCAAACAACAATTAGGTTTGGTTAAAACTGCTGATGTTACATTACACAAACGAATACAAAATAAAATTTTATTTGATGAAGAAATTCAGCGGATGCTGACAATTCGTGAAAGACTAAGTAGAAATGCCGGTTTGTATCCGGTATCCGCCTTAAATCACACCAATCAATATATCACTCATATAAAGACACGAAGTTTATTAAACAATCATCGGTTGGCGCGTGTTACCCCGGTTTTGCATGAATTGATTTCTTTACGGTATCATCGCTTTTCAAATGGTATTATGAGTGCTTTGAAAGATTTAACGCTTTGATTTCATTTAATCATTGGCAACTTGGATTAACATCAGTGTGTCGGTAATCTATGTTAAACCCAAATTTTTTACAAAAATGTCGAACTATCATAAATGACTGAACATTCAATAATTATTGTTAATTATAATGGACAAGATTTTGTATTTAATACAACGTATAAATGATAAAAGCGCGCTTAATTGCTTATTACCTACCGCAGTTTCATCCGACGCCGGAAAATGATGAGTGGTGGGGCAAAGGTTTCACCGAGTGGACTAATGTCGCCAAAGCCAAACCTTTGTTTAAGGGACATTACCAGCCGCATCTGCCTGCCGATTTAGGATTTTACGATTTGCGTTTACCTGAAACCAGGCAAGCGCAGGCTGATTTGGCTCGCACTTACGGCGTCGAAGGGTTTTGTTATTATCATTATTGGTTCGGCGGCGGAAAAATGTTACTTGAAAGACCGCTCAACGAAATTATAGCTTCGGGCGAGCCGGATTTTCCATTTTGTCTGTGCTGGGCGAACGAAACGTGGAGCGGCGTCTGGTTCGGTGAACACAACCGCATTCTTGTCGAACAGAATTATCCCGGCAAAGAAGATTGCGAAAAACATTTCGATTATCTGCTGCCGGCATTTACCGATGACCGTTATATGAAAGTTGACGGCAAACCGATTTTTCAGATTTTAACGCCGGGTCATTTGCCTGATACAAATCAAATGACCGATACTTTACGGGAAATTGCCAATCGGCGCGGGCTGAAAGGATTATTTTTAATTGCCGGTTATCGGTGTCCCGAAGGCTGGAATCCGCTCGAACACGGATTTGATGCGGTAGTTTCTTCAAAATTTACGCAGTGTCTAAGAGCCGGCGCGACACCGGCGCGCAAGATTACGACGCGCATTTTGGATAGCCGGTTTTTCACAAATTTCGGCAAACTTCACGACCGTTTGATATTTTCCCGCATTCGCCGCTATGCGGATTTGATTGAATGTATGAAAATAACCAAGGAATATCCGTTTGACTATTATCCGTCCGCGATACCGAATTGGGATAATACGCCTCGTTCGGGAGGACGCGGTTTCGTTGTTACCGATTCGACACCCGGCTTATTTGAGAGACACTTGCGCGATTCCGTCGAATACGTCCAGAAATACGCGCCGGAGCGTCGTATCGTCTTTATCAAGTCCTGGAATGAATGGGCAGAAGGAAATTACCTTGAACCGGATCAAATGTTTGGGCTAAAGTATTTGGAAGCGGTCAAAGGAGCGCTTGAATAAGTGTTGCGCGCCGAAAATAATCAGAAAAAACCAAATAAAAAGTTTTTGAGTATTAATCTATATAAAACGAAGAAATCAATATTTACGGATATTAATTAAGCAAATATTCTTGCTATTCAAAAATAAAACAAAATTCTTAGCCGAAAATCTTCAAACAATTTTATGAGTTTATCTCCAACAGTTTCCGTAATTATTCCGACATACAATTATGGTTCCTTTATCGGCGAAGCGATTGAAAGCGTATTGGCGCAAACTTTTCCGGTATCTGAAATTGTTGTCGTTGATGATGGCTCAAGTGACAATACAGAGGAAGTTGTCGGAAAATTCGGTAATAAAGTTAAATATATCAAGCAGAAAAATGGCGGCGTTGGTTTAGCGCGGAACACGGGAGTAAAACATTCCACCGGTGAATTTATCGCTTTTCTTGATGCTGATGACATTTGGCTTCCTCAAAAATTAGAGCGTCAGTTGCGGGTATTGGAAAACGATGAAGAAATTGGTTTGGTAACTACGGGGATGCGTGAATTTGATGCAAGCGGAAAAACAATTAGCAAGCATCAAAATGGTCAAAGTGGCTGGTGTGCGGAAAAGATTTTATTGTCTGAAGCAGTAACAGTCGGACCCGGAACAACCATTTTTATGAAACGCAGTGTTTTTGACGAAGTTGGCGGATTTGATGAAACGAAAAATATGCATCCGGCTGAAGATTGGGAATTTACTTATCAGGTAGCTAGAAAATTCAAACTGGCTTTTTTGCCTGACTTGTTAGCTGAATATCGTAATCATGGCAGTAACAGCCATTTGAAAATACCTAATTTTGAGCGTGCTATGCTGCTGGCATACGAGAAAGTTTTTAGAAATAGTTCCGTTGAGTTACAAAATTTAAAAAGCCAATCCTATGGTATCTTACATAGGGTTTTGGCAGGTTCATATTTTCGCGTGCGAAATTACAGGCAATTTATTAAACATTCAATTAAATCTTTTTGGTTGTATCCGCAAAATATTGCTTATTTTGCTAAATTTCCCCTTCGCCGATTCAAAAATAACTCCTTACAAAATTAGGTGTTAAATGCTGCAAATGAAAAGCGACATCATAAATTCGATTTTAGGGCTTTGAAAGAGTTTTCACTCGTCAGGTAGAAGCCTTAGCTCAAAAATGACATTCTTATCTGGTGTCAGCACGAGCGGCAATTTGCCGAATATAATTGCCGCAAGATGGCTGATTTATACGACGTTTGTTTTCTTGTTCCATCAGAGCGAACAGCGCGAATTCAGGCAACTCATAAAACAATCGGACATTTGTTGTGCGAGTATGTTTATCGGCAATGGGCGTTGAACGACAAAAAATAAGCTGAATGAAGAATCCAAGCGAACTTTTGGGGATTTTAGATTACTTTACCCAAACCAAAATTTTGATTGTCGGCGACGTGATGCTAGATTGCTACTGGTGGGGCGATGCTTCTCGTCTCTCGCCCGAAGCGCCCGTTCCGGTTGTCGCTCTAAATAAGATTTCTTATATTCCCGGCGGCGCGGCGAACGTCGCGGCGAACATCGCGGCTCTCGGCGCGGAGGTTTTTCTGGTCGGAGCTATCGGAATTGACGATTCGGCAAATAATTTACGCGCATCTTTAGATAAAAGCCGTATCTCACCGGATTTTCTGTTCGTTTCCGATTCGCGCCCGACAACGACGAAAACCCGCGTTCTGGTTCACAATCAGCAAATCGCGCGAATTGATAAGGAGACGAATCAGCCTTTAAATAAAGGAGACGAAGAAAAAGTATCGGCAATCGTCAATGACTTAATCGCCAAAGCGGATTTGATTGTGCTTTCCGATTACGCGAAAGGCTGTCTGACCGCGACGCTTATTTCATCAATCGTCGCGGAAGCCCGAATACAGAAAAAGATGGTTCTGGTTGACCCGAAAGGAAAAGATTTCAAAAAATATAACGGCGCAACCTTGCTGACGCCGAACTTGGCGGAAGCGATAAACGCCGCGCACATCGAGAATAAGGATGCGAAAACTATTGAAAAAGCGGCTGAGAAATTGCTTTCTGAAATCGAAATCGAAGCTCTTTTGATAACGCTCGGCGAAGACGGTATGAAACTTTTCAGGCGTGACGACGAACCGATTCATTTTCCGTCAATGGCGAGACAGGTTTTCGACGTAACGGGTGCGGGTGATACTGTAATTGCGTCTTTAGCAGTCGCGCTTGGGACAAAGACGGACATTTATACGGCAGTTTCGCTCGCCAATATCGCGGCGGGTTTGGTCGTTGAAAAGGTTGGAACCTCAACCATTACGCTCGAAACGCTTCGCCGCTCTCTGGAACACGACTTTTCATAATTTGTAAATAAATGACTGTAACACAAAGACAAAATTTATAAATTTAGTCGGTTATTTTATTTAGAAGCTGTTTGAAAACTATTTTTCAGACATTTTTATCCGCGAAATCACACGAAAAGAACACGAAATAAAACAGAAGTCGGCTTGGATTTCGTGAAATTCAGTATTATTTCGCGGATAAATTCTTTGATTTTCGAGTTTCCAAACAGTTTCCTGGAAACGAAACCGGTAAATGAAAAGTAATAGCGTTATGGAATTGCACGAAAATATCTGTCGCTGACTCTGTTTGGCATATTAGTTTTCTTTCACGGTTTTTATGTCTTTTTAGCATTGTCGGTTATACTGCAAAGAGGATTTTTAATTATTGTTACGAGTTCGGCTGGTCGGAGTTATTTAATGCTTTTGTCTTTTTTGTTACAATGCTCTTAATCTTGACAACAGATTTGGCGACATTTGTCGGCTGGATTCAGGCAGTTTTTTACAAAAAGCCCGACGGATTTACGGAAACTCATGTTTAAAGAAAAACCGCACGCATTGTATCTTTCCTATTTTGGTTTGCGCGAACCGCTCGTGCAGACGCAGGTTATTCCTTATTTAAGGGAAATCTTAAAAGATGATATTAAAGTCAGCCTGCTCACCTTTGAACCGAATTTTACGGACAATTGGAACGACGAGCAAATCGAAGCCGAGCGAAAGAAACATGCCGAGTTGGGAATTTCCTGGCATTGCTTGCCATATCACAAGCGTCCTTCAGTTCCCGCAACCATCTACGACATAATAAATGGAGCATATTACGCAGTTCGTTTGACAAGAAAAGAGAAAATTGACGTTTTTCACGCACGCGGAACTATCGCTGCGATTATGGGAGCGATTGCGAAAACTTTTTCAAACGCAAAACTGATTTTCGATATTCGCAGTTTTGTTCCCGAAGAATACACTGATTCCGGCATCTGGAAAGAAAACGGCTTGATTTATAAAAGCGTCAAACGATTTGAAAATTGGACATTTAAGAAAACCGACGGATTCGTCGTCGTTACCGAAAAAGCCCGCGAAATTTTGTTTCCTGAAAGCGCTGATACAGGCTTTGATAAATTGGGTCGTCCTATCGAAGTAATTCCGTGCAGTATTGACCAAAAGCGTTTTGCCGCCGCAGAATTGCTTGATAGTGAAGATGTTCGCCGCGAGATGAATTTAAGCGGAAGGCGCGTTCTTGTTTATATCGGTTCTTTAGACGGCTGGTATCTGACCGATGAAATGATGAGCTTTTTTGCTCAAGCTCATCGGCAGAATCCAGCCACTTTTACGATGATTCTGACTCAGGGAAACACGGATATGGTTAAACGAAAGCTGATGTCGCTGGGAGTTGCCGAACAGGATTTTCTCGTAAAAAAAGTGCCGCCGAGCGAAGTGCCGAAATATTTAAAAGCAGGTAATGCGGCGATTTCATTTATCAAAACCTGCTATTCAAAACAATCTTCCGCTCCGGTTAAAATTCCCGAATATCTTGTCAGCGGATTGCCTGTAATCTCAAATTCGGGCATCGGCGATGTTGACGCTTTGATTCAAGGCGAAAAAGTAGGAATAATTTTAAAGGGTTTTACGGAAAAGGATTATGCCGAAGCCTTAACTGAAATAGACAATTTTTTACAGGACAAACACTTAAGTGAACACTGCCGTTCGGTTGCACACAGAAAATTTGATGTCGAAACAGTAGCCGGAAAAAGCTATCGCAGGCTTTATCACAGACTTTTAACCGCAAAAGTTTGATAATTGCTTATATGAAAAAATTCCAGTCACCGGCGGCGCGGGGTTTATCAGCTCGCATCTGGTCAAAAGGTTATTAGCGGAAAACGTGTCGCGTAACGGTTCTTGATAATTTTAATTAAGCATCAAAAAGCGGAGTAAACGACGAATATAAAGAAACAAGAATTAGCCTTTACGCCTACGATTTAACACAATCCTCCTAACGAATTCAGCACTTCATAAAGTTTTTAATAATAAAACCCGGTTTTTACTTTCTAAATTAAAGCTATATACTATTCGTTTTGTTTGCGAATCGGTTGTTATGTGTGGAGAAAGTGTTTTACCTATACACTACGTTTAGCTTAAGATAAATTTGAAAAATTAAGAATATTTTTGTGTTTGGCGACAAAATCTCTTATTGAAAATCTCATGAAAGTTTTAGGACTCTGCTCATACCCGGTTGAATCTGCCGCGACGCGCTATCGTCTCGTGCAATATATCGAACCGCTTGCGGAAAAGGGAATTAATCTAACCGTTAATCCATTCTTAAAAAGTGCAGAGTTTGCTTCATTTTATAGAAGCGGAAAAACGCTTCGGAAAGCCGTCGGAATGTTAAATCCGTTGACAAATCGTCTGCGCGAATCGTTTTCCGCCGGAAAATTTGATGTTCTGCTGGTGCAGCGCGAAGCGATGATGTTTGGTCCGCCGTTTTTTGAATGGTTAATGAAAACTGTCAGCAAATGTCCGATTGTTCTTGATTTGGATGATGCCACTTACGTTCCATATATCAGCCCGACTTACGGGCGTTTGGGCGGCTTTTTAAAGTTTTTTAGCAAAACGGATTCTTTAATCGAATGGTCGGAGACCGTGATTTGCGGCAATCGTTTTATCGCTGAATATGTCGAGAAAAAGACCGTAAAAGCGGCTATTGTGCCGACGGTAGTTGATACTGAAAAGTTTTGTCCGGTTGAAAAAGACCCGAATAAACCTCCCGTTTTAGGTTGGATAGGAACGCATTCGTCATTTCCTTTGCTGGAAATGCTTTTTCCGGTTTTGCGCGCGTTAGCAAAAAAATATGATTTCGTTTTGAAAATCGTCGGCTCCGGCAGAGACAAAATTGAAATTAGCGGCGTGAAAATTGAAAATTCCGTCTGGCAGTTAGAACGCGAAATAGAAGATTTTCAATCTATAGACATTGGACTTTACCCGATAACCGTTATCGGAAATGCTAATGAAGATTGGCTCGCGGGCAAATCCGGCTTTAAAGCGATTCAATATATGTCAATCGGAATTCCGTTTGTTGTTTCGCCAATCGGAGTTTGTGCCGAAATCGGTATTGAAAACGAAACGCATTTTGCAGCAGCAACCGAAGAACAATGGTATGATTCGCTGCGAATTTTAATAGAATCCTTTGAAAAACGCATCGAAATGGGCAATAAAGGCAGAAGCTATGCCTTACGCCATTTTACTGTATCGCAGCAAACAGATAAAATTGCAAAAGTATTACAGGATTTATTTTGAATGTGCAATCTATATGTTAATTTGTCCGTTGGATAAGACCAATAATTTGAAATATGAGCCGGAAGTAAATCTGGAAAAGATTATTCGGTCTGGTCATTAGATCAAAAACCAAGCGATTATTAATACGTGGTAGTAATTAGGAAATTGGCTGTATGCAATTAATCAGATAGAAATTGTTCGCGGTTTTTCCAAGAAATTTTGTTTTTATGTATATTTTAGGTTTGACAACACTGGGAGATTCGGCGGCGACTCTGATAAAAGACGGCGAAATCGTCGCGGCGGCGGAAGAGGAAAGATTTTCCCGAAAAAAACATCACAGCGGTTTTCCTTACAAAGCAATCGAGTTTTGTTTGGATTACGCCGGAATCAGCCTGAAGGATGTCGAGCATGTCGGGCTTTACTGGAAACCCTGGGTTTTGCGGCACAAAGCGATGCAGGCGCTCAAAGCGGCATTTATTTCTCCGGCGATGTTCAAGGCGCGCGCCGACCGCGGAGTTGCTCAAGTCAGCGACAGTTATTTGGGAATGTTCAAACACGCCAACCGTCTGCGCGAACATTTCGGCGAGAGTGATTTTAAGTTTCACTACATCGAACATCACCAATGCCACGCGGCGAGCGCGTTTTTCGTTTCGCCGTTTGAAACAGCGGCGATTTTGACCTGGGACGGAACGGGCGAAGACACGACGACGATGTTTTGTCAGGGCAATGCGAACAAAATCAAAGTTTTGAAACGTATTAAATTACCGCATTCGCTCGGACAGTTTTACTCGGCGGTGACTAATTTTATCGGTTTTGATATGTTCGCGGGTGACGAGTGGAAAGTAATGGGACTCGCCGCTTACGGCAAGCCGAAATACTATGATTTCTTTTCCGAGCGTGTTTTGACGCACAACGGAAACGGCGGTTTTCATTTCGACATAAAGGTTTTAGATCATCATCTGGCAAAGCATTATCAATTCTCCGACGCGGTTACGAAAGAACTCGGCGCGCCGCGAAAAAAGGGCGAAGAATTAACCGAACATCATTGGAATATCGCTTCCAGCGCGCAAAAAGTTTTGGAAGACACGGCGCTTTATCTCGTCAAACAAATCAAGGAGATGACGAATGAAGAAAATTTGTGTATGGCGGGCGGCGTCGCGTTCAATTCGGTGATGAACGGCAGAATTTTTCACGAAACGCCGTTCAAGAATTTTTACGTGCAGCCCGCAGCCGGCGACGCGGGCTGTAGTCTGGGCGCGGCGTTGATGATCTGGCATCAAAAGTTAAATCATCCGCGCAAATTCGTGATGGATCATTCGTATTGGGGACCGAAATTTACCAACGAAGAATGTCAAAAAGCGCTCGACGAAGCCGGTTTGAATTATGAAACTTTGCCGGATGAGCAATTGCTTCCGAAGCTGGCGAAAATGATTTCCGAAGGCGCGATTATCGGCTGGTTTAACGGCAGAATGGAATGGGGACCGCGCGCGCTCGGCGCGAGAAGTTTTGTGGCTGATCCGCGCGACGCGAATTTGCGCGAAGCTCTTAACCACAAAGTCAAACTCCGCGAATGGTTTCGCCCGCTCGCGCCCTCGATGCACGAAGAGAGCGGCAGGGAAGTTTTCGGCGTCGAACATCACGACCCGTTTATGATTACCGTGATCGAAGTTGACGACGCTTACAAGCCGAAAATTCCGGCGGTCGTCCACGTTGACGGCACGGCGCGACCGCAGATGGTCAGCCGAAAAACAAATCCGCGCTATTGGAATTTGATCAACGAATTCAAAAAAATTACCGGAATTCCGATGCTTTTAAATACGTCGTTTAACGTCCAGGAGCCGATTGTCTGCACGCCCGAAGATGCGGTAAAGACTTTTAAGAATGCGAATTTCGACGCGCTGGTTTTGGAAAACAATTTAGTTTTACGAAACAGCCGGTGAAAACTCTTTATTTTGGCAGTGAACAATTTTTTACTTTTCCGGCTAATAAAATTGCCGATTTGATTTACTAAGGGTTGGTTATGAAATACGGACTACTCATTTTCTGGATAACCTTTTTCGCGCTGCTTTTTCAAGCTCCTTTTCTGTTCAGCAATAAACCTGACGAACTGATGTTTGTTCCGCTTGTTCTTATTTTAGGGATGGGAACAACTTTTTTATTAAATAAAAATTCCAATAGAGAAGATGCGGAATTTCAAATCAATATATTTTTAATGGCTTTTTCCGTTCGGCTAATTCTCGGCATTATAATTTACGGCTGGGATTTAAGCTCTGTTTTCGGCGACGAAGATTCTTCCGGGTATGTTTTCGGGTGGGTAGTCGCTCAAAATTGGTATAAAAACGGAGTTGACGGGGTTTTCTCTGATATTTACAGCATTTTTATCAGCAAGCAAAACGTCGGACAATCGGTTATTTGGGGAAGTTTTATGTTTGTCGCCGGCGGTCCGAGCCGGATGATTGTATCGGTTGTCAACAGTTTCGCCGGTTCGGTTTTAGTCATAGTCATATACCGTCTGGCAAAGAAATTATTTGACTTTGAAACCGCAAAAGTCGCGGCAATTCTGCTTACATTCTGGCTGTCAATTATTATGCTATCAGCCGGAACTTCTAAGGAAATGCTGGTCATCTGCCTCGAATGGTCAATACTTTATCTAGCAATCAGAAACCCGAAAGGTTTGACGCAAAAAGAGGTCATTTTATCCGCGCCTTTAATGCTGGCTTTATATACGCTTCGTTTCTATGCGTTTTATATCTGCGCGGGAGCATTATTTTTTAGAGCTATCACTGCCAATAAAAAACACTTTGCCAGAAATGCTATTTTAGGCTTTGTATTGATTGCATCGCTTTTAGTTTTCTTAAACGCGAGCGGTGCCGTTAATAAAGATTTTGAAAGACTTGACATACAAACCGAAACTATGGGAGCGTGGCGCACGAATGTCGCTACGACGACTGGTTCGGGAACGGATATTTATTCGGAATATAAAAATAATTCTTTGCTAGGCATTCCGCTTGCTTCAATTTATTTCTTTTTCGCCCCGTTTCCCTGGGAAATTTTTAACGGCAGCTTGCGCAATAGTTTTGCGGTGGTTGAAAATATAGTATTGCTCTTTTTGTTTATCATCGGGTTTCCTTCAATTAAGATATTTTTAAAAGAGAGATTTTATCAACTTTTACCGGTACTGGCTTTTTGTATGCTTTACGCCGGTTTTCAAATTTGGGGCTTATCTAATATCGGTCTGGCGTGGCGACATAAACAAACGGTAATGCCTTTGTTCTTTTTACTGGCGGCATTGAGTTTAACGAAAAATTTTAAGAAAAAATTGTTTCCCGTTACTTAGGAAGATAAATTATAGTTGCCTGCGAATTCATTTACGGGAATTGAGTATTCAAACAAACGATGCAGTTACCACAGTATCTTTTTCACAAAAGAGCCATTTTTTATATTTTGCTGTTATGTTTTCTGGTTCGAATTGTTTTAGTTTTAAGCGTTGATCCTTCCGGCAACGACACAGTTGACGGTTTTGATTATCATAACAGCGCCATCTCGATAATCAACGGTTTGGGTTATCCGGCTCACGGATCGCTGCCGTTTGTTCGTCCGCCGCTATATCCTTTTTTGCTGTCAGCGGTTTATTTTTTCGTTCCTCACGAAACGTATTTAACCGCGAGACTCGTCAATGCGGTTCTGGATACCGCGGCGTGCTTTGTTTTCTTTCATTTAATTTTACTCATCTGGAACAACCGGCGCACGGCAATTCTGGCGAGTTTGATTTACATTTTTAATCCTCTCTATCTTTTTTTCAGCGCGCGCGTGCGCGTCGAAGCACTGTTTATTTTGCTGGTTGCTACGGGTGTCTATTTTTTAATAAAAGAATACAAAAAGAATTTTCCTGCCTGGACGAGCATTTTTTTAGTTGGCGGCATTTTCGGTTTGTCTATTCTGTGCCGCAGCAACGCGACAATGATTTTGCTGCTTATTCCGCTGTGGCTAATTTACACGAATCAGAAAAAATTGAAAAAAGGCGTTCTTCTCGGTTTCGTTTTCGCTTTGGGATGCGTTCTTGTAATTGCGCCGTGGTCAATCCGAAACTATTACAAATACGGAGAATTCATTGCGATTACCGACGGTTTCGGATATGCTTTCTGGATTTCCAACACGGAACTGAAATTAAATGACTTGAATGCCAGAAATTATCAGGAATATCTCGATGCGGATAAATTAGTTTGGAAAAAAACCGCGCAGGTCGAGGAAGTGATTCAGGAAAAATCTTACAGGGAGAGAGACAGTTATTATACCAATCTTGCTTTTCAGTATATAAAAGGCAATTTTCCGACGTGGTTGTGGCTGAACGTTTTAAAGTTCGCCGAGTTCTGGTCGCCGATTGCCAGAATTGATATGCAGGGCGCGAAGGCTTTTTTTACGCTGCCATTTGGACTGCTGATGCTTTTCGGAATGTTTTTTTATATAAAAAGTTTTTTTGACGGACATTTTGACCGCAACATCTGGTTACTGATAGCCGTTTTAATTGTAACCTCGACTGTTACGGGAGTAATGACTTGGTCCGGCATCAGGTTTCGCGTTCCGCTGATTGACGCCTATGTCATTCCGTTTGGTTTATCCTGGCTACAAAATAAATATCCGCGGTTATTCGGTCAGTCAGATGAAAACCTTGCGTAAAGCGTTTATGATTCGAGCTTTTGCAGAACCGAAAGATAATTGAACGGAATTCTATTTAACTATGGCAAATCAAGCGCTTACTCAGGAAAAATGTTTGTCGGTCGTGATGCCGGCATACAATGAAGAGGCGACGCTGGCGCAAATCGTTGAGCTTATTTTGCAGATTCCTAATTTGCTTGAACTGGTTATCGTGGATGATTTTTCGACGGACAAAACGCCGCGTATCGCTCAAAAATTAGCCGCGCGCGATGAAAGAATCATCTATATTAGCCAACCGAAAAACGGCGGCAAAACCGAAGCTCTGAAAACAGGATTTGCAGCGACGAGCGGCGCGGTCGTCATTGTTCAGGATGCTGATCTCGAATATGACCCGAACGAAATCGCTGATGTAATCGCGCCGATTTTAGAAGGCAGTGCTGATGTTGTTTACGGTTCGCGGTTTATGGTTAAAAAAGCGACGCGCGTTTTATATTTTTATCATTATGTCGCCAACAAAGGATTAACTTTTTTGTCGAATTGCCTGACGAATTTGAATATGACCGATGTCGAAACTTGCTATAAGGCGTTTCGCGGCGAGATTGTCCGCAATATGATAATCACTTCGAGCGGTTTCGGGTTTGAAATCGAGGTAACGGCGAAAGTCGCTAAACTGAAATGCGCGATTTATGAAGTTCCGATTAGCTACTACGGCAGAACTTACGAAGAAGGAAAAAAAATCGGCTTTCGGGACGGTTTGGCGGCGCTGTGGTATATTTTGAAATTTAATTTGATGACCGATTTATCAAATTCATATCGAGCGATTCCCAAATTTTCGAACGCAGCACCGGAAAAACAATTATACTCAAATGACTGAAAAAATCGTCTATGTCGGCAAAGATTTGGAAGCAATGTCGTTTGCCGTAAATTATCACAAGTGGATTTTAGACGAGTTTCGCCCGTTTCTGGGCAAGCGCGTCGTCGAAGTCGGCGCGGGAACAGGCTCGTTTTCCGAATTGCTTTTAGAGGAAAACATAGACAGTCTGTCGCTGGTCGAACCGTCGGAGATGTTCGAAAGTTTGACGGCAAATGTTTTGCAAATAAAAAAGAATACGCGCGTTGATTTTTATAAATCAATCTTTTCCGAAGCGGCGACTGAAATTCGTGAAAAGCAAAAGCCCGATTCGATTATTTATGTGAACGTTCTCGAACACATCGAAGATGACTGCGCGGAACTCGAATTTATCAAACAAACATTGAGCAAAGGCGGACGCTTGTTTATTTTCGTTCCGGCTCTGATGTCGCTCTACGGCGAATTCGACCGCAAAATCGGACATTTCCGGCGATATACGAAACGGGAAGTTGAAGAAAAATGCGAATCGGCGGGCTTTAAAGTTCTAAAATCGAAATACTTTGATTTTGCGGGAATCGTGCCTTGGTTCGTCAAATATAAAGTGCTGAAATCCGATTCGCTCGACAGCGGCGCGGTTACGCTTTACGACCGAATGGCAATTCCTTTTGTTAAAGGAATGGAACGCTTTATCAATGTTCCGCTCGGCAAAAATGTTTTGCTCGTTGCCGAAAAACAGTAAAAAATTGCTCCGAACAACAAAAAGCATTGTTGATATTTCCGGCGCTTGAGGACAAAATAAGTTTAATGTGTGGAATCGTCGGAATAGCAAATGCGAAATCGCGCGGCATTGACCGCGAAGTTTTAGAGAAAATGAACCGCTGCATCGAGCATCGCGGACCGGATGACGATGGTTTTTACGTCAATGAAAACATCGGTTTAGCAATGCGTCGGCTTTCGATTATTGATGTCGCGCACGGCAAACAGCCGATGCACAACGAATCGAAAACCGCCTGGATCGTTTTTAACGGCGAGATTTACAATTTTCAAGAGTTAAGAAAAGATTTAGTTGAAAAAGGCGACAAATTTTACACTAACTCGGATACGGAAGTAATTCTGCATTTATACGACCGATACGGCGCCGACTGCGTTCAATACTTGCGCGGAATGTTTGTGTTTGCCATTTGGGACGAAAGGAAAAAATCGCTTTTCATCGCACGTGACCGCATCGGCAAAAAACCGCTTCTTTACTCGCACCAACCAAACGGCGATTTAATTTTCGGTTCGGAATTTCAAGCGCTCTTTGCGCATCCGAACGTCAGCCGCGAAGTTAATAACGAAGCGATTCATCATTATTTATCTTTTGTCTGCGTTCCCGCGCCGCTCACAGCTTACAAGCAAATCCGCAAACTCGAACCCGCGCATTGGCTCGAATGGAAAGATGGCGAAATCAAAACCGAAAGATATTGGCTGCCGGATTTCAATAAAAAAATAAAAATCAGCCAGGACGAAGCCGAAGAAGAGACAATGCGCATTTTGCGCGAAGCGACCAAAATGCGCCTTATTTCCGAAGTTCCTTTGGGCGCGTTTTTGTCAGGCGGCGTTGATTCTTCGACAGTCGTCGCGTTGATGGCTGAAGAAAGCTCGCAGCCGGTTAAAACTTTTTCCATAGGTTTTGAAGAAGAGGATTTCAGCGAATTAAAATACGCCAGGCGTGTGGCGGAACACGTCGGCGCTGAACATCACGAATTTATCATTAAGCCGAATGTAATAGAGATTTTACCGACGCTGGTCGAGCATTACGGCGAACCTTACGCGGATTCTTCGGCGCTTGCTACTTACTACGTTTCCCGCGAAACGCGCAAGCACGTAACAGTCGCGCTTAACGGCGACGGCGGCGACGAAAGTTTTGCCGGTTACGACCGTTATTTTGCGATGCAGTTAGCTGAAAAATATCACAAAATACCGGGCTTCATAAGGAAAAACGTGATTGAAAATGCTGTGGATATTCTGCCGACTTCTGAACTCAAACGAAGTCGAGCGCGCGATTTGAAACGCTTCGTTAAATCCGCTTCGTTGCCCAAAGTCGAACGCTATTTTCGCTGGATGTCGGCGCTTGACAGGCAAAGCAAGGAAAATCTTTACACCGAAGATTTCAGAAGACAAACCGAAAAATACAATTCATCGGAGATTTTGAAAACCTGGTTTGCTAAATCAAACGGAAATAGTATTGTTGACGCGACGATGTTTACAGACCAGCAAACTTATCTGCCAAATGACCTGCTGGTGAAAATGGACATCGCTTCGATGGCAAATTCGCTCGAAGCGCGTTCGCCGTTTCTCGACCACAAAGTTATCGAATTTGCGGCGAGTCTGCCTGTAAACATCAAACTGCGCGGCACGGAAACAAAATATCTTCTAAAAAAAGTCGCCAGCCGTATTGTTCCGCCCGAAGTTTTATACCGTAAAAAAATGGGTTTCGGCGTTCCGCTAACTCATTGGTTTCGCGGTGCTTTAAAGGATTATCTACGCGAAGTTTTGCTTTCCGAAAAAAGTCTGAAACGAGGTTTTCTTAAACCCGAAGGCATCAAAAATTTTGTCGAACAACACACGACGGCAAAGCAGGATTTTACAAGCCAACTTTGGGCGCTTTTGATGCTTGAGCTTTGGTTTCAGCGTTTCGTAGATTAAAAACACACAATTATTGTTGAAAACACGGAAAAATTCACAAATCGCTCACGGTTGGCATCTCGTATGAAGATTGTTCGCATAATCGCGCGGCTTAATGTCGGCGGACCGGCTCGCCACGTTGTTTGGCTGACGAAGGAACTGCAAAACGATGAGTTTCAATCGGTTTTGCTCGCCGGAACTGTTCCGGCAGGCGAGAAGGATATGAGCTATTTTGCCGTCGAAAATGATGTCGCGCCCGTTTTTATTCCGCAGATGAGCCGCGAGCTTTCGCCGAAAGATGTCGTTTCGCTGTGGAAAGTCTATCGCCAAATCCGGCGCGAAAAACCGGATATAATTCACACGCACACGGCAAAAGCCGGAACAATCGGACGACTCGCGGGTTTTTTCTATAAATGGTTGACGTGGAATAGTTTAATCGGCAAGCCGCGCCGCGTAAAACTCGTTCATACTTATCACGGTCACGTTTTCCACAGCTATTACGGCAATTTGAAAACAAAGATTTTTTTGTTTATCGAGAAAACTCTGGCTTCGCTTGCGACCGACAAAATCGTCGTCATCAGCAAGCAGCAATTTCAAGAAATTCACGAAAAATTCGGCGTCGGACGCGCCCGACAATTTGCGACGATTCCGCTCGGCATTGATTTGGAATTTTTCGCCGATTGGAAAATAAAACAAAACATTCTGCGCGAAGAAATCGGCGCCGAGAGCGGTGAAATTCTCGTCGGACTCGTCGGCAGGTTGACGGAAATCAAAAACATTTCGCTTCTTCTCAAAATCGCGGAAATTTATAAAAAAACAAAAACTTCAGATTCTCCGCCGCTCAAATTTATCATCATCGGCGACGGAAACGTGCGCGAAGAATTGGAAAGAGAAGCTGAAACGCTCGGCTTAAATGAAGTCGTGAAATTTCTCGGAAATCGCAACGACACCGACGTATTTTATGCCGGACTCGATATTGTCGCCTTGACATCGCTCAACGAAGGCACGCCGCTTTCCTTAATCGAAGCGATGGCAAACGAGAAGCCTGTAATCTCGACCGCTGTCGGCGGCGTGGTTGATTTACTCGGAACAATCGAGCGGGAAATTGACGGCTTTCAAATCCGCGAGCGCGGTTTAACCGTCGCTTCAAACGACGCGACGAGTTTTCAAGCCGCCTTGATTTATCTGGCAAAAGACAAAAAGCTGCAAAAAAAATTGAGAGAAAACGGAAGAATTTTTGTCGAATCGCAATACGGCAAAGCGCGTTTGGTAAGCGATATAAATAATCTTTACCGCGAATTAAAGGGAAATTAAAAACGCTTTGCTTGATTTTAGAGCCGTTTTATTCTCTAATGAATTCAAATAAATCTGCTCCCAAAGTAGAGATTTTTTTATCCTGTCCGGGTTTATTTGTATGTTTCAATTGACTTCAAATCCTTTTTTGCTGGCGGGAGGCAGTTTCATTATTTCTTTGATGCTGACTTTCGCGGTGCGCGCGTTTGCCAGAAAGCGAAATTTTGTCGCCGCACCGAAATCCGACCGCTGGCACAAAAAACCGACGGCGATGCTCGGCGGCGCGGGGATTTTTTTGACGACCGTCTTGATTTATCTGTTTTTCGTGCCTTTGAAGAAAGAATCGGCGGTTATTTTGGTCGGCAGCTCTATTCTTTTTATCGTCGGTTTGATTGACGATATTCTGCATATCAAGCCTTATCAGAAACTTATCGGGCAATTTATCGGTGTCGCCGCAGTCGTCGGATTCGGTCTGGTTTTGCCCTGGACTAATTCCGAGATTTTAAACATCGCCATAACCGCTTTTTGGCTTATCGGTATCACGAACGCTATTAATTTGCTCGATAATATGGACGGGCTTGCCGCCGGAATTTCCGCCGTCGCAGCTTTTTCTCTGGCTATCGGATTCGGCGCGAGCGGGCAATCCGTCGAGTTGCTTTTAATTTCCGTCTTCATCGGCTCGTTAGCCGGATTTCTGGTCTTTAACTTTAATCCGGCTTCGATTTTTATGGGCGACTGCGGCTCGATGTTTGTCGGGTTTTTTCTGGCAAGCTCGGTTTTGTTAAATCAAGTCGGCGGACGTTCGCGCAGTGTCGTTTCGATTCTCGCAGTTCCGGCTTTGATTTTGTTCGTGCCGATTTTCGATACGACGTTTGTTACGGTTTTGAGGAAAATTTGGGGACGCAAGGCTTCGCAAGGCGGACGCGACCACACTTCGCATCGGCTCGTCGCGCTCGGTTTGTCGGAACGCGCCGCAGTTTTAATGCTTTATGGTTTCGCGCTGCTTGCCGGTATTATTTCCTTGCTCGTGCGCGAGCTTCAGCCGACGCAAAGTCTCGCTTTGATAGCTTTTTTTGTGCTTGTTTTAACCATCATCGGCGTCTATCTGTCGAAAGTAAAAGTTTATGAAGAACAGCAGGAAGATTTGGCTTTGCAAAACAACGCCGCTTTCGGATTTCTGCTTAATCTTTCGCACAAGCGGCGCATTTTTGAAGTCGTTCTCGATGCGGTTTTAATTACACTTTCATACTATGGCGCGTATATTTTGATTTTCGGGTCAATCGAAGAAAGCGAAAACTGGACGCTTTTTATCAAATCTTTGCCGATTTTGATTGTGCTGAAACTTTTTTCGTTTTTGGTCGCCGGAGTTTATCGCGGAATTTGGCGTTACACGAGTTTGCAAGACGCGGTTACTTTTGCCAAAGGCGTCGTTCTCGGCTCGGTTCTGAGCATTTTAGCGCTGCTGCTTCTGTATCGCTTCCAGTATTTTTCGCGCACGGTTTTTATCGTTGACGCAATTCTTCTGCTTGCGGCGATTACCGGAAGTCGAATGGCTTTCAGGCTTTTTCGCCAATTTTTGCCGTCTCATAGTTCCAGAGAGGGTCGCAAAGTTTTAATTTACGGCGCGGGCGACGGCGGCGAAATGATTTTGCGCGAATTGAAAAATAATCCCGAATGGAATTACACTCCAATCGGTTTTGTGGACGACGACCCGCTCAAAAAGGATAGACTTATTCTCGGATTAAAAGTTTACGGCGGAAACGGCTCGCTCGAAACTATTTGCCGCGAAAATCATGTTGAAGAAATTCTGCTGTCTTCGTCGCGTATTTCCGCCGCGAGACTCAAAGAGATTAGGAAAATCTGTGACGACGCGGAAGTTACCTTAAAGCGCGCGCTGTTGAAAATCGAGCCGGTTGATTTTGAATAAGCTAAAAAATTTGTGGCGATAAAATCAATTAAAATCGAAACGCTCGCCGGTCGCGCTCTGCTTCTCGCGGCAGGCTTGGTTTTTTTGGTCGGCGCTTCTTATTTTGTGCGCTGGTGTTTTGCCGAATCAATGGCAATGCACACGGATATGAAAGATGTCGCCGAGCTGACAGTAGATTTAGCTCCGAGCGACCCGCAGACGCATTTTGCTTTAGCGGCTTTGACTGAGAAAGTTTTCGCGCCCGAAAATTTAGCGAAATCCCTGAACGAATACGAAAAAGCCGTCGCGCTCGCGCCGAACGATTACCGGCTGTGGTTTTCCCTCGGAGGCGCGCGCGAACGCGACGGCGACGCGGCGGGCGCGGAACTTGCTCTCAAAAAAGCGCTCGCGCTCGCGCCGAATTACAGTCAAGTTAAATGGACACTCGGAAACGTTCTGCTTCGAGAGGGAAAAACGGGCGAAGGATTTGCGGAAATTCGCGGCGCGGCGCAGAGCGACCCCGCATTTATTAACCCGGCAGTTGTTACCGCCTGGCAAATTTTTGACGGCAATCTCGCCGAGGTTCGGCAAAACATCGGCGATTCCGAAGAAATAAACTCCGCTCTGGCAGTTTTTCTCGCCAAACAGAGACGCTTTGACGAAGCCGTCGAAATTTGGAACAGACTGCCTGCCGAAGAAAAAAAGACGACTTTGAAGCAAACCGGCGAGCAGATTTATAAAGAAATGCTCGACGCGAAAAAATATCGCGCCGCTTTCGACATTCGCTCGCAAATTGACGATTCGGCAGCGCAATCGGCAGTCGGGAAAGTAGTAAACGGAAGTTTTGAAAACGAAGTAAATGTCAAAGACGCTGGCACTTTCGAATGGCGAATCGCCGATGGCGCAAAGCCGCAAATCGGTTTTGACGACGCGCAGAAACACAGCGGAAATCGCAGTCTCGTCATTATTTTCAATTCGCCGGACGGCAAGGATTTTCGCGTAATCTCGCAAACAATCCCGGTCGAAATTGGGAAAAACTATAAATTTGAAACATTTTACAAATCCGACCTGAAAACTTCCGCCGCGCTCGAATGGGAAATTGCGGATGCGACGGACGGAAAAATTTTAGCCGCGACCGCCGCGGCTTCGCCTAACTCCGACTGGACGAGTTTGAAAGCCGAATTTACCGCCGTAAATACTGAAGCCGTAACGATTCGGCTGGCGCGGGAAGCCTGCAAAAACTCTCTCTGTCCGATTGCAGGTAAGATTTGGTTTGACGATTTTTCATTAAATCAATAAGTATTAAAGGGAATTTACGCATTTCACGTTATTTGTCCGTTGCTATAAAATGTCTGAACAGCAGCAAACTTCAAATTCTTTCGATGGGCGCGACGCTGAATTCGTGGAAGAAAAACCTTCGCGTCTGAGCGGCTGCGTTTTTTTTATGCTCTGCGCGATACCGATTTTTTCGGCAATCGCGTTTGGCGCGAATAATGCCTGGGCGTTGGGTTTAGTGGCGATTTTTTCGATGTTGCTGGTAATTTTCTGGTTGGTTGACGCCTGGTTGAAAAAGGAGGTTTCTTTTAGTTCCTCCGCGATTCAAATTCCCCTCGCCGGGCTTATTTTAATCGGCATAATCCAGCTTTTGCCCTTTCGCGGCGCGAATGTTTCAAGCGATTTGCTTTCCGTTCCGGCGACCGCTTCGCTCTCGATTGCTCCGTATCAGACCAGACTCACAATCGCACGCTACATAATTTATTTTGTTTTTTTTGCCGCCGCGCTTGTCTTCGTCAACAATCGGAAACGTCTTGAAAAGCTCGTTTTTGTCATTGTAACGTTTGGCGCGTTGATGGCGTTTTTCGGCATCCTGCAAAGTCTCGCCAATGCCGATGCGATCTACGGTTTTCGCGTGTCGCCGCAAGCGCTTCCGTTCGCTTCCTTTATCAACAGAAATCATTTTGCGGCGTTTATGGAAATGACAATCGGCGTTACGCTCGCGCTTATTTTCGGTCGGGCGACGAAAAAAGACAAACAAATTCTTTTAATTATCGCCGCTGTCGTGATGGGAATCGCGGTTTTATTGACGGGTTCACGCGGCGGATTGCTAAGTTTGCTCGGCGTCGTCGGATTTCTGCTGACGGCAAATGTGCTTGGAAAAACGAAAAACGGCGAAATTTCAGACGGCACGGAAAAAAAGAACAACTTTCGGCGCAATCTCGCCTTTATCGCGGGCGGTTTGGCGCTGTTGTTGGTTTTATTCGGCGCGGTTCTGCTGCTCGGCGGCGACGCATCGCTGATCAGAGGAGTCGGTTTGCAGGCGAATCAGACGGATATTAGCACGGGAAGAAGCCATTTTTGGCAAGTCGGACTGAAAACTTTTTTGGATTACCCGATTTTGGGCGCGGGACTCGATTCTTTCGGAACGGCTTATACGCGCTACGATATTTGGAACGGCAATCTGCGCGTCGAGCAGACGCATAACGATTATTTGCAAATTTTGGCGGACGCCGGAATTTTGGGCTTTGCTTGTGTGGCGGCGTTCATTTTTTTGCTTTTTAAGCGAAGTCTGCAAGTTATCGGCACGGCAAGCGATGACTTTCGGCGTCACGCGGCAATCGGCACTTTAGCCGGATGTTTTGGCGTCTTGGTTCATAGTTTCTTCGATTTTCCGCTTTACACGACCGCCAACGCCTTCTTTTTTTTGATACTTGTCGTTATTGCAACCGCTTCGATTCATTACCCGAAACTTCAACGGCGCAGGGAAAAAGGCTCAAGCATATAAAATTTATAATGAACCGAAAGAAATGTTTTCACCGCAGAGATGCCGAGATGTCGCCGAGAAAGACAAAAACTCTCTGCGCTTGCTCGATAAAAATTCTCTCTCGGCGCCTCTGCGGTGAAAAATTCTTTTAGCCTTACTTTTAGTTTATCACCCTAAAATTTAACTTGTGGGAACGACGTTAACCGCGCCGTTTTCAAAAAACAGACGCATAATCCAGACGTTTGATTTCAGCGGATTAAATTCGATTTTGTTCAAAATTCCGCTGAGAATCGCTTGATTTCCGATGTTTTTCTTGAGGTTGAAATCTTCTTTTAACCGAACGTATTCAAACGAAAAAATCGCCGTCGCTTCTTTATTAGTCGCCGTTAAGCGCAGAACGTTTTCCTGCTGCGTCGAGCGGCAAATATAATCTACTTTGCCCTGACAATCGTCGGAAAGTTCGCGGCTCGGCATAAAAAACTCTTTTCCTATAAAGCCTTTAGCCGTTTTTTCGAGTTCGATTCGCGCTGCGGTTTCTTCCGGCGTTTTGCCCGCGAGCGAGGCTTCGACAACTTTTCCGGCAAGAGAATAAAGTAGAATATAGCGAAGCCGCGCGATTTGCTTTTTGCTGTTTTCGAGTTTTATTTTTGCTAAATAACCGCTTGCGAGAAGCGCGCTCTGCTGCCAATTTTCAGACTGCACGGCATCAATTAAATCCTTCCAATTCGCATCGGAAATTTCTCCAAACGTCTGCGCCGGTATTTGTTTCGTAACTTTGGGTATGACGGGCGTGCTGTTTTTTTGCGAATAACAAATGTCCGCCGAAAGCCAGCATAAAATCATCAAAAAAATGACTTTCTTCATAAAAAAGAGTTTAGCGAACCTTGACTAAAACGTTTTTTCTGCCGCACCGGGCATCAAATGTAATTGTGTAAATACCTTTGTTTGGACTAATTGATTTGATAACAAAAAAAGCCTGCCCGGATTGCGCGCCGATTTCCGGTTCAAACGTTACCTCGATGTCATTCGGACTGTTTGACGAAGCGATTATGTTTTTCAAATCGCCCGCGCCTTCAAACCCGATTAAAATCCCCAGATTTCCGCCGCCGTTAAGCAAGGAAATGTTTTCCTGACTGGCGGTTACTTTACATTGCGCGGTTTCTTCGATTGGCGCGTCGGATTTTTTCTCCGTTACGATACGCGGTCTGACTGCCATCGGCTTTTTGTCCGGCTGGTTTTCCGCCACTGTGTTTTCGTCGGATTTGACTTCCGGTTTCGTCGTGTTCGACTTTGGCACTGTAATAATAACCGGCTCAAACAAAGATTTTGAAGGTTGCTCGACTTTCGGTTCGGGTTTTTGATTCTCTACCGGCTGTGTTTTTTCCGCATCCGCCTGGGTTGCGGTCGAAACGTCGGGCGTGGTTTCCATTTTCGGTTCGGGCGTCGGCTCTTTGGACGCTTCGGTTTGCGCAACCTTTTCGCTGACCGGAATCGGCGAAGGTTCAATCGTCGTTTTTACGTCAACGGGCGAAGCTGTAACGGTTTTTAATTCAGTCGAAGTTTCGGGCGTTGCTTTCGTTTCCGTTGACGGCGAATCTTGGACTGCCGGAATTTCCTTGACTGTTTTTTGCGCGTCGGTTTCGGCGGGTTTTTGAGCGACCAAATCCGTCGGCGTGGTTTGAGGATTAGGCTCGTTGCTCGCTGTAACCGGATTCGAGCCGATTTTCTGGTCTAAACCATCAAGGTTGCCGTTGACTTTTTGATACACCGTTTCGATAATGCTTCGTCTTGCGGCGTCCGGTTCGGCGTTTGTATAGCTTTTAATATAGGCGTCGAGCGCTTCTTTGGATTTTCCGTCCGCGTCGAGCGCCGAACCGAGCCGCCAGAGACTCGTGCGCCACCAGGCGCTTTTTTCGGGCAAAACGCTGACGGCGCGTTTCAAACGAACGACGGCTTCGCTTGTTTTGCCTTGCTGGTAAAGCGCCCAGCCGCTGATGTCTTCGATTCTGCCGCGCAAAATACTCAACAGCGTCTGGCGCGGCACTTCCGGGACAATAATTACCTGACCGCGAAGAATAGCCAGCCGGCGGCTGTCATAAAGCTCATCGGCTAAAATCGCCGCCGAAGGATTTGTTACGTCCAAAGCCGAATCAACTCCGCCGACCGCCGCTTTCGTCAATTCCAAAACTTTCGGTAAATCCTTTTTATTTTCAAGAAGCCGGTTGGCGACAAAAATCTGGCGATGCACTTTCATTGCATTATCGCCTTTGACGAATTCGTCAGCTGCGTCAGACAAAACCGCCTCGCTCGCGTCTGCCGATTCGAGCTTTTGCGAAAAATCGAGCAGCGATTTGAGTCGGTCGGCATTTTCCGGTTTGTCTGCCGCGAGCGGTTCAAAAATACTCGCGCGGCGTTCAAGCGAGAGCAAATCAATAAAATTTTTCGCCTCGACCGAAACGCGCCCGCCGAGCCGCGTTTCTAACAAACTATCCTTAACCGCGAAATTCTTTTTCAATTCTTCGGCGGCTTCGCGGTAAAATCCGGCGGCTAATCTGACGGCGGCGATTTCATAATCGAGCGTCGGAAAGTTTCCGTATAGCCGAGCCGTGAGCAAAGCCTTTTCCGCTTCGAGCGGACGTTTTTGCAAAACCAATCCGCGAGCCAGAGCGATATACGCCCAGGTGTAGCGCGGTTCGACGGCGATAGCTTTTTGCGCCAGTTCGACCGCTTTCGCGCCTTCGTCGTGCGCCGCATACCAGTATGACGCGCCGACCAGCAGCAGCAAATTAGCCGGATTTTGTTCGAGCGCTTTTTGCATTTCCGGTTCGGCTTCCGCGCGTTTGTCGGCATCGAACAGCGAAAGCACGATGCCGGTTTGCGCCGTCGCATCCGATTCATCTTTTGCCAAAATTTCACGATACAGCGCGATTGACTCATCGGTTTTGCCGGTGGCGCGTTTCATTTCCGCCAGGCTTCGCCTCGAAACAATCGAATTTTGGTCGAGTTCTAAGGCTTTGGCGTAAGCGTTTGCCGCGTCTTCCAACTGAAAATTCAAACGATTGGCAAGTCCTAAAGTTTGATACGCGGCGGGCAAATTCGGATTTATGGCAATTGCTTTTTCGGCAAGCCTTTTAGCTTCGTCGGCGTTTTCCGTTCCGAGATAAAACGTCGCCAGACCGAGAATCTGATTGGCATTGCCTTCGATTTTTTCCTCGATCAGTTTAGCGACTTCGACTGCTTCCGTCTGTCTGGCGCGAATAAAAAGATTGGTCGGAATTTGCAATATAATTTCGGTAAAAAGTTTATCGGAAATCGGACTCGGCGCGTCTTTGACAGCCGATTTGAAAAATTCGATTCCGCTTGCCGTATCGCCAAGCCGCAATTTATCGTCGGCGATTTCGGCGCGCGCGCTGACGACGAGTTCGAGCGCGTGAATTTTCTCGTCAGATTTCGGAAAATTTTCAATGAATTTTTGTAAAGCCTCAATTCTTTCCGCCGCGTTTTTTTGACTCGCTGCTTTTTCAAATTCGTCTTTTTCACTCGTAGGCTTTGCAGTTTGATTCGCGGAATTCGTCGGTTTTTTTACGGGTTTCGGCTTTTGCGCGAAAGCGGTGAACGAAAATAAAATTAAACAAAATAAAAGTGCTGTCTGCTTCATAAAAATTTAATGCCGGGCGTTTCTGTTTTGGAAATAATACCACGAAATTGCAATTATTTTCCGTCGGTTCTATGCTCAAACTATGGACGAACTAGACGAAATTTGGACGCGAATGATTAACGAAGCTCTCCAAAAGGCACGCGCGAACGGAAGCGGCGATGTTGCCGAATATCTCATACTAAAGGCGACCAATGACAAAATTCGACAGGCGAGCGTCGAATGGATGTTTGATTCTCTATCGGAAATCGCCGCTTTCGCTAACCGAAACGGCACGAACGTTACGATTGAAAACGAAAATCCGCATCAATTCTCCTTCAAAAATGCCAATCTTGTCGGCTCGCTTGTTCGCTTTCGTCAAGGCGTAAGATGTCTGACAGTCGAAGCGGGTTGGACGCGCACTCCGAGCGATGGTTTTATGCGCGGCGGCGCGCTTGCCTGCGCCAGAATTTCGCATTTCGGTATTTCCAAAAACAACGCCGAACTGCTTTTAATTAAACAAAACAATTTGCCGAATTGGTTTTCAATTGATGAAGACGGCAAGAAAGATTTGTTCGATTCGAGACATCTGAATCAACATTTTCAAATATTTTTGGGCGAACTGTAATTTTAATGTGAGAAATGCAAAGAAAAGTTAGCCGCAGATAAACACGGATTCACCCAAATAAAAGACAAAATTAAATTAAATTTTTTAGAAAACCTGTGTTTATCCTATTCATCTGTGGTTAAATTATTTTGATTTGAGGAAGAAAATTTTGTCGGAAAAAATCTACCGCGATTCGGTTCACAATATCATTCGGCTCAAGACTGACAGCGGCGCGGGCAAATTGCTGGTGCGTCTGATTGACACGG
>CAXSHW010000048.1:0-1476 GCA_964237245.1 uncultured Pyrinomonadaceae bacterium
ATAATAACCGACAAAATCAGACCGATTAAAATCGCGTCGCGCACCGAATTCATAGAATCGCGCACAAGAATTGATTGGTCGTAAAACGGAGCGATTTTTATATCTTTCGGCAGAGTTTTCTGGACGGCGGCAAATTCCGTTTTCACTTCGTCGGTAACGCTGACCGTGTTCGCGTCAGGCTGACGCAAAACGTTTATTAAAACCGCGTCGTGTCCGTCCGCCGTGACAATCGTGTAATTCGGTTCGTTTCCCTGCCGCACAGTCGCAATATCGGAAATCAAAACGGGAACATTGTTGACCGTAGCGACAACGATTGAGTTTAATTGGTCGGGCGTTTCGGCGCGTCCGCTCACCAAAGCGAGTTCGAGTTGGTGATTTTCCTCAATCAAACCGGGCGAAGCGACGATATTGGCGTTTTTCACAGCGTCGGAAACCTGCTGCAAAGTTACGTTTCGCGCTGAAAGTTTTTCCGGGTCAATTTCGACGTGAAATTCTTTGACCCGTCCGCCCGCGACGGCGACATTGGCGACGCCCGCAAGCCTGGCGAGACGCGGGCGAATCGTATAATTCGCAATGTCGCGCAAACTCGCCGCATCGCGCGTATCGGAAATCAGGCTGTAACCGATAACCGGAAATACGGCGAAAGTCAGGCGATCAACGCGGCGAACGACAGCCGTCGGCGGCAAATTAATTTGCGTAACGCGCGTCTGCACAAGTCCGAGCGTGGTTGCAATATCGCCTTTCCAATCGAAAAAAAGATTGATTTCGGTCGAACCGCGAGCGGTCGTGGATTTTATCCGCACGATGCCCGGAATGCCGTTCATCGCTTCTTCAATCGGCTGCGTAACGGTCGCCAGCATTTGGTCGGCGGGAACGTCTCCGTCGTCCACAATAATCACGACGCGCGGAAAGTCCGTATTCGGAAAAATCGCCGTCGGAAGCTGAAACGCCGCGTAAATTCCAAGCGCGCACAACAACAAAACGACGACGATTATCGAGCGTTTTTGTGTTGAAATTATTCGCGCTAAATTCATAAATTATTTCTCTGCGGCTTTATCGCTGCTGTTATCCGTATTTTCTTCGTCCTTTGCGATTTCCACTTTTGTTCCGTCGGGCAAAGCGTAGTTGCCTTCGACGACGACGGTTTCGCCGCCGCTCAAACCTTCCGTAATTTCAACTTTGTCGCCGCTTTTGATGCCGGTTTTAACTTTTGTTTCGTGCGCTATATTGTCTTTGTCAATCGTCATCACCGTTCCTTCGTCCGCGTTCGCAGCGTCTAAAGTTACGGCGGCGAGCGGAACGACGACGGCGTTATTTGACGGTTTTGCGGACACGACAAACTGCACCGCATCGCCGGGACGAAGCAATCCGCGGTCGTTGGCGAAATTCGCCCAAACTTCGATTGTGCGATTTGTCGGGTCTGACGAGCGGCTTATTAATGTTACTTTGCCGCCCATCTGCTCGTCCGGCGCGGCG
>CAXSHW010000048.1:1486-3714 GCA_964237245.1 uncultured Pyrinomonadaceae bacterium
TTCGGGCGAATCGTTACGCTGTCGCCGGTTTGCAAATTTGCGACAACCGAGTCGGCAAAATTCGCTTTGACGATAACCGAACCGGTGTTTGCAATTGTCAGAAGTTTCGCGCCTTGCTGGGCAAACTCACCGTCGAATTGAAATTGGTCGGTAACGATGCCGGAAATCGGCGCGCGGACTTCGGCTAAATTCGCCTGCGCGTTTATCGAATTAATTCGCGCCTGAGCTTGTTTGATTTTGTTTTCGGCAATGGCGCGAGCGTTTGGATTGACTGCCGAAGCGTTTAATTTCCGATTTTGCTCGGCAAGCCGCAGAGCGTTTTCGGCGTTTGTCAAAGCAAGCTGCGACGATTCGAGTTCCTTCAAAGACAAACCGCCTTTCGCGTATAAATCTTTGCGCCGCTCGAAAGTCGCCCGCGCGTTGTCGGCATTGGCTTTCGCGTCCGCCGAATCTTTTTCGGTTTGCGCCGCGTTTTGCGGAATCGTAACTTTTTGCAAAGTTTGCAGATTTAATTTAGCTTCGTCGAGCGCGGCTTCGGCTTCGTTTCGCTGCGACTGAACGTCTTGCGAGGCGAGAACGGCGAGCGTTTCGCCTTGCCGAACGTATTGATTTTTCAGAAGCGGCATTTGTTTGATTTGTGCGGAAATCGAAGCCGAAACCGTCGAAGACTCGGCTGGCGCGATTGTTCCGATTGCCGTATATTCCTGCGCGATTGACTGTTTTTCTGCCGCCGCGACTTTGACGCTGACGACGGTTTCTTCTTTCGTGTTGTCCGTCGCGGCATCGCCGGAATTTACATCAACCGTCGAATTTCGCTGTTCGAGATAAAAATAACCGCCGATTAAAAGCGCGGCGAGCGCGATAACGCCAAAAATGATTAAAGATTTTTTGCGCGGCGATAGCGATTCGTTTTCATCATCTTCCGCCGGTTCAGTTTCGGCGTCTTCGGTCGGCAAATTTTCCGTCCGCGTTTCTGCGTCGTCGTCAATCGCACGATAGTTTTCGGCTAAATTTTCTTTCGTTTCGTCGCTCATTTCGATTTTATCGGGCTTTACATAAAAATTAACAAAACCGGTAAAAGTTCGACTGTCCGGCTGTTCACTGTTCGCTGTCAACTATTCACTATTTAAACGAAAACTCCGCGTTTATCAACGAATAATTGACGGTTAATAACGAATAGTTTATTTGACCTTCAATTTTGAATTTTTGTGCAAAGCTATTTGCTAAATACATTTTAACAACAACCCAAAGTCTAAAATCGCCTTACTGCCCGATTGCCCGAAGCAGTCGCGCCCGCGCTGTTTGATAATCGAAAATCGCTTGATACAACGCCAGCCGCAAAACGATTAAAGTATTTTGCGCGTCTGTTACTTCGACAATCGAGGCTTCGCCCGCACGATAACGCGCCAGCGACGCCGACACATTTTGTTCGGCGTCCGCGATGCTCGCGCCGATTTGTTTGATGCGCGTCGCGGCGGAAATTGCCTGCGTTCTGGCTGTAAAAAACGCCTGCGCGAATTGTCTCTCCGCCAAAGCGCGTGAATTTTGCGCCTGCTCGATTTTCAGACGCGACTGCGTTTCGCGCGAACGACTCGCGCCTCGGTCGAAAATCGGCAGCGTAACGCCGACTTGCGCCGACGCGCCCGCGTGATCGCGCAAGTTCGGCGGTTTCAGTGAATCGGAAACAAAACCGCCGTTCAGCGAGTAAGTTACCTGCGGACGACGTTCGCTGCGGGCGATCAGCGCGTCCTGTTCCGCCGCTCTGATGTCGGCTTCAAACTGCCTGAATTCCGGGCGCGTCGTTATCGCCGTCTGCGTGTAGCGTTCGATTTCGCCGTCCGCCGGAATCTGCATCAGCAAATCTTCGGCGGTGACTGCCTGCGTAAATTCGTAGCCGATTAAAACACGCAGAGCGTCGCCGTTCGCCGATTCGTTTGCCCGCGCCTGTTCGAGTTCGTTGCGTCTCTGCGCCGTCTGAAGTCTGGCTCGAATAAAATCAACCGGCGCGACTTCGCCCGCGTCCAACTGCAATTTCGTGTTGTCTTCAAACGCCTGCGCCGCTTGCAGATTATTTTCCGCGCCGCGTCTCTGAACGGTAGCTAAAGCCAGATTAAAATAAGCGTCGGTTACGGCTTGAACAAGATCGCGTCTGGCAATTTCGCTGCCCGCGCGCGCCGATTCGACCAGTAATTTATTGCGCCGCAAAGTCGCTCGCAATCTTCCGAAGT
>CAXSHW010000048.1:3724-12043 GCA_964237245.1 uncultured Pyrinomonadaceae bacterium
GCCTGTCGCGGTTACTAAACCCTGATATTCCGAAATGGCGTTCGCGCCGATAAAAGAAGGCTGACGACTCGTTACGGCTGTGATATTTCCCGCCGTCACGCCTGCAATCGTTGTCTGTGAAAGCGAAGGCGTCGTGTAAATAAAATTCGGAGCGACAGCGACGCGCGGATAAAAAGCCGCTCTGGCTTGCCGCACGTCTTCGGCGGCGATTTGCTCGCCGATTTGCGAACCGCGAAACGCCGAAGCCTGTTTTAAGGCGAGTTCAATCGCTTCATTAACGCTAATCGGTTTCGTTTGGTCAATTTGGTTTTGCAAAAGCGTCTGCGGCGGTTCAGTCGGAATCGCGCCATTATTATTTTGCGCCGCCGCGCCGCAAACCGCTGAAAAAAGCAAAAAAAATGTCGCGCCAAAGCGTTTTATTTTCTCAAATGTATTTGCTTTCATTTCAAAAAGTTCGCTTCGGATAATTACTGTTCTTAAAGTTTCGTTCGGCTCGATTGCGAACCGATTCATAAATGAATGAGCGCACATTGAAAACACGCGCTCACTCATTTTTTCACCTTTTTACTGAAAAACAAACCAATTTAAGATTTTTTCTTTCTGGCTTTTTCCCGTTTTTCTTCCTGTTTTTCTTTTTGCTCGGCGGCTTTATTTTCCTCTTCGACGCTGACTATGTTTCCATTTTTCGCGTCAACCTGAACTTCGGTAATCGTGCCTTTCGCGTTGCGAATGTCGAACGAATAGACGATTTTGCCGTGTTCCTTTTCGAGTTCTTCGCCTTCGATTTTGCCCGCCGCTTTATTTCGGGCGATTTCACGCGCCTTTTCAACGGTTATTTTCGCTTGTTTAGCGAGATTTTTGTCCATTTTTTCGCCTTTTTCCTGAGCGAAAATACTTGTCGCAGTTAAACCGACAATTGCCGCCAGCATCACGGATAAAAGTAAAAATCCGGTTGTTAAATTCGTTTTAGATTGCATTAAAGTTTCTCCTTAAAGTTTTAAATTTCATGCCGAATCGTTCGGCGAGTTTACAAACAGAATAATCGTCCGTAAATAAACAGAACATTAACTCCAAGACGTTAGTCTTAAAATTTAATTTTAGCTTACGAAATAAAAAGATTTTTGAGAAATGCGATTTAAGAATGTGAAAAATCAATTTGTAAAATCCGCGAGATGACAGATGTTCAAGTTTTCGGAATAATCGTATTATCTTCCGAAACGCGCACGTTTTTTCCGACCGTCGTTGCAAATTTGTAATAATCGAAGACACGATTGAAAACTTCCTGCCACGAACGTTTTAAGGCTGTTTCGCGCGCGGCGATTTTCATCGCGGCGAGTCGTTCGGGATCGGAAACTTGCCGCGCAACGATTTCGCAAAAATCCCGATTATCGCGGGCGATAAAGCCGTTTGTTTCGTTTTCGATTAAAAATTTCGGTCCGCCTTCGGGCATTACGACCGACGGAACGCCCGACGCCATCGCCTCCAAAGCGACGTTGCCGAAAGCGTCGGTTTTCGACGGAAAAACTACTAAATCCATATCGGCATAAGTGCGAGCCAAATCTTCGCCGTGCAGAACGCCGGTCAAACAAACGTTTTTCAAATTGCGCCGCAGCCATTCGCCTTCGCTTCCTTCGCCTACTATGACAAATTGGTAATTTTTCAATCCGGCTTTCTGCAAAGCCCGGTCAACTTCCGCCAGAAAACGCACGTTTTTTTCCGGTCTGAGTCTGCCGACAAAACCGAGATTAAAAATTTTATCGGCGCGGCGGCGTTTTTCGGGCGAAAAAAATTTTGTATCAACGCCGCGTTCAAGCAAAAAAGTCGGGCGTTTTGTCATTTTACGAATCTGCTCGACGAGTTCCAAATTCGGCGCAAGCTGAACCTGCGCGAGAAAATACATTTTCATTACGCCGCGCAGAGAATTTTTTTCAATCGCGTTTTTGAATCCTGATTGAATGTCGGTAGGCAAAAAAGAACAGCGACCGATTGTCCGCTGCGCCAGATATTCGTGAGCGTTCGTGTGCCACGAAGCGACAGCCGGCAATCGTTTGGTATGCGCGAAAAAAAAGCCGATTTGACTGACATCGTTGACTCCGGTCAGATGAACAACGTCGGGCTGAAAACTTTTGAGAGTTTGACGAATCAGATTTTGATAACGCCACAAAAGCGGGTCGTATTTCAATTCTTCGTTGAGCGTGAAAGACGCGCGGCTGCGTTTCAGTTCGAGAATTTCAAGCGCGCCTTCGCGCCAAAAACGAGTTTCCGCGCCGCCGCGAATGCACAAAAAAGGACGATTATTTTCTCCGGCGAAAGCTGTAAGACGACGCAGAATGTTCGCCGCGCCGTTTATTTCGTGAAAAGTGTCGGCAAAAAGTGCCGTTCGCGGAAATCCGTCCATAAACTTCTGAATCAAAAATAATATCAAACCTCCGAAAAAAAATACCGATAACAGCAGACAAAGATTCAGAATCTCGGATTTTCAAAACTGTCTCGCTCGCAGGCTGCGACCTTCGCGCTGAAAATTCTTTCTATTTTTTTATAGAATTTTCGCGCGGGAAGGCATCTTGCCGTTTGTTTTAATTGCATTTGGTTTGTTCGCAGACGATATTTCCACGCTCGATTTTTCGATTGTCGGCGGCGCGGCGAGCCAGTTTAATCTTTTCAATTTGCGAGCCGTCCGAAGCGTTCCGCGCCCAACCAAAACAGCGCGAAAATCGTATAGCTTCATCTCCAGATTTTTCCAAAAATCGGGGAAACGATTCTTCAAATTGTCTCTAATCGCGGCTTCGACTCCAGCCGCCGCGCCGTTTATATCCGTTGTTGTTTCAACGCGCAACTCGACCACATCAATTTTATTTTCGTGCCAGATTTTCACCTGCCATTCGTCGCTTATCAGTGGAACGTCGCGCAGGATTTCGGCAAAAACCCACGGGCTGACATTTCCCATTCCGCACACAATCATCTCGTCCACGCGACCTTTTATTTTGGCAATTCGCTTTGCAAAAAGCCCGCACGGACAAGGTTCTTCGATAAGGCGCGTAACGTCGGTCGAGCGGTAACGAATCAGAGGCATAACTTCGCGCGTCAAAGTCGTATAGACTAATTCGCCTTCGCCGTCCGAATTCGCGTCGGGAATTTCAAAGAAAAAGTTTAAGTCGTTGCGATGATAACCGTTTCTCATCGCGCATTCGACGCCGATTGCGCCGAACGATTCGGTTTGCCCGTAATTGATGTAAAAAGGCGCGTTCCAGATTCGCTCGACTTCTCGGCGCGTCGCTTCATTGATATTCTCGCCGCCTGCGAAAAGAAATTTCAGTTTCCAGGTGCCGCGCCTTTCTGCAATTTCGGAAAGTTGAATCAACCACGAAGGCTCGCCGAAAATCACAGTCGGTTTGTAACGAACCGCTCGCTCGTAAAATTCTTCGGGCGCGATTTTTCCGGCTTCAGCGTGAAAGCAGCCGAGATATTGAAACGCCGTGCGGACAACTGCGGGCGAAACCCAAAACGAAACGTCGAACGCGCTCAAAACTTTATCTTCGCGCCGCAATCCGAGTTGATAAAGTCCGAGTGCGCTGGCGCGTCCCATTTCGTTAAGCTCCGCGTTTGAAAAGAAGATTCTCTTCGGCTCGTTTGAAGTCGTGCCGGTCGTCTCAAAAGCCGTATCGGGTTTTCCGACCAGAAACGCTTCCGCTCCGTATTTTTGCAAGTCCGCGCCGGTCGTAAAAAAATCGCCGAGTTCCGACGGATGCTTGATTTTGCGCGCGTCAATACCGCGCGCTGCGAATTGTTCCTGATAAAACGGAGCGCAGGCGGCGAGCTTTAGAGTCTGACGAAATTTCATCAACTGAATCTGCTCAAACAACGCGGAAGGCACGCGATTAAGAAAATTAATCGCATACGCGGGATTTGTCCGCAAAGCAAGTTTTTCAAATTGTTCGGTGATTTTCGAGAGCATAAATTACGAATTTCAAATTACGAATTTCAAATTACGAATGTCGGAATTTCTTCAATTCGTAATTCGTAATTTGAAATTCGTAATTATCTAAATTCTGTCCGGCGCGCAGCGTTTGAACAGCATTTCAAACATTTCGCACGACAAATCTATTTCTTCGAGCGTCATATCGAACGCCGGCGCGAGCGTGAAGACGTTTTTGTAATAGCCGCCGACATCCAAAACGAGTCCCATTTTTTTGCCGCCCACATCCAAATCGCCTTTCATTCCTTCGGCAAAAATCTGGTCGCACAACTCGCGGTCGGGTTCGTAACCGTCAGCCTGGCAAATTTCCATTCGCAGAGCCATTCCCATTCCGTCCGTGTCGCCGATAATGCGCGGATAACGCTTTTGCAAATCTCTGATTCTCGTCAGAAAATACGCGCCTTTTTCCTGCGTGATTTTTTCGTAATCAATTTCCTCGCACATTCGCATCAATTCCAGACCGACGGCAGTTCCCAGAGTGTTTGAAGAAAACGTCGAATGCGTCGAACCCGGCGGAAATTTCTCAGGCGTGATCAAATCTTCCTTCGCCCAGATTCCGCTCAAAGGATTTAAGCCGTTCGTTAGAGCTTTTCCAAAGACAATAATGTCGGGCGAAACGTTGAAATTTTCCATCGCCCAGAATTTTCCGGCGCGATAAAATCCCATCTGAATTTCGTCGTCAACCATCAGAATTTTCCGCTCTTCCAAAACTTTTTTCAGAGCGGGAAAATACTCCGGCGGCGGAATGATATAACCGCCCGTGCCTTGAATCGCTTCGACGTAAAACGCCGCAAACTCGGCTTCTCCGGCTTTCGCGTCCCAGAACGAGTTGTATTCGGTGTCGAAATTTTTGGCGAACTGTGTTCCGCAATCTTCGCGCTTTTTGCCGTAAGGACAGCGGAAACAATAGGGAAACGGGACAAAATGCGCGCGGTCTGAGAAATGTCCGTAGCGACGACGATAGCGAAAACTCGAAGTAATCGCCGACGCGCCCAGAGTTCTGCCGTGATAGCCGCCCATAAAAGCGAACATCAGAGATTTACCCGTTTCGTTTCGCACTAATTTCAAAGAATCTTCAATCGCCTGCGCTCCGCCGACGTTAAAGTGAACTCTGCCCGAAAGTCCAAATTTTGATTCGTTTAACCTGCCGATTGCCGCCGCGAGTTCGACTTTTTCCGGGTGCAGATACTGCGAAGCAAGCTGCGGCAAAGTATCAATTTGATGTTTCAAGGCGTTGTTAAGCCGCTCGTTGCCGTAACCGAAACTCGCCGCCGAATACCACATTTGAAGGTCGAGAAAAGGCACTCCCTCGCGGTCAAAAAGATAATTTCCTTCGGCGCGTTCAAAAAATTTCGGCGGCTCTAAATAGTGAACCGTATCGCCGTAAGAACAGTATTTCGCCTCCATTTCGAGCAGTTCGGCTTCCGTGCGGCGCGGTTGAATTTGATGCAATTTTGCGGTTGTATTGTTGGTTGTCATAAATTCTTAAATAAAATTTTCTTTATTAACTTCAAGCGACTTTGCGCCACAGACGGCGTTCACCTTCGAGAGTTAAAACAAACGATTCAAAGGCATCGTCCAAACTTTCCGCCACCTGTTTCAAGTTGTGATAGACGGTTTGCGGAATTTGATTTTGCAGACAAAATTCGGCAAGTTTTTTCTTGGCGAAAACGATGTCGGCGATTTGCGCGGCGAAACAATCGGAAAGTCCGTCACCGACGAAAACGCACGGCGCGCCGATAGAATTATTCAGCCGCATTACCGCAGGTTTACAAGTCGCGCAGCCGTCGGCGCAAATTTGTTCAAAATGCGGAAATTCAGCTCGCCAGCGATTTTTGCCGAACGGAATCAAACGATTTGCCCAAATTTTCACATCTTCGATTAACGGCGAATTCGCGGCGGTTTTCTGAATCATTCGCCGGATGTAATTTTCAAAACCGTCGCTGACGATGTGAACCGCAACGCCCGATTCGCGGCAGAATTGCATCAGCGGCAAAAATCCTTCGTCGAGTTCGAGCGTGTCGAGAAATTCGTTCAACTCTTCGGGCGTTGCCCTTACCAGAGCAAATTGTTTACGCAAACACTCGCGCGATCCGATTTCGCCGCGAACCCATTTTTCCTCGATTTCAAGCCAGCTTTCATCGGCAAATTCTTCCAAAATCTGGTCAATAACGTCGCGCTTGGAAATTGTTCCGTCAAAATCCAGAAACAAAATCGGCGAAATCGTTTCGCTAAAAACTTCGGTTAGATACGAATTGGGATTCATATTTTATATGTCTTGATTTTCACGCGGCTTTCAAGAATTAATTTTCTAAAGATGCGACTCAAAACGATTGCTTTCTCCTTTGAATGTATGATTTTTCAATTGTTTATCAACAAATTTTCGCTCTGTTTCCCTCAAAAGTTGTTCGAGCGGAACGACGCGCAAATTTTTCTCTCGCAAGCCGTCGAGAATGAGCGGAATCGCCGCGACGGTTTCGCGGCGGTCGCTTTTTTCTTCGCTGTCGCCGTCGTGAAGCAGGATAATCGAACCCGCTTTTACGTCTCTTAAAACAGCGTCGGCAATTTGTCTCGCGTCGCGCCGTTTCCAATCGAATCCGGCAACCGTCCATTGAACTGTTTCAAGTCCGAGCCTGCGCGTCGTTCTGAAAAAAGCAAGCGAACGAACGCCGCACGGCGGACGCGCCATACGCGGCGCGACTCCGCCGGTCGCTTTTGTAATCGCTTCCTGCGCTTCGCAAATTTCGCGTTCGGTTCGGCGCGAAGAGCAAAATAAAAAAATCGGATGCGAAAAAGAATGATTGCCGATTTCGTGATTTTCCAGATGGATGCGCCGCGCCGTTTCGGGAAATTTTTTCGCCTGTTTTCCGATTAGAAAAAATGCGGCTTTGACATTGTTTTCACCCAAAACATCGAGCAGTTTTTCCGTATCCGCGCTCGGTCCGTCGTCAAAAGTTAAGGCGACGGCGTTTGTATTTTCGCGCCCGCGCCAGACGGTCGCGCCTAAGACCTGCGAGCGCACCGCATATGCGAGGTAATAAACGATTGCCCACACGCCGAAAGCAACAGCCGCAAGAATCGCAAAACCGAAAAACAAATTTGTTTCAAACGTCGTGAAATTCATTCGGTTTCGATTTTCTCCTTGAGCCACAAAGCGATTTTTGCAGCGGCATTCGTGCGCGCGAGCTTTGCGGCGTTCGTTCGCATTCGATCCAAAGCGGCTGGATTTTTCAGCAAATTTTCGGTGGCTTCGGCAACTTCCGCAGGTGTTCGCACGCAGCGACCGACAGCAAATTTTTCCAGCAATTCAAATTGCGTTCGTTCCGCGCCCGGCGGCGGCGGAAGCGCGATAATCGGCAAACGACAAGCCATCGCTTCATCAAAAGTCGTGCCGAGTTTGGAAATTAAAACATCGGCGGCGCGAAACAATTGCGAAACCGCATCCGTCCAACCAAGCACGCGCAAATTTTTTGAATTTTTCGCCATTCGTTCGCAATTTCGTTTCAGCTTTTCATTTTTTCCGGCGAGAACGACGATTGCCGCCGAAGAATTCAGTTTTAGCAACTCTTTGACAATCGCTTCAATTTTCCCCATTCCTTCGCCGCCGCCGGCAACTAAAATCAAAGGCGCGTCCGCCTGTAAATCAAATTGTTCGTTTACTTTACGCCGTTCCGCATTTTTGTCAAAAACAGCGGGAAATTCCGCTCGCATCGGCACGCCAAACGCGGCGATCTGTTCACGATTTGCGCCGTTTGCAACGAATTCCGGCACAACCGAATTAGTCGCCAGACAATAAAAGTCCGTTTCCGGCTGAATCCAGGCGCGGTCGGCTTCATAATCGAGGCTGACGGCGACGAGCGGAATTTTCAATCCTAAATCGCGTTTTATCAACGCGCCGATTTCGCCGCAGCCGACTTCGGTTGCGATAATCGCGGAAGGCTGAATTTCCCTGACCAAATCGAAAAGTTTCCGGCACTCGCGCCTGTAGAACCATTCGGGACTCGTCTGCGTTTGACGTTTTTGAAAACCATCTATTTTTTCCCAAACTGCGGGCGCGTTTTTGACCAGCCACAGATAAGCCGAAACGTGCGTGAAGCGCGCTTTTCGAGACATAAAATCTGAAACATCAACGACACGCGCCGGAATTTTCAGACTCGTTTCGCGCCACGCCGCCGCGATTGCTTCCGCCGCTCTGATGTGCGCCGCGCCGTTGTTGATGGCAAGCAGCAAAACCGGATGCGCCGCGCCGCTCGTCGCATTATTTATTTTCTTTTTTTCCGCCGCTACCAACATTTTTAAACGCCGACCGCTAATTTCAAATCACTTTGTTTGCCCATATTCGA
>CAXSHW010000048.1:12053-19868 GCA_964237245.1 uncultured Pyrinomonadaceae bacterium
GGTTTTCGGACTTTCAAAAAACGGCTGGCGCAAGGCTCGGAGATAAAAACCCGTGCCGCCGACCAAAATCGGGACGTTTCCGCGCCGCTCGATTTCCACGATTTTTCGCGCCGTTTCGGGTTGCGCTAATTTTTTGATGTTTCGCGCCATTTCAAATTGTATTTGCGGATTTTCTAAAATCTCCAAAATCGCTCGCCCCGTTTCGTCCGCGTTGCTCGTCAAAACGCCTGCGCCGAGTTCGGTAAAACGCCGCGCGTTTGAAGTTTCGGGTCCGGGAATCGCGTCGAATAAAACGATTGGAACGCCGCTTGCCGCCGCTTCGCTCAGAGTCAAACCGCCGGGCTTGGTCGCCAAAATTGTCGCCGCTTGCATCAGCGCGGCGACTTCATTCGTCCAACCCAAAATTTCCAAGCTGACCGTTTGTGTATTTTCCAATTTTCCGAGCGTTTGTTTCGCCCGCCGGTCGCGTCCGGGCAACGCCACAATCTGCAAATTCTTGCCGCCGCGAAGAAGTTTTTCGGCAACTTCGTCCATTCTCGTCGGACCCATTCCGCCGCCCATCAGCAAAATAATCGGGCGTTCGTCGAGTCCGAATCGGCGGCGCGTTTCGTCCGCTTCATAATCGCGCGAAAAACTCTCGTCCAAAGGAATTCCGCAAACGCTGATTTTTTCCGTTGCCGCGCCCCAGCTTTTTAGTTGATTTGCGACCGATTCGTTGGCGACGAAAAAGTTTGAAATTTCCGGCTTAACCCAGATCGGTTCGGCTTCAAAATCAGTTATGACGTTAACTATTTTCGCATTTGTCAATTTGTCGCGCCGCGCGATAACGGCGATTTCGCACGCGCCGACTTCGCAGGCGAAAATCAAATCAGGCTGAAACTTTTCTATTTCGGCGAAAACTTTCCGGCAACCTTTGCGCCAAACCCAAACGGGCGCGGTTTGCTCGTCTTGTTTCTCGACCCGCCGCAAGAAAAATTTGTCCCACAAGCGCGGCGCGTAACGAATCATTGCCCAATAAGTCCAGACATAACCGATGCGGAACGGCAATGAACAGTCTTTGAGCGCGTCAATCATTTTGATTTCAGCTTCGGGCGACTGTTTTTTTAACTCATCCGAAATTACTTCGGCGGCGCGAACGTGTCCCGCGCCGAACGATAAAGTTAAAATCAAAATTCGGCGCGTTTCGCTCATTCTTCTCTCCAACTCATTGTCCGAAATCCGATTGTCAGCGTTGCCGCCGCCATCAAACTCAAAATAAAAATCTCAGTTCCGATAAGCGAATTTCCCGCCAGAATTTTCTCGACCGCGCGGGCAATGTAAGTCGTCGGCAAAATAAGACCGAGCCAGCGCAAAAAAACCGGCAGAGTTTCCGCCGGATAATAAATCGGCGCGAGCAGAACAATTCCCGCGCCGAGCGCGTCGGTTACAAGCGAACCTTCGGAAAAACTTCTGACGCGGGCGGCGATAATAACGCTGATGCCGCACAGAGCGAGAAGCGCGACGAACACGACAAACGCGAGCAGACAAAAGCCGAAAACTCCGTCAATCTGCGTTTCCACGCCTAAAACCCGCGCGGCGACAAGCATCGAAATCGTTCCCAGAACGCCCTGCGCGAGCGCGAAAATTACGATGCCGAAAACATAAGAAGAAGTTGCGAGCGGCAGAGTCGCAAATAATTTCAAACGTCCGGTAAAACGATTTTCGAGCAGCAAATATCCGAGCCAGCTTATCGCCGTCAAACTCAGGGAAAACACAATCGAAGCGGCGAGAAAATGCAGTTTTGTTTCGGCGGCGACCGCTTCCGCCGATTGATGAGCGATGCCGTTGGCAAACAGATACATTCCAATCGGGAAAACGATTGCCGCCATCAAAAACGGTCCGGCTTCGCGCCGCAGACGCGCCAGATGAATTTGGAAAACACAAATAATATCGTTGAATCTTTTTTTCATTTGCGAAGCGAATCGCTGCCTCCGTCCGGGTTCAGCGGTTCGCCGATTACCGAAAAATAAACATCTTCGAGCGACGCGGTGGCGAGTTGATATTCGCTGATTCGCTTTTCGCCGATGAATCGCTGCGCCGCCGCGAAATCCGTAAAAAATTCAACGCGCGGCATCGCAATCAGTCCGTTTCCGTTCAGATAATTAAGGCGATATTTTTGGGGAAAGCAGGCGCGAAGTTCAATCAGACTGCCGCCCGCAACGATTTTTCCGTGATTGATAAACGCGATTTTGTCGCTCAATTGTTCGGCTTCTTCCAAATAATGCGTCGAAAGAACGACGGTCGCGCCAGCCGCGATAACTTTTTTCAAAAGATTCCAAACCGTGCGCCTCGACTGCGGATCGAGTCCGGTCGTCGGCTCGTCTAAAATTAAAAGCGGCGGTCGTCCGAGCATCGCCAGACCGATTAAAATTCGTCGCCGCTGTCCGCCGGAAAGCATCCCGACCCGTTTTTCGGCGTTGTCGGCGAGTTCGAGATTTTCCAGTAATTCGCCGGTTTGATTTCCGGCTTCGATTCGGTTCAAACCTTTCAATTTACCGAACAGTTCGAGATGTTCGCGCACGGTTAAAGTCTCGAAAACTCCGGCTTCCTGCGGCGTAATTCCCATCAAAATTTTCGCGCGATTCGGTTCTCGAATCGCATCAATGCCGAAAATTTCAATCGCGCCGCCGGTCGGTTTGAGTTCGGTTGTCAACTGCCGCAAAAAAGTCGTCTTGCCCGCGCCGTTCGGACCTAAAACCGAAACGCATTCGCCACGCTCAACCGCAAAATCTATGCCTCGATTCGCTTCCGTTCCGTTTGCGTATTTTTTGACCAAACCGAGAACGCGAACGGCGATTTTATTTTCTGGCGAATCACTCATAATTTTTCTGCCCACGCGCATACACGAAACGAACTAAAAAAGAAAAGATAAATTTTGTTTTAATTTTCGTGAGTTTCCGTGTATGCGCGTGGGTAAATCTTCTTTTTCAAACGATTTGCAGAAACTCCATCGCGCTCCACACGGCTGTCCAGGGATTATTGCGATACGCGGAAACTTCATATGGACAGCCGATTTTACAGCCTTTGCAGAAATCCCACATATCGGGCGATTCTTTAATGATTTGCCGCACTTCCGGTGAAGCGTAGATTTCTTTTAGAGACATTTCCGGCAAACCGCGATGTTTGGAAACAAACGCGCACGGAAACTGCACCGAACCGTCGGGACGCATATTTATCAGGTGCGATGCCGAGCGGCACGGAAACTTTTTCGTAAAACCGTCGTTGCGATAAAACTTGTAATAATCCGTGTAAAACCTGACGCATTTATATTTCTTTTTCAAATCCAGAACATATTCGGCGATTTTATCAAGTCCTTCGTGTTCGATTTCAACATTTTCAGTTTCAAAAGTCGTCCGCACGACGTTGTGAACGGCTTCGGTGTGCAGCAAAAATCCTCTTTCGGTGCAAAATTCGGCGAGCGCGGGCAAATCTTCCAAATTAGATTCGTCAACCGCCGCGTTGATTTGAACAAGATTGTGTTTGAGTTTGTTTTCCGCAATGTAATCGAGCGCGGAAAGAATCGTCGGCAATCCGTCAATGCCGCGTCGTTCTTTAAATTTCTCTCTGTCGAGCGTATCAATTGAAACTTCGAGCTGGTCTAATTTAACGCAAGATTCGGCGTATTTTTTCAGAGCCAAACCGTTGGTCG
Organism: uncultured Pyrinomonadaceae bacterium; assembly: GCA_964237245.1. Classification (GTDB taxonomy): domain Bacteria; phylum Acidobacteriota; class Blastocatellia; order Pyrinomonadales; family Pyrinomonadaceae. Next base: position 15,742 of record CAXSHW010000048.1, read on the forward strand.
GCATCGAAGTAAAAAAGCCTTTTTTGCTTGCCTGTTCAATAAAATCGGGAACATTCGGATTCATCAGAGGCTCGCCGCCCGACATACTCCAGGCAAAAACGCCCATCTCGGCGGCTTCGTCCATCCGCCGGAAAACCCGTTCGCGCGTCGCCTTTTCTTCCGGCTGCTGGTTTTGCCAAATCGCGCAGTAACCGCATTTCATATTGCAGTGCAGAGTTGTTTCAAACATCACCATAAACGGGCGATTGAAACCGTGCCGCAACTGACGGAGCGCGTTTTTGAACATTAACTTTTTTTGCATATCGAATTTATATTATCAACTTTTGTTCCGCTGTAAAACCATATAATCCAAGTATTTCAGTAAAAATACCTATTTTTCACTGTGGCGTTTCTGCCTGTTTTTCTTTTTCGCCACACTCAATTTAGTGCCGAATTTTATTTACTGCGAATTATACTGAACGGATTGTAAAACTGAATCGGAAGTTAAGGAGCGCAAATTGAGGTAAATGCCGATACGTGAAAAATTTCGCGGCATATTTGTCGGACAGAAGAAAAGAATTTACCAATTTATTTCTCGCTTAAGTTTTCGTTTGAATTTTCGTGTGAAAGTTGCCCGTAAAGCCAGGCTTTTGCCATTCGCCAATGGCGTTTGACGGTGATTTCCGAAACGCCTAAAACTTCTGCCGTTTCTTCGACCGACAAGCCGCCGAAATAGCGGAGTTCGACGATTTTGCTTTTTTGCGGATCAATTTTCGCCAGGTTTTCCAGAGCTTCGTCCAAAGCGAGAAGTTCGGCGGATTTTCCTTCGGAAACAATCAAGATTTCTTCTTCGAGCGGTAATTTTTCCGCCGCGCCGCCGCGTTTGTCGGCTTTGTGCTGACGCGCGTAATCAACCAGAATCCTACGCATAATATTTGCCGCGATGCCGAAAAAATGCGCTCGATTTTGCCATTTGACCTGCGTTTGGTCAATCAGTTTTATATACGCTTCGTGAACGAGAGCCGTCGGCTGCAAAGTATGGTCAGAGCGTTCGCGGCGCAGGTAATTGCTCGCCAGACGGCGCAATTCATCATAAATAAGCGGCAAAATATCATCAACTGCCTGCGATTTGCCTTCAGATAATTGAACGAGCAGTTGTGTTAATTCTTGAGTCGAAGCCTGCGCCATTTTTATTTTAGATACTTTATGTTTTCTGAAATTTACTCGTAATTGTAGTTAAAAGAATGGCTTTTCGCAATTTTCACGCGAAGCTGAAATTTCACCAATCGGAAAAACCCTTATCAAAAATTTTACTGATATTTTCCGCCGCGAGACAAGGCAATTACAGCAAAATTCGCGGCTTCGGTAAAAACTCTCGCTTGCTCGGACTTATCGCTCGCGGCGTTTTCGCCGCCGAAGCAAACGTTTGAAATCGTGACAAAATGTTTGCTGTCGGTGAATCCGTAATCTTCGCCGTGCCAGAGTTTTAACGTCTGCGAGATTTCATTGAAATCGGCTTGCGAAAGATTAGGATACCGATTGAGCCATTCTTTGCAACCGCGTTTTCTCAACGTTCGGCGCACGTATGAACGAAGTCCGAAAAGTTTGGCATAAATAGACGAATTGAGCGCTTCGTTGAGATGTTTCGAGAGAAACGGTTTGATGAGAATGTCACGCAAATCGCCGTTTCCGGCAAATGTCCAAACTCCGTTTTTGAGCAATAAAACAGCAGGTTTCGCAACGTCTCCGATTTTAATTTCCCGCGTCAAATTCAGATAAAATTTCATTCCGACGTAATTGGAGCATAAATCCGCGTTTGAATAAACGCCTGAAACGAGCGTTCCGTAAAATGTTCGCTCGCTCGTTTTTCCCCAGCGAATCGCTTTTTGCGCGGCTTCGTCCGGCGTATTTCCTTCATCAATCGCGCGTTTGTAAATTTTATAATAGCTGTAACCCTGTTGAAAAAAATGCGCGATTTTGTCAGTGCCGAATTCGGCGTCGTAGATTTTGACGGTCGAGCTGATCGTCAGATAATCGGTCGGGAAAACTACAAAGATTGATTGGGAAAAGCTCGTTTTATAACGCGCCGGCTGCGCTTTGAATTGATGCTTTTCCATCCACGTGCCGGATTTGGTAAAAGGAATCGTTCCCGCGCCGAGCAAATCGAAAACTCCGCGCGCAACGGCATTTTCCGAGCGTAGATATTCGAGTTTCGACCGTTCTTTATTTGTTGATTCGCATTTTGTTTTTTTCGATTTCGCAGAATTATTCTCCAGACAAGATTGCCGGAGGAGAATTTCCGCATTGATTTTCTCAATCGCTTCCCGAAGATTTTGTTCGACGTATTCGGAAACTTCATCGCCGATGTCAGCTAAAGGTTGCGGCGGTAAATTAAATTGATCCGTTTCAAACGCGGAAATTGACTGCATCAGTAAAACGACCGATAAAAACAAGCCGACGATTTTTTGCAGTCTCATAGATATTTGCGAACCTGAAATTGTTAGCGCTCAAAATTAACTTCGGAATAATTGATAACTGAAAATTGATAATTTTTATTCGAGTTGCAAGTTTTCAGCTATTAACTATCAGCTATCAATTATTCCGAAGTTAAACCGATCTTGATTATTAACAAGCATTTACGGTTTATGATAGTTCGGAAACGCGCCGTGCGGCGGAGTTTTCGACGGAGTTTTGGCGAGCGCGTCGAGCGTTACCTCGACCGCTTTTTCGAGCTGCGGATCGTGTCCGGCGCGCCAGAGTTTCGGGTCGAGATCAACGTCAACATCGGGCGCGACGCCTTTGTTTTCGATGTCGAGTTCGCCGCGTTCGTTGCGGAAAGCGACGCGCGGCGCAGTCACCGTTCCGCCGTCAATCAAAACCGGATAACTGTAAATTCCAACCAAACCGCCCCAGGTTTTTTTACCGACGAGCGTGCCGATTTGCGCCTTGTGAAACAGCCACGGCATCAAATCGCCGCCCGAACCGGCGTATTCATTGACGATCATCGTTTTCGGTCCGTAAATCGAGCCGACCGGCGTCGTAAAATCTTCGCCTTCGCGCGTTGACCAGTAATTCATTAGCGGTCGGCGCATCGCGTCAATGATGTAATCCGCCGCCGAACCGCCGCCGTTGAAACGCTCGTCAATCACCGCGCCCTGTTTATCAATCTGCGCGAAATAATAGCGGTTGAAATTTGCGTAACCCGCGCCGCCCGTATTCGGCAGGTAAACGTAGCCGAGTTTGCCGCCCGAAAGTTCGGAAACTTTGCGGCGATTGCCTTCGATCCACGCGAGATTTCGCAAGCCCTGTTCGCTCGCCACCGGAACGACCGTGTAGGTTCTGGCGTTGCTGCCGTCCGCGTTCGCGCCGACTTTGATGATGATTTGTTTTCCGGCTGTTTCCTGAAACAGCGCGTAAATATTGTCGGCTGCCGTCAGTTCGCGCCCGTTGACTGCCAATAAATAATCGCCTTGATTGACGTTAACGCCCGGCTGCGTCAGCGGCGCGAGCGTGTCGGGATTCCAGTTTTCGCCATTGTAAATTCGGGCGAAGCGGTAGCGTCCGTTTTCAATCGTGTAATCCGCGCCGAGCAAACCGCCCGAATATCTGGGCGCCTGCGCGATGTCGCCGCCGCCCGAATTGTGATGTCCGACCGTCATATTACCGAGCATTTCCTGAAACAGATAATTAAGGTCGGCGCGTGAAGCGACCGAATCGAGATACGCGGCGTAACTTTTTTCCGTCGCCGCGATGTTCAAACCGTGATAATTCGGGTCGTAGAAAAAATCGCGCTGAATGCGCCAAACTTCGTGATACATCTGTTTCCACTCGGCTCGCGGGTCAACGTAAACTTCCATATCGCCGACGTTGACCGCGCCTTCGCCGGGTTTTAGCGGCGCGACGGTCGAAGCAATCGTGTAGCGATTTCCGGCTTGCCCGAACAACATTTTTTCGCCGTTTGCCGAAACGTCAAACTGCGTTACGCCGTCGAGAATTTTTTCGGCTTTGCGTTTCTCCATATCGAAACGGTGAACGGCGTCGCCAACCGTCGGCTGACTTGAAGTGCCGCTCGGCGGAATGCTTTCGAGCAGAAAAATCGTTCCGGCTTTTCCGGTGTAAAGTCCTTGATAATTTCTGGCTGCCATCGG
>CAXSHW010000048.1:19878-27419 GCA_964237245.1 uncultured Pyrinomonadaceae bacterium
TCTTCCTTGACCAGAACTTTTTCCTCGTCGCTTTCCGGCGAGAGCGGCGAAGGGTCGTCGTTATTTAAAACCGCGACATAGACATTGCGCGTCGTTTGATACGGATAACTCGACATATCGAGCCAGCCGGTCGTCGGTCCGGTGTCGGTGCTGGCGGTAAAATAAATGTATTTACCGTTTTTATCAAACGCCGGAAAACGCGCGTCGCTCAAATTATCGGTAATCTGCACGGATTTTGCAGTTTCCGGCGAATAGACGAAAATCGCGCACAGATGATTGCGAAGCTGTTTGGAATAAACGAGCCATTTGCCGTCCGGCGACCAGTTGGCGTCGAGGACTTGATACGGATTTTCAAAAGTATTCGTGTCAACTTTGACGGGCGTTCCTTTGTCAATATCCACATACCAGAGATTCAGACGTTTGTCGGTAAACGAAATCTTTTTGCTGTCGGGCGACCATTTCGGCGAATAAAAATAAGACGACGGCGAGCCGAGCGAGATTTTTTTGACTTCGCCCGTCACGCTCTGATCGCGCAGATGCAGCGCGTATTCGCCGGATTCGTCGCTAAAATACGCAATCCATTTGCCGTCCGGCGACCAAGCCGGATCGCGGTCGGCAACGCCCGGAGAATTGGTCAAGTTACGCGCGTTTCCCTTTTCCGCCGGAATCGTAATTATCTCGCCGCGAGCTTCAAAAACCGCGCGCGCGCCGGTCGGTGAAATCGCGGCGTTGGCGATGCGCGACGCAACTTTTTCATAACGCGGACGAACCGCCGGCAAATCGCCGTTGAGAGAAATATTGACGCGGTTCGCTTTGCCGGATTTCGGGTCAAACAAATTGATCGAGCCGAATTGTTCGTAAACAATCACGCCCGCGCCAGCCGAAGCCGATTTCAAATCGAGTCCTTTATTATCAATTGCTTCAGCGACTTTTTTCGTTTTCGTGTCGAACGAATAAAGCGAAACGTTGCGGTTGTTGCGGTCGGAAAGAAAATAAACTTTATCGCTCATCCACATTGGCGTAAAATCATTCGACGCCGTGCGCGGAATTTCTTCGACGCTCGAATCAGCCAGATTTCCGAGCCAGATTTTCGTCATTCGACCGCCGCGATAAAGTTTCCACTGCGCGAACGCCGCTGCCAGCGGCATATACGCGATGCGCGAGCCGTCGGGCGAAAACGAAGCCGCGCCGCCCGCCATCGGAAACGGCAATTCGGTTGGAAGTCCGCCGCCCGCAATCGGCATCGCATACATTTTCGGCACAGGCATTCCCGTTCCGCGCGTTGACAAAAACATCACCGAATTTCCATCCGGCGTCCAGCCGATAACCGAATCCGCGCCAGGATGATAAGTCAATCTTTTCGGCTCGCCGCCGCTTGCGGGAATAACGTAAGCGTCAACGTTTCCATCGTATTCGCCGGTAAAAGCGACCCAATTTCCGTCGGGCGAAAAAATCGGGTTCGTTTCCGAACCGACGCCGGAAGTCAGCCGTTCGGCAGTTCCGCCTTCACGCGCGACTTTCCATAAATCGCCTGCGTAAACGAAAACTATGCTCGTTTGATTAACCGTCGGCTGACGAAACAACATCGGCGCGGCATTTTGCGCAAAATTTGCAACGGACGCGCAAATTAAAAGCGAGAGCAGTAAAAAGATTTTTCTCATTGATTTCTCCTGTCTGAATGTCAGCAAACGATTATTGTTTGCCCAAAATTGTGCCTTTCTGATAATTCGGATACGCGGGACGTTTATAATCTTTCGGCGGATTTTTTTCGAGTTCGGCGAGCAGCCATTCGACGGCTTTTTCGAGCTGGGGATCGCGTCCCTGACGCCACATCGCCGGATCGAATTCCACCTCAATATCCGGTGCGACGCCGATATTTTCAACTTCCCATTCGCCGTTCAAACCGTAAACCGCGCCGTTCGGAGCAGTAATGCTGCCGCCGTCCATTAAAGTCGGCATTCCCGAAGCGCGAACCAATCCGCCCCACGTTCTTTTCCCGATTAACGCGCCGACTTGTAATTTTTTGAAAAACCAAGGCATCGCGTCGCCGCCCGAACCGGCGAGTTCGTTAATCAGCATCGCTTTCGGTCCGTAAATCGCGCCTGCCGGAACGTTCCAGTCTTTGCCGTCGCGGAAAGCGATTTTTGCTAATTGCTGGCGTTTCAGATATTCGACGACGTAATCGGCTAACAAACCGCCGCTGTTGAAGCGTTCGTCAATGACCGCGCCTTGTTTGTTGGTCTGCGCGAAAAAGTAGCGATTAAAACTCGCGTAACCGCCGCCGCCCGTGTTCGGAATATAGACGTAACCGAGTTTGCCGCCGGAAAGTTCCGCGACTTTGCGGCGATTGTCTTCGATCCACGCGAGATTTCTTAAACCTTGTTCGCTGCCCGTCGGAACGACCGTGATTTCTCTGGCGTTTGAACCGTCCGCGTTTTGGCTGACCTTTATGACGATTTGTTTCCCCGCAGTGCTTTCAAAAAATTTATAAACGTTGTCGGTCGCTTTCACGTCGCGCCCGTTGACGGAAATCAAGTATTCGCCCGCTTTGACGTTCGCGCCCGGCGCGGTCAGAGGCGCGCGCGCCTGCGGATTCCAGTTTTCGCCGTTATAAACGCGGGCGAAACGATAACGATTATTTTCGATTTTGTAATCCGCACCCAACAGTCCGACTGAAACCGCAGCGGGACGATTCATATCTCCGCCTCTGATAAATGTGTGTCCGACGCCGATTTGATTGACCATTTCGCGGAACAGATAATTCAAATCGTCGCGGTGCGCGACTGCTTCGAGGTAAGGCGCGTAAAGTTGTTTCGCTTTTTCGATGTCGAGTCCGTGCGTGTTCGGATCGTAAAAGAAATCACGTTCGCCGCGCCAGACTTCGTTGAACATCTGTTTCCATTCGGCTCGCGGGTCAACATAAACTTCCATATCCGAAGTTTTCACAACGCCTTCGCCCGGTTTGGTCGGCGTTGTCGTCGAAACCAAACTCCACGACGCGCCTTGCTGATAAAGCATTTTTTCGCCGTTCGCCGACACGCGGAAATTGCTGATTCCGGGTTTCATTTCTTCAAATTTGCGCTTTTCCAAATCGAATTTACTCAGAGTCAAACCGAACGCGCCCGGAAGCGGCGACTGCGGATTTTCCGTGACGTAAAAAGTTCCGGCTTTTCCGGCGTAAAGTCCGTTGTAATCACGCGCCGGAATTTGCGAAATCGTAATCACGCGCTGGTCAATCCCGTCCAAATCTATGCGCGTCGCTTCGACTTCTTTTTTCGGAGTCTGAGCCGGTGTCGGCGTTGCTGTCGGCGGCGCGGTTTCCGCTGAATTTGCGGCGGCATCGGCTGCGGCAGGAGTCGCAGACGGCGCGGCTTGCGGAGTTTGCGAAGGCATCACAACCGGCGGCTGGTCTTTTTTCTCCGGTAGAATTTTTTCTTCGTCGCTTTCAGGCGCGAGCGGCGACGGAAGATCGCTGCGCAGAACAATGGCGTAAACGTTGCGCGAACTTTGCTGCGCGATGCCCGAAAGGTCTGCGAAACTGATTGCCGCGCCGATGTTCGTGCTGGCGGTAAAGAAAATATATTTGCCGCTTTTGTCGAAAATCGTATGACGCGCGTCGCCCAAACCGTCGGTGATCTGGCTTGCCTGATTTTTGTCGAGCGAATACAAAAATACCGAGCGCAGACGATTATCCAATTGTTTGGCATAGACGAGCCAGCGGCTGTCGGGCGACCACGAAGGTTCTAAAACATCGCCGAAATCGCCGTAAGTATTCTGGTCAACTTTTGTGTTTTTGCCCGTTTCGACATCAACGAACCAGAGATTAACGTGCTGGTCGTTATAAGCGATTTTTTTGCCGTCGGGCGACCAGACCGGCGACGAATAAAAACCGGGTGAGCCGTCGCCGAGACGAATTTTTTTGACATCGCCCATTCCGGTTTGATCGCGCAGATGGAGCTGATATTCTCCCGCTTCGTCGGAAAAATACGCGATCCATTTGCCGTCCGGCGACCACGAAGGGTCGCGTTCCATTACGTTCGTTGTGTTTGTCAGATTGCGCGTGTCGCCTTTGTCGGCGGGCGCGGAAATAATATCGCCGCGCGCTTCAAAAACGGCGCGCACGCCGGTCGGTGAAATCGCTGCGTTGGAAATTCTGCCGCCGACTTTTTCATAGCGCGGACGCACGCCGGGAAAATCGCCCTTGACGCTGATATTTACTTTTTTCGGATTTTTCGATCCGGCGTCGAGCGTGTAAATCGTGCCGAATTGTTCGTAAACAATCGAATTCGCGCCAGCCGAAGCGTATTTAATATCTAAACCTTTGTTATCAACGATTTGCTCGACTTGCTTCGATTTCGTGTCGAACGAAAACAGCGAAACCACGCCGCCGTTTCTGTCCGAGAGAAAATAAATTTTGTCGCCGATCCACATCGGGCATTTGTCGTTGGAGTTTACGCGCGGCAGTTTTTCGATTGTCGAATCCGAGAGTTTGGCAATCCAAATCGGCTGCGTTTGACCGCCGTGATAATGTTTCCAATCTTCCTGCCACTGCGAAAGCGGTTCATAAGCTACGTAATTTCCGTCGGGCGAAAGCCACGCGCGATTGACCATCGGCAGCGGCATTTCGACAGGCAAACCGCCGCCGTCCATCGGAAAACTATACAGGCGCGAATAATTTGAACTGCTGCTGCGTGTCGAAGTAAAAAGCACGTTTTTGCCGTCGGGCGTCCAGCCGGAAACTTCGTCAACCGACGGATGATAAGTCAGACGTTTCGGCACGCCGCCGCTTGCCGGAATGACGTAAACGTCCGTGTTGCCGTCGTAATCGCCGCTGAAGGCGATCCAGTTTCCGTCCGGCGAAAAATACGGATTCGTCTCGATTCCGACGCCGGTAGTCAAGCGTTTCGCGTCGCCGCCGTCACGCGCGACCGACCACAAATCGCCCGCGTATGAAAAAACGATGCTTGTTTTATTGATTGTCGGCTGGCGAAAAAGCGTCGGTTTGTCAATTTGCGCGAAAATTTCCGCGCACGCGGCGATCATTACAAAAGCGGCAAAAACGAACTTTTTCATCGAACTTTCCTCCTGTCGAAAACCAGAATTATAAAATTACCGAGAGCGGCGAACACGAGCTTGTGTCTTTTGGGAAACTAAGAAAATGTGGGCTTAATTTAGCAGAAAATCAATTTTTGAGCAAACGATTTTCAACCTTTATATACTTTCTGAACTTATAATTTTTCTAAATTTTTCGTTCGTTCGGCTGGCAATAACGATAAAGCGTGGCGCGTGAGATTTTGAGCGTTTCACAAATCTCTCTGATTGAATTGGTCGGGTCTTTCATAAGTTTGCGAGCCATTTCGATTTGTTTGTCAGACAATTTTTTCGGTCGTCCGCCGAGTTTTCCGCGCGCGCGCGACGCCGCGAGTCCGGCGCGTGTGCGCTCACGAATCAATTCTCTTTCAAATTCGGCAAGTGCGCCGAAAACGTGAAACACCAATTTTCCGCCCGAAGTCGTCGTATCAACGTTTTCCTGCAATGACACGAATCCAACCGATTTTTCCTGCAATAAATTCACCGTTTCAATCAAATGCTTCAAACTTCTGCCCAAACGGTCTAATTTCCAAACGATTAGCGAATCGCCTGCGCGACAAAATTCAATCGCGTCGGTCAAACCTTTGCGCGAATCAACCGCGCCGCTCGCCGTGTCGGTAAAAATTTTTTCGCAGCCGACTTTACGAAGAGCGTCTGTCTGCAAATCTAAATTTTGGTCAACGGTCGAAATGCGCGCGTAACCGATTTTCATAAAATTCGGAAAGTTTGAATTAAGTGTTACGGACAGTTTTTCATAAGTCATTTTCAAAAACAATGCCCGCGAAACGGATTTTGTATTGTGAGAATTCTTTAAAAATTAAAAAAAGCCTGAATTAAAATTCAGGCTTTTTTTAATTTTTATATTTCTGATTTACCAAACCTTGCACGGTTTTTGGCTGACCATCGGGTCGCCGACTTTGCAGGCGAAGGCTTGGGCGAATTGCGGCATATTCGACAGCGGTCCGTTGGCGCGGAACTGCGGCAGCGAATGCGGGTTTGACTGCGCGAGCAGACGCGCGTATTCGGGGCGCGTATTTTCCGCCCAGACTTGCGCCCAGCCGAGGAAAAATCTCTGTTCGGGCGTAAATCCGTCAATATTTGCCGGTCGCGGTTTGCCTTCGAGCGATTTTTGATAAGCGTCGTAGGCAATCGCCAAACCGCCGAGATCGGCGAGGTTTTCGCCCAAAGTCAATTTGCCGTTCAGATTCAAACCTTTTTCCACTTCGTAACCGCTGAACTGGTTGGAAACGCAATCGGCTTTTTCGTCGAACAATTTACGGTCTTCGGGCGTCCACCAGACTTTCAAATTTCCAACCGCGTCGTATTGACTGCCCTGATCGTCAAAACCGTGCGTCATTTCGTGTCCGATGACCGCGCCGATGCCGCCGTAATTGATCGCGTCGTCGGCTTTGAAATTGAAAAACGGCGGCTGCAAAATTCCGGCGGGAAAAACAATTTCGTTGTAGCTCGGATTGTAGTAAGCGTTGACGGTCGGCGGCGTCATTCCCCAACGGGTTTTGTCCACCGGCTGACCGACATCCTGCAAATCGCGGACGGTCAGAAATTCGCCGGCGCGAACCGAATTATCGAAATACGATTTGCGGTCAATGTCGAGTTTGGCGTAACCGCGCAATTTGTCGGGATAGCCGATTTTGCGCTGAATCGCGGCGAGTTTTGTCAGAGCTTCTTTGCGCGTCGAATCGGTCATCCAGTCGAGTTTCATAATTCGCTCGCGGTAAGCGGCGAACAAATTCGTAATCAATTCGTCCATTCGCCGTTTGGCTTCGGGCGTGAAATTCTTTTTGACGTATTCCGCGCCGAGCGCTTCGCCGACCGTGCTGTCGGCGGCGATTGTGCAGCGCCGCCAGCGCGGTTGTTGTTCGGTCGTGCCGTTCAGAGTTTTGCCGTAAAAATCAAAATGTTCGTCGTCGAATCGTTTGGCGAGCCGCGAAGCCGAAGCGTTGACGACATTCCAGCGCAGATAAGTTTTCCAGTCGGCGAGCGGAACAGTCGAGATCATCTGTCCGGCTTCCTTGAAAAATTCCGGCTGCGCGACGTTGATTTCGGTAAATTTCGGCGCGCCGAGTTTTGCCGTGTAAGTTTCCCAGGAAAAATTCGGCGTCAGTTTATCGGCGTCGGCGACGGAAATTTTGTTGAAATTAGCGACCGGATCGCGTTCTTCGACCGGCGTTTTCGACGCGAGGGCGAGTCTGGTTTCCATTCGCAAAATCGTGTCGGCGTTCGCTTTCGCCTGTTCGGGCGTGTCGCCCAAAAGCGCGAACATTCGAGCGGCGTGCGCGACGAATTTGTCGCGCACGTCTTTTGATTTCGCGTCCGTGTTCGTGTAGTAATCGCGGTTTGGCAAGCTCAATCCGCCCTGATACAGATTGGCGATATTCTGCGAACTGTTTTTCTGGTCGGAATAAGCGTAAAAATTAAACAAAACCGGC
>CAXSHW010000048.1:27429-31772 GCA_964237245.1 uncultured Pyrinomonadaceae bacterium
CTCCAATCCGGTGCAGACGGGCGATTTCCGCCTGTAAATCATTCGTATTTTTGATCGAATTGATTTCGCCGAAATACTTATCGAGCGGTTTCGCGCCCGCTGCTTCAATCGCGTCCGTGTTCATACACGAAGCGTAATAATCGCCGATCAGTTGTTCGTTCGAGCCTTTCGCGGCTTTCGTGTTTTTCGCCGACGATTCGAGAATATCGCGCGACAGTTCGCGGTTGCTCGTCTGCAAAATATCGAAACTGCCATACGCCGGAAACGCCGCCGGAATTTGCGTCGCTTTCAGCCAACTGCCGTTGGCATACTGATAAAAATTGGTGCAAGCCTCGACGGATTTGTCCATCCGGTTCGGGTCGAAACCCGAATTCTGAGCAAAAGCCGACGCGCCGAAAGCAGTCATCAAAACGACTGTTCCGATTTTACGAAATAGATTTATAGACACAATTTTTCTCCTTAATAATTAGATGAATTAAAGTTTAATAATTTTATTACGGCAAAGCAAAGGATTTTGTTTTACCCAACTCTGACAAGAAATTAATTTGTTTTTGTTCGTTCCTGGAAAATGTGGATTTGAACACCTTTTATTGAATTATTTTCCGCTTTGAACAAAAGTCTTTTCCGTATTTTTGGTTTCCTTTTTAGCCGTGAAAACGCTCGAACCGAATTCAATCGGTCGGTGAAAAAGAAATCTCGGCGTGATTTCTTGGGTGATTTCGACGCTGTTGGCGGTCAGCGTCGTGCCGGTCGCGCGGCGAAATTCCGAAATCGCTTTGTTAAGGTCGGTTTGCGCCTGAAGCTCGCGCCCGCGCGCGGCGACGAGTTCGTTTTGACGCTGCAAAACGAGAAAAACCGTTGACGTTCCGGCGCGAAATTGTCGCTGTTCGCTGTCGTAGAGTTGTTCGGCGGAAGCCCGTGACGCGGCGGCGGAAGCGAGTCGCGCTTCGGCTGAACGCAAACTTTGTGTTGTGTTGCGCACGTCGGCTTCGATGATTTGCTCGGTTTGCGCGCGCTGATTTCTAATTTGTTCGCCTTCGGCAAGCGTTCTGCCGAAATTCGCCTTTGCCGTGCGGTTGCCGATTGGCAGAGAAATTCGCACACCGGCGTTGAAAGTCGGATAATCGCCCGTTATCAAATTAGACAGAGACTGCGGATAACCGCCGATTAAATTTGCGGGAATCGTGCTGGTCGCGGTGGTTGTCGTCGCCAGCGCAGGCAAACCGTTGAGCGCCGAAAGCTCGTTGACACGATCAGTTAGAAGAGAAGTCGAACCGCTTGTTGTTGTTATGCCGAGCGCGCGAGCCGTCGGCGTTCCCGCCAAACCGCTGCCCGTATAAGTGCCGATTAAATCAATTTGCGGCTTGGTCTGATCGCGGTAATAACGCTCGTTGATTTTGTTGATGTCGGAATTTGCCTGAAGCTGCGCGATTTCCTGCCGGTTTGTCAGAGCGCTGCTGACGGCTTCTTCGAGCGGAATTCTTGGAATGTCCAAATCTACGGGCGAAACCGGAACAAGAGCGCGTCCCCAAATTTCCGACGCGCGATCAGGCAGCATCAATGTTTTCAAATTGTTTTCGGCGCGTGTCACGGCTTCCTGCGCCGTATAGACATTTTGCTCGAACGTCGTCACCTGAGTGTTGGCGGCGACAATCTCAATCGGCGCGAGCGCGCCTTTGCTGACCAGCCGCTGATTGCTTTCGAGCTGCATTCGCGCTTGCTTAACGGCGTCAATCTGAACTTGCAGATTTCTCAGCGCGAAAGCCAAATCCCAATAACCCTGTTCGACTTGCGCGATGACTTCGACGGCTCGTTGGCGAAACTGCGCGTCGGTCAGGCTCAAATTTTTCTTGGCAATCTCGATGTTGCGGCGATTGTTGTCGAAATGTCTGCCGCGCCATAAAGGTTGCGTGTAAGTCAAAGTCAGAGCCGACGGAAACTGCGGATTGAGCGTGGCGTTTTGATTGTTTGTAACTAAACGCGAAGCGGAAAAATCAGCCGCGTAAGAACCGCCCGCATACGGCGAATAACCCGTTACGTTTAAGGCGTTCGAAAAATCCGATTGCGTTACCGAACCGTTCGCGCCGCCCGCAATCGTCGAGCTGGTCGGCGTCGTCCGCCGCTCATAATAATTCAGCGAATCAATCACCGGATCATAAACGCCCAACGCGCCTTTCAAATTAAATTCCGCGATTTTAACGGTAATTTTTGCCGAATCAATGTCGTTATTATTTTGCAGGGCGAGCGTAATCGCGTCCTGCAAAGTCAGCGGAAGCTGGTCGGTAACGTCAACACCGACACGCTCGGCTGACGGCAGCGGACGTTTCGGCGCTTCAAAGTTCGGCGCAATCGGCGGCGGATCGTCCGGCAATACGGCGGGCGCGACGCCGCCGGAAGTTCCGACGTTTTGACCGGGCGACAAAATCGGCGCGTTCGTCACTGGCGCGACCGAACTACCGGGCTGCGTCGTTGTTTGAGTTTGCGTTTGCGTCTGTGTCTGTTGAGCCGGAGGCAGACTCGGCTGTGTCGTCTGCTGCTGCTGCGACGGAGTTTGCGGCACGGTGTTCTGCTGAACTTCGTTTGCTGGTCGCTGTTGCTGCTGTTGCTGCGGATTTGGCGGATTGGTTGTTTGTGTCGTCTGTGTTTGCGTCTGCGTCTGCGTTGACTGCGCCGCCGTCGCCGCCGTCAAAATGAACATCAAACCGAACGCCAAAACAAAAGATTTTGCCGCTGAAAAATACGAAAAATTAAATTGTTGACGCGATAATTTATTCGCTTGGAACTTGTTCGACATAACTTTCTTTTACAACTTTTGCCGAATCGCCTTCGGCATCTTTCTTTTTACGGCTAAAAATACTGAACGCGCCCGCTAATTTTGCCCGCACGGGTTTGAAAACATTTCCTATTCCGGCGAAAGCTCCGCCGAATCGCTGCCAGATTGTAGATTCCCGAATGTCCTCAAAAATCGAATAAAAAACGGGAACGGCGAGCAGCGTCAGAAGCAGACACATTGATTGCCCGCCGACGACTAAAATACCGATTGAGCGATTAGTCGCCGCGCCCGCGCCGCTTCCCCAAATCAGCGGAATCATACCGGCGACGAGCGCGATAGTCGTCATCAAAATCGGGCGAAGACGGTCGCGGTTCGCTTGAATAATCGCGTCGTAGCGCTCCATTCCCTGCGCGCGCAAATTGCTCGTGTGGTCAATCTGCAAAATAGCGTTTTTCTTGACGATGCCGAACAACAACAAAATTCCGAGCGCGGAAAAAATGTTCAGACGCTGCCCGGAAATCATCGTCGAAAGCAAAGCGAACGGAATCGAAAGCGGCAAAGTCAGAAGAATCGTCACCGGATGAATAAACGATTCAAACTGCGCCGCCAAAATCAGATACATAAAGACGAACGAGAGCAGAAACGCGAGCGCGAAAGAATTGACGGCGCGCGCCAGTTCTTTTGATTGACCCGTAACGCCGGTTTGATATTCAGGTCCCATATTCAAATCCTGCGCGTATTTCTGCAAGACTTGAACGGCGTCTGCTTCCGAAGAGGTCGGCGCGACGCTTGCCGAAATCGTCACCTGACGCTGGCGATTAAGTCTGGCAATCGAAGCCGCGCTTTTGCTGTCTTCAAAACTTACAAGCTGGTCTAAGCCGATCAAACCGCCTTTAGACGAAGCAACCGTGAAATTTTTCAAATCGGCGCGGCTGCGGCGGAAAGGTTCGTCAGCCTGAACGTAAACGTCGAATTGGTCTGTTCCTTCGCTGTAAGATGAAACTTTCTGTCCGTTGGCGAAAACATTGAGCGCCTGCGCGATGTCGCCGGTCGAAACTCCTAAATCGGCGGCTTTTACGCGGTCAATGCTGATTTGCAGTTCGGGACTGCTTAAATCGAGCGAACGGTCGGCGTCGCGGAAATTCGGGTCTTGTTTTACGCGGTCAACGAGTTTTTGCGAATACTCGTCGAGTTTGTCCATATCGGGACCGCTGATAAAAAATCCGATGCCCGACGAACCGCTGCGCCCGCCGATGCCGAGACTCGCGCCGATTGAAGAAGTGCCGGACGCGCCGATGGTATATTGCTTCGGATATTTTTTAGTGATTTCGCGCGTTTTGGCGATCAGTTCGGTTTGCGTAAATTTACGCTGGTCGGGCGAGACGAGCCGCACGTTGACCGAACCGGCGTTTGGCGAGCCGCCGCCCGCGCCGGCGAAAGCCAGAGTGTTTTCGACGCCCGGAATTTGTTCGCGGATGTCGCGGGCGATGCGTTCGAGAATGCTCTGCGTCGCGGCGAGAGAAGTGCCTTGCGGAGCGCGAAGCGAAACCTGATAAAGCGATTCGTCTTC
>CAXSHW010000049.1:0-31421 GCA_964237245.1 uncultured Pyrinomonadaceae bacterium
CGGAATATTCAAACGATTGGCTTCGGCGACGGCAATGTCTTCTTTACGCACGTCAATTATAAAAAGCATATCGGGCAAGCCTTTCATATCTTTGATGCCGGCGAGATTTTTCATCAGACTTTCGTGCAGACGGTCGAGTCCGAGCCGTTCTTTTTTCGTCATCAAATCATAACGTCCGTCTTCGCGCATCGCTTCGATGCTTTTCAGTTTGTCAATTGATTTCTGAACCGTCTGATGATTCGTCATCAAACCGCCGAGCCAGCGATTGTTGACGTAAAATTGCCCGCAGCGTTCGGCTTCTTCTTTAATTGCATCCTGCGCCTGTCGTTTCGTGCCGACAAACAAAACTTTCATATTCGGCTTTTCCGTCACGGCGTCTTGCACGTAGCTCAAAGCGTCGCGGAAAAGTTTCTGCGTTTTTTGTAAATCAATAATATAAATGCCGTTGCGCTCGCCGAAAATGTATTCTTTCATTTTCGGATTCCAGCGACGAACCTGGTGACCAAAGTGAACTCCCGCTTCGAGAAGCTCTTTCATTGTAACTGTAGCCAAAATTAAAAATCTCCTTAACTTATTGGTTTTTGTACTCGCCGAAGTTTAGTTTTTTGAACCAATAAAACTCCGGCAATGGTTTTCAAATGTGAAATGCAAAATGCGAATTGCGAAATAAAAATCCGCATTCTGCATTTCACACTCCGCATTTGAATTATCTCTTAGAAAATTGGAATCTGGCGCGCGCGCCTTTTTGACCGTATTTTTTGCGTTCTTTCTGACGCGGGTCGCGCGTGACGAATCCGGCTTTTTTCAGAGCAGGGCGCAAATCGGCGTTGTATTCCATCAAAGCGCGTGTAATTCCGTGCCTGACGGCGCCGGCTTGTCCGGCTGTTCCGCCGCCTTTGACATTAACAAGAATGTCAAATTTTCCGGTCGTGTCGGTCAATCGAAGCGGTTGATGAATAATCATTCGCAATGCTTCGTTCGGAAAATAATTTTCAAATCCGCGACGGTTAATTTTTATCTCGCCGCTGCCGGGACGAAGATAAACCCGCGCAGTCGAAGTTTTTCTGCGCCCTGTTCCGTAATACTGAATATCTGCCATATTTTTGTAGATGTCAGATGTCAGATGTTAGATGTTAGTTCTGTCTTTACTGACATCTAACATCTGACATCTGACATCTTGTAGCTTTATTTTGTTTCGATTTCAACCGTTTCCGGCTGCTGCGCGATGTGACGATGTTCCGCGTCGGCGTAAACTTTCAATTTTTTCGCCATCGCTTTTCCGAGTTTATTCTTCGGAAGCATACCTTTGACCGCCGACTCTATAATATGTTCGGGTTTTTGCTTGAACATATCTTTGACGCTCGTTTCACGAAGTCCGCCCGGATAGAGCGTGTGATAGCGATACATTTTCTGGTCGTTTTTAGAACCTTTGAAAATGACGTGCCGCGCGTTGATAACGACGACGTGATCGCCCATATCGAGAAAAGGTGTGTAAGCCGGATTGTTTTTGCCCGAAAGAATTCGCGCCACTTCGGTCGCCAGTCGCCCGACGGTTTTGCCCGCCGCGTCAACTACGAACCACTTGCGGTTTTCCGCCAAACCCTTTCCGCTCGGAAAATAAGTACTCATATATAGTCTGTTCTGCCTTGAATTATTCGCCAAAACGCGAACGATAAGAATATCGAAAAAAGAATTTTCCGTCAAGTAATGAAGGGATTTTTACAAACTAAAGCCGAATTTCCCGCCTGCCAAAATCAAGCCGACGATTGTTTTAGCGTCTTCAAACTCGTTTTTCCGAATCATTTCAAATGCTTTCTTAAACGACAATCGTTCGATTTCTATCAATTCGTCCGCTTCCAAATTTTGTTTGGTTGCGGTTAAATCTGTCGCCAGAAAAACAAACATTTTCTCTGACAAAAAGCCGGGCGAAACGTAAAATTCCGACAGTTTTTCGATTTTTCCGGCTGTAACGCCAATTTCTTCTTCAAGCTCGCGCCGCGCTCCCGTCTCAGGATTTTCGCCTTTATCCAAAGAACCGGCGGGAATTTCCAAAAGATACTTTTGCGCCGAGTGACGATATTGTTTGACCAGCGCGACGGTTTTGTCCGCAAAAACCGGAACGATGACCGCGCTGCCGTTATGAGTTATTACATCGCGTTCGTATTCAGTTTCGCCTTCACGAATTTTGTCTAAAAAAACGTCGAAGACTCGACCCTGATAAACCTTTTTCGATGAAATTACTTTCGGTTGTGTCATAAAAATTGTTGTCTCAAAAAGCGCAGGTTGAATTTTCGCGGCTAAGACTGATTCAAAAAATCTCTAACCTTTTTCATATCTTCCCAAACCTCGCGCTTTTTGCTTGGGTCGCGCAAAATATACGCGGGATTAAACATCGGCATCAATTTCGCGCCTTGAAAATCGTAGAATTCGCCGCGCATCTGTGTGATTGATTTTTTTGTATTCAACAATGCTTTGGTCGGTGTATTTCCGAGCGAAATAATAACTTTTGGCTTTATCGCCGCCATTTCACGATGCAAATAAGGCGTAAAAAACTTTAAAATATCCGGCGTGAGTTCGTCGCCTTGCGAAATATATTTAACGACATTTGTTAAATAACAATCTTCACGTTTTAAGCCGATTGCCGCCAAAATCCTTTCCAGTAATTGACCGACCGGACCCATAAAAGGCTTTTCCGAATCGGCATCGGGAAGTCCGGGCGATTCGCCGACAATGACTACTTTCGCGTCAATTCTTCCTACGCCGAAAATAAAAAATTTGTCGGCAAACGTCGGTAAAGATTTCGCTTTTTCGAGCAGTTCCTGATTGATTTCTTCAACGGTTTCGTTTGATTCAATCGGCGTGTCGGCAATATCGAAAAGAGAATTTTGCATAAGAAATCAGCCACAGAGTTCACAGAGAACACAGAGAGAGAAATTAAAACTTATGTTCTCTGTATTCTCTGCGGCAAAAATTATTATTGATTCAAGAAATCACGCACCTTTTTCATATCTTCCCAGACTTCGCGCTTTTTCGACGGATCACGCAGCAAGTATGCCGGATGAAATGTCGGCATCACTTTGACGCCGAAATAATCTTGAAACTCGCCGCGAATTTTTGTGATTCCGACTTTTGTCGCCAGCAGATTTTGCGTCGCCGTGTTTCCCAAAACGACAATCACTTTCGGGCGCACGACGGCGATTTCGCGCAATAAAAACGGGCGGCAAGTCGCGGCTTCGAGCGGCGTCGGCTGGCGATTTTGCGGCGGACGACAACGATTGACGTTGCCGATGAAAACGTCTTCGCGCTTCATTCCGATTGATTCGATAATTTTATTCAAAAGCTGTCCGGCTTTGCCGACAAACGGACGACCTTCTTCGTCTTCGTTCGCGCCCGGCGCTTCGCCGATAAACAGCAAATCGGCTTTTGGATTGCCTTCGCTGTGGACAATTTTCGTGCGGCTTTCACACAGAGTGCAGCGCGTACAATTGCCGATAAATTGGTGAATATCTTCGAGCGTTTCGGTCGCTTCGGGCAAAGTCTGCGACAAATCGCCGAACAGCGAATCCTGCGGCGCGTCTTCGGTTAAAAGTGTTTTCTTTGGCATTTCCGCCTCCCTTGTCGGTTCTTTTATTTGGTTATTTGAAAAAGAATTTCGTTTCGGCAAAGACGGCAGGCGCGAAAGTTTCGTCGCTTCCAAAAGACTCTGCCGGGATGAATTATTTTCCGTATTTGACGTTTTGTATTTCGGAATTTCGATTTTCGGAATTTCAAAATCCGACGGCACAAAACGCTCCAATTTTTCCTGCGGAATTTCCGATTTGGAATTCAAAATCCGGGATTTGGAATCGTCAATTTCCGGCAAATCAACCGCAAAATTTTCCGCGCCGAGTTCCTGCAAATACAAAATATGCTCTTTAACGTCGGCTAATAATGTCGAAAATTCATTTTGCATTTCTTTCAACTTCAAATGAGTTACGAATACGCACAAATAAATTTACAGGGATGAAAAGGATAAACAAGGATAAAACAAAAAATTTAAAATACCTTTTCATCTCCTTTATCCCTGTAAATTATTTTTGTATTTCTCTGTGTTCATTTACGGTCAATTTATTTTGTCTTAATTTTATCACTTCGTCCAAAATTTTGTCTGCCATTTCTCGTTTCGACATCAGCGGGATTTCTATTTTTTCGTCGCTTCCGCGTTTTAAAATCGTTGCGATATTTGTGTCCGTATTAAATCCGGCGCCGTTTTTTGTGATGTCA
Source organism: uncultured Pyrinomonadaceae bacterium (assembly GCA_964237245.1). GTDB lineage: Bacteria > Acidobacteriota > Blastocatellia > Pyrinomonadales > Pyrinomonadaceae. The sequence continues at coordinate 4,264 of CAXSHW010000049.1, forward strand.
TTGGCGACGACTAAATCGAGATTTTTCTTTTCGAGTTTTGACTTCGCGTAGTTTACGACATCGTTTGTTTCCGCCGCGAAACCGATGACCAGCAAATTTTCGTGCCGATTTTGCGAAACATTCGACAAAATATCCGGCGTTTTTTCGAGTTCCAGCGTCAAAATATCTTGATTTGTCTTTTTGATTTTCGCGCTCGCAACATTTTTCGGGCGATAATCGGAAACCGCCGCCGCGCCGATGAAAACGGTTGCGTTCGGCAATTCGCGCATCACCGCTTGAAACATTTCTTCGGCTGAAATTGCACGAATAACTCGGACATTTTCCGGCGGTTCAACCGTTGTTACGCCGCAAACAACTGTAACTTTCGCGCCTCGTTCCCGCGCGGCTTCCGCGACTGCAAAACCCATTTTGCCCGACGAATGATTTGAAATAAATCTAACCGGATCAATCGCTTCGCGCGTTCCGCCAACCGTAATTAAAAATCTTTCAGCTTTCAGATTACAGCTTTCAGATTCCAGATTTTCTGCATTTTCGGTTTTTAATTTGAAATTTTGTTCATTGGTTTTTAATTTGGAATTTGGAATCTGGAATCTGGATTCTAGAATTCTCAACGCCTGCGCGACAATGTTTTCAACGTCTTCGAGTTTTCCCGTGCCGACGGTTTTGCAGGCTAATTTGCCTGAAACAGGTTCGACAAAATGCACGCCGTCGGATTTTAATTTTTCGATGTTTCTTTGCGTTGCGCGGTGTTCCCACATCGTCGTGTTCATCGCCGGCGCGATCAAAACCGGCGCGTTTGCGGCGAGATAAGTTGAGGAAAGAAAATCGTCGGCAATTCCGTTGGCAAATTTTGCAATAATGTTTGCCGTCGCCGGAACTATTAAAAACAAATCAATATTTTGCGAAAAATTGATGTGCGCAATCGGATCGGGATTTTCCGGCGCGTAATCATCTATTAAAACATAATTTTCGGTCAAAGCGCGAAACGTCAAAGGCTGAATAAATTCGGTCGCGTGTTTCGTCATCGCCACTTGAACGTCGCAGCCGGATTTTTGCAGCAGGCGCAAAACTTCGACGGCTTTGTAAGCGGCGATTCCGCCCGAAACGCCGAGTCCGACGCGATAATTTTTCTTTTCAGACATAGAATTTAACGACAGATTATCACAGATTAACGCGGAATTTCTAAAACTTGAATGCTCGAAAACGCAAACTTCGATTCAGCTTAAAAATGTCTGTGATAAAATGTTAAGCTAATTCATATTTCGAGACAAAACAAAATCGTCAAACAAAGATGTCCGACAACCGAAAATCCAATCAGTTGAGTCTTTTCGATTTGAACAGCGAAAAAACCGAGATTGAAAAAATTTTGCTTTACGCGCTCGGTGAATTTCAGTCGCGCGGCAAAATTCTGGCGGGCAGGAAACTCGCGCTCGACCGTCTGCGCGGCGCTTTCAAACGCGCGTCTGAAAAGTTTGGAATCGCGGAATTTTCCGATGAAAAAATCGCCGAAAGTTTGGAAAAGCTCGGCGCGAAAATCGTTAAAGTGCCGCTTTTCGTCGCCAAACATCCGTTTCGAGTAACCGTGCCGTATGATTTAGCGGAAAAGGCGAAACAAAATTTTCAGGAAAACTCGAAAGATGATTGAACAAAAAACTCGGACAACCGGACAAGAATTCAAATTGTGGCAATATGTCGAAGCTAAAAAGCCGCAAATCGAAACGGCTTTGCAAAAATATCTGCCGTTCGCGCCGTCAAACGTCGAGACGAAATTTAACGAAGCGGTTCGATACATTTTATTTTCCGGCGGCAAACGTCTGCGTCCGGTTTTGACTTTGCTCGGCGCGGAACTTGTCGGCGGCGATTCCGCATCAGTCGTTCCGGCGGCTTGCGCAGCCGAATTTATTCATACGAGTTCGCTGATTTTCGACGATTTGCCTTGTATGGACAACGCGGTCGAGCGGCGCGGAAAGACTTCGCTGCACGAAAAATTCGGCGAAGGTTTAGCGATTCTCGCGGCGATAAGTTTTCTGAACGCTTCTTATAATTTGGTTTTTGTTAATCACGCGGAAATGCCCAAACGAGCGATTCGGGCGCACTCGGAAATCGTCGAATGCGTCGGCGCGGCGGGAATGGTCGGCGGTCAGTCAGTTGATTTGGCTCTGGCGAAAAACGCAAATTCAAACGATTTTTCCAGCGACGATTTCACGTTTGAATCAACCAAAAATTTGAAAACCTCGGCTTTGATGCGTCTTGCCTTGCGCGTCGGCGCGATTCTGGCTGGCGCAAACGAAGCTCAACTCGAAAATCTTTCGCGTTTTGCTAATTTACTCGGCGACGCTTATCAATTGAGCGATGATTTGATTGATTTGGAAGAAGACGGCGAAATTTTTTCCGCAAACAAACCTTTCGCCATTTTCAAAGGAAAAGACGCGGCGCAAAAAAAATTACAGGCGATTGTCGAGCAAGCGAAAAGCGTTTTGAACGAAAATTTTTCGCCGAACGAAGCACAAGGTTGTTTGATTCAATTGACCGATTATTTGGCTGAAAGAAAAAATTAAGACTCACAAAAAATGTCTGCTGAAATTGAAAAAGCCTACAAATACTGCGAAAGCGTCACGAAAAATCACGCCAAAAGTTTTTATTTCGCCGCTAAATTTCTTCCGAAAATCAAACAAAAACCGATTTACGCGCTTTACGCTTTGTGTCGGCACGTTGACGACGAAGTTGACGAAGCCGAAGTCAACAGCGAAACCGAAGCGATTGCGGCGGTTGAGCGTTGGAAGGCAAAACTGGATGAAATTTACGGAGGCGGAAGAAATTCCAGATTTCAGATTCCAGATTCCAAATCTGAAAAGTCAAAATATCAAGACCAAAATCAAGTTCTTCTCGCCTGGAGCGATTTGTTAAAAAAATATAAAATTCCGCAAAATCTGCCGCTTGAATTGATGAAAGGAGTTTTGCAGGACACGCATACGAAACGCTACGAAACCTTTGAAGAACTTTACGTTTATTGTTATCGAGTCGCTTCGACAGTCGGTTTGATGTCGTCGGAAATTTTCGGTTACGAACAACCCGAAACGCTTCGTTACGCCGAAGCGCTCGGCATTGCGATGCAGTTGACGAACATTTTGCGCGATGTCAAAGAAGATGCGGAAATGGACAGAATTTACTTGCCGCAGGAAGATTTGCGAAAATTTTCGATTTCCGAACAACAAATTTTTGCCGGCGAAATGAACGAAAATTTTGTTGAAATGATGAAATTTCAAATCAATAGAGCAAGAGATTATTACGAAAAGGCTGAAAAGGGAATTTCGATGCTCGAAAAAGACAGTCGTTTTACGGTTTTGCTGGCTTCCCGGCTTTACTCGAAAATCTTAAAGGAAATCGAGCAACAAAATTACAATGTTTTTTCAAAACGCGCGCATTTGAATTTCAAGAAAAAAGTTTTTTCTATTCCGAACATCTGGCTGCAAGCTAGAAATTTGTGAAGTTTTAGAAACTGTTTGAAAACACAAAATTAATTTTACATTTTTCATTGTTCATTTTATTTCGTGAGAATAAGGACAATTTTTATTTTCAAAATAAATTAAAAATGCAGAATGTAAAATAACGATAATTTTCAAGAGATTCGGCTTGTTTTCTTTTCAGAATCGGACGCGCGAAGTTTTATCAGACATCAAAATTTTTAATCTCAAATTTATTACTAATCTGTTTTTCGTTTTACAAAATTACGGATAAAAGTTGATAATTGATGCTTTGTAATTTTTAGAAAATTATTTAATGGAACTTTTAAGAAGATTTTATGGAGAATGTCTCAGTCGTAACTTTTGAAAAGATACAATCATCGGTCGGCACGCAAGCCGACGATACTTTTAGACACGATTTTTATTTTAACCGCGAATTGCCTGAAAATCTGCAATTTCTTGATACGCTTTCGTGGAATTTCCTCTGGTCTTGGAAACCGCAGGGCTTAAAACTTTTTCGGGAACTCGACCCTAAACTCTGGGACAAATACGAGCAGAATCCGCGCGTTTTGCTCAAAAAAGTCAATTCATTAAATCTCTGGCAAAAGGCGAACGACGCGGATTATGTCGAAAGACTGAGCAAATTTTCCGCCGAATTTGAAAATTATCTGGCGGAAACTCCGAAAAATTTCGGGCGAGTTACAAAGGAAAATCCGGTCGCGTATTTTTGCGCCGAATACGGCGTGCATAATTCTCTGCCGATTTATTCGGGCGGACTCGGAATTCTCGCGGGCGATCATTTGAAATCGGCGAGCGACGGAAACGTTCCGCTCGTCGCCGTCGGTTTGATGTATCGCTACGGTTATTTCCGGCAAAAAATCGCGCACGACGGTTGGCAGGAAGAAAGATATTTGGATTCATTTGATACCGAACTCGCGCTCAAATCGGTGACGGACGAAAATGGCGAAAGAATTTTCGTCGCGGTTAAAATGCGCGAACGCGAAGTTTTGGCGCAGGTTTGGCTCGCGCAAATCGGTAGAATTTCGCTTTATCTGCTCGATACGAATGTCGAGCAAAACGACCAGGTTGACCGTTTGATAACCGGACATCTCTACGGCGGCGACACGGAAACGCGCGTCGTGCAGGAACAAATTTTGGGAATCGGCGGCGTTCGGCTGCTGAGACGACTCGGCATCGAGCCTTCCGTATTTCATTTAAACGAAGGACATTCGGCGTTTTTAACTTTAGAATTGGCGCGTGAGTTTCTCGAAAAAAATGAAAACGCTTCGTTTGAAGACGCGGTTAGTGTCGTTAAAGAAAAATGCGTTTTCACGACGCACACGCCCGTTGCCGCCGGAAACGATAATTTCGCGCCGGAGACAATTGAGAATTGTTTCGATGAAAATTTTATCAATCAGTTAAAAATTTCGCACGAAGAACTTTTCGCGCTCGGTCGCACCAACAAAGATGATAAAGCCGAATGGTTCGGAATGACGCCGCTCGCGCTTCGGATGACTCGTTCGGCAAACGGTGTGAGCGAAAAACACGGTGAAGTTTCGCGCGAGTTATGGTTGAAAATGTTTCCCGCAGGCACAAAAGCCGAAGACGTTCCGATTACTTTCGTGACCAACGGAGTTCACGCGCCGACCTGGATTGCGCCGTCGTTTCAAGCGGTTTACGAAAAACGCATCGGCGCGAATTGGACGGAAGTTTTGAAAGACGAAAATGCGTGGCGCGAAGCGATTGAAAAAATTTCCGACGCTGAAATCTGGCAAGCTCATAAACTTTTAAAGCAGCTTCTCATCGCATTTTTGCGCCAGAAAACTCTCTCAAAATATACAGGTTCGCTCGACACAATCAATGAACACGAAAACACCAAAAAACTTTTTGACGCGGATTTTTTGACAATCGGCTTCGCGCGTCGCGTTGCGGCTTACAAGCGTTGGGATTTGCTTTTAAGCGATACGCAGAGACTTTTACGAATGATAAACGACGAGGAAAAACCAGTGCAGTTTGTTTTTGCGGGAAAGGCGCATCCGCAAGATCGCGCGGCGAAATTGCTTTTGCAGAATTTGATGAGTCTGGATGAAAATTCCGATTGGCAGAAGCGCGCGGTTTTTCTTGAAGATTACGATCAGGAAGTCGCGCGTTATCTGGTTCAGGGCGTTGACGTTTGGATGAATGTCCCGCGTCGCCCGCTCGAAGCGTCCGGCACGAGCGGCGAAAAAGCGGCGATGAACGGCGGATTAAATTTCTCAATTTTGGACGGCTGGTGGATTGAAGGTTATAACGGCGAAAACGGCTTTTCAATCGGCGTCGCCGAAGACGAAGATGAAAACGATACAAAAACAATTGACGCAAACGACGCCGAATCGCTTTATCAGGTTTTAGAGACGCAAATCGTTCCGACTTATTATCAAAAAGACGAAAATAATTTGCCCGGTGAATGGATTCGGCGAATGAAAAACGCGCTTTCTACGCTGACGCCGCAATTTTCCAGCGACAGAATGCTGAAAGATTATATTGAGAAAATTTATAATCGAGCGTAAAAACGACAAAATATAAAAAGAAGTGCTTGTTTGACTGCTCGCTTGATGCTTTTTGAGAGACGGAAAGTTATAATCGAAATTATGAAAGCAAATTTTACGGAAATAAATTCGACCGAACAACTTGAACGGCTTTTCGAGCAATCGAACGAAAAACCTGTTGTTTTATTCAAACACAGCTTGACTTGCCCGATTAGCGCCGGCGTCCATCAGGAAATCGCCGGTGCTGACGCCGATATAAATGTCGTTGTTATGCAGAAAGCGCGAAACGTTTCGGATGAAATTGCCAGAAGAACCGGGATTCGTCACGAATCACCGCAGGCAATTGTCTTAAAAGACGGAAAACCCGTTTATCACGCTTCGCATTACGACATAACGGCAAGCGATGTGGAAAAGATGTTAGATGCCGGAGATTAGATATTAGTTTTTATTCAGACTAACTTCTGACATCTGTTTTTATGATTGAGCCGCGACAGATAATCGAAGAAAGCGATTCGGAAATTTCGATAAAATGGTCGGACGAAACGGAAACGAAATATAACGCTGCCGATTTGCGTCGTTCGTGTCCGTGCGCCGGCTGCGTCAACGAATGGACGGGCGAAAAAACGCTGAAAGCCGAAAATGTCAGCGATGATTTATCGTTTTCGTCCATTTCGATTGTCGGACGCTATGCGCTGAACTTTCATTTTTCCGACGGACACGACACCGGAATTTACAGTTTCGATTATCTGCGAAAACTCTCCGGTTAGTTTAATGTTTAAGGTTCAAAGTGGAAATAATCTTGAACATTGAATTTTGAACGTTGAACTTTTATGAACGAAAGAGATATTTTTGACGAAAAACAGGAAACGAAAACCGCGAGCTTTGTTTGCCCGAATTGCCGCGAGCGAAACGATTACGAAGTGCGCTGGCTGAAACGCACAAAAAAGAAAAATTCGCCTCGCCAGCGAAGCGAGCAGGAACGTATGCAATACGAAAAATCGCGCGATTATATGGTGCGTGTTGACGACCAGTTGATGTGCAAAAATATTCGCTGCCGCAAACGGTTTGAAATCCCTTCGGCGCAGTCAATCGTTTTTATTTAGTTGATGTGTTATCCTTTTTGAAATTATGAGCGAAACAAAAGAGAAAGATATGACGGGCAAAGATTTGGAATTTTACGAGAAAGAAAAGCCGTCCGAGCGACAGATAAAAGAATTTATGGACGAAGAAATCGCGCGCGCGCCGCAAGCGCCGGGCGAGTTGAGAGTTCGTCTCAATGAACATAATTCGTCTTCGCCAGCCGATTCGGGCGGCGATATTGACGCGAAATGGGAAGAAGTCAACACGACCGGCGAAGAAGCGTTTGCCGGCAGTAATCCGACGCCCGACCAATCCGACGTGGAAGAAAACGCTCACGCTTACGGAGTTAACTTTCAAGATAACGAACCGCTCGACCTGCTTGAAAAAATGGAGAAACGCGACCGCGACCGTTGGGAACTCGATGAAAGCTCAAAAGAAGAAGGCGATATGATCTAATTTCGGTTGTAATTATAAAAAAGAGACGGTTTGAGTTATTTAACTTTTGCCGTCTCTTTTTATTATAAATCGCCGAACCGTTTGAATGTCTAAAACAAATTCTTGTATGATTGCCGTTATGAAAACACTTTATCCAGAAATCGAGCCGTTTGACACGGGAATGCTGAAGGTTTCCGACATTCACGAAATTTATTACGAGCGATGCGGCAATGAACAGGGAATTCCCGTAGTTTTTCTTCACGGCGGTCCGGGCGGCGGTCTGATTCCGATGTATCGCAGGTTTTTCGACCCGAAAGCCTATCACATAATTTTATTTGACCAGCGCGGTTCGGGAAAATCCAAACCGGCGTATGAATTGCGAGAGAACACAACATGGGATTTAATCGCCGACATCGAAACTTTGCGCGAAAAATTTAACGTTGAAAAATGGTTCGTTTTCGGCGGTTCCTGGGGAAGCACTTTGAGTCTTGCTTATGCTGAAACTCATCCAGAAAGAGTTTTAGGTTTGATTTTGCGCGGAATCTTTTTAACCCGCCGTTCCGAATTGCAGTGGTTTTACCAATACGGCGCGAGCGAGATTTTTCCTGATTTCTGGGAACGTTACCGCGATGAAATTCCCGAAGACGAGCGCGGAGATTTTATCTCGGCTTATTACAAACGCCTGACGAGCGACGACAAACAAACACAGCTTTCGGCGGCGCGGGCGTGGAGCGTCTGGGAAGGTTCGACCTCGAAACTTTTTCCCGACAAGGATTTGATGAATCACTGGGAAGGCGAAGACGAAGCTCTATCGCTGGCGAGAATCGAATGCCATTATTTTATGAATAACTCGTTTTTCCCGAGCGAAAATTATCTGATTGATAACATCGAAAAAATCCGTCATATTCCGACCGTTATCGTTCAAGGTCGTTACGATGTCGTCTGTCCGATGACGAGCGCCTGGGATTTGCACAAAGCATTTCTTGAAGCCGAATTAGTCGTCGTCGGCGACGCCGGACATTCTATTTCGGAAAAGGGAATTACGTCGGCTTTGGTTGAGGCAACTGACAAATTTAAAGGAAAAGATAAAATCGCAACTTAAAAAGAAAGAAAGCGTGATGACGAATACCATTATTTTACCAATAAATATAAGGAGATTCTCAATATGTTCAAGCAGCCAATCGTCACGCTTTTCACAATTTTGCTTTTTTCGTCTTTTTCATTCGCGCAAGGCAGAAGAAATACTTTGACGCAGTGGGAATATCTGGAAGTTTCCGGCACGAAATATTCAAGCGGATACTATCAGATCACAAGATATTATCGAGATTATAACTTTTTGACATCCGCAGCTAATTTTGCGGGACAAAATTCTTTGGAATGGATAAAAGATTCGGGTTGGGAATTAGTCGGTGTTGTAAATAATGGTGAAAATCCCGTTTCGCTTTTCTTCAAGCGCCCGTTTAATAAAACGCGCACCGAAAACGAAATCGCGCGGTTGAAAAAGAATTATGAAACCGAATCGCAAATGCCCGTCAAACAAAAGTCGTCGCTGATAGATTTGGACGAACAGGAATTCCAACAAAAACTCGCCGATTATAATAAAAGCGAAGAAGTTAATCTGACCGAAGCGCTCGCGCAGATTAAAAATTTCCCGCTGCAAATAATCAGCGTTCAATCAAAATCTTCACGGTTTGATTACGAAAATCTATCTGCGGAAATCGTTTTGGACGCGACTTCGGTTTTATTGAAAAACGGAAAAAGTTATCGTTCTTCCGAAGCCGAAAAATATTATCAGGATTTTGTCAAACAAATCACTGAAAATTTGCGCCTAATGCAAGTAGGTTCTACCAACGGCATTGCCCAACAAATTTCCGAAGGTTTGTTTAGCCTGCGCCCGATTGGAAAGACTTATGGTAATAATGACCAAATAACTATTTACATCTCCGTAATTGTCAACGCCGATAATAAGCAGAATATAGTCGCTCAGGGAACTATAAATGCTCATCGAACGAAAGAAAAATAATATTTTCAGATTGGCAAAAGAATAGTTTTTCAGAAATTTTATGCAGCAGACGTGAAAGTTTGAGCAAATCTTTGTATGATAGATAAATAATGCGCCAACTTTAAGGCTTGCGGGCGCGTCAAAACGACAAGGATAGATTATATGCATTTTGGAATTGCGGAAATACTGCTTTTGGTTGCGGCGATTTTTTTACTTTTCGGAGCGAGCCGTTTGCCGCAACTGGCGAAATCTTTAGGGCAGACGCGCAAAGCGTTCAAAGAAGGAATGCGCGAAGTTGATGAAGAAGAACCAATCGAATCAACGCGAAAAAAAGTTAATCCGGCTTCTTTTGCGCCGCAGGTTACCGATGTCAGCGATGAAGAATTAGTGGCGGAAATGCGCCGTCGCGCCATCGCCAAACAACAATAAAATAATTTTTAAGTGGTTTTTATTCACTTAAAAATCATCAAAAAGAGCAAAATTATGATTCAGACAACATTACTTTTTATTTTTGACAGTCCGACGCAGATACTGTTTGTAGTCGCCGCTATTTTCCTGCTTTTCGGTTCGACGAAACTGCCGCAACTGGCGAAATCTTTAGGGCAGACGCGCAAAGCGTTCAAAGAAGGAATGCGCGAAGCCGAAGAAGACGAACGGATCGAGCAAGAGCAAAAACTGCACAATCCGGCGCAAATCGCGCCGCCCGCGCCGCAAATTTCCAATATGAGCGACGAAGAATTGATGGCGGAAATGCGTCGTCGAGCGCAAATGAAACAGCTTTAATTTGCCAACGTCAAAATTAATTACAATATCGAAAAAGGCGGAAGAGTTTGCTGTGACAAACATTTCCGCCTTTTTCCGCAATTTTTGGAAAAATCAATCTTTTTTCTCGCCGCTCACCACACTCATTTTTACTGAAAACCGGAAACTCATATCGCCGCGGTCGTTATCAATCAGAAGCGCGAGCTGTTTTGTAACTTTGGCTTGGTGCTTTTTATCCAGAAAATCAAGCCAGGCGGGAAACAAGAAATCGGCGACAAGCGGCGAATTAACAAATTCTTCGGCTGATTCAAACTCGAAGAATTCATTTTTCGTTTCGGTCTGCAATTTCGTCAGACCCAGACTTTCAGCCAATTCCTCAACCTTTGAAATTGTCGGAATTTCCGTAATAATGCGTTCGATTTCCGGTTCTTTTTCGAGTAGGTCAGCGTTTAATAAAGTTTCCCAAAGATAAGAAAATACGTCGCCGAAACTTCCTGCGGTCGGCAAGAAAAATACAACCTGTTTGTTTGAAATTCCGATAATTTTCGCCAGAAAATTCTTGAGTTCGGTCGGTCGCGCAAAACTTGCGTCGGCAATAACAGCGTCAACTTTTTCGGTTGGAAAATCGGGAAAAAAACTAATATCTGCTTTTATCGCGGCGGCTTTCGCTTTTGCGATACTCAAAAGTTCGACGTTTTCCGGCATTGCCCAAAGCTCAACGTTTTCATCGAGTTTTTCGCGCAGAGCGAGCGCGTGACTGCCTGTTCCGGCGTTGACGTAAAGAATTTTTTGTTCGTCGGAAAATTTGAAATTCTCGTCGAACAGGTTTGTAAAACGCTCAGTCCAATCTGTCTCGACATATAAATCTCGCAAAAAGGCGAGTTCCTTTTGTGATTTACTCATACCTAATTTTAGATGAAAAAAAGAAACAACGAACTGCTTTTTAAAAGTTAGAGACAACTCCATTGTCCGGCGACGACCATCGCCGGCGCGCCGGTTCCGCCTGTCTGACACGGCGTTGTCGAGCGGCGACAATTGGCGCAGTAAACCATCGAGCCGTTGGCTTTGTCTTTCGGCAAATCATTTTGCTGAAATGAAGGCATTTGAACCGATTTGTTAAATTGCACGTCCGTTCCGAAAATCGCCGGATAACCTTTGAGTCCGGTTTCGTCCGCCGCGCCGGTCATAAACAACACGGTCGCGCCGTCAAAATAATTTCTGGATTTACCTTCGTTGCAGCCGAGAGTCGCGCCGTCGTAACAAAAACGGTCGCCTGTCGAATAAACGTGCAGACGCGCGTCGGCTTTAAAAGTATCGGCTAGATACAGATTTCCGGTTGAGACATAAGTGCGTCTGGCTTTAAAAATAACCGGCGCGCCGAAAATGCTGTTGATTACGGTCAGCGGATACGAATAATCGCCGGCGTTCGGATTTGCGACTCCGTTATAAACAATCGAATTTGTCATCTGCTCGGTTTGCGAGTTGAGAACGGTCGTAACTCCGCTGTCGAGGATGCCGAGAAATGTGCCGCCGAAGGCGTTGTAAAATCCGCCGCCGAATGTGTTTTGAATCAAAATCGCTCCGGCGCGACGGAAATACATCGAATCGGCGTTTTGCGTAGCTGTGTGCAGCGGATTGGCGAACAGACAGCCTTCAACCATCCAATCCGAGTTGCTGATGTCCGTGTAAATTCCGACATCCGTGTTAAAGAAGAAACGGCACGAGGTAAATTTCGTAAAATCGAATTGCCAGGCTGTGTTCGGAATTTCCAAACCGTGAGCGTAAAAACCGCGAAAGAATTTGTTGAAGACAACGCGCTCGAAAACGAAACCCTGCGAAGTCATAAATGCGCCGACAGCTTCGATGCCGTAAGTATTTTGACTGCTACCGGCGTAAAGTTCGATGTCGCGGAAAGTTACGCGCTCGGTGCATTCGCCGATGCGGAAAAGCGCTCGGTTCGTGCCGTTCAAAGTAATGCGGCTCGGATTTTTCTGCACGACATTGTTAGAAAAAGTATTTGACTGTAAACTGCCGACGCCTTGAATAATTACGCCTGACGGCAACGCGATTGCGCGATTGCCGGACAACGCGCCGACAACGAAATCGCCTTCGGGAAAATTTAAAATTCCGCCGTTGCGCGTGGCGATAAAAGCGAGCGCGCTTTTGATGGCAAGCGTATCGTCGCTAACGCCGTCGCCTTTTGCGCCGAAATCTTTGACATTATAAACGCCCGGATTGGCGGGCGTCGCAATCCAATCATAAACGACGTCGCCGCTGAATTGGTCGCCTTTGTATGAAATGCGGTAGCGTTTGTCTTCGCCTTCAAAACACCATTTGAAATTATTCGGATTCGCGCGCATTACGGCGGTGGAGCCGTTTTGCGTCAAACTCGAACCCGCGCCGCCGCAGTTTGTAAGTTTCAACGGCGTCGAAGAGTCCAAATCGGTAATTGTAATATCGGTCGTCGGCGGAACGTAGCGAATCGCGCAAGTCGCCGCTTTTTGCGTGTCCGGCGCGTCAACTATAATGTTGAAACCTTCAAATTTATTTTGAGCAAAAATGTTGAAAGAGAACAATAAAATCAGAAAAGCGATAAATAATTCACGGTGATTTTTTTGCATATTTTAAGATAGATTATCGCGCAAAATTTAGAGAAAAAATTTTACCCGATTGGCTTTAATTAAATAAACTCGGCGTGTCCGGTGGTCTTTTCAGTAAATTATCAAGCCCGAAATGTTCGTAGGCGAGCCGTGTCGCCATTCGTCCGCGCGGCGTGCGATTTAAAAAGCCGGTTTGAATCAAATACGGTTCGATAATTTCTTCAATCGAATCTTTTTCTTCGTAAATCGCAGCGGAAATCGTTCCCAAACCGACCGGACCGCCGTCGAATTTTTCGATAATTGTCAATAATAATTTTCTATCAACTTCGTCGAGTCCGTAAGTGTCAACTTCCATCCGGTTGAGCGCGTCCATTGCGACGGTTTCGGTAATTCGTCCGTCATAATCAACTTCGGCATAGTCGCGCACACGGCGCAAAAGTCTGTTGGCAATACGCGGAGTTCCGCGCGAACGTCTGGCAATTTCCTTCGCGCCGTTTTCTTCAATTTCGACATTCAGAATTTCAGCCGAGCGCAATACAATCGTCTGCAAATCTTCGATGTTATAAAAATCGAGATGAAAGACAATCCCGAAACGCCCGCGCAAAGGTGCGGTAATCATTCCCGGTCTGGTCGTCGCGCCGACCAAAGTAAATTTCGGAAGTTCGAGTTTTATCGAACGCGCGGCAGTTCCTTGCCCGATCATCAAATCGAGATTATAATCTTCCATCGCCGGATAGAGAACTTCTTCAATCGCCGGATTAAGTCGATGAATTTCGTCAATAAACAAAACGTCGCCTTCCGCCAAATTCGTCAAAATCGCCGCCAAATCTCCGGCTTTTTCGATAATCGGTCCCGCCGTAGATTTTAATTCCGCGCCCATTTCGTTGGCGACAATGTTTGAAAGCGTCGTTTTTCCGACTCCGGGCGGACCAAACAATAAGATATGATCGAGCGCTTCGCGGCGTTTGAGCGCGGCTTTCATAAAAATTCTCAGATTGTCTTTGACCTTTTTCTGCCCGATATATTCGGCGAGCCGCGTCGGTCGCAGAGATAATTCCAACTGCTTTTCTTCATCAAAAGCGTTGCCGTCGCGGTGGTCGTTAGATTCAAAATTTTCTTGTTCTTCAATCATTTGCGCTGTCTGTCGAAGTTAATTTCCCAATAAATATTTCTTTACTTTTATTGTATCGAATTTCGTATCTATCCCAACTTCCGCCGCGTCCGCGATAATCAATCGAGTATTCCCAAACACTTATTGAAACGGGTTTTTTCGAGAAAAGATAATCAATCCAATAAACCGTTTCGGTTTTGCCGTTCGCGGTCAATTCAATCGGATATTGAATTATTTTGTCCTGTTTTTCGCTATAACCGAAAAGCGCGGTTTCTAATCCCTGACAAGCCAATGCGTCAAACATTGCGAATTCATAAGCCTTACCGTCGCCGTTATAATCCTGCAAAAACAAAATCTTTGGTTTTCCTTCTTTTTGTGAATCAATCGTCGGAACTTTATAATAATGTCTCTCAATCAAATACGGAATCGGAAGTTCGCCTTGGTCATCTTCGAGTTTAAGTGTGTTGATAATTTGTTGCGATTGTGAATTGACAAGAGAAACATACGGCTTTCCGCTGTAAAAACTACCGCGCGTATATTCGGGACAAGTGTAAAAATCATTACCTTCGTCACGCGGATTTTTCTGCGGATTCTGCACCCACAAAATCAAATTTCTTTCGGGCGTAACCATCTGCGTTTCAATAATCTCTGCACCTTTCGGCAAGTTATATTTTGTTTGCGCCCGGACTGTAGATAATATAAATAGGCTGACAGATAAAACAAAAAAAATCTTTTTCATAAATTCCATTTTTCTCCCTGTATTTTCTTATTAAACAACAGAAATAATTCGGAGAAAAGATGGCGAAACACAGTTAATTATTGTGGAAAACCACATTTGTCACAACGTCAAGAAATTATTTGCTTGATCAAATTCACAAAAAAATTACCCCTTCGCCAAAAGCTGCAAACTTCTTCGCAATAATTTTTGCACGCTCATTTCCGTGCCTTCCTGCATCGCTTGTTTTAAGGCTTTTTCGGCGGCGTTGCGCTGGTAGCCTAAATTTACGAGCGCGGAAATCGCGTCGTCGTAAACGTCGTCGCCGGACGTTTGCGGAATTCCTTCGGCTCGCATTTCTTCGGCGGAAACGGCTGATAATTTAGCGATTTTATCGCGCAGTTCGATTACTAATCTTTCGGCGGTTTTTTTGCCGACGCCGGGAATCGAATTGAGCCGCGCCAGATTATTTTGGCGAATCGCGCCGATGATTTCGTCGGCGCTCATTCCCGAAAGCGCGGTAATCGCCGATTTCGGTCCGATGCCGGAAACGGAAATCAGAAGCAAAAAAAGTTCGCGTTCACGAACGGTTTTGAAGCCGAAAAGCTGAAAGACATCTTCGCGGACGTGCGTATAAATGCGCAGGGACACTTCTTCGCCCGGTTCGCCCAAATCATAAAATGTCGAAAGCGGAATATTGACCTCGTAACCAACTCCGCCAACGTCAATAATTATTAAATTCGCTTCTTTTTCTAAAAGTTTTCCCGAAAGATATGCAATCATATTGTTTCACACTTGAAACATAAATTGTAATGGATATTCATTTTAAGGGCAACGGCGGAAAATAATTTAATCATCTTTAGCTTGCGAACTCTTTCACTATATTGGAATATAATTTGAATTGATGAAGGTTGAGAAAATCTCGGAACTGACAACGAATAGAATGAGCGTATATCTGCGCTGTTTAAATGAGCTTGCCGCAAAAGGCGCGAAAACCGTTTCTTCAGAAAAGCTCGCCCGCCAGTTTCATTTGAATTCGGCTCAGATTAGAAAGGATTTAGCCTATTTCGGCGAGTTCGGCGTGCGCGGCGTCGGTTATTATGTTGACGATTTGCGCAAGCATCTGACTAAAATTCTCGGTCTCAATAAAGAGCATAATGTAGCAATCATCGGCGCGGGACGACTCGGAACGGCTTTGACTGATTATTACGGCTTTTTGCAGACTAAATTTACTGTTTCAGCGCTGTTTGACGCGGACGAAAATAAAATCGGAAAAAAAGTCGGCGCGGTCGAAATTTTCGATATAAAAAACTTTGCGAAGATTGCGAAAAGAGATAAGATAGATGTTGCGGTCATTGCCGTTCCAGCCGAATTTGCCCAAATTGTTATGGAGCAAATCACCAAAGCCGGAATCAAAGCCGTGATGAATTTTGCGCCGACTCCTTTGCGGGCTGAAAGCGGCGTTAAAGTGAAAACAATTGATTTGACAACTTCCCTGGAAAGTCTCGCTTATTTTTTAGCTCAACCGAGCGAAGCAAACGGAAAAAAGTGAAACTTTTTAAGTCGGATTCACGCATTTATATTTGAAAGGAAATTTTGATTTTTTGAGGTGTTTTTTATGTGTTGTATAGGAGTTTTAAGAAGATTCGTTCCATTTTTGCTGACATTTGCCGTCGGACTTTTTATTGCAAGTTTCTTCGTTTCAATAGCGGCGCCCACATTTCGTTTTAATAACGGCTGGCGCAGACACGAGCAGTATCATCGAATGCTGGAGTTTGAGAATCAACAATTGAGAGAAAGAAACTCGCTGCTTGAAAAGAAATTAGCGGTTGGAGATTCGCAGGATTCATTTGACCGGGACGCAATAGATTTAGCCGTTCCGCCGCCGCCGCCGCCACCGCCGATGCCGCCCGCGAAGGCTCGCTTTATTCCGTATAACGGCAGGTAATTTTTCTAATAAAGAAAGAAACCATAGATTAATCGAATGAACGAAGATTTTTTATCAGCGTTCATTTGTGTTAATCTGTGGTTTAATTTTTTGTGAGGTAAAAATTGATGTATTGCAAAATTTTGCGGACGAAAATGATCCCTTTTTTCCTGGCATTTTTGGTTGGTTTAATTTCTGCTAATTTCTTCTTAAAAGAAGATTTATATAATAAAGATTCCTTTCAGCAAGTTTCACCTGTGACAAAGGAAATCTCAATACCTAAAACTCCAGATTGTTATTCTAGTAATTTAGAAGAGCCTTTTCACGATAAATTTTTAAATGATATTTACAAAGAACATTTAAAAGAAAAATCAAACCTTGAAATTTGGTTAAAACAACATCCTGATTCACCCGAAAGTCAAAAAAATATTCGACTCAAAAAGATTTTGAATATCAATAATGAATTAAATCTTCTTCTCGAAATAGTAAAAGGTTTTGATAAAACGTTTCAGCCTGATAATCATAATTTGCTTTACACTGAAAAATGTTACGGTTTCTAAATGGACGAATTACAGGCGCGAAAACTAATTATTGAAATCGGGAAATTGCTCTACGAGCGAAATTATGTCGTGTCGTCTGACGGTAACATCAGCTATCGTCTGGATGAAAATCGAATTCTTGCAACGCCGACGATGACTTGTAAGGGTCGGATGAGCGAAGACGGTTTGGCAATTACCGATTTGCAAGGAAAACCGTTAAATGATAAAAAAGCGTCGTCGGAACTTGCGATGCACCTGCTTATTTACAAAATGCGTCCCGACATAAATGCTGTCTGTCACGCGCATCCGCCGCACGGAACGGCGTTTTCTGCGGCGGGTTTGCCTATTGACCAGCCGATTTTGTCGGAAGTTATTTTGACTCTCGGCTGCGTTCCATTAACCAAATACGGAACGCCTTCGACAAGCGAATTGACCGATTCGATGAAGCCGTTTGTTACGCATCACAACGCGCTGCTGATGGCGAATCATGGCGCGGTCGCTTACGGCGCGGATTTGTGGCAGGCGTTTGACAGGTTGGAAACTTTGGAACACACGGCAAAGATTGCGATTCTTTCACGCGCTCTCGGCGGCGCGAACGATTTGCCGAAAGACGCAATCGAAAAACTTATCAACATCAGAGAAAAAGCCGGTTATTTAGGCGAATCAGCCAGATGCCAATCGTGCGGCTATCTGCACGAAACGGAAATTCGCTGCGGACTTGACGCGAATTCGGCAAATAAGCCAAACTCAAACGGCGCGAAAATTTCTTTAAGCAGGGAAGAATTGATTGATTTGTTAAATCAAGCAGTCGGTTCGCAAAACTAAAGTCAAAAATCAGGAGAAACTCTAATGCAGGAAGCCTTAGGAATGGTTGAAACCAAAGGATTGGTAGCGATGATTGAGGCGGCGGACGCGATGGTTAAAGCTGCGAATGTCAACTTAATCGGATATGAAAAAATCGGCGCGGGATTTGTCACGGCGATTGTGCGCGGCGATGTCGCGGCTGTCAAAGCGGCGACCGACGCAGGCGCGGCGGCGGCGCGGCGTGTCGGCGAACTCGTTTCGGTTCACGTAATTCCGCGCCCGCACGGAAGCGTTGACGACGTTTTACCGATAGGTTAAATAATGGCAAATGAAAATTGGTAAATGCTGAATCAAAGCATTTACTACTTTCCGCTTACCATTTACCACTAACGAAATGATAATTGCCAGAATCATCGGAACAGTCGTTGCTACGCAGAAAGATGAGCGTCTCGCGGGCAAAAAACTGCTTATCGTCAAACCGATAAATCTCGACGGCACAGACCAGAGCGGTTATGTCGTCTCGGTTGATACGGTCGGCGCGGGCTTTGGCGAAAGAGTTTTGATTGTCGCCGGTTCGAGTGCGCGGCTCGCTGAAGGCAACAAGGATTGTCCGGTTGATTCGGCAATCGTCGGCGTGATTGATACGGTAGATTATACTTAAAGAGAGGTAAAAAGATGAAAAAGAATTTTAATTGTATTTGGGTTTTCGCAACAGTTGTAATTTTATCTTTTTGGACTTTGCCGAATGCGAATGCACAAGGTTATGGAGACAGAAATCGCGCGGGCGGCGACGGCAGATATAATATTCAAGGGAAAATTACGATGCCGGACGGAAAACCGGCAACCAATGTCAGAATATCTCTGAGCGGCGCGGGTTTTACCAGCGGTTCGACGGTCAGCGATAATGACGGTAATTTTACCTTCAGCAACATTCCGGCTGGTAATTACAACATCACTATTAAAAACACCGGTGAATATGAGTCGGAAAATGAGGCGCTGACAATCGCTGAGGATACGACGCCGGGACAATCTTTTAATGTCGCTTTTTACCTGCGCGCGCCGGGCGTGAAAAAATCCGAACTCAATCCGACAAATAATCCTTTGCTTGCCAATGTGCCGAAAGATGCTTTGAAAAAACATAAGAGCGCGACCGAGAGTATGCAGAAAAACGATTCTAAAGCGGCGCTTGCTTCGCTCGACGAAGCGATTGGCATTTATCCCGATTTCGCGCTCGCATATAACGAAAAAGGCTCTCTGTTGCTGAAGCAAAACGAATTGGATAAAGCGCTTGAGGCATTTTCCAAAGCAATTCAAATTAAGCCGGATTATTACGACGCAAAATTGAATTTCGGGTTTACGCTGCTTTCACAGAGAGAGTATCCGAAAGCGGAAGTGGTTTTCGGAGATTTATTACAGCAAAATCCTGATTTGCCGACGGTGAATATGTATTACGGAATTGCTCTGCTCGGCTTGAAAAAAATGGACGAAGCCGAAGCCGCATTTAAAAAAGCGGTTTCTTTGAAAGGCGGAGAAAATCTGGCGCAGGCGCATAAATATCTCGGCGGCATTTATATGCAAAAGAAAAATAACGCCGAAGCGGTCGTCGAGCTTCAGAAATATGTGCAGCTCGTTCCGAAAGCCGCCGATGCTCAGAAAATTCAGGCGACAATCGAGGATTTGAAAAAACAGAGCAGTCAGAAATAACCTTTTTTAATCGAAAGATGCAGCTTGCGCGTGTTATCGGAACAGTCGTCTCCACCGTCAAAAATGAAATGCTCGAAGGGCGAAAGTTTTTGATTGTGCAGACCTTAAACGCGGATTTAGAACCGAAGGGAAAGCCGACGATTGCGCTCGACGCGATTGGCGCGGGCGTCGGCGAAATGGTTTTCTGGTGTCGCGGAAAAGAAGCGAGTTTTCCCTTTAAACGCGATTCGACGCCGACCGATTGCACGATTATCGGAATAGTTGATTCTGAGGCGCACGTTTTTAATAATGAAAAACGGAAAATGGATAACGAATAATTCTGAAACGTCAAAAAATATCTTATGTTTTCCGTTTTTCAATAAAAAATGCTACTTGCTAAAGTAATCGGAAACGTCGTCGCAACGCAGAAAAATCAGCGTTACGAAGGCTCGCGCATAATGCTTTGCCGGCAAATCACGCCCGAAGGTGAAGATATGGAAAATACTTTGCTCGCGCTCGATTCGGTTGATTCGGGCGAAGGCGACGTTGTTTTAATTTTGCAGGAAGGTTGGGGCGCGTCAACCGCTTCGACTGGAACGCCTGGCGCGGCGATTGATTCGGCAATCGTCGGCGTCGTTGATTACATTGATTTGTCGCCCGAAAAAGATTCACGGAAATAAACCAAGCATTCAGTCTGAAAACTTTTTTATTTGATAAATGTCCAATGAAGCCGCCAACAATTTAGCCGTTAAGATTGCTCGGCTTTTGCAGACTGAAGCGCCGGAAGCGGATTTTTATTCGTTGCAGAAAAGCATCGAAAAAATCAGCGAACGACTCGAAAAAATCGAAACGACCTTAAATAATCAAAATTCTTTCGGCGCTCATTCGACATCTTTCAACGCTAATTCTTACAAACATCCGAGTCAGGAAAAATTCGACATTGCCGAAATCATAGCCGATGAAATCATTGAAAATGCGAATGCGGAAAAACCTTGTCCGTATGAACCGACCGGCAAACCTTGCGATCATTGTTCGATGTGCAATTCGCGCGGATTTTAGATTGTTCGGTTCGTTTGCCAATGCACAATTTTGCCGTTTTTAATTCTCAAATCATTTCAGCGGAAAACGCTCTAATCAACGCCGTTTCCGCTTTCGCCTTTTACGGCAGAGGCATTTTCACGACCGTCGCAATTTACAATTCAAAGCCGTTTCTGTGGGAAAAACATTGGCACAGATTGACCGAAAATGCCGGGAAAATCGGCGTTGATTTAACAGAATTCTCTGAGAAGAAAGTTGTAAACTCACTCGCCGAAATCGTTGCCGAAAACAAAATCGAAACGGGTCGCGCCCGCCTGACTTTTTTTGATGAATCTTCAATTTCAATCTGGCAAAACGGGCAAAAATGCCAAACAAGTTTTTTAATCAACACGGCTGATTTTCGGCAAATTTCTGAATTTTTTCGTCTGACGGTTTCGCCTTTTCAAACAAATTCAACTTCACCGCTCGCCGGAGTTAAAACGTGTAATTACCTGGAAAATATTCTTGCTTTGGAAAACGCGAAGGCAAAAGGTTTTAATGAAGCGGTTCGGCTGAATGAACGTGACGAAATTGTTTCGGCTTGCAGCGCGAATTTATTTTGGCTGAAAAACAGCAAGTTTTTTACGCCGTGTCTTGAAACCGGCTGCTTATCCGGCACGACGCGCGAATTTATTCTGGAAAATTATTCGGTCTGTGAAAAGAGGGCAAAAATCAATGCACTATATGAAGCAGATGCTGTTTTTCTGACATCGGCGGGAATCGGAATCGTTCAAGTCGCCGAATTTCAAGAGAGAAAATTTAACTGCAAACCTCACGAGATATTGCAAATGTTGAAAGCTCAAACAAACATTTGATTCAGGCGACCGTTCCGCCGCAGCTCGAACCCGCGCCGGCTGTGCAGCCGAAACAATGCGCGGCGGTGGCAATTTCACGCCCGAAAAACTTTTCGGGCGTGAAATCGAAAATCGTTTGCGGCGTTTCCGCAGAAACGGGCATTTCGAGCATTTGATTAAAATCGCAATCAAACAATTTTCCCGTCCAATCAACGCTCAGAGTATTGCGACACATCAAGCCTTCGACCGCTGCCGGATTAAACGCTTGAATGAGTTTTTGCATATATTTTTCTTCGTTTCCCGAACGCCGCAGATAATCGAGAAATCTCGCAATCGGCATATTTGTAATCGTAAAAAGATTGTTGAAATATAAATCGTAACGGGTTTTGAGTTCACGCTTAAAATCGGCTTCGATGGCAGATTGCGCGGGCGGCAGAAACGCGCCCGTCGGATTATAGACAAGATTCAAAGTCAAATTCGTATTTTCGATGCCGTAACCGACTGCATTTAATCGTTTAATCGCTTCAATTGATTTATCGAAAACGCCCGTTCCGCGCTGCGCGTCGGTTTGCTGCTGCAAAAAATAAGGCAGACTGGAAACTACTTCGACTTGATTTTCCGCGAAGAACCCGGGCAAATCTTCCTGATTCGGCTCGAACATTACCGTCAAGTTGTGTCGTATGATAATTTTCGTATTTGTCTTTTTGGCTTCGGTTACAAAATATCGAAAATCGGGAATCAATTCCGGCGCGCCGCCTGTAATGTCGAGCGTCGGAATTTTATATTTTCGTAAAGCGTCGAGACACGCTTCGATTGTTTCGCGCCGCATAATTTCAGTGCGTTTCGGTGAAGCGTCAACGTGGCAATGTTTACACGCTTGATTACAGAGTTTGCCGACATTGACTTGCAAAATCTCGACGGCGTTCGAACGCAATTCCAAATCGTGCGCCGAAAGTTTTTCGTCAAAATTGATTGGCGTTTTCGGAAAGCCGGTTTTACCGTTGCGCGTGATTTGAACGGTTGATGTTTGCACCATAAAAAACTACGCGAATAAATTACATTGAAATTTTATCGTGCGCGTTGTGCGATTGGATGCCGTGAATCAGACTCGCGCCGCCGCGAATCGCCGACGCCAGATGGATCGCTTCGGTCATCTGTTCCATATTCGAGCCGTTTTCCAGACTCGATTGCGTGTAAGCGTCAATACAATACGGACATTGCACGACGACCGAAACCGCCAGACCGATCAACGCTTTTTCACGTTTTGAAAGCGCGCCTTCTTCCTGACACGCCTGATACCAAGCCATAAATTTTTCAAATAAATCAGGACGCGAATTGCCGATTTCTCCGAAACGCGCTAAATCTTCTTCGTTGTAATAATGCATAAATTCGATTAAAAATTAAAAATGTAGAATTAAAGAAAATCAACGAGTCTTCTTTTATAAAAATGAAAAAAACAATTGTTATTATGACAAAAGTGCCGCAGGCAGGCGAGGTCAAAACGCGCTTGCAGCCTTTTCTCACGCCCGAACAATGCTGCGAACTCTCCGCGCGTTTTTTGCAGGATACGGAAAATAAAGCGAAAATCTTAACAGACGATTTGATAATCGCTTTTTCGCCGAAAGAGAAAAAAGAAATCCTTTTAAATATCTTACAATATCCGCAAATTCTCATCGAACAGACGGGCGAAAATCTGGGCGAAAAAATGTTTCACGCATTTGAATTCGCCTTCGCGCGCGGTTCGGATGCGGTCGTAATGATTGGAACTGACAGCCCGAATTTTCCCGCAGGATTTCTTGAACAGGCATTTGTATTTCTGCAAAGTGAGGCAGATGCGGTTCTAGGCAAAACCGCTGACGGCGGCTTTTATTTGATCGGATTGCGCCGGCTGGACAAACAAATTTTTGAAAATGTCGAATGGAGTTCGCCGAAAACCTTTGAACAAACGAAGCGAAACATCAAAAACCTGAATTTCAACTTAAAAGAAATTCCACACTGGTTTGACGTTGACGTGCCTGTAGATTTGAGAAAATTGACGATAGAGTTGTCAGAAAATTCATTGTTCGCGCCGAAGACCTTTAAATTTTTAACCGATTTGGACTTACACAAAGATTTGTGAAATCCTTTCCGGCAATTTAGTTTCGAGTAGTTTGAACGTTTTTGTGAAAATAAAGCAATCCGCATCCAAAAGGAAAAAAGGCGTGTTTCCAAAAAAGAAACACGCCGCAGAGGTTTTCCCAGAAATTGAGAAAACTAAAATTGGAAACGAGCTGCAACCTGAATATGGCGTTCACGATACAGAGTGCTGCGCGTCGTTGTAAAACCTCCGAATGTATTTTGATAAGTCAATGTGCTGGTTAGCTCTATTAGAGCGTGTTATGAAATTTAAATTATAACTTCAACAAATCGCTTCAGCGTTAAAATAGCAAACGCCAAAAAAATGCAATCCGGCGAGCGTTTCCGGCAACTGTTCGTAATCTCGCGCCAGTCGGCGAAACCGCGCCGCCCAGCCGAAACTCCGCTCAACTACCCAGCGACGTGGTTGCAAGTCAAAACCTTTTTTCGCTTCCGCCAATTTGACCACTTCAAGGCGCAATCTATATTCGGCGGCTTGCGCCTTTGTCGCCGGTCCCGTATAGCTTTGGTCAACAAATGCCGATTCGATCGACTCGCCCGTTGCCGCCTACACTTTTTCCGCTAGCTCGCCGACCGATGCGCGGTCTTGCTCATTTGCTGGTGTCACCGACAATGCCAGCAAGTTTCCCAAAGTATCTATCACGATATGTCTCTTGCTGCCTTTGCGCCGTTTCGCTCCGTCATATTGAGCAGGGACGCCCGATTCCGGTGTGTGTAAAGTGTGCGAATCGAATATCACCGCTGAAGGGGTTGCCGTGCATTCGGCGGTGATCCGTAAAATCTCGCACAAGTCCGAAACCATTGCTTCAAAGATACCGACTTTGATCCATCGCTCTTGATTGTTGATATGCCGCCGTAGGCGGCGGCATATCACGCGGCAGAAATCGCTACGCCGTGCCGGTTCTGGCAATCCATCGCAAGGCGTTGAAAACTTTGCGTAAAGAAGAGTGGTCGCGTTGTGGCGCATCTTCACTCATCAAGGTCAAATACAGCGCGACAAACACCTATTCTCCATCACTGACATCACTCGGATATGGTTTTCGGTTCTTTTTCTGAATTTACCATATTCATAAGTTCATAATACGCTCTAGAAATGGAACCTTGCCCCTAACTGAATCTGGCGGGGAGCAAAGATGATCGAGTTATTAATCGTCGTCGTCGATCCGAAAGTTGGGTTATAAGTCAACACGCCGGTCGTGAAATTGATGCCGCCGTTGGCGATATAAGCATTATTCACACCAGTCACGTTCGAACGATTAAAGATGTTGAATCCCTCTGCCAGTAATTCAAGGTTCATATTCTCGCTAAACCTGATTCTTTTCGAGATGCGCAAATCTGTTGTCGTCGTATACGGACGACGATTGACGTTACGCAGGAAAGGAATGCCGAGTACCCCGCCGGCACCGAATAGCGTGTTTGACGGAGTGCTGAAGCTTGCCGGGAATGTTGACGGTATAGACGCAGCTATTGCGTATCCCGACGATACCACAACGATAGGCGATACTTGGAAGTCTCCAAAAATCGCCCTACTCACACCGGTTTTCGCCATATGGAAGAAATCAGCGGGTCTCCAGACAGCGCTTGCCACAAACTTGTGCGGAATGTTGTTAGCCGAATAACTTTTGTCATACGACAGATCGAAAGGATCGCTGACAGTCTGAAATGATGCCGCAAAAGTTCCGAACTGTTGTCCATAATCGAGCGCCCTCGACCAAGTGTAGTTACTCTGGACGCTTAATCCGTTGGTCATACGCCGCTGGATCTGCAACACCAGAGCATCGTATCTGGATTTGGAAACGCTTTCAATATCAATAATGGACGCGAAATTTGTAATCGGACGGGTCGTCGTCGAAGTAGTACCGTAACTAAGAAAATACGGGACCGTAAAAGTTGCGCCGTTGTTTGGACCGCCGCTGATCGTATAAGTCTTAGTGCTGGTTGGTGGCGGAAGATTGAGGTCTATGAACGCCGGCAGTTTGCTAGCCTTGGTGAATAGATACGACGCAGAAAACACTGTATTCTTCGCAATCTGACGTTCAAAAACCACATCGAGTTCGTTGACCTGCGGATTCTGGAAGTTCGGAGCTATCGTCGTTATGCTCAAACCCGCGCTGGATCTTGTCGGAGTCGCAGACAGAACGCCCGGGAAAGTGGGGGTCGCAATCGGATTGCCGTTTGCATCCACAAGTCCCGTTGTCGTCGGAGTGATTGACTGAGCCGATAGTTGTGATCCCGCTCCTCCCGTGTTGGTGACTGCGCTTGATAGGAATGTATTCGGTACTCGACCGTAATAGAGTCCGTAGCCGCCGCGCAGCACCGTCTTGCCATTTCCAAAGATGTCCCATGCAGCGCCCACGCGCGGTCCGAAATTGTTTTTGTCGCTTGGGAAATTTCCGGTGCGGGCAATGATCGAGTTTGCTTCAGCCTGTGAATATCGCTGGGGTATCGTCGAAGTAAGCGTGTTCAGTGTCGGCGTAAGCGTGTTCGGGAACTGCGGATCGGGGAATTTCTGATAATCATAACGAAGACCGAGATTAAGGGTCAGCCGACGATTTATACGCCAGTCATCCTGAACAAAAAACGCATAGTCCGGCGTCTTAAGAGTGTAATCTCTCAAGCCGAATGACTGCTGAAAGGTGCTATAACATGGAACGTTCCTCGTGGTCGGGGGAGTCCCCGCGACCGTAGTGACGCACCGAGGTGTCAGCCCGTTCACCGCTGCCGTGTAATCGCTGATGAAATTCTCGACCGAGGAGTACGAGTATGCGCCGTACTCGCTGCGCAGATTGCTGATAAAATCATTCGTAAACTTGATATCGAACCCTGTTTTCACCGTATGTTTGCCGAAGACTGAAGTAATGGTATCGACGAACTGAGTCGTGCGTTCGTCAGGAAAAGCGGCACGCTGAAAGTTAGTGCTCGTACCGAACTGGAAATTTCCCACGAGAGCGGAACTGAATGAAACAGCAGGCAACAGTCCGCTGATGGTTGTTCCGCGAGCGGCGAGCGCGGTTTCTTCTGCGGTCTCGGTTTGCAGGATAGAGCGGGCATTTTCGCGCCCCTTTTGAAAACGAAACTCATTGACGGTCGTGGCTGAAATGTTTGTCGTCAATCGGACATTGAAGGTATCTATGTTAACAAAGTCATCACCAAAATCCGCCAATCCCACGTTGACGACCGTCGGGGTCTGAAATGCGTTCAATCCATTGGTGCGGACGCGATTATACGAGACCGTCAATGTATTGTTATTGTTTATATTCCAGTCGATCTTCGGGAAAATGATTCTTTGATCCTGCCGCCTCGGTGCGGTGCCGGTAAGAGACCGGAGAAACGTAAGACCTGCATCTGTCTGGGATTGAGTTATTCCTCTGGTACACAATGTATTGCCGGCTGTAATGCTGTTGTTGCAGGTCGTATTTGTCGCAACCGTAATCGGGTTGAACGCGGTAGCGATTTGGGGCGTTGCCACGCCGGGGAAATTCCGCTTTTGCTGATCGTAGT
>CAXSHW010000050.1:0-25085 GCA_964237245.1 uncultured Pyrinomonadaceae bacterium
TTTTAATTACTCAACGATGTCTGAGACGGTTCCCGCTCCGACTGTTCGCCCGCCTTCTCTGATGGCGAACCGAAGTCCTTTCTCCATCGCTATCGGCGCGATAAGTTCGATCTCCATCTGGATGTTATCGCCCGGCATCACCATCTCCACTCCCGTCGGCAAATGCGCCACTCCCGTCACGTCTGTGGTGCGAAAATAGAACTGCGGACGATAGCCCGTAAAAAACGGCGTGTGTCTGCCGCCTTCTTCCTTTGTCAAAACGTAGGCTTCGGCTTTGAATTTCGTGTGCGGTGTAATCGAACCCGGCTTGGCGATCACCTGCCCGCGTTCGATCTCCTTGCGTTCCACTCCGCGCAGCAGAAGTCCGACGTTATCGCCCGCCATTCCCTTGTCGAGCAGCTTCTTGAACATCTCAACGCCCGTGACAACTGTGTTGCGCGTGTCTTTGATCCCGATAATCTCCACCGTCTCATTAACATTGACCACGCCGCGTTCGATTCTGCCCGTCGCCACCGTTCCTCTGCCTTGAATCGTGAAAATATCTTCGACCGGCATCAGGAAAGGTTTGTCCGTATCGCGCGTCGGCGTCGGTATGTAATCGTCCACCGCCTGCATCAATTCGTCTATCTTCGGCTCCCACGCCGCGTCGCCTTCCAGCGCTTTCAAAGCTGATCCCTGCACCACCGGAATATCATCGCCAGGAAATTCGTAACTTGAGAGCAGTTCTCTGATTTCCAGCTCGACCAACTCGAGCAGCTCTTCGTCGTCCACCGCGTCCACCTTGTTCATAAACACGACCATCGAAGGCACGCCGACTTGTCGAGCCAGCAGAATGTGTTCGCGTGTCTGCGGCATCGGTCCGTCGGTCGCCGCCACCACCAAAATCGCTCCGTCCATCTGCGCCGCCCCCGTAATCATATTC
Organism: uncultured Pyrinomonadaceae bacterium; assembly: GCA_964237245.1. Lineage (GTDB taxonomy): Bacteria > Acidobacteriota > Blastocatellia > Pyrinomonadales > Pyrinomonadaceae. Next base: position 923 of record CAXSHW010000050.1, read on the forward strand.
TTGACGTAATCGGCGTGTCCCGGACAATCCACATGCGCGTAATGCCGATTCTTGGTTTCATATTCGACGTGCGAAGTCGCAATCGTAATGCCTCTGGCTTTCTCTTCCGGCGCGTTGTCAATCGAATCGAACGAACGGAAGGTCATCTTCGGATTATTCTTCGCCATCACTTTAGTAATCGCCGCCGTCAAGGTCGTCTTGCCGTGGTCAACGTGTCCGATTGTCCCGATATTGACGTGCGGCTTCGACCGGTCAAATTTCTCTTTGCTCATTTTTTACTCCACTAAACTTTTGATTTTTCTTTCAAAATCCAAAACTTAAAATTTTTAACTTGATGCGCCTTTTACTTTGGCGATAATTTCTTCGGCGACGTTGCGCGGCGCCTGATCGTAACGCTCAAAGTGCATCGTTGATGTCGCGCGTCCCTGTGTCGCTGAACGGAGATCGGTCGTGTATCCGAACATTTCGGAGAGCGGCACAAACGCCGTGACGACCTGAACATTTCCCACACGAGGCTCCATTTTGTCAATCTGTCCGCGACGACGATTCAAATCACCGTTAACAGCACCCATATATTCTTCGGGCGTAACCACTTCGATTCGCATAATCGGTTCGAGCAAAACAGGTTTAGCTTTTTTCACCGCATCCTGAAATGCGAACGAACCGGCTAAATGAAACGAAATTTCGTCCGAGTCAACTTCGTGATACGAACCGAAAAGTAATTTCACTCTGACATCAACGATTTCGTATCCGGCTAAATAACCGCGCTGCATCGCGTCTCTGACGCCTTCCATTGTCGGTTTGATAAACTGTCGCGGAATTGAGCCGCCGCTAATTTTGTCTTCAAACACGAAACCTTCGCCCGGAGCCGGTTCGATTTCGAGTTCGACGTGTCCGAATTTACCGCGACCGCCCGATTGTTTCTTGTAAATTTCTTTGCCCGGCGCACTCGCTGTAATCGTTTCGCGGTAAGCAACCTGCGGTTTGCCCACATTTGCTTCAACGCCGAATTCGCGTTTCATCCGGTCAACGATAATTTCCAAATGGAGTTCACCCATTCCGGCGATAATCGTTTGTCCGGTTTCGTGGTCGGTATTAACTCGAAACGAAGGGTCTTCCTGAGCGAGACGATTGAGCGCAATGCCCATTTTGTCTTGGTCCTGTCGGGTTTTGGGTTCGACTGCAACGCGCACGACCGGATCGGGAAATTCCATTGATTCGAGAATAATATGTTTGTTCTCGTCGGAAATCGTGTCACCCGTCGTGACGTTTTTCATTCCGCCGATGGCGACGATTTCACCAGCCGACGCGCTTTCGATGTCTTCGCGTTTGTTGGCGTGCATCAGCATCAGGCGTCCGACACGCTCTTTCTGATTTTTGATCGTGTTGTAGACGTAAGAACCAGCTGTCACCGTTCCGCTGTAAATACGAACGAAAGAAAGCTGCCCAAGATGTTTATCAGCCATCAACTTGAAAACCAGACCTGAAAACGGAGCGGAAGCACTGGCTTCGCGCGGTTCCATTTCCTGAGTTCTCGGATTGATGCCTTCGATTGCGGGAACGTCCAAAGGACTCGGCAGATAATCAACTACTGCGTCAAGCAAAGTTTGGACACCTTTATTTTTGAAAGCCGAGCCAGTAACAACCGGAACGATTTTCATTTCTAAAGTTCCTTTACGGAGAGCTTTGCGAATTTCATCTTCCGAAATTTCCGCGCCTTCCAGATATTTTTCCATCAAATCGTCATCAATTGACGAGACGGCTTCGACTAATTTCTCGCGGGCTTCGGTCGCCGCGTCAACTAAGTCTGCGGGAATTTCGGTTGTTTCATATTCCGCGCCTTTCGATTCGTCGTTCCAAATTAGCGCCTTCATCGTGATTAAATCAACGACGCCTTTGAGTTGGTCTTCGAGTCCAACCGGAATTTGCAGAGCGACGGCGTTTGCGCCGAGACGGTCAATGATTGATTGAAATGAACGGTCAAATGATGCGCCCGCGCGGTCTAATTTATTGATAAAACAAATGCGCGGAACTTTATATTTGTCAGCTTGTCGCCAGACGGTTTCCGATTGCGGCTCGACTCCGGCAACGCCGTCAAAAACAGCAACAGCGCCGTCAAGAACGCGTAAACTGCGTTCGACTTCCATTGTGAAATCAACGTGTCCCGGCGTATCAATAATATTGATACGATATTCGACGCCTTTAGTCGTCCAGTAACAGGTTGTGGCAGCAGAAGTAATTGTAATTCCGCGCTCTTGTTCCTGTTCCATCCAGTCCATCGTCGCCGTTCCTTCGTGAACTTCGCCGATTTTGTGCGAAACACCCGTATAAAACAATACACGCTCGGTTGTCGTGGTTTTACCCGCGTCAATGTGCGCCATAATGCCGATGTTTCTATATTTGTCTAAACTTATGTTTGCCATCTTCGTTAGTGCTAAACGGTAAACGGTAAGTGGTAAATTTCAAGGAAAGTTTTCACTTACCGTTTACCATTTAACACTTGCCACTCTTACTTAAAATCTGTAGTGCGCGAACGCCTTGTTCGCATCCGCCATACGGTGAACGTCGTCTTTCTTTTTCACCGCATTGCCGCGACTGTTGGTTGCGTCCAATAATTCGCCGACCAATCTATCTTCCATCGTTTTCTCGCCGCGTTTGCGGGCGTTGGTCACGATCCAGCGAATTGCCAGCGTGTTGCGGCGGTCTCTAGTGACTTCGAGCGGCACTTGATAAGTCGCGCCGCCGATCCGACGTGATTTGACTTCCAGAGTCGGAGCGACGTTTTCCATCGCTTTCTTGAAAACTTTCAAAGGTTCTTCGCCGGTTTTGTCCGCGAGTTTTTGCATCGCGCCGTAAAAAATGCTTTCGGCGACTGATTTTTTCCCCGCCCACCTCACGCCGTTGATGAATTTCGTGACCATCAAACTGTTGTAAATCGGATCGGGCAGAACTTCTCTTCTTGCTGCAACTCTTCTTCTTGGCATAACTTTATAAAATTAAAATTTATTTCTTACCTTTAACCGGAGCCGCGCCCTTCGGACGTTTCGCGCCGTATTTCGAACGCGATTGGTTTCTGTTGGCGACGCCGCTCGAATCGAGCGTTCCGCGAATAACGTGATAACGCACGCCCGGCAAATCTTTGACGCGACCGCCGCGAATCATCACAATTGAATGTTCCTGCAAATTATGTCCGATGCCCGGAATATAAGTCGTTACTTCGATTCCGTTGGTCAAACGCACGCGGGCGACTTTTCTCAAAGCCGAATTCGGTTTCTTCGGTGTCTGCGTGTAAACGCGGGTGCAAACGCCGCGTTTTTGCGGACTGGCTTGCAGCGCCGGACTCGCCGTTTTATATTTAACGGCTTGGCGACCTTTGCGAACTAACTGGTTAATTGTCGGCATTTCTTTTTTCCTGAAAACTTATTCAGCGCAAGTTTCTCTAAAATAAAAACGACAGTAACCTCTGACCTGACTCTTACCGATTATTCTCGGCAGTTAGCGCAAGCGGTTACTTGCAAAATAAAAAGTTGTTTAATCTTTAACGAGAAAATCTTTTGTGTCAAAGCGCGTAATTCTTTTGACGATTTATCTCTTACAAACTTTTCTGTGGCGTGGCTTCTTAAATTAGATGAGCAAAACAATTCTTATTTTGAATGATTTGCCATAAACGCTGGAACGTTATTTTTTCAAAAAAAACCGCGACGTTTATTTTTACGCCACAATAATTGTTTCACATTTGAAAACTTCTCAAATGCTCTACGCTTTTCTTGCAAACTCGAAACTTTTGCCTCAACAGTTTGCGCCAGACGAAATGTCCGAAACTTCAGACTATAATAAACGAGAAAAACTTTGTCAAGTTAAAAAAGTTGGCGGAAAAATTTGTGCGTGTTTATTACTTTGACTCTTTTTCAAGAAGTTGATTGAGTGGTTCTGCATCTTTTCCTAAAAATGAACGCCAAAAAATAATCTTACTTTCCCTATCAATAATAATTGTTTGTGGGTATGATTTTATCTGAAAAGCATCAAGTGCTGATTTAGTAGCAATAGAAATTTGGAAGTCAAATTTATTTTTCTTCAAAAAAGAGATTAGGTTGGAAATTCCGTAAACGTCTTCTGAAGCGATAAAGGTTACGGCAAAGAATTCAATATCTTTTCTGTCTTTATACTTTTCAACTATTTTATTAAAAACAGGAATCTCTGTTAAGCAAGGTTCGCAACCAACATACCAAAAATTTAAGACTGTTATTTTTTGTTGTTGTCGCGTAAGATTTATTTCTCTATCATCTATAGTTTTAAATGCGAAATCGGCTGACAACTTACCAATCATTTCATTCTTAACAAGTTTTGCACCAATTGGCTTTTTACCTTCATATATTTGTTCCATTTTGACATTACTAGATGCAAGTATATCCATTGCTTGTTCAACAGAAATTAATTTGCCGTCAACATCATAAATAGTAGGCTTATCTTTAAATGTTTTATTTCGATTATTAGGTTTTCGCTGTTTCGTCTGGGCAATTCCAAAAGAACATGTAATAAAAAAGAGAAGTAAAAATGTAACAATCTTATTCATATTATTTAGCCTTATACTCTAATAATACGTTAATTCCTCTATTTTTATTATAAGCATAGTATAAAGCGTCAGGAAGAGATTGAGTCTTCCTTGACGCTTTATACTTCATAAACGTTAGGTTATATAAATTATTTAATTTTATTATATCTTTTAAAATTAAACCAAGATGTATCAACCTGAACTGCATCTAATTCATTTGCACCTTTTGAACAAGACCCGCAACCCTCCGCGCCATTAGGTTTGTAACAACCATTACATCCGCTAGTTGTGCAATCATTACAACCATAAACGACACCTGGCTGACATGGCGTAGCACTACATCCGCCCTCATCTGCAAACACCCTTTGTTGAGTCGGCACAATACCAAGTATTACTGTCAAGCTGAAAGTAATAAAACTGATTTTCATAAACGTTATAACGCTTTTCATCTTTATTTTCTCCTTTATTTTTGTTTTCCGCCCATATTTTATGTATGAGAGCCAGTTTGATTTCTATCTTTCTAAATTATTTATAACTTCCTGTTCTTGCTCAGCTTTGAGTTGCCCGAACCAAGATTTAATTATTCGCCTTTGCCGGTCAATTATCACAATCGTTGGTGTTAGCCCTATTTTTAACTTTTCAAAATCTGCTCCCGGAATAACTCTAATTGGGAAACCTTTGTCTTTTACATACTTATTAACGATCTCTTCCGGCTGTAAAAATAAAGCTGTTAATTGTCTAGAATTTACGTCATATTTTGTATTTGAAAGTTTTCTATAAAAATCTAAACTTGCATTACAATACTTACAATCCGTGTTCAATATCAGAATGACTGATTTTTCATAGTTGGCTTCGTTTAAGTTAGGAACTTCCGCCAGAGTTTTTCCTTCCGCAAAATCTTCTTTGTAATTACTTTGCTGACTTTGTGGGGAAATCCATCTATATCCGAAAAAAGCGATTAGTGAAACAATGCAAATTAAAGTGGTTATATTAACTGCGGTTTCTAAATTACGTTTGAGTGAATTTAGCATTTTTTCACCATAAAAATTCTGATTTGGTTTAGATAAAGTCCTTTTAGATTACTCTCACTAATTTCCCTGTCAACAATTATTTGTTGGCGAAAACTATTGTTTATTGGCAGGTTCTACGATTCGTTGGCGTTCGATTCTTCGGTTTCGATTTTCGCCCAATGTTGCTTGCGATATTCGGAAGGTGGCGCGCCGTATTTTTCTTTGAAGCCTCGAACAAAATGACTTTGGTCTGACATTCCGACGCTCCTGCCGATTTGATTTACTTGCAGAAATGAACTTTCCAGCAAATCTCTGGCTGCTTCTAGGCGCAAATGTTTTAGGTATTGAGCCGGAGACATATCTATTTGCCGTTTGAAAAGCCACAAAAGGTGCGATTCGGAAAGATTGACCGAACGCGCCATTTCTTCGATTGTCGGCGTATGTTTGAGATTTGCGAGCATCCGCTTTTTGAGAAAAGCAATTCTTTTATCCATAATAAATTCTATGCCGGCGAAGAACTTTGCAATAGATGTTTTTAATCCTAATAAACTAACGCACCAAAAACGTCGAGAATCTATCATCTAATGCGTGAATTGAAGTAAATAAAATTTGTTGCTATGCTTTTCGTTTTGATTTTGGTATTTAATCGAGGCATTTATGATTAGTAAATTTGAAGATTTCTTAAATAAATTTGACGAAAACGCTTGGCTGAAAACTTTGGAAAATCTTCTTCCAGACATTCACGCGGTTGACCAAAACGCGACGCAGATTTGGTTTCGGTTTTTTCCGCTTTCACTGCACAAATATCTGCAATCGGCGGAAGATAAAGCGGTTGCGATTCAAAAATTCGTGCTGCAAGGCGATTTTGAATTGAAAGACCAGATTGATTCGTCGCACGATTTTCTTTACGGGCATCGTTTCTGGAAAACCGTGAAAGACGAAATCACGAAACACGCCGAATCTTTTAGCAACGAAAACGCCGATTTAGCGAGAGAAATTAAACAAGTCGCGCAAACTGTCGCGGCTAAAGTCAAAGCGAATGAAAATCTGCTCGTCGGAATCGCGGTAATCGGTTTGATGACTTTGACGCAGGTCGGTTTGGAAGCATTCAAAAATGCGAAAGGTGATGTTGAAAAACCGAAAGGTTCGATGATAAAATCGCCCGATCAAATCGTCAGTGAACGCGCCAAAGACGACAGTCAAGGCATTCTCGGATTTCTAAAAACCGTTAATAAACAATGGACGGTTCGTTGGGACGAAAGCAAATCAAACGGCAAATTCCGCATTATGAACGACGAAGAAATCGCATCCGGCGCTGCGCGTGACCAATCGCAAAACTGGCTCGCGCAAGACCCAAGATGCGGCGAAGGCGTGATTCCGGTCGAATGCCGTTCGGCGGCGTGCGGAACTTGCTGGATCGGCGTTCTCGGCGGTGAAGAAAAACTTTCTGACGTTGCCCCGCGCGAACGTCGGCAGATGAAAATTTTCGGCTACAGACAGCCGGAAAATGCCAAACCTTTTTTGCGGCTCGCGTGTCAGGCGCGTGTCGAAGGCAACGCGACAATCGTTATTCCGCCGTGGAACGGCGTTTTCGGCAAAAAAGTTTACGGCAACGTCGAAGAATTAGAACTCGAACCGGCGACGACTTCCGCCGCGAAACTTCGTGAGACAATCGCAACGGCAACCGAAAATAACTAAAAATCAAATTTTGTGATCAAATCTGCTTCAAATCGAATCGCAAATTTTCCGCCAACACTTTATATTTTGTTGGCGGTTTTGCTTTGGTCAACGGGCGGAGTTTTTATCAAGTTAACTTCGCTCGACGCTTTTGCGGTCAACGCCGGACGTTCGCTTTTCGCCGCTTTAACGGTTGCGGCTTTTACCTACAAGAGAGGCTTAAAGCTCGACGGTTTCACGCTTTTGACTTCATTTCTTTACGCCGGAACTCTGAGTTGTTTTGTTTATGCCAACAAAAACACAACCGCCGCGAACGCGATTTTTTTGCAATACACCGCGCCGATTTACATTTTGATTCTTGCGCCGTTCGTTTTGAAGGAAAAGTTCAAATACTCTGATTTGATAACAGTCGCGGTTTGTTTGGCGGGAATGAGTCTGTTTTTTCTCGAACCGCAAAACGACGCGAACAAACTCGCTTCAAACGTTTTTCTCGGAAACATAGTCGCGCTCGCCTCAGGCATTTTTTTCGGGCTTTACATTCTTCTCCTGCGTCACCCGCGCTCGCTCAAAAAAAATCCGGCACTATCGGTTTTTTACGGCAATCTGATTATTGTTTTTCTGATGCTTCCGCTTGTTCTTAATAATCCGCCGACTCAGTTGAACGCAAAAGACATTCTGGCGATTTTGTTTCTCGGCATCTTTCAAATCGGCATCGCTTACGTCTTGTTCACCGACGGCATTTCAAAAGGCGTGCGATCTCTGGACGCCAGCGTTATCGGTTTTATCGAACCTCTGCTCAATCCGATTTGGGTTTTTCTGATTGTCGGCGAAAAACCGAGCGGCTGGGCAATTCTCGGCGGAATTATCATTCTCGGAGCAGTCGTTTTTCACACGCTTCGGCAGCAAAAAAATCAAATGCGAGCGGCACTTTAAGAGTCGAGACTAAAAAGAAAAAAGCCTGTCTTTTCCAAAGACAGGCTTAACACCAAAATAATAAAAATTTAGGAAGAATACCAAATGTTGGGAATACCAAATTTCCCAACCGATTACATACACGCCCTTAAAAATGAAAAGTTGCAAAATTATTTGTAATAAATTTTTAGATGTTTTTTTGAATCAAACGTTACTTAACAAATTCTCTATAAACTTTTCAAAATTCATCAAACATCCGATTTGTTTTTGCTCGATCTATTTTGATATAAATCATTTGACTGTTTAGAAACTCGCATCTTAAAACAATCAGATTCATTAGCGCGGCAGATTAAATTTATGAAAGTAACACTTATCACAGGCGCGTCGGGCGGCATCGGCGAAGCGTTCGCCAGAAAGCTCGCGGCAGAAAAACATAACTTGCTTCTTGTGGCGCGTTCGGAAGATAAGCTGCGCGTTTTGTGCGATGAATTGAAACTTAAACACCAAATCGAAGCAAATTATGTTGCCGTTGATTTAACCGAATTTCAAGCCGACGCGCGTCTTTACAAAGAAACCGAAAAACACAATCTCGAAGTTAATTGGCTGATAAATAACGCCGGTTTCGGTTCGATGGGCGATTTTGCTAATTTGGAACTCGAAAACGAATTGAAAATGATTCGGCTGAATGTTGAATCTCTGGTTGCTCTGACGCATCGTTATCTCGAAAAAATGCGCGAGCGAAAAAGCGGCGTAATTATAAATGTGGCTTCGACGGCGGGTTTTCAGCCGATTCCGTTTATGGCGACTTACGCGGCGACCAAAGCGTTTGTCCGTTCGTTCAGCGAAGCGATTAGCGAGGAAAATCGCCCGTTTAACATTAAAGTTTTATCGCTTTGTCCGGGTCCGACCGAGACGAATTTTTTTGAATACGCCAACGCGCAAGCATTCAAAATCAAAGGAATGCAAACGCCCGAAGCGGTTGTCGAAACGGCTCTGAACGCGGTAAAAAGCGGAAAGGCGAGCGTTATTTCCGGCTGGACAAATTATGTCGGTTCGGTTCTTGGAATATTTGTTCCGAATTCTCTGGTCACGCGCGTCGTCGGCAAAGCTCTGCGTCCGAAAGTAGAAAACAAAAACCAATTGAGCAAATGAAATTTACGGTTCTCGGCAGCGGTTCGACCGGCAACGCCATTTTGATCTGCGCCGAAAAGACAAAAATTCTGGTTGACGCCGGTTTGAGCGCGAAGGAAATTCTGCGCCGAATGGCTTTGGTCGGCGTTGATTTCGCCGAACTCGACGCGATTTTGATTACGCACGAACACAGCGACCACGCGAGCGGGTTGCGCGTTTTGCTCAACTCGGTCAAATGTCCGGTTTTTATGTCGGGCGAAACACGCGCCGCTTATTTGCGCGAAAAGTCCAATAAAAATAACAAAGAATCGCAAAAACGCCTCGACGCGATAAAAAATCGGGTCGTCGAAATCGAATCGAGCAAAGATTTCCGCATCGGCGAAATAGATTTCGAGCCGTTTTCAGTTCCGCACGACGCGGCTGACAATTTCGGTTTCGTCGCAAAAAACGCCGGAATCAAAGTCGCCACGGTTTTGGATTTGGGATATTTAACGACGCTCGTCAAAGACAAACTGCAAAACTGCGACGGCATTATCATCGAATCGAACCACGACCGCAATATGTTAAAGGCGTGCGCGATTTACAGTTGGGATTTGAAACAGCGAATTTTGTCCAACACCGGACATTTGTCAAATGAAGAATTGTCCGATTGGCTGACCGGCGAATTTGACGGCGCGGCGCGGCACATCGTTCTGGCGCATTTGTCGCAGCGGGCGAACGAACCGCATCTGGCGCGTCTGACGGCGCAAACCGCTCTGCAAATGCGCGCGCCGCTGTTCAAAGCCGAAACTGAAATCACGATTTCCTACCACGGCGAACCGACCGTCTGGATCGAATTTTAACGATTTGTCAGAACCGTCTGCGTCAGCGAACGGAAAATTTCACGATTTGTCAGAATCCGCCTGGAAAAGCCGTCCGCTAACGCAGACGGTTCTGACCGTGAAAGATTTCTTCGATAATTTTATAACGGTAATCAAAAATATATTTGAGTTCGCGCCTGACATACCAATGCGCCAAATCGCCGAGCGGTTCAAACGGCAGGCGATAGCGCACTTTGTCGCGCATAATCGTTTCGCCCGCTTCGTTTTCCTCGAAAGTGTGCAGATGAATCCATTGTTTATAAGGACTTTTGAGCGCCGTATCAACAAAATCGCGCGGCGGATTCCACTGCGTTATTTCGGTTTTCCACGTTATCGGAATGCCGCGCAGTTTCAGCCGGTAATCAATAAACGCGCCTTTTTTAATATCAATCGGCTGCTTTGAGATGATTTTAAAATTTAATTCGGGCGGCGTAATTTTTTCTAAATTTCCCGCGTCGGCGAAAAACTCGAAAACTTCCCCGCGCGGTCGTTCGATAACCTGTCGGCGTTCTAAAATATGCTCTGCCATTTCTGAGATTAAAAAATAATCGCGCTCGAACCGAATCTAATTTTCGGCGCGTGTCTCTAATTTGTCCTGTAAATTCTGCGGCAAATTCGACAAAAAGTTATAGCCGGTTTTTTGTTCGATGGCGCGGACAGTCGTCCGAAAACTTCGCCAGTCGGGAGTTCCCATTCCCTGATTATTCGGCATATCAACCGCGACGACATGCGTGTTTTCGTTGACGGCGGAAAAATCCGCGCCCTGCGGCAAGGCGATAATAATTTTCCAGCAATTAGTCGGCACGACGACTTTTCTTTTCAATTTCCCTTTTTCGCCGTAAACGCCCGCGATGACGTATAAATCAACGTGTCCTTTTTTGACCAGCTCGCGCGAATAAGATTCAAAATCGTTCCAGACATTGCGGTTCAAATCCGGCGTCTGCGGCACCATATTCGTCATCAAAAACGTCTCGCCGTTCGCCGCTTCGCTGCTCGAACGATCCGCGCTCGGACATAAATGCCCTCGGTCGTAACCGCTTCCGGTGTAATCGGACGGCGTAACGCGTTTGAAATTCGTGGGCAAATCCGTGTCGGGACGAAAATTATTCTGGCGGTCAGTCGTTCCGAAATCACCTGTCGAAATGCGCCACTCGACCCAATTCGCCGTGCCGCGACTGCTGTTGTAAGACAGCGCGTAAGCCGTATTGACGATCAAATAATTGTCGGCATCCGAAATATTCTGCGTCGCGCCGCTCGGATTGCCCGGCGCGAGATAAATTCGCTGCGCCTGTTCGACGCTGGTCACAGGTTGCGACGGATTCGGCGGCGCGGGCGGCGGATTTTGAATCGTCGTGTTGTCGTTGTTCGTCCGGTCAACGATTTTTTTGCCCGCCCAAATGCAAAACAACGCCAACGCAATCAAAATTGCCAGAGCGATAATGCCGCCGATTACAACTTTATTTCTCATAATTTTTGCAGGAATTTTTGTTTGGGAAATTCTAACACAAACTATCAAATGCGCGACGATGCGCATTTCGCAAAAATTAAGCTAAAATAAAACCGGCGATGGGCGAAAAATTACATTTAACCAATTTATCAGCGAGCGAGTTGACCGAATTTGTCGAACAAATTGGCGAGCCGAAATATCGCGCGAAACAGATTTTCAAAAATCTGCACAACCGCCGCGTCCGTGACTTCGACGAAATGACGGATTTGCCGAAATCTTTGCGCGAAAAATTAAACGAAACGGCGACGGCAACAACATTAAAAGTCGAATCGCGCTACATTTCGACCGACGGAACGCGGCGTTTTCTGATGAAAACAACCGACAATTTTCCGGTCGAAACGGTTTTTATCCCGACCGAAAACCGCGACACGATTTGTTTTTCGTCGCAGTCGGGCTGTCCGCTGAAGTGCGATTTTTGTCTGACGGCGAAACTCGGACTGCTGCGAAATCTGACGGCGGGCGAAATCGTCGAGCAGATAGTTATTGTGCTTAATGACGTTTACGGCATCGGAGCGGAAACTCCGCACGGCACGAATCTGGTGGCGATGGGCGCGGGCGAGCCGTTTTTGAATTTCGAAAATCTGACGAAAGCGCTGGAAATGATGGCAAACGAAGACGGACTTTTTATCGTTCCGAATCGCGTGACCGTTTCGACAGCCGGAATCGTGCCGAAGATTTACGAATTTGCCAAACTCGAAAAACGTCCGCATTTAGCGATTTCGCTGTCCGCGCCGAACGACGAATTACGCGACGAGTTGATGCCGATCAACAAGCGCTGGAAAATCGAAGAATTGCTAACGGCGGCGAAAGTGTTTGAAAAATCTCTCAAACGCGGCGAAAAATTTACGTTTGAATACGTTCTGCTCGGCGGCGTGAACGATTCGGACGAACACGCGCATCAGCTTGCTAATTTGTTGAATTCATACGAACTTAACCGCGTCAAAATCAATCTGATTCCGCATAACTCAGCCGAGCCGCTTCGTTATAAACCTTCGACGCGGGAACAAATCGAACGCTTTCAGACTTTATTAGAAAGTAAAGGAATTTCCGCTTTCGTTCGCCGACCGCGCGGGCGCGATATTTACGCCGCTTGCGGGCAGCTAGCCGCCAAAGACGCGCCAAATTTGATACGGATTTCAAATTAAAAACATGGAAATTCTATTTTTCGGTGTAATTTTAGTCGCTCTGATGGCTTTTGTTTCAACAAAAATCAAAAAGAGCGCGGCAGCGGCGCTTGAACGGGAAATAATTGAAAACAAAGGTTTTATGCTAATAAAACCTTCAGGTTTTATTAGCCCGATTAACGGAAATTCCGGTTTCGCGTTTGAGGCTTACACAAAAGATTTCGGCAAAAACGATGCTGACGATTTTCGTCAAGCGCGGGCTGATTTGATTATATTTTTGGATTCGAGCTTTAAAGCCGCAATCGAAAATGCAAAAAAGGACGGCGAAAAAATTTTGTCGGAAAACATTTCGGAAGACGCGGCTAGAGAACAAAAAATTTGTTTACTGGAAAGCGAAAAAATTGAAAAAGACGTAAATCTGAAAGGTTTTTACAAAATCGTCGAAAGCGCGAAGCAACGCAAAATTTATCAACTGCGGATTTTAGTTTTAGATGCTTATCAAAAAGAATTTGCAAACGGAATAGACGAAATGCTGGAAAGTTTTACGGTCGAATAAAAGCATCTCGCAGCGGCAAAAACTCATCTTTTGAAGGGGAAAAAATTTATGAAAAAATTATTATTTACGGCAATTTTATCTTTCGCATTTATATTTTTGGCGGGAAATTTTCTTGAAATTAACGCGCAGACATTCAGCGGCTCAGTCGGCGCGGCGCGGCGCGGCGGCGCGGTCAAAGGAACTATCGTAATGAACATTCCGAGCGGCTTGCACGTCAATTCGAGTCATCCGAACACCGATTACGCAATTCCGACAAACGTTAAAGTCAGCGCACCGGGCGCGAAAGTCGGAACGGTGATGTATCCGCGCGGCGCGAACCGCAAATTTGAATTTTCCGACGACGCTTTGAATGTCTATCAAAACCGCGCGGTTTTTTATTTTAACGTCGCCGTTCCGAAAAATTTCAAAGGAAATACGCTAAAAATCAACGCCGTCGTGCATTATCAGGCTTGCACCGAACAAGTCTGCTATCCGCCGAAAAGCAAAGAACTTACTCTAACTGCCAGCGTCAGGTAATAATCTAGCCGCGAACAAACACGAAAGAACACGAAAAATTTTAAATTTTATTTCGCGTCTTTTTGTGTTTGTTCGCGGCTAATTTTCTCTTAAACCGATTACCGACATCAAGCGTCCGGTTTTGCCGTAGAGCTTTTTTTCGCGGCGATAAGAAAAAAATAAATCGGTTCTTTCCATTGTGCAGAGCGGCGCGATAAAAATGTTTTCCGGCAGAACGCCGACGCTTAAAATTTGTTCTTGATTTGCGAGATGTAAATCAATCAAAGCGTGATTTTCGCGCGTCTGTGTAAAAAGTTTTCCACAGGTGGAAAACTTTTTCTCAAACGCACTAATTACGTCTTGCCCGACTTCGTAATTTCGCCCGCAAGCCGCCGCGCCAATCGCGCAAATCAAATCTTCTGAATGAGTTCCGTAATTTTCGCGCATTTTTTCGATTGCCTTTATAACAATCGAATCAACCGTTCCGCGCCAACCGGCGTGAACTGCCGCAAACGATTTTGTTTTGATGTCACCGATTAAAATCGGAACGCAATCAGCAGTTTTGACGCCGAGTAAAACACGCGGAACGTCTGAAACGAGCGCGTCCATTTTGTAATTTCCATCTTTCGCGTCGTCAAAATTTTTGATGATTCGCACGTCCGCGCTGTGGATTTGCCAGCACGACGCGAGACGAAAATCGCCTTCAAATAGACGCAAAAATCTTCGCTGATTTTCAGCGATATTCTCCGCCGAATCTTCGTCGTAACCGGCGAGATTCAGCGAGTTTTCCGGGAAATCGCTGACGCCGCCGATTCTGGTTGAAAAGCCGTTGACGAAACCGTTTTCTTCCAAAGCGCGGCAAATCAAAACTTTTACACCGTCTTTTTCGCGCCAGTAAAAACCGTTTTCTGCTAAAATTTCGTTTTCTGACTTTGAATTTTGAACGTTGAACTCTGAACTGATGATAGTTTCCATCGGAATTGACATTGTAGAAGTTTACCGCATCCGCGAAACTCTCGAAAGAACGCCGCGTTTTGTCGAACGGGTTTTCACGGAAAACGAACGCCATTACTGCAACCAAAAAAAAATGGCGGCGGCGCAGTCTTACGCCGCGCGTTTTGCCGCCAAAGAAGCGTTTTTGAAAGCCTTAAAAACCGGCTGGCGCGGAAAAATAACGTGGCACGACATTGAAATAGTTTCAGGTGAAAATAATGTCCCAAATTTGGAAATTCGCGGTGAAGCGCAGAAAATTTTAGAAAATCTCGGCGCAAACCGAATTCATCTTTCACTTTCGCACACGACCGAACACGCCGTCGCTCAGATTATTTTGGAGCGGATTTAAGTTTCGGCTTTTTGATTTTGTTTAAAACGGCAATGTCTTTATTTTCTTCAGCAAGGTCTGTTCTAGTGCAAATGTTTGTATTTAACTTGTCGTCGCCATAAGCGTAAACTAAATACCTTTTTCCAACGACAAATTCGTAACCGCAATCGCCTCCGCCTTTTCCTGTTGAAATAATAATTTCCTTTAAATTGTTTTTATTCCAACTTTTTTCAATCTTAAATCTAACTTTAACCGAATAAACGTCGGGCTTGATAATAACTTCAACAACTTCGCCGACAAAAACGGCTGATGAATTTACGTAAGCCTGTCTAACCTGTTTTTCAATTGAAATTTCTTTTTGTAATTCGCAACTGCAAGCGAAATTTTCGCTTGCAGTTGCAGCAAATAAAAACACTAAAAATAAAATCGAGAAAATTATTTTGTTCATTGACTTGGTTTATTGCTATCTCTTTCGGACGGAAAAACAGGTCTGGTCGCGTCCGGGTTATCGGGCGAAGTGTGCAGGTGAACGATTTTCCAGTCTTTTCCGATGCGCCGGAAAATCAGCGTCATTCTGCCCGAAGCGTTTTCGAGTTTGCCGTTATATTCCTGTGTCTGCTTCCATTTGCAAGTCGCATAAGCCGCATCCGAGCCGAGCATTTCAACGTGCAAGCCTGTAACATCCAAGCTGACGTTTTTTGTGTTTTCATAAAGCGACTCGCGGTTTTTCTTCATCGTGTCCCAGCCGATTGTCGCTGTTCCGTTATTATTGAAGAAAAGAATTTTGTCCGAATTTTGATAGACGCTCATTACTTTGTCGGCGTCAACCTGTTTGATGCCTTCAATTAAACGGTCGAAAGCGTCGCGCACGCCTTTTTCGCCGGGCGCGGTTTTCGCCGAAGCTGTCGTCGTGGTTTTTTCGATTGTAACTGTCGTGGTTTTGTCGGGAGTTACAGTCGTGGTTTTGCCTTTTACGACGATTTTATTGGTCTGCCCGAACGCCGCGAGCGCGAAAACGAGAATTGTAAAATTTAAGATTGCGATTTTTTTCATTTTTTATTTGTCCTCTCAAAAAGAAATTTCTGTCGGAAGAAGTTTATAATCGAAGAAACTTAGTTGCAAAACCGACTGCGCGCGTTTTCCGGGATTGTCGGGCGCAAAGTAAGATTTCAAAACAAATTCATTTGTAAATTCAGTTTCTACACCAAATCGTATTCGGCTTATTCGATTTGCGCCATTTTCAAGTTTCAAATTTCTCCGAAAAAAAATATAACCGAACGAATTCCGCACTCAAACGTCTTCGGTTAATCTTAAAACAGTCGGAATAATTTTTGCCTGTGATGAAAAATTAAAAGTTGAAGAAATTCGACGGACGACTCTTCCCGAAGACAAACCGAAAATTTGAAGGAGAAAACCGTTTATGCGAAATGCCGAAAAAATTCTTTGGGCAATTTTTTTCCTGTTGCCGCTTTTTATCTTGAGTTCGGGAAACGCGCTGGCAAAACCGTCTGATGATGACGACGAAACACCGGACGTGACGGCGCGTGTCGCGCGAATCAGTTTTTTGCGCGGCGATGCGAAAATAAAACACACGGGCGATCAGGATTGGGAACGCGCCGCGCAAAATCTGCCGATTGTCGAAGGCGACGAAATTTCGACCGACAAAGACGCGAGACTCGAAATTCAGTTTAACCGCGACAACTATTTGCGTCTTTCGGAAAACGCTTATTTGAAAATCACGACATTGCGCGACGAAGGCATTGCTTTGAGTTTGCCGGAAGGAAAAATAAGTTTGCGCGTGCTGAATTTTGATAAAGAACGAGCGTTTTTTGAGATTGACGCGCCGCGCACGACCGTCGCCGTCGAGCAACCCGGAATGTATCGAGTGGACGCCGGCGACAAAACGGACGCGCCGGTTCGCGTCGCCGTAACCGACGGCGGTCAAGCGCATATTTATTCGGAAAATTCAGGTTTTTCGCTTCGCAGCGGACGCAGCGCAGAAATTCAAATCGCCGGAAATTACGCCGGCGAATGGAACACTTCAGACGCCGCGAAATACGCTGACGAGTTTGACGCTTGGGCTTTAGAGCGCGACGCGGTTGTCGCAAAACTTCTGCAAAATGCGTATTACGGTAAATACTACGACGCGGATGTTTACGGCGCGGAAGATTTAAGCGAATACGGCGAATGGATTTATACGCGCAAATACGGCTACGTCTGGAAGCCATATCGCACAGCGACGGGCAGTTACGCGGATTGGTCGCCTTATCGCTACGGCAGTTGGCGCTGGATTCCGCCTTACGGCTGGACTTGGATCAACGATGAATCTTGGGGCTGGGCGACATATCATCACGGACGTTGGGTTTATATTGACAACGATTGGGCTTGGACGCCATACAGCCATTACCGCACGAGACGAAATTGGTGGCATCCGGCGCTGGTCGTGATAACTTACGCGAGCGATTTAATCTGCTGGTATCCGCTACCGTATGATTATAATTTTTACAATTACAACTCGGTTTATGTTGACCGCCGCCGATACAACAGAACCGTCATTAACAATACGACGGTTATCGTAAATCCGACGCCTGCGACGCCCGCAATCAAAGGAAAAAAAGTTTTCGACAAAAAACCGTTTGAGCTTGACGTTCCCGCAACGGGCGTGGTCGCGGTCGAAGCAAACGAATTCGGCAAAGGAACGCGAAACATTCGTCCCGCGCCGCTTGAAATTGCGAAAAAAACTTTGTCAAAAACGCCGTTTGAAAATGACAATCCGCCCGCGCTTCCGAATTATAAAAATTTGAAAGGAAAAATCAGCTGGGAAATTGCGGCGGAAAATCCCAAAAACGAACGATTTGAAGCGCAAGTCAAAACCGGCGCGACCGAGAGAACAATCGGCGTTCCGGTTGACGAAAATCTCCGCAAAGAACGAGTTTACGGAAATCGTTCGCCGGTTGAAAGAACTCCGCCGACGGCAGAGCAACAGCGGGAAAATTCGGGCAAAACCGAAACACGCGATACCGGCGCGGTCAAACGTCTGTTTCGCCCCAATCCTCCGCGAGACGATAATGCGGAAACGAAAAAATCAGATGCCGGAGAAGCTGCGCCAAACAGTTTTCCGACTCGTTCAAGCGGCGAGAAAAAGGACGACGGCAATAATGCCAATTCTGATTTCAACCCGCGAAACAGAATAAAAGAAACGCCTCCGGCTGCCGCGCCGCCCGAACAGCAGCGACAAGAACGACCGGAGCGCAAAGAGCAGCGTCAGATTCAGCCTCAACCCGAACCGCCGCAGCATTCCGAACCGCCGTCGAAACCCGACCAGCCGCGTGAAGTAAAACCCGCGCCAGCCGAAAAGCCCGCAGCGAAAGAGGAAAGAAAAGTTTCTCCGCCGCCACAGAAGGAAAATTCGGAAACAGGCAAGTCCAAAAAAGATAATTGAGAAGTTGAAATCAGTGAAAAAAGGTCGGAACGTTTTTACATCGTTCCGACCTTTTTTCACTGATTACTTACGAAAATTATTTTTGCAAAAAGATTTGCCGGTTAATCGCCGTCGGATTTCCAAGCACGACGAAACGCAGGTTTTTCATATATTTTTGCGCGACACGCTGAACGTCTTCGGCTTTTACCGCATTAACTCGATTCAAAAATTCAAATGAATTGCGCCAGCCGCCGCCAGTCAACTCGTAACGCGCAAGCTCGCCGGCTTGCGCGACGTTTGTTTCCTGTCCGAGATAATAAGTCGTCAAAAATTGTCCGGTAACGCCGGAAATTTCGTCTGGAACGACCGCTTCCTGCTTTAAGTTGTTGATTTCGTTGAGCATCACGCTGATTGCCTGATTTGCGTCAACGGCTGTAACGTAGATATTTCCGGTATTTGAAGCGAGCAAACCGAGATCGGCATTCGGCGCGTAAGACAAATTGCGCTTGACGCGAACCTCTTCAAAAACGCGGTCACGAAGCAGCGCCGTCGCCACGCGCATCGCGTAATAATCGGGATTGCTGAGTGAAGGCGCGTTGAAGACGCCTTCAATATAGTTGGTCGGAAGCGTTTTTGAAGTTATGTCGAGCGTCGGTTCGGCGAAATTCAGAGCCGGAAGCGGCTGCGGTTTATATTCGCCGCGCGGCAATCGTCCGAACGAATCGGCGATGCGTTTCTGCAAATCCTTCGCGTCCAAGTCACCGACGACGACAAGCAGAAGCTGTGAAGTCTGAATTACTTTCTGGTGATAAGCCCGTAAATCTGCGGCGGTAAAGCGGCTTATTGTGTCGAGCGTTCCGCGCACGTCGTTGGCATACGGATGTTTGGCGTAAATCACGCGGTCTTGTAAAACCTGAAGAAAACCGTCCGGGTTATCTTCGTCGTCCCTCAAGCCGGTCAAAATTTTCTCGCGCGTTAATTCTAAATCTTCGGGCGCGAACGCCGGATTTAGAGCGATGTCTGTAAAAACGTCCCACGAACGGTCGAAATTCCGGCGCGTCGAAATCATACTCAAAACGCTGTAATCGTTGCTGACGCTTGAGCCGACGCTGCTTCCCGTCGCGGCAAGCTCGCGCCTGAGAGCTTCGCGCGGAAATTTTTTGCTGCCGTCGGTCGAAGCGTCGAGCATAAAATTTTCGATTCCGGCGTTTTTGTCGGTAATGTTTTGCGCTCCGCCGCGAATAAAAAGTCCGGCGGCAACTGTCGGCGCGCTTGCCCGACGTTTTACTAAAACCTTCAAACCGTTGACATCGAATTCCGTTACGAGCGCTGCTTGATCGGCGACGCTGATTTTGCCTGTCTGAGCAAAACCTGCGGAAACAAACGATAAACCGATAATTGTCAATAAAACGATTTTACTGACCGTTGACCACTGACCACTGACTACTTTCATATTATTTTCCAATTAAATCTTCCTGCGTAATTTTCGCCTGCGCCTGTGCTTCGGTTGAAATCAGCGCGATGCCGACGTGCGGTTTGTTTTGAATATAAGTTCTGACATATTTGTTCGTTTCATTTCTGGTGATGGCGCGCAGATTTTTGTAATAATCGCGGTAATAATCAATGCCGGTCGAAGACCACCAGAAACCGAGCGTGTGCGCGTAATCGCTGAGTTGTTCGCGGCTGAACAAATCTCTGGATTCGACCAGAGTTCTCGCGTTATCCAATTCCTCGTCGGTAAAATAATCGGGCTTGTCAAACTGCGCGATTTCCGCGTAAGCGGCTTTGAGCGCGGCTTTAGCTTTATCGGGCGTTGTTACCATAGTTAAAGTAATCGGTCCGACATTGCGTTGCGTGTAATAACTTATGTCGGCAACCGTTACCAGCCCCGAATCAACCAGACTGCGCTGAAAATGCGAATCGGGCTGCGTCAAGATAAAAGAAAAAACGTCCGCCGCGTAAGTCGAAACGTTGTCTTTGCCGATTGAAGGACCTTGCCAGCCGATTTGAATCAAAACGTTTTTTACCGGCTGTTCGACAACTTCGCCTTCGCTTTTTGCGAGCGGCGGATGTTCGACGAGCGGAAATTCTTTGAACGGATCAACTTTGCGTCGTTCCCAAGTTCCGAAGATTTGTTCGGCGGTTTTAAAGATTTCTTCGGGTTTCACGTCGCCCGTTATAACCAGCGCGGAATTATTCGGCACGTAATAACGACCTTGAATCAGACGCATTTTATCGGTCGTCGCCGTCAAAACCGTTTCGCGCGTTCCGAGCGGATTTTTGCGCGTCGGATATTTGTAATAAAGTTTGTCCTTCAAAGCGCGGTCTAAATAATAGCCCGGATTTCCGAAGTTGCGATCAATTTCGCCGTTGACGACTTGTTTTTCTTTGGCGAATTCGTCTTCGTCGAAAGATGGATAACGAACGGCGTCGTTTATCACGCGCATCGCGGTCGTAACGTTCGGGCTGGTCGTCGTGAAATAATAATTGACGACTTCTTCCTGCGTCGAGCCGTTATAATTGATGCCGAGCTGTCCGATGTCGCCCAGATAGCTGGCGTCTCCGATCCGGCTTTTCAGCTTGATCGTGTCGTCGCAGTTTTCGCGGTTAAAAATTTCGGCATTATTAAATTTTTGAGCGAGTTCGCAGCGATAAAGCGCGACCGCTTTGCTCGGTTTGAAAAACATATGCTCATACAAATGCGACAAACCGTTCAATTCCGGCGGCTCTGTAAATGACCCGTTGCGAACGTCTAACTCGACTGTTACAATCGGCACGCTCGCGTCCGGCAAAACGATCACTTCCAAACCGTTCGCCAGAGTTTTATTGACAAACGGAACTTCGATGCCTTGCTGCTTGACGGAAGTTTTTGCCGCTTCTGCGCCAGTCGCGGCTTGCGAAGCGTTTTTCGTTTGCGCTAAATTGAAAGTGGAAAAAATTGATAAAATTAAAAAAAAGGACAAGAAATTTTTTTTCACGAAAGACTCCTGAAGAAAATCTAAGTTATTGAATTTACGCATTTTTTGCGAGAAAGTTTTAAGGTAAAAATTCATCATAAAAGGACTAAACAAATATGGAACGTGATAATTTGATGCACGGAGCGCGAACCGCGTTGAATCAAAATTCAGATATGCGCGATTGGTGCGAAACTTTTTTAAAGACGAAAGAACGCCGGACAAAACCGGAAATGTCGGACGAAGAATTTGAAAAACACTGGCGTTATCACAAACCGGAAATTATGCACGCGGGCGCGGCGGAAGCCGTTCAAGCCTATAAAACCAGAAACATCGAACATTAAAAAAAGCGCAATTTAAATTTGGCAAATTTAGATTGCGCTTTACCGGAATAAACAACTGAATTATTTTTTTGGATTTTGGTTCGTTTTGTCTTCGGATTTTACTGCTGTTTCGTCCAAATTAAAATAAGCGATTGCCGAATCGTGGTCTGAAAAACGTTCGACGCGATTTGCGTCGTTTCGATAGCTTTCAGGAAAATCCGCGTTCAAATGCGCGAAACCGTAACCGGCGAGATGTTTTTTCATCGCGTCGTTGGCAATCATATGATCAATGTCCTGCGCGTTGCCGTCGTAGCTGTAAGAATATCGCTGGTCGGGTTTTATCAATTCGACCAAATCCGTTAAATCAGGATTTACCAAGTCATCCGAAGCCGTCAAAACCTGATCTTTCGCGGCGGGCGTTCCTTTAATTACGCCGATAATGTCGCCGATTCCGTCGTTAAATTGATAAGCGTTAAAATCGCCGAGCAATATAAGCGGCTCGTTCGGATTGGCTTTTTGACGTTCCTGCACAAATTTTGCCAGGTATTCGGCTTGCAATTCTCTTTTCAGCCGAACTCGCGCGCCGTTATCTTTCGGGTCGTCAATTCCGAGAAAAGATTTCAGGTGATTGACGATTGCCGTGAACGCGAAGGATTTTCCGGTTTTCGCATCGTTAATCGTCGCTTGCAGCATCAGCGGCGGACGGTCAAAAATAAAATCATCATCTTTTGTATCGGGATTTTTAAATTTTTCGTCTTTGGCTAACTGTTTTACTTCGACGACATTGACGCGCGAAGATTTGACCAGAAAGCCGACATCAATTCCGCGTCCGTCGTTGCCTTCTATCAAATACGCTTCGTATTTCGGATTCGTTTGATTGGCGGCGACGGCATCGGCGTTGATTTTATCGGCGAGCTTTTTGAGCGCGTTGATGTTTTCAACTTCGATTGTGCCGATGACATCCGGGAATCTTAAATAATCACGAATCGCCATCGAAACTTTTTTCAAACGATTTTGAAACGCTTCGGTGGTTAAAACGTCTTCTTTGATTGTCGGATCGTCTTCGTCATCGAAAAAATTTTCGAGATTCATTCCGGCAATTGAAAATTGTCGGTCGGTCGGCAGCGGCAGCGGATTGGCTTTGACAAGATTAGTAATTTCCAACTTTATTCCGGCATCCGGCAGAATCGTGTATTTTTGATAACCGTAATTCAGCACGCCGACGAGATTTTTGATTTCCGCCTTCGATGTAACGTTTATCTTTTGCGCTCCGATTTGCCCGTCGCTGTCAACACGCAGCGTCTCGGGATTTGAATCGAAAACCGGCATTTTCGGAAAATCTTTTTTTATCCGTTCTCTTTCTTTCTCTGGCGCGAAGCCGATGGCGTAAGCGTCCATTCCGGGTTCGCGGAACGGGCGCGGAATTCCTTTCAAAACGCCGTAGAAAACGCCGTCGGAATACGCCGTTCCGGTTTTGCCGTCAACTCTGCCTTTGGTCGGTCCGACGACCGTTAAAGTTTCCACCGAAACACGCATTCCTTCGTATTTTTCGAGCTGGTCGAGCTTATTAGCCGAAAAATCCGCCATCGTTAAAGCGATTGGTTTGGGCAGCGGATTGCCTTTTGAGACAACTTTAATCGTGTCTTTATCTTTGAACACCGAAAGTTCGGTAATCGGCAGACTGGCGGGTTCGGATTTCGGGCGAAATTCGTTAATCGTTCCGGTTACGGTTATCAAATTTCCGATTGCCGCTTCCTCGCCCGGCTCGGTTTTCGTATAAACGAAAATCCCTTCGCTCGTTGCCGGATTGTTGTCGGTTTTATCATCAGGCGACTGAAGAAAAAACCCGGTTTTGGTTCGCGCCGTAACGATTCCGGTTAAACGCGTCGTTTGATTTTCAAGCGGCGAGATGTTTTTGTCACCCTGCGCTTCGCTGATTGTGTGGTCTTTTTGCGCCGAGATGCTGAACGATAAACAGCAAGCGACGAGCAACGAAAGAACAGCCAAACGAATATGTCCAAACATCATTTGATTATATTTTGCCGTATAATTTTTCACTTTCGATTTCTGAATTTTAATCATTTATTGTCTATCCCTCCGGCGCTCCGCCAATTCCTGCGAAATTTTCGTAACATTAGAGAAAAAGTCATAGCCCGTCAAATGTTCGACTACATCAACCGACACTCTGAAATTGCGCCACGGAGCATTAATATCGAGCGGCGCTTGATTCGGGACAATGATGGCGATGGTGCGCGTTCCTTTGTTGACGCGCTGCAAATCGTTGTTTCCGTTCGGCAAAACCAGCACGACTTTCCACGTT
>CAXSHW010000050.1:25095-30796 GCA_964237245.1 uncultured Pyrinomonadaceae bacterium
TTACCTGCGGCACGACCACTTTTCCGCCCGCGATAGTTCCGGCACTTCCCGCGCCGCCCGAAACGATATAAAGTTCATTTCCGGCTTGCGCCAGCGTGCGGCAGTAGCTTTCAAATTCTTCCCAAGGTCCTTGATTGTTGGCGGCAAGCTGCGGCACAAAGTTCGTCATCAAAAACGTCGCGGAATTGTCCGGGACTGAGCGAGTTCGGTCGCCCGACGGACACATATGTCCGCGGTCGTAACCCGAACCCGAATAATCTTCTGTCGTTACGTGATACCAGGCGGCGGGCAAAGCCGGATCGGGACGAAAATCGTCCTGACGCGGCGCGCTTCCGAGCCAGCTCGTGTCGAGCCGCCACGCGACCCAATTCGGCTCGCCTTTGCTGCGATTATATGAAAGCGCGTATTGCGGCTTGACCATCAAATAATTATTTTCGTTTGCCACGTCCGAGGTCGCGTTGGTCGGATTTCCCAGAAGCAGCGGATCGTCGCTCGCGTTCGGCGCGAAGACATTGATGTTAATCGAAACATTTGCGGCGCGTGACTGCGCGTCTGAAACGGTCGCCGCTATTCCCAGCAATCCGGTCTCGGCATTTGCCGGAATCGTCGCTTGATACGAAAATATGTTGTCGCCAGCCGTCGCGTCGCCGTTTGTGCCGTCGTCATAGAATTGCTGATTTGCCGCGCCGCCGATATTTGTCAGATTCCCGACGACTGAAATCCCGGTGCTTGGCGGAGTCGTCGCCGGATAAACCGTTACCGTCAAAACGGTTGTTCCGTTCGGCGCGACTGTACCGACGCTCGACGCGCCGCTCGCTTGCAGCATTCCGCCGAGATTGCAGGCATTTGTCGGACTACTCGTATTTCTCGGTGACGGCGCGGCAATCGTAAAATCCAGAGAATTATTGTCCGTGTCAGTACAGCCGTTGCCGTTGCGTCTTCCCGCCGTCGTAGTGCTTAAATCAGCCGTTTTCGCCGTTTCAAAACACGACGCGCCGCTTCCGTAACCAACCAAGTCAACGATGGTCGCGTCTGCCGGACAAGTCGAAGCGGTAAGCTGAGCGGTCGAATTAACGAGCGCGAGTTTTCCCGTCGT
Source organism: uncultured Pyrinomonadaceae bacterium (assembly GCA_964237245.1). Taxonomy (GTDB): domain Bacteria; phylum Acidobacteriota; class Blastocatellia; order Pyrinomonadales; family Pyrinomonadaceae. The sequence continues at coordinate 26,192 of CAXSHW010000050.1, forward strand.
TCCCGATAAATTCGGAATAAAAGCGCTTCCGCCGCTCGTTACCGACGGAGCAACCAAATCCGGCGCGGGCAGAGCGCCGCCGACATTTCCATTTGAAGCATACTGAATCAAATAATACTGACCTGGCTGTAATGTGATGTTCGACAGAGGCGTAACCAGCCAATTTGTTCCGCTCGACGAAGCGTATTGAGTTGACCAGCCGTTGAGGTTGACCGGCGCGCTTCCGCGATTAAAAAGTTCGACGAAATCGTTGGCATAAGGCGCGTTCGCGCTTCCGCCGCCGCCGAAAAATTGGCTGATGACAATGTTCGGCGACACAACCGGAGATTCGCCCGATTTTTCCGTTTCGCTTTGAGCGGTCGTCTTAAAGCCCGCCGCAAACCAGGACGAAATTATAATTAAACCGACTAAAACAAAATAAAAGCGTTTCATTAAATAGTTTCCTTGTTTTATTTGAACTTCGGGAAGGGGAAAATGTTGTCGTAATAATGTTTTAACACATTTCTTTGATATTGAATAACCGCAGTTTGTTGTCCGCAAGATTTATACGACGGCTTTTTAGATTTTTGAGTTTAGATTTTTTCGCCTGTATCGTCGCGCTTTTCTGTCTGCAAAATTCTTTCCGATTAAACGGGAAATCTGCATTTTCGACAAAATCTCCTTTAGCCGTAATTAATTTAGATAAAACAAAATTCGGCGTTCAAGCGTCGTCGTAAACTCCCCGCTGTCATAACATTTTCATAAATGAAGCGACGTTGTTGCCAAATTCAAAAACATCATTTAAAACAGAAATGCGTTGCTCAAATTTCAGAAGCGCTGTTCAACTAAAATAACCGAACAACAAATCTGTTTATAAAACTTCAAATTAAATTACAACCGCATTTTTGTCCGTTAAAATTGCCGGAAACTTTTATGAAAGAACCTCAAAGATCGTTTTCAAATCAAGAGGCGCGAAATCAAAGCGCGTCAAACGACAATTTAAATTTTGGCTGCGCCTTTCGGACTTGCGATTTATTCGCTGCTGAATTAATACGCCCGAGCGCCGTTTTTGGTTTTCGGTGATTACCATCTGGTCTCTGTTATTTTTAACGCTATTCCCGAACGAATTTATTCAAGGTCACTGGATATTTTAATTTAATCCGCAAAACCGAAAATATTTTCACAAATTTGACCTGAAAATTTGCTATTATAAAAACGAGGCAAATTGCCCGATCACTCCAACGCTTTCCAAACCGATTCCCGTATGACTTCTCAGAACAATCTGGAAATAAAAGGAAATTTGCGCCAGCATCCGCTTGCCGAACTACTGGTGGAAACTGCGCAAGCGCGCTTAAACGGCTCGCTGCGCGTCGGCAGCGAATCACAGAAAACGGTTGTCTATTTCGACGCGGGCGAAGTCGTCTTTGCCGTTTCAAACGCGCGTTCGTTTCGACTTTTTGAGATGCTTTTGCGCGACGGCAAAATTTTGAAAGAACAGCTCGCAAATTTTTCGGATTTTCCCAATGATTTTCTGCTGGCTCAAACTTTAATAAAAACCGGTTTATTTTCAAAACCTGAAATTGACCGGTTTTTCGTCAGGCAAATCGAAGAAATCCTGAAAAGCGGTTTCGATTGGCTCGACGGCGAGTGGACTTTCAGCCCGCTCGTCAGGGTCAAAGGCGACATACGTTTCAGAATCGAATTGAACAAATTGCTCGTGGACTATGCCAGAAGTTTACCGGGCAAAGCGGTCATTTCCAGATTCAAAAGTTTGCAGGAGATTTTTACCGCTAAATCGGCGACGCCCGTTCAGATAGATTTATCGCCGCAGGAATCTTTTGTTTTTTCAAGATTTGAAGATTCCGGCTTGAGCATCGAAACTATAAAAAATCTAAGCGGTTTGTCTGATTTGGAAACTCTGAAAATTCTTTATACTTTGTGGCTCGGCGGCTTTTTGAATCGCCCGAACCGGAACGCGGCTTTTTCCGACCGAAAAACTTCGGATATTTTATTGGCTAACATCAGTCTGGTAAAAGGACAAAAAACGCCGACGTTTACTGAATTCGCGCCGCTGAAAAATGAGCCGCCGAAAGCCTGGAAAGCAAAACAGCCGGTTAAAAAATCTGAACCTGTCGCCGAAATACTTTCGCTCGAAAACTATCTCACGCAAGTTGAAGAATCCACCAATTTTTACGAAACCTTAGCAATCGAGCCGAAAACCGACCAGACGCGAATCAAGCAGGCTTATTTTGCGCTGGCAAAACGCTTTCACCCGGATTTGTTTCATAAAGAAGCCGACACACAGCTTCAGCACCGCGTTCAGCAAGCCTTCGGCAGACTCGCTCAAGCCTACGACACCTTGCGCTACGAAAAAAGCCGTGAAGTATATGACTTTAAAATTCGCAAAGAATTGGAAACTAAGGAGAAAATACGAAAAACGACTCTGGCGACGGACAGCGCAAGCTCGCAAAAAGAATTAGAGCAGGCAATGGAAGATTTTGAACAGGGATTCAGTCTTCTTGCGGACGAAGAATTTGACGCGGCGATTCCCTTTCTGGCTCGCGCCGCGCATTTTGCAAGCGACAACGCGCGTTTTCACGCCTACTACGGCTTGGCTCTCTCTTCGGACAAAAACCAGCGTCATAAAGCCGAGACAGAACTGCAAACCGCCATTAAACTCGACGAAAAAAATCCCGATTACCGGATTATGCTGACTGAATTTTTTATGCAGTTCGGGCTTGCGAAACGCGCCGAAGGCGAACTGAACAAATTGCTGGCGATTTACCCGAAACACCCGGAAGCGAAAATGCTGCTCGACACTTTGCGAAGAAAATAGTTAAATTGACTTCGGAATTATGCAAAATCTTTCGTTGAAAGAATCGAGTGCAGATGAGCAGACGCTGAAAATCGCCCGCGCGATTGACGAATTTGAAGGCTATCCGTTTCCGCACGCGACGCGCATCGCTGAGGTTGCGAACATTTTGGCGCAGCGATTTTATTTCGCCGCGCACGATCTTTTTTCCCTGCGCCAAGCCGCGCTCGTTCACGACATCGGCGAATTGACGATGAACCGCGATTACATCAAAGCCAATCGGACATTGCGTGAAGATGAGCTGGTTGATATGCAGAGACACACGGTTATCGGCGAACAGGAAGCGGCAAAACGCGGGCTGAATCGCGCTGTTCAACTGCTCGTTCGCTGGCATCACGAATGGTGGAACGGCGGCGGCTACCCGGACGCTCTGGAACGCGAACAAATTCCGCTCGGCGCGAGAATTTTGCGCGTCGCCGACACTTACGCGACTTTGACCGAAGCTCGCCCGTATCGCAAGCCGTTTTCCGCCGCCGAAGCCAGACGACATTTGACCGAATGGGCGGGCATCGAATTTGACCCGACGGTCGTCAAGATGATTTTATCGCTCGAAGGCTCGGAAGAATTGGATTCTTATCACGAAAGCACTAAGATTTGAATGGTAAACGGTAAACGGTAAATGGTAAATGGTAAATCCGACAAAAGAAAGCAGTAATAGATTTCGATATTATTTATAAATTCCAATAGAATTAAAGGCTCATTTACCACTTACCATTCAGCACTATATTGTATGCTTAACAAATCGGCTGCCGCGCCAAAAAGTTGGCTGGCTTTTGAACTGAATGTTCTGCGCCGTCTGAAATTCGCTTCGGCGGCTTTGCCTTTTACGAGCGAACCGAATCTCGGCGCGTATCTGAAACGCTGGAACGCGCGCGTCTCGGCAAATGATTTGACGCAATCAGCCTGGACAAAAGCTCTCGCCGCGATTCAAAACAACGCGGAAAAATTATCCGAAGATGATGTCATGCTCGTTTTGGAAGACGCTTACGTTCCGCGCTATCGCCCGCAAAACGAATCACTCAAAAATTGGTTTAACGAAACCGACGCCTGGTGGTTTGACAACGTAAGAAACAACATCGAAAATCTCGCGTCGCCCGTCGCGCACGCGATTGCATTGAGCATCGCAATGAGCGTCGGCGATTACGTTTTGTCTTTTACCGAAGAAAACCGTGAATTGCGCCAGCCGCTTTCAGCAGTTTTCAGACGCCTGTGGAGCATTTTGCCCGAACCGGTCAACAATGATCAAATTAACGCCTGTCAAAATCGCACGGCTTATGAATTTATCGCCGAAAGCCGCGAAGCCGATTTGATGTTTCTCAGATTGCCGCAAGCGCACAAAAAGAGTTTGCGCGAATTTTTAGGTCGAACAGCCTGGCGCGAAGAATGGCTGCGCGGCGGCGACGGGTTTTGGAGCGATATGGAAGCGGCGCAGAGCGGCAGGCTCGGCTCTCCGGTCGAGACGAAATATCAATATCTGCGTCATCTCGAAGAAATTCTGCAAACTGCCTCTCACATTCCCGTCTGGGCAATCGCGCACGTCGAAGACGGTTTTATTTCGACTCAGGAAATAACCGACGTTATCGCCCGCATTCGCCGCGTTGATACGATTTTTACCAAAGATTTTTCGGAGTTGACCGGCGCGAAAGCCGTGATAATTACTGCGTAAAAAAGTGAAAAACCAATAGTGAAAAGTGAATGATTTAGGACTTTCTCAAATTAGCTAAAAGCGATTGCCGGATTTCGCAATTGTTGTT
>CAXSHW010000051.1:0-16932 GCA_964237245.1 uncultured Pyrinomonadaceae bacterium
GCAAACCGATATTATTCAATTCCGCGCCGCGCGCGAAAATCTCGATTTTATAATTGTGACCGTGAAGGTTTTCGCACTTCCCCTTATAGCCGCGCAACTGGTGCGCGCTCGAAAAGTTGCGTTCAATCATTACTTCATAAAAAGATGGCATAAATTTTATATTGAAATTTTAACCGTCTTTCAAGTGTTTCGGCAAACCACGCGCCGAAAGTAAATTCGCCTTAAAATCTTATATATTTATATTCAACCTGTTTGGACACCGTTACCGCTTCGCCGTTTTCGACTTGCGGTTCAAATTCGATGGCGCGAGCGGATTTCAACGCATTTTTGTCGAAATTATCGCAGCCCGAAGATTTAAAGATTTCAGCGCTTGAAATTACGCCGGATTTGTCAAAAGTCACTCTGACAACAGCCAAACCTGAAGACTGCGAACATTTTCCCGCTCTCGGAATCGGTTTTTTCACGATTTTCAGCTTTGTGGTGTTCGTTTGGTCGAAGCGATTTGCGATATTAGTCCGCGCATCGGTAGAGAAGACAAAGGCAAAAAACAAAAGCGCGGTTAAAAAGAAGGCGGCGATATTTTTTCTCATATAAATTCAAAACTCTCCTTTAATTTTTTTGAATAATTTCTATCACAAACGCCAGAAAATAGGCAAGAAAATCATCACAACGACAAATAAAATTATCGAAAGCGGAACGCCGACTTTCATATAATCACGGAAATTATAGCCGCCCGGACTCATTACCAGAACATTGACCGGATGACCGAGCGGCGTGATAAAAGCCATCGAAGTAGCGAGCGCGACACCCATTACGAGAGCGCGCGGATTTATATTTGTCTGCTGCGCGATGCGAATCGCAACCGGCGCGACGACGGTTGCGATGACCGCGCCGTTGACGGCTTGCGTCAAAAGAGTGGTTAAAATAAAAAGTCCGGCGAGAAGAGCGAGTGCGCCATACCCGCCGAGAAGGGCAACAACTCCGTTTGCCATCAGCCCGGCGGCATTGGTTTTCGTCAGCGCGATTCCCATCGGCAGCATACCCGCGACGAGAAAAATGCTGTTCCAACTGATTGACGAATAAGCCTGTTCGGTCGTTAAAATTCTCGTCAGCATCATCGCCAACGCGCCGCCGAGCATAATCGCGCCGGTCAAATCAGGCAGCGCGACAGCGAAAACGAGCGTGGCGACGAAAATCATCAGCGCCGCGCGTCCTTTGTCGGGAACGGTAATTTCCGCGTCTTCCTTCGACATCAGCAAAATAATTTCAGGGTCGTCAGCCAATACGGGAAGTTTATCGCGCGTTCCCTGAAGCAGCAGCGCGTCTCCGAAAACAAGCGGAATATCGGCGATTCCGGTAATAATTTCACGGTCGCCGCGCCAGACTGCCAAAACGGTCATTCCGTATTTTTCGCGGAAATGCGATTCGCGCAAAGTTTGGTCAATCAGGCGCGAACGCGGCGCGAGCATTGCTTCGACGACCTCGACATTCCGCGATTCGAGTTCGCTTTCGCTCCATTCAGGCGCGGGTAAAAATTCCATAAACGGCTGCACGTCACGCTGCCTGAAATCGGTTTCGTCGCCTTCCAAAATCAGCGTATCGCCGTCTTTGATTTTAGTTTCCGGCGAAAGCGCAAAAAGTTTTTTGTTTTTGCGTTCGATAGCGACGACGCTGACGCCGAAATCTTCGCGCAGATGACTTTCGGCGAGAGGTTTGTCAATCAATATTGATTTTTCGGGAACACGGGCGCGAAATAAGTTTTCGCCTAAGTGATATGCGGCGATCAAATCGCTTTGATTTTCCTTATTCGGCGCGAGCGTTCGTTCAATCGGCGAATCGCCCGGCAGAAATTTTCGCCCGACAAATGCGACATATAAAATTCCCGCAACGACCATCGGAATTCCGACCGGCGCGAAATCGTAAAGGCTGAAATTTTCGATATTGTTGTCGCTGAGAATCGAATTGACAACGATATTCGCGGTTGTCAAAAGTGTTGCCATTCCGCCCAAAATCGTTCCGAAAGCAAGCGGAATCAAAACGCGCGAAGTGTTGACACCGGCTTTTTTTGCCGCGCCCGAAGCCGCCGGAAGCAAAACCGCCGCCGCCGCGATATTATTCATAAACAAAGACAAAAACGCGCCCGCGATCATCACGACAACGACTAATCGCAATTCGCTTCTGCCGCCGACTTTCAGCAAAATATTGCCGACCTGTTCGGTTACGCCGGTTCTCTGCAGAGCTTCCGCCAGAATAAAAATCGCCATAATCGTAATCACGGCGGAACGGCTGAAACCCGAAAAAGTTTCAGCCGTTGTCAAAACTCCGGTTACGCCGAGCGCGACGACGACCAGCAAAGCCACAAGGTCGGCAGGCAATTTATCCGTCAAAAACAAAATCAGCGCGGCGATTAAAATGACGAAAGTGATTATCAAATGATTGTCCATTAACTTTTATCAATTATTAGCACCGGAATCGGGGCATTAAAAGAATTGCTTAATCGTTATTTCGTAAAAGACAGAATTTGTTAGAATTTACTTCAATTTTATTTTATAAGTTTATGTATTGCACTAAATAACCTTAAAGCGCGTGATTCAGCGCGACACATTACAGATTTAGCGCAGGCGGAATCAAGCAAATTAAAAATTTCCTGATTTCCTGTTCTTGTCGCTTCGGTAAAAACATCATTATCGCCAAATTCACTTTTGAAATTTATGTTCGCCCCGCGAGAAAGCAGAAGTTTTGTTGTAGCTAAATCATTTCCTCCAACCGCAATCATAAGTAAAGATTGTGAAGACATACAACAAGTAAAATGATCATTCGCATTTGCGCTGTTATCAAGTAAAAGTTTGACTGCTTGCGTTTGTTTCTGCATAGCCGCGATAATTACTGGCGAATATGCGTCGCCGTTTCCACGACTCGGAAATGCTCTCGAATTCGCATTCGCACCTTGCGCTAAAAGCGAACGAATTTTATCAAGATTTCCTTCAAAAGCCGCATCAACCATTTCGTTTTGCAAGTTGGCACAATGCTCGTCTATTACTTCCGAATCTGAATATCCGATGTATTCTTTTTTAATATAAAATGTATTTGCATCACATTTTTTCCCTTTATTTTGTTGAGTAGCAACAAATTCGACAGTTTTATCTTTTGGAAAATTTTCTGTTATTGATTCTTTAGACGAAGTTGGTATCGGAACGATTAAATAAAAAATTAAACCAATAAAGAAAGCTAGAATTGTAACTGCTAAAAATTTGAAAAATCTTTTCATAAATTTATTTACATTTAGTCAGTAACTTTAATCCCATTTGTAATTTTCCGATGCTCGTAATTTTCCAACTATTTCATCTAAAATCGCTTGCATTCGATTTACCTCCGTCGAACATTATAGCAACATCGCGCAAATCGCTGGTAACTCTGGTTTTCGGCAAACTGTTCAAAAAATCTCTGCCGTAACCTTTTGTTTTCAGGCGCGGGTCAAGCAGAGCGATGACGCCTTTGTCGGTTTTGCTGCGGATAAGTCGTCCGATTCCCTGTTTGAGCGAAATTACGGCTTGCGGAACGCTGTAATCGAAGAAGGATTTTCCGCCGCTGTCGTCTATAAATCTGGTTCGCGCCGCGACAATCGGGTCGGTCGGGACGGCGAACGGAAGTTTGTCAATTATCACGCAGGAAAGCTGTTCGCCCTGCACGTCAACACCTTGCCAGAAGCTCGAAGTGGCGAATAAAACGGCGTTCGGCGTTTTGCGGAATCTTTCTAAAAGACCGGCTTTTGACATCGAGCCTTGCACGAAACACGGGAAATTGACGCGCATCGAGACGAGTTCAAACAAAGTATTCATCGCTGAATTACTGGTCGAAAGAACAAAAGCGCGACCATTTGTAATTTGCAGAAGTTTAACGATTTCGGCTGTCGCCATTTGATTAAATTCCGGGGCGCGCGGTTCTGGCATCGCTTTCGGCAAATAAATTATCGCCTGTTTTTGATAATCAAAAGACGAGGGCGCAAGCAGAGTTTCGGTTTTTTTATTATCCGAATCCAAGCCCAAACGGTCTTTGATAAAATCGAATTTACCGTTGGTTGAAAGCGTCGCGCTGGTCAAAACGACGGTTTCGAGTTTATCGAAAAGTTTTTCCTGCAAAAGCTGTGAAACGTCAATCGGCGACGCGCGCAGAAACATTCCGCGCCCGCGTTTTTCAAGCCAGTAAACGTAATTTTTTTCGGCTTGCGAACAGATAAAATCGAGGTCGAAACGCGCCTGACGAACGCGGCGGACGAGCGATTCGGCTTCGGTCATTTTCTCGGCGTAAACGTCAACCGCAGTTTCGAGTCGTTCGAGCGCGGCGTCGAGCGCGAAATAGGCTTCGCCGAGCGGCGTCGGCTGAATTTCATTTTTAACTTTTTGCGCGAAAGCGTTCGGCAGCAACGGAAAACGCCCGTCCTGCCCGCGACCTTGCGCGAAACGAATCCAAAATTGGTCGGCGAGTCCGATGATTCTCGCGGCGAGTTTCGTCAAATCTCTGGTCGCGTGCGCGTCGGTGATCGGCAGCGCGTCGGCGTCGCGGACGAGTTCGTCAATTTGAAAACTCGACACCTGAAAACCGAAATAATCGGCGGCGATGTCTTCGATCAAGTGCGCTTCGTCAAAAATCACGGCGGCGTAATCGGGCAAAACTCTGCCGTATTCGTTGCCGCGCAAATTCAAATCGGCGAAAAAAAGATGGTGATTGACGATCACAATATCGGCGTCTTCGGCTCGCTGGCGCATTCGGGTGATAAAACACGGCTCGAAATCGGGACATTTTTGACCGAGACAGGTTTCCGATTTCGCGTTGATTCTGCTCCAAAACGAAATATTTTCCGGCAAATTGACGAGTTCCGAACGGTCGCCGGTTTCCGATTCACGCGCCCAATGGCGAACGTCCTCGAAATAATCCATCTCGTCCAAGCCTTCCAGAATCGGCTGATTTTCCGCTTTGGCGATGCGGTAAAGACAGGCGTAATTCGAGCGACCTTTCATCGCCGCCGCCGTAAACTTTTTCGGCAGAACCTTTTGCAGAAACGGAATATCTTTTTCCATCAACTGTTCCTGCAAATTTTTCGTTCCGGTCGAAATTATGACGCGCTTTTTCTGACCGATTGCCGCCGCGATTGCCGGAACCAGATACGCCATCGTTTTCCCCGTTCCCGTTCCCGCTTCGACGATCAAATGCTTTTTCTCTTCAAAAGCACGCAATACGGCTTCCGCCATTTTAATTTGCCCGACGCGATATTCGTAATCTTTGTGATATTTGGCGATAACGCCGTTTTTGCCGAAAATTTCTTCCACTTGTGTTTTTCCGTTCAGTTGATAAATGCTTGACTTAAAGTAATTTTTTCATAAAAATGAAGTTTTGAAACTGTTAAATTTATTCGGTTTTGGAAAAAACACGCATCAAACCTCAATTCGATATTTTGCAGAAAGGCTGAGAGTTTATTTTCGCCGAAAATAATATCATAACAAATTGTATCGAGATTTCTATACCGAGCGCGGCGAAACATTTTCGGTTTGAGTTTTAGAAAATTTTTTCTTTATTTAACAGGTTATTTCTCACTTTTCGTCAGGTTATTTTATGAAAAATTTATTTGCGCGAAAGAAATTTAAAGCGAAAAAACTTCGTCAGGTTCTGTGCAGTTTTATTGTTTTAGTTTTGATTACGGTCGTCGCTTTTTTGCCGTCTCAATTTCACTCGAAAGCCGACAAAGCCGGTTTTCGACAGACTGAAAGTCACGAAGACAATCTGGAAAATTACGACATTCGCGCGGACAAAACACGGAGCGAAACTTTAGAGAAGTTCCGCCAATCGTCCGGGAAAAAGGCTTTTAAGATTGCTGACGCGCGCGAAAAATTTGTCGCGGGCGAAGACGCGCTTCGCCGGAAAGTTCCGACCTTGAAAATCGAATACAACGACGACATCGAAACGCCGGAAGTCATCGCGCCCGATGTCAAACAAGGTCGCGCGTTTTTGTCCGCGCCTTCAACCGACGAGCGAACGGAAATTCTTCGCGGTTTCGTCAAACAAAACAATGAATTGCTCGGCGTGAGCGAAAATCAAGCCGACGATTTAAAACTCGCCGCCGATTATACGAATCCTGACGGAAATCTTTCTTTCACTTCATTTAAACAGGAAATCAACGGCGTTCCGGTTTTTCGGGGTGAATTAAAAGCCGGATTCACGAAAAGCGGCGAAATAATTCGCGTCGTCAATAATCTCGCGCCGGATTTGGATTATAAAAATCTTTCGATTGATTTCGGCAATCCGCTCGACGCCGTAAATCTGGCTTACAATTACATAAATCGTCAACCGAAAACAAATAATTTTTTACAAAATGATGCCGCTTCAAACGATCTAAAAACAGTTTTCGGCAAAGGCGATTGGGCAACGACCGCAGAAAAAATTTATTTTCCCGTCGAACCCGGAGTGGCGCGAACGGCGTGGCGCGTTTTGATTTGGGAAAAAGTCAATGCTTATTACGTTATCGTTGATGCGGAAACGGGCGCGATGCTGTGGCGCAAAAACATCTCCGCAGACCAATCAGAATCTGCCACTTTCAGCGTTTATACGAATCCGAATTCGATGATAAATGTCGCGCAAAGTCCGTTTCCCTTTTCGCCCGGACTGCAAGACCCGACGCTCGGAACGCAGGGCGCGGCGATAAACCGCGAAAATGTAACGCTCGTCGGCAACGAAGCGCCTTTTACATTTAATAACAAAGGCTGGATTTCAGACGGCGGAAATAAAACGGACGGAAACGCGGTCGAAGCCGGAATTGACCGCGACGGCACGGACGGCGTTGACTCGCAAGGCTTGACAATCGGTAATCCGAATCGTAGTTTTGTTTTCGCGTATTCGCCCGGAAATCCGAATACGAATACAGGTGACGCGCCCAATCCTTCGCCGCAGACTTATCCGATTACGGCTTATCAAAACGGCATCGTAACGCAGCTTTTTTACATTGCGAACCGGTATCACGACGAAATGTATCGTCTCGGTTTTAACGAACAAGCCGGAAATTTTCAAACCGACAATTTCGAACGCGGCGGCGCGGGAAATGACCGAATTTCCGCCGAAGCGCAGGATTCGAGCGGCGTGAACAACGCGAGTTTCGCAGCGCCCGCCGATGGCGCGCGCGGTCGAATGCAGATGTTTTTATGGAACGCCCCGCAGCCGAATTTTGACGGCGACCTCGATGCCGGCATTGTCATTCACGAACTCACGCACGGGCTTTCAAACCGTCTGCACGGCAATTCGACAGGTTTGAGCAGTTATATGTCGCTCGGAATGGGCGAAGGCTGGTCGGATTTTTACGCGCTTTCGCTGCTGTCGTCGCCGACCGACCCGATTGACGGCGTTTATCCGTTCGGCGCTTACGCTACTTATCTGGGCAAACCGAATTTTACAGGCAATAATTATTACGGGATTCGGCGTTTTCCAAAAGCGATAATGGCTGCGGTCGGACCGAACGGAAAGCCGCATAGTCCGCTTACTTTTCGGCATTTGAACGCCGATTGCAATACGGAAATCGGAACTCCGACGCAAATCGGCACGATCAGCGCGTATCCGCGCGGCGCTTTCGGTTCGACGACGTGCGACGAAACTCACACTGCCGGTGAAATTTGGAGCAACGCGCTGTGGGAAGTTCGCGCGCGATTCGTCGCCCGACTCGGCTGGGAAACGGGCAACCGTAAAATTTTGCAGATCGTTACGGACGCGATGAAAATCGCGCCGCTCAATCCGACTTTTCTTCAGGAACGCGACGCGATTTTAGCAACAGCGCAAGCGAGCGGCGCGACCGCCGGCGAATCTGAAGCCGATGTCGCCGACGTTTGGGAAGGTTTTAGAATTCGCGGAATGGGTTTTAGCGCGAAAATTAATTCCGTTTCTCCGGCGAACGTTACCGAAGCCTTTGATTCGCCGAATCTGCTTCAAACACCGGATTTTACGTTTTCCGACGCGAGCGGCAATAACAACGGTTACGCCGAACCGAACGAAACGCTTTCTTTGAGCGTTCCGCTGACAAATTCTGCCGGCAAAACCGCGTTCGGAACAACTGTGCAAATCGTCGGCGGCAGTCTCGGAAATTACGGAGACGTGCCGAACAATCAGACGGTTACGAAAACAATAAATTTTACCGTTCCCGCAAATCAAAGCTGCGGCTCCGTTTTGCCTCTGACGCTCAACATAAACAGCAGTCTCGGCGCGAAAATCGAAAATCGCGTTTTGATAATCGGAAAACCTGTAATCGGAAACACGGAAAATTTCGACGCCGTTTCCGCGCCGAATCTGCCCGCTGAATGGAAAAGCACGCAAACCGTTTTCGGCGAAAATTGGACGACTAAAAATGATGCCGCCGACACGAATCCGAATTCGGCATTTACGCCGAATTTAGGAAAACACGGCAGCGCGGATTTGGAATCGCCGGGCTACAACGTCGAAACGGCGGCGGCTGTTCTAAAATTCCGAAACAATTTCAACACGGAAAAAGGCTGGGACGGCGGCGTTCTGGAAATCAGCATCGGCGGCGCGGCGTTTCAAGATATTTTGGACGCGGGCGGCGCGTTTTTGGAAAACGGTTACACCGGAGCTTTGGGCGACAACCAAAATCCGCTCGGCACGAGACAGGCTTGGACGGGAAATTCAAATGGTTACATAACGACCAGAGTTTTGCTTCCGGCTTCGGCGCAAGGCAAAACAGTCAAGTTTAAATGGCGTTTCGGCGAAGACCTCAACACGGCAGTTGTCGGCTGGAACATTGATAGCGTCGAACTCGTCTCCAATTATTCGTGCAGCATTGTTCCGCCTCCGAAATCCAGAAAGCGCGTGCGTTTCTTCTAATGGTAAATGGAAAGTGGTAAAACTTATTTTCAGATTTACCATTTACCACTTACCGTTTACCATTAAATTATGACTCAGGCTGCTCAAAAAACCGCGCATGACGAGAAGAGCGCGGACAAACATTTACCGGTTGACGATTCGCGCTATCTTTTTAACCGCGAACTCAGTTGGCTCGAATTTAATCGCCGCGTTTTAGAAGAAGCGCTCGACGACAAAACGCCGCTGCTCGAACGTTTGAAATTTCTTTCGATTTTCTCGACCAATCTGGACGAATTTTTTATGATTCGCGTTTCGGGTTTGAAAGAGCAAATTTCCGAAGGCGTTTTCAAACTCTCGCCCGACGGACTTTCTTCGGCGGAACAATTGATAAAAATCCGCGAGCATCTGCTTCCGATGCTGTCGAAACAAATGCGCTGTCTGCACAAAGAAATTTTGCCGCAGCTCGGTGAAGCGGGCGTAAAAATCATTTCCTATCAAGATTTGGACAGAGACGCGCGGAAAAAAGTTGACGCTTATTTTATGAAAAACGTCTTTCCGGTTCTCACGCCGCAAGCCGTTGACATCAGTCATCCGTTTCCTTATATCTCGAATTTGAGCGTCAATCTCGGCGTGATGGTTAAGCCGAATAAAAGTTTCAATCACGACAAAATCACGCATCTTTATAACGACAAACGCTTTGTTCGCGTTAAGTTGCCGCCGAACATTCCGCGTCTTGTCGCAATTAATCAGGACGAAACGAAATTCGTGCTTTTGGGTGAAATCGTCGCGGCAAACGTCCAGAAACTTTTTCCGAATATGCGGACGAACAAATGTTATCTGTTTCGTCTGACGCGCGACGCCGACCTTGAACTGCGCGAAGACGAAGCGGGCGATTTACTGCGAACGATGGAACGCGAGCTTTACCAGCAGAGACGTTTCAGCTTTCCCGTGCGCCTCGAAGTTGACGCGACGATGCCGGATGAAGTGGAACGTTATCTGACTTCTTCCATCGGTTTGACCGAAACGGACGTTTACCGGCTCGACGGCGTTTTAAATATACCGGATTTGATGTCGCTTTACGGGCTTAATCGTCCTGACTTAAAGGACAAACCGATTGTCTATTCGATTCCCGCCGTTTTGCAGCAACCTGAAAATATCTTTGAAACGCTGAAAGAACGAGATATTCTCGTTCATCATCCATACACGGCTTACAGCACTGTGACGGATTTTATCGAAGCGGCAGCCGAAGACGAATCGGTCAGAGCGATAAAAATTTGTCTGTATCGCACCGGCAAAAATTCGCCGATTGTCAATTCTTTGATTAAAGCCAGTCAAAACGGCAAACAGGTTGCCGCGCTTGTTGAATTAAAGGCGAGATTTGACGAAGAAAACAATATCGAATGGGCGCGGCGGCTCGAAGCCGAAGGCGTCCACGTTATTTACGGAATGCGCGGATTAAAAACTCACTCGAAAGTGACGCTCGTCGTGCGCGACGAACACAACGAATTGCGCCGCTACGTTCATCTTTCGACAGGCAATTATAATTCGACGACTTCAAAAATTTATACGGATTTGGGACTTTTGACGAGCGATGCGGACATCGGCGCGGATGCGACGGATTTATTCAATTTTCTAACCGGCTATTCGTTTCAAACCGAATATCGCTGCTTACTGGTCGCGCCCGTAAATTTGCGCGAAAAAATGCTCGAACTGATCGAGCGCGAAACCAAACATTGTATTGACGGCAAAAAGGCGCAAATTTTTGTAAAAATAAACAGCTTGACCGACGTTAAAATCATTCACGCGCTTTACAAGGCTTCGCAGTCCGGCGTAAAAATTGATTTAATCGTGCGCGGCATCTGCGCTCTGCGACCGGAAATCAAAGGACTTTCGGAAAACATTCGTGTTCTCTCGGTCGTCGGTCGTTTTCTCGAACACAGCCGCATTTTTTATTTCGCCAACGACGGCAAAGAAGAAATTTACATCGGAAGCGCCGATTGGATGAACCGCAACCTCGACCGCAGAGTCGAAGCCGTCGTTCCGATTAAAGACCCGGATTTGAAAAAATATCTCAAAGAAGAAGTTTTGGAAATTTATCTGCGTGATAATGTCAACGCGCAGCTTCTGCACAAAGACGGAACTTACGAAAAAATAAAGCCGCGCAAACACGAAGTTGATTTCGATTCGCAATTATATTTCGTCGGTCAAGACGCTTTTTAGCGTAAAACTTCAAAATAAAAACTGGAGATTCAAAACTCGAAATTTGGTAAACTTAACTTTAGAAGTCTGATTTTCCAAACTTTCCATCGAAAAAAAGCGTCAAATAGTCGCTGCAAAATTCTTCTTGAAAAGGAATCCCGAAAATGAAATTTGTTTTACCGCGAATTATTTTTATCAAGCTAATTGTTCTCGTCTCTGCCTGCGTTCTGGCAGTGTTTTGTTTTGTCAATTTTTCCGATAAATATGAAACGGTCGGCGCGTTTGCCTCCGGTCCGAGTCCGTCGCACACGAGCGCGCCGAACGAAGACAATTGCACGGCTTGTCACACAAGCTTTCCGGTCAACAGCGGCACGGGCAGCGTTGCGATTGCGGGCGTTCCAACAAATTATTTGCCTAATCAAGCAATTCCGATAACCGTTACGACCAGCCAATCGGATGCGGTAATCTATGGTTTTCAACTTACGGCGCTTGATTCGCAAGGGAAAAATGTCGGCACGTTTACTTTGCCGGCGCAATCGCCGCAACAGTTACAGACCGTTACCGGCATCGTGCTTGGAAATCAGCGGAAATACGTCGAACATACTCAAAGCGGCATTATACCGACGCAATTCGGCTCGAAATCCTGGAATTTTATCTGGAACGCGCCCGCTCAGCGAGTCGGAAAAGTCGGTTTTTATGCCGCCGGAAACGCCGCCAACAGCGACGGCACAACTTCGGGCGATTATATTTACACGACAAACAAAAATACTCTTTCGGGAACGGCGATTTCAAATTTCGACGGCGACACGAAAAGCGATGTCGCGGTTTTTCGTCCTTCAAACGGAACCTGGTTCAGTTTGAAAAGCAGCGACGGAAGTTTTCAATCTTTTCCGTTCGGCGCGAGCGGAGATAAGCCGGTTGCGGGCGATTACGACGGCGACGGCAAAACCGATTATGCCGTCTGGCGACCTTCAAACGGCGTCTGGTATGTAATTTTAAGTTCGACCGGGAATTTTTACGCAGTTCAGTTCGGCGCAAACGGCGATGTTCCGGTTGTCGGCGATTACGACGGCGACGGCAAAAGTGATTTTGCCGTTTATCGTCCGTCGAACGGCGTCTGGTATCTGCTCAAAAGCACACAGGGTTTCGGCGCGATTCAATTCGGCAACAGCACCGACAAAACGGCGCAGGGCGATTATGACGCGGACGGAATTACAGATGTCGCCGTTTTTCGTCCGTCCGAAGCTACCTGGTATATAAATAAAAGCCGTGACGGTTTTTCGAGTATTCAATTCGGCGTTTCGACCGACAAACCGGTTCCCGCCGATTACGACGGTGACGGAAAAACGGATGTCGCCGTTTATCGCCCGTCAAACGGCGTCTGGTATAAACAAAACAGCCGCGATGGTTTTTCAGCCGTGCAGTTCGGCGTCTCAACCGACAAACCCGTTCCGGCGGATTTCGACGGCGACGGCAAAGCCGATGTCGGAGTTTATCGCCCGTCGCTCGGCGTCTGGTATGTTCTCAAAAGTCTCGACGGTTCGCTTTATTCCGTTGCATTCGGTAACGCGGAAGATATTCCCGTGCCGAGCGGTTACATTACTGAATAAAAAGATAAAGAATTCAACCGCAGACGGGAAAACTAAAATAAGTTTGAAGAAATTTTCGCCTTGATTTGACGCCGGCGCATTGAATTGGAAATTATTTTCAATATACTTTGCGAGCCTACAAAGATCACAATGTAAGCTCGCAAATCACAAATGTTTTACAGTCTGAAATAAATCTCACGCAACGATTAAATTAACCGAATAATTTGAATCCTCTTGTCTTTTAGTTGCACTTACCGTTGCTTTGAACGGTCATCGGAAGTTTACAAATACATCCGGTTTTACTAGGTTTATCACCGGAAGCGCAGTAAATCGGCGTCGGTGTAGGAGTTGGTGTCGGTGTCGGTGTCGGCGTAAGCATCGGCGTCGGACCCGGATTCGGAAGCGCCGAGTTTCCTTCCGCATCTACCGGAACAGGAGCTTCCAAAAATTGCAGGTTACGAACTCCGACCTGCGTAGTGCCTTCGACTTGATGTCTCTGTCCGTCTTGAAGTTGATAAGCGGTTTCGACCGAAACGCTTGCCTCAATCATACGCACGCGCGACGATTGATCAGGGTCAAGCTGCGGATTCGGACTTTCAAAAATTTTCCCGCTTGTCGTCGGCTCTAAAATGTATCGAAATTGCAGTGTTACGACATGCTCGGCAATCACGCTGTCAATAAAACTCGCGTTCTGAACGCCGAACGTGCGACGAATCAGACGGCTGTCGGCATCCACAAAATAATTGATTATATTAACGCGCCTCAGCGACGAAGGACTCGCGCCCAAGCCGGTTCCGGCAGCTAATAAGCCGGTCGTTCCGAGACGATTCAATCCGAGCGCGTCGCCTTCCGACCAGAAAATCATTTTCGCAGCCGAATCAACAGCGGTAACCGTTCCGAAGACGCCTGTTCCGCCGCTGGTGATGTAGTAAATTTCACCGGCTTTAAAGTCGCCGATGCGCGTTGAGGGTATCGCTATTCGTCCGAGATTTAAGTTAATCGCGCCGACGGGAATATCAATCGAAGAAAAATTCGGGTCGGCTGACAGCATTGTCAACCGGTCGGTTGTCGGTTTAACCGAAGTGAGAGTAACAGACGGATTAGCGCCTAAAACGTTAATGCCCGCCGACACATTATTATCGGCAAGAAGTGAGCCGATACTTATAAATCCTCTGCCGCTCGGGTCTAAAACCGAAGTCTGACGCACCGTCAAATACTGGGCGACAAAAGTCGTCGGCAGCCAAATATTGGAGATTCCTTTGAAGCCGTCTCCGGCGACTAGAATATCGCGGTTAAGAAATTCCTGGGAGTTTCTCAATCCCTGCGCCGCCGTTGTCATTTCGTAATTGGCGTTTGCCGTCGTGATCGAACCGCGCATCAGAGTGAAAACCGCCGACATCACAATCAGCATAACGACCGCTACGACCAGCAATTCGATGATTGAAAAACCCGCTTGATTGTTCTGTGTGTGTATTTTTTTCATCAACTGATTTCTCTCAATCTACTTTAAACTTTGGCGAAAACTGGTGGCTTGGACGTATTGAAAAAACGGCGTTCCGGGCGGCAGATGCTGCGGCGTCAGAAATGTTTCATCAAAACTCCAGTTGCGGCGCGGCGGCACATAGATATTCGCTCCATTATCCTCATACTGGGAAAACGCCTGCGTTGAATGAAACAGCGGAACTAAAGAGCCTGTGTAATTCCAGGGATTGCTTACGTTGTCCCAACTCCATTCCTCTAAAAAACGCGGGTAATTATGAATTCCGCCGTTAATTTTTTCGTTGGCTGAATTTCTGCCGGGCGAAGCGGTAATTGCCGAAATTGTCGTTCCGGCAATGATGCCCGCTCGAACCGTCGTGCTTTCGGCGGTCGAAGGTAGATTTTCATCAGCCTTCCGGTAGGTATCGCCGTTGCCGACTCCTTCGGGATATAAAGCGCTCGATGCGTCGAACCAGGTTTTTGACAGCGGAAAAAACGCATCGCAAACTATCGAAGACGGAACTTGCGCGCCCGTAAATCCGCCGTCATTGAGCGTCGAGCCGTTCGCGGGCATTCCCGTAATTCCGGTCGCATTAAAATTTCCCCAGATATAAATCATATTCTCGGAAGAAACCGTAATTCCTTTAATCGGCGAAAGTTTTCCGGCAGCCGCGCTGAAACTCATCGTGTCGCCGTCGAAAAGGCGAACGGCGCGTCGGAAAAAAGTGGTTTGATAACGCATCGCCGACATTGCACGCGGAATTCGGTCGAGAACCGTGAGCCAACCGGAACTGTATGGGTAAGTCAAGCCGGTATTCGGCAATTCGGCGGTATCGTTTTGCAGAGTTCCCTTTTTGCTCGCTCCGCCTTTGGTCGCGTCCCAGCCGAAATCTATGACATCTTCGCCCGAGTCCAAAATTCCGTTCGGTCCGTAAATTTCTTCGTTATCAACCGAGCCGTTCGTGCTGGCGTAGGAAGTTCCGGTGTTGAGATATTCCGGTTTAACGCGGTCGCCGCGGCGGTCTGAAACGTAAACCACATAACCTTCATCGTCTTTGATATTTGAGCTGACGGCAGTTGTTCCCGAAAGCAAATTTTTATCGTAGATGCCGTCCAGCCAACGCGCCAGATTGTGCATATTAAGCTCGACAACACTCGTGACGCCGCGTTCGTAATAAATGTCTTTCGGCTCCATCGTGCTTCTGACCCAGCCTTCGCGCACGTTATAGACATTTATCGGCACGATTTCGTTATACCCGCTCGGAACGTCTTCGCGCGTTGGGGTAAGCAAATCATCATTGGCGGTAAGCTCAGTCATATTAAGAAAGCCGCGATTAGGATAAAACATCGGCGACAGCGGAGCAGTAATTTCCCCGTCGGCAATGGATTGATAATTTCGCGTCAGGCTGACCAAATCGAAACCGCCGCCCGCGCGGTCGCGGCTTCCCTGCACGAACGCCGCCCACATCGGTCTCTGCAAATAGACGATGCCGTTCGGTTCGCCTTCGGTCATTCCCATACTCAAAATTTCTTTGGTTATGTCAATGGTCGTATCGTCAGGTTTGACGACTTCGATTAAAATTCTTCCCGTAATGCCCGAACCGGGCGGAATATAATTTCCACTAACTGTTTCGCCAAAGTTTTTTATCCCGCGAACGGTTGCTGCCGTCTGGTTTTTTTTCTTGTCTGTAACCTGTGTGAGAAGTTTGTCTTTGGAAACGTAAGCGCCCGTATCGTCAACGTGACGCAAAACGTTTCCGTTACCGAGAGAAATAGGCGTAAAACCCGTGCTGCTGTTAGAAAATACGACGCCTTTTCCAGCCGGAATTCCGGCGACATTTGCCGTTCCGCTGCCTGCTGTCGCGTCGTCAATCAAAATTCTAATCTGAGATTTGTTATGGTAACGCGAGGCGGCGAGAAGGTCGCTGTCAGACGGCAATGAACGCTTTATTAACTCGGCGGCAGAATTTCCGCCGATTTCAATGGGTAATTTAACTTCCGTCGCGCCGGTTGTGCGCGTCAGAACCTGTCCGCCGAAGCTGTCGGTTGCGCCCGGCGCGGGTGATTTGACCGACACCGATTCCCAATTCGGATTAGCGACACCGTTCGGGCTTCCGGTGTAAAAACCGCGCTGACCGGCTTTGCTGCCGGGAAAATTCGGTCCGCCGACGTTTGAAGTGTCTGCTTTTACGCTGCCGTTTCCGACTGTGCTTTGCACGTCCGTGCCGTTGACGCGAACCCAGACATTATTTTTGCCGGTATCGGCATTGACCTTTCCGCTTCGCCAGGCGTCGCGGACGAATTCGCCCGCCGCAGTTACACGATTGAGAAATAGAGTATTTTGCAGCGCGTAGATATTTTTATTGCTGTGAACGCGCCCGTTGAAAGTCAAAAGAGGTCCCGGATGAATTTCAATATCGTCGTTGCTATACATTCCGAATTGAAAAAGCGGGACGAGATAATTATTAAATTCGCGTTCGAGTTTAACCTGCGTTCCGGTCGAACCCATCGTCGCAATCGAAGAAATTTTATAGGGAATAACGCTGGCGTAAAGACCGGCGTAAGGTCCGTCGGAGATATTCACGCGCGGATAGACTGAGTTCGATAAACCTTGAATGGTGCGAAGGTCGCTTAATCTGCTGCTGTCTTCCTGAAGTGATTGAACGAATGTAAAACCTTCGTCCATAAGAGGTTGCGGCGGATTGGCTTCGATAGTTTTTAAATCCGTCGCCGTCGGAGTGAACTTTGTTTGAAAGATATTGCTGAAATCGTTCGTCATTTTTTCGATTGACGAAGCCGCCGCGTAAAAAGT
>CAXSHW010000051.1:16942-30254 GCA_964237245.1 uncultured Pyrinomonadaceae bacterium
GTGCGCTGCAAATCGCTTCCTGCAATCCGCACTTCGGACGAGGAGAATGCCAGCGCCGTTAAACCGACGACTGCCAAAATCGTTACCACAATAATCGTTATGGCAAGAGCCGCGCCTTGTTCGCCGCCGTATTTATCCGTTGATGTCAACTTCTTCAAATCATTTTTCAATTTCGTTTCAACCATTTCTCCGCCCTCTTTTCCCGTCGTCAATTATCGTGTAATATGCGCTTCGTCATTCAAATAAGAGACGCCGCGTATCTCGCCGACCGTTCCGTTGTTCGCCGGATACCTGACTCTGACTTCGACTTTTTTCAAGGTTTCGTTCAAATCCGTAACCGTAATCTGGCGCGAATATCCGCCGCGTGCAAAAGCCGGATTATCAAAATCGTCGGCTGTTCCGTATTTGCCGTCTTTTCCCGCATCTTTTAAATCATCGTCGGTTCCGTCAACTCCGTCCGGACCCGGATTAATCGAAATCGGCTTAAAGCCTGAGCTAAAGCCGCTAAAAAAATTCGGCGAGTCGGTATTATCCACGTTTCCGGCATTCTCGATTTGCTTGTAATCAAGCTGTCTCGTGTTTCGCAAGGCTTCTACTTCCTCGATTGTCGAGATGATTTCCAGTTTGGCGCTGGTCAAATTTTTGCTGACCGTGCTGAATTGCAAAGCGTAAGTGATGGCAAAGGCAGTTCCCATCAGCCCGATGGTTAAAATTAAAATAGCCACCACTACTTCTAGCAGCGTGAATCCGCTTTGCGAAGTCGCAGCATTTTTCGCCGTCCGTGTTTTGAGCTTTTTATTCAACATAAGCATTTATTCCGGTGCTGTATCGCCAAACTTTCGTTCTGCCGCCCGCGCCTAAAACAGAAACGGCAAACGCGCCGTCTTTTTTACTTTTGCTGTCATAGAAAAATAATGCTTTGTTAATCGGATTGCCGCTTGCGTCAACGACCGAACCGTCAGGCTGAAAAGTAATGTCAACGACATTGGAGGAAAGCGCGGTCATATCCGAAGTGTCGCCCAGAGCCGCCGTTGACGCGCCCGTCGGACGACCGTAAATAATCTCGCTCGCCAGCAAACCGCTGGTTGCGAAACTCGTTATTTTATTTTTAGCGTCGCCCAACGCGCCGTAAATGCCGCCGTAAATTATTATTCTTTTACCTACATTGTCGTATCTGAAAGTTACGGCAGTTCTCTGCGACATAGCGTTTTGTCTGGTTTCATTCAGGGATGTTGAAGTCTGCCGCTGAATTCCCGCGAAACGAAACATACGCCGAGACGCGGTAATTTGCGGCAGCGCCAGCACGACGAGAATCGCAATTATAAACAGAACTATCAGAATTTCAGGCAAGCTGAATCCTTTCTGACTTTTCATTTTGGTTCTATAAAGTGTTTCCATTTTATCTAAAGAAATTTCATCGGAGGATTTCTCTGTAACACAAAAGTTTGAATAACAGAGTTGTTTCAGAAAAAACATTGTTTTTAAGATTTTTTGTTTTTCGGCGGGTTTTGGGAAGATGGAAGAGAATGATTAAGAGGTGTTTTGCAGTTTAGCCGATTTAGCAGGCGGCTGACAAAATAACCCGTCAGAGCCAACCGGTTCTGACGGGATTATTATAAAGAAACTTGAATCGTGAAATCATAACGCCAATTTATTTTTGATGAAAGAAGTTATGCCCGGCGCAAACGAGAGCCTCCAAAATTTCTGTCGGCTGAGTGGATTGTCAGCGGAAAAGGTAATCTCTGCTAACGGAGTGAAAAACAAAGATTACTTTTTCCGCCGACAATCGCTGTCTGTTTCCATTATCAAAACATCAAGATATTTATTGATGCCGAACTATGCTTCGGGCAAAACTTCTCTCGAACATCAGACGCCGGTTAAATTTAACTTACGGTTTAATCGGGCTGTTCTGATTGCTGACAGGCTGCACGAGCGGCAAACCCGGAGCGAGTTGGTTTTGCTGATTCGGCACTGACTGCGAAGGAGTTTCCGAGTTTGAAGCCGGATTGCCAAGCGGAACGGGCTGCAAAATCGTCGTCGTGCGAGTTTCGTTGCTTACTTTGCCGGGCGTCAGATTTCCCTGAAAATCAGGACGATAAATGCGCGGCGTGATAAAGAACAAAAGCTCGTTCGTGTTGCGCGAAACGCCTTTGCGTTTGAACAAATTTCCGAGAAGCGGAATGCTCGACAGTCCGGGCGTCCGATCCTGGCTTTCGCGTTCATCGTCGGACAGAACTCCGCCGATAACAGTCGTTCCGCCGTCCGGCACCATTACTTGCGTGGTAACGCTCTGACTGCTGATAGTGCCGCCGCCGGCGAGCGAGCTGTTTTCCGCCGCGACATTCAAAAGAATTGTTCCGACATCGGTAATTTGCGGCGTAATCGCCAAACGCAGCGGAACATCTACATATTCGGTTGTGGCAACAGCCGCGGAGCCGCCCGCGCTTCCGCCGTTCGGCTGAATCGTGGTCACAGGAATTTTCACACCGCTTTTGATTTCTGCCGGACGATTATTCAACGTCGTTACACGCGGCGTAGCGATTGTTTTAGCCTGTCCTTTTTGTTCGCCAGCCGTAATCAACAGACTGATTTGCGCCGTTCCGAAAATTCCGGTCGTTAAACCGATGACTGTGTTCGGAATTGAAGAAAGCAAGCTGCCGTTCGGTTGAATCCCGATGCCGTTCGGAATACCTGTCGGTACGAGTCCCGTCGTATTACCACCGCTTCCGCCACTACCGCCGCTACCGCTGGAAGAACTGCTTCCGGGAAGTGTAGACAAAGAACCGCCACTGCCGTTGCGACCCAAGACGAGTCCTGCAAGCTGCACGCCTAAATCCCGGCTGAAGTTGCGTGTAGCAATAACAATTCGGGCTTCGATTTCGACTTGCGGTTCGGGCTGATCGAGTAAGTTGACGAGCTGGCGAACGGCGTCAATGTTTTGGCGAACGTCCGTAATTATCAGCGTGTTGCTGCGTCCGTCAACTTCTACCGCGCCGCGTCTCGACAGTCGGCGTTTGACGATTCCCAAAATTCCCTGATCCGCACCGCCGCCTTCGCCTGCGGTGCTTCCGACATTTGAACTGCCGCTCGTTACGCCGGTAGTCAATTGAGCCGCGCCGCCCGCCGCGCCGGTCAATGTTCCCGATGCGCGCGCGTAATTCAAGCGAATAAATTCGGTGTAAAGCGGCGATGAATCAAGCTGCCCTTCACGATTTTTTTGCGCGATTTCCTGTTCGGTCGCCAATTTTTTAGAATCAACAATCCGCAGAATCGAACCGTTTGCCTGCACAGATAAATCCTGCGACTGCAAAATCGAATCGAGCGCGACATTCCAGGGAACGTCTCGAACGTTGACCGTTACCGGCACGGCTTTAACCGAACTGTCAATGACAAAGTTGATGCCGTATTGTTCGGTGATGTAGCTGAGAACGTCTCGAACATCAACGTTGACAACTTTTAAATCAATCGGCTCGCCGCGAAATCCCGGGTCGCCATACATTCTGCCCTGCTGCTGCGGTTCGACTTTTTGCGCCGCCGCACACAAGACTAAAGAACTGATAATCATTAAAGCGAAGATGGCTCGTCTGCCGTATCCGCTCAAATTTTGAAGAGAATTCATTGTTTCCTCCGTTACAGATGCATCTCCTTGTTTCTCAAAGAGATGCGTTTAATTAAAATTGGCTTTGGATTTGGCGGCGCAATTATTGGACTCTGACCGCGCCGCTTAAATTGGAAGTGTTAGGGTTTTTTGTTTTCGGCGACTTTGACCGGCTTTTTATCTGATTTTTTGTCCGCTTTTTTGTCGCCTTTCTTGTCGGTTTTTTCCTTTGCGGAATCCTTCGGCTGTTCTTTCGGCTGCCGGTTCATTTCTTCGAGCGGTGAGATGACGACTGTCGGTTTAACCGGAGCATTCGGATCTGTCGGCGGCGCCACTGTCTTCGGGTCTTTTTCAGCCGGCGCGGTATTGCTCGCTTCTTCGACTTTGCCGCCGGATTGAACCGGCGCTGTGCCTTGCACTTCCTGCTCGACCGAATACTGCTGTAAAGTTTTGTTTTCCACCGAAGCGACAAATTTATTGTTGCTCATCTTGGTTACTTTGCGAAAAACCAGACGATTTTCTTCAATCGCCACAAGCTGCCCGTCAAAGAATTTTTCGCCCGGATAAATCGTGTAGGAAAGTTTTATCGGCTTGGCTTCAACCATTGCGGCGTAACCGCGCGGCGTGCGAAAAATACCGATGACACCTAACTCGTCGAGCGTCATAACGCTGGTTACTTTCGGAATCTCCAAACCATTTAATGCCGCCGCTTCGCGCTGTTGTTTGTAGTAAGCGATGCGCTGTTGAATGTCCGGCGCAAGCACCATCACGACCGGCGGCGGTCCGGGCGGCTTCGGTTTCTCGGATTTCCCGGAAGGCGAACCGGTCGCGGCGGTTTTCGGTTTCGCCCAAGCGGGTTTGGCAAACGGGTCTTGAGTTTGAGCTTGCGAAGAGTTTGCGCCGATTAAAACAAAACCCGCGACGGCTAAACTTAAACTCAGAAAACGTATCATTATTGATTTGTTTATCATTACTTTTTCTCAACTTCGGAAAGATTTCAAATTATTTTTAACTCGCCGTTATTTGGCGACCGGAGCGGCTGGCGCAGGCGCAGTTGCTGCCGGCGGCTGAGTTCCGGCGGGCGCGCCCGGTTGTCCGGGAACGGCTGGCTTATTGGCGTTCACCAAATTTTCCGGCGCGGCGTAATAAGCCGTCAGCAAGAATCGAGCGTGCAGCGTTTTGTCAGGAGATTGTTTGTCCAGTTGATTCAGTTTGAAGTCATTGACCGAAACAATACGCGGCAGTTTAGCCATTTTGTCGAAAAACGCTCGCAGGTTGTTAAAATTGCTGTCCACTTCAATTTCGACCGGTTTCTTCATCATCACGTCTTCCTGAACGTCGTCGCGCGGCGAAAATCGCATCACAATCAAATGGCTCTGACTAGCCGTATCCTGAAGACCTTGCAAAACATTGGTAATCTCGCGCTCTTCGGGAAGAAGAACTTTCAATTCGTCGTATTCCGCCACTTTGAGCGCATACAGCGAACGAAATTCATTGATACGCTCGGTGGCGACTTTCGCCGCTTCGTTTTGCGTTTTCAGTTGCGCTACCTGATCATTCAGCGTTTGCACTTCGGCGCGCGTTTCGCTGGTCACGAAATACCAGACGCCCAAATAAAGCAATGAAGCGATACCGACAAAGACGATGAGCTGTAGATGCCAAGGCAATACTTTGAATTTTTCTAACATTTCGGTTTCCTTTTTCTTGGTTTTCCAAATTGAAACTTAAGTTTCCGCGATTATTAATTTTGATTTTTTGCGACTTGCGGCACTGAGTTGACCGTCGAACCCGTCGCGCCCTGTGGAGATGAACTCGACGCGGTGGTCGCCGACGAATTAAGCGATGAATTGGCTTTCGACGGCGTGTAAGCGCAGCGAATCGTAAAACCGACGATTTCCGCTTTCGGCGGCGCGTCCTGACCGTTGACGGTCGGCGGCGCGGCGGGTTGATTCGGAGCTTCTCTGCGCTGCGTTTCGATATTCAAATTCGAGAAAAGTCCCGACGAAAATTCCAGACTGCGCCCGAACTGCGTTACCGCCGATTCGTCGGGCGAGTCGCCTTTGATTGTCAACTGGTCGCCGGTTTGGTCAATACTTTGCAGGTAAATGCCGGGCGTCATCGCAATTCTTTCGCGCATCGCTTCCAAAACAGCGGAAGGTCCGGCTTGCGCCGCGCGAAGATTTTTAATCGCCTCGATGCGCGTGTCAATGTTCTGGATTTTTGTTTCCAAATCCTTCATCTCTTTGGTCACGGCGGCAAGTTCCTGCTCGACTTGTTTTTGTTCCTGAAGCTCTCTTTCGGCTTCGGTCTTCGCCATTTGCGTGCTGATAACGTCCCAGGCGATGACCGACAGCAGCAGAATCGCAACCGAAACGGACATCATTATCAGGCGCATCGCCGGACTGGAGAATTTACGCTCCACCGCGATGACCGCACCGCCGTTTCTTTCCGTTACCGAATCTAAAAGATTAATTTTAATCATCTGAATTCCACTCCTCTGACAGCCAAACCGACGGCGACCGCCATTTCGGGCATAATCTCGCTCAAATAATCAGGGTCGAATTTGCGTGTGTCCACTTTGATTTGACGAAACGGGTCAAGCACTTCGACAGGCAATTCCAACCGTCTTGAGAGGTCTTCGGCGAGTCCTTTGAGTTTTGAACCGCCGCCGGAAATCAAGATTTTCTGCATCACGATTTCGCTGTCTTCGGTCGTGGCGCGATAAAAGTCGAATGTTTTTTGAATTTCCAGCGCGACGATTTCCGTTACATCGTTCATCAAAGGCTCGATTGATTTTTCTTCGACGCCTTGCGCCGCTTCCATCACGCCGCGTTTGACGGCTTCGGCTTGCTGAAAGCTGATTCCCAGACTGCGCTGCAAAACGTCGGTAAATTGACTTCCGCCGACCGTAATATCGCGTGTAAAAAGCGAGCGCGTGCCTTGAACAATGTTGACGTTCATTGTTGAGGCGCCGATGTTCAGAAGCGTAACAATCTGAGATTCGTCCGGTTGATAATTGACTTCGTAGCAGTTTTGCAGAGCGAATGTGTCAACATCAATAACGACCGGTTGTTTTCCGGCAAGCTGAATCGCCTGCTTGATATTGTCAATTCTTTCACGTTTGCAGGCGGCGATTAAAACCGATGTTGATTCGCTCGTTTCAGCCGTGATTTGATAATCGAGACTGACATCCGCCAAATCATACGGAATGTGTTCTTCGGCGTGCCAGTCAATTGATTCTTCGAGTTCTTCTTTGCTCATCGGCGGCAAAACGATGTTTTTGATAATCACCGAATGTCCGCTCACGCCGGTCACAACTTGATTGGCAGTGATGTTATGATTCGCGCAAATGTTTTGAATCACTTCGGAAACGGTGTTCAATTCCATAATTTGACCGTCAACAATCGTGTCGTCCGGCAGATTTTCAAATCCCAGACTGACCAGATTGAGACTGTTCATTTTACCGTCGAGTTCGACCATCTTGATGGCGCTCGAACCGACATCCAAACCGGCAACGCTTTTCTTTTTACCGAACAGCATTCTTTTCTCGCTCCTCTCACGCGCTTTCGCGTTAATCTTTTGTTTTTGTAGTTTTGAGTTGGGTCTTCATTTATCTAACGATTCAGGCTTTGGCGTTTTGAAGATTTTTGCCGCTCGCATCGGACTAACTAAGCAAAGGCAGGACATAATTTCGGATGAGCCAACTGATTGCAGAGCCAAATTCCTGTATCGTTTTTTGCAACTTTGATATTTCTTGAAACGGTTGCTTCTATTGAACTTTTCGTTTCGGGCGGCGATAGGATAAGACACTTTTTCGGTGTCAACACTTTATAAAATTACATTAGTGAAAAAGAATTGTCAACACTTATTTACATTGTTTAACATCAATTTGATAAAAATCTTTTCAGATTGATTTATCAATCGTTCAAATTGATTCTTTTATTAGCTGAAATCGGTTCGTAAATGTTATTCGGAGAGAAGACGATGAAGGGCTTTCTTAGTTGTTTCGGCTGTTTTGAGCGGTTCTTCAAACGGAAAAAGATGCGTTCCTTCAACCGTGTAAAAATCAATCGGAAACTTTTTTTTCATATAACCGAGCCGCGCGAATTTGCCTTCGTTAGATTTTGTGCCGCCGATGTAAGCGGCGGGAACTTTTAATTTTCCGCGATGCGACGGCAAATTGTCCGGAATCGTCAGATAAATATTCGATTCGGTTTTCGGCGCGAAAACGAGTTTGACGCCCGTTTCGGTTTCAATTGTTCCGTGTTCGACATAATCGCGCAAAACGTCGGCGTCAAAACCGGCGAATTTTTCCTTTTGCCGAAAATGTTCAAATGCCGCGTCTTTCGATTCCCAAAAAGCGCGTCGAAACTTGGTCGAACGCGGCAGCGACATTCGGTCGAGCATTTTCAATTTCTTTAAACTCCACAAACCGAAACTGCTCAAACGACTGATTACCGGCGCGTCGAGCAAAACGATTGCCTTATAAAGTTCGGGATTTTCGACGGCGAGAAGAAAATGCAAAACTCCGCCGAGCGAATGCCCGACGCCGATAATTTTTTCGCCGCTGTAACGCTTTTCCAATTCCTCACGCAATTCGTCACGCAGCCGCGTCCAACCGTCGTTGATCGGAAATTTCGGATTATGCGCGTGCAGCGCGAGATAATTTACCTGAAACTCGTCTTCCAGATATGAGAAAAGTTTGCTGTAAGATTTTGCCGGAAAACCGTTGGCGTGAGCAAAATGAATTGTTTGTTTATTCATTTATATTCTAGCCGTTCAAGCCGACGCGCCGCATTAAATCTTTGAAGCGGGCGTCATCACGCATCGTATCAAACTCGCGTCTGGCGTTAGCGAACGGCAGCAGGAAAGCGTGCGCTTTGAAAGTTCTTTCGAGACACGCAAAAGACTTTTCTTTGTCACCGAGCAGTGCGTAGATGACACTTAAATTATAATCATCAAAAACTTTATCTCGCGGATTTGCCAAACTGTTTGACAATGCAGTTTCCTCTAAACCGCGCCCGCCGTTTTTCTGATAAAAAGCGATTGTTGATTTCGGTAAAATATTTTCCGCTTCCGACACGTCTATTTTATCACTGCGAATGCTTTCGACGATAAATGCCTGAGTGAGAATTTGCCCGTTGTTTGAAAGCGGAGCAATTTCTTCAGAACGCAGACATTGTGCTTTGATTTCCGCAAACGGTTTGGCATATGTGTCAAATTCGCAAAGGTCGGAGTTGTAATTCGGCGACATCGGTTCGATCTCGACGGCTTTTCGCAATTCAATTTCGGCTTCGTCAAAACGACGTTCTATCATCAACAGAGTCGCATACCATTGATGCGCTTTTCCGCAGCGCGAATCGAGTTCGATGGCGCGTTTGTATTCAATTTCCGCCGCCTGCCACTGCCATTTATTCATCGCTTCGATAAAAGCGAGCGAAGCGTGCGCGTCAGCCGAATTCGGGTCAATCGCCAACGCTTTTCGGACATATTCTTCCGCCGTCTGCCATTCCGCCGGATCATTGTCGAGCATCGAATAAACGTCAGCCAAACCAACGTGGGCAAGCGCGAAATTCGGGTCGAGCGCGATTGAACGATGGAACAAATCCGCCGCTTGCAGCATTTTCTCGCTGTTGCGCGTTTGCCAGAGTTCGATTCCGCGCCGATAAAATTGATACGCTTCGAGATTTTCAGTCGGTCGTCTTACAAGATTCGATTCTTTTAAAGAATCTTGTGTAATATTCAGATTTTGAGCTGTTGCCGGACTATTCCGCCGATAAATTAAATAGGTGATCAATATCAACAGTAGCGCGCAAATAACAAACACGGCGTAACGATTAAAATTACCGAAGGTGTTTGCAGTTTGGGTAGAAACTGACGGCTGTAAATTTTCAGATGGTTTATTGATCGAATCTTCATCGGCAATTTTCTTCTTAGTTAATAGCGGCGAACTCTCTCTTTGTAAAACTTCAGCATTAAAACGAAACCCTCTTCGCGGAACGGTTTGAATCAGATTTTCGGTGTTTTCAAAGTTCCTGAGCGCCTTTCGCAGTTCATAGATGTTCACTGATAAATTGCTTTCCTCAACAAATATGTCGCCCCAAATTTTTTCCATCAAATAATCTTTACTCACGACATTTCCGGCGTTTTCAATCAACACGATGAGCGTCTCGACGACTTTCGGCTTAAGCGGAACGGGCGCGTCTTTGTAAAATAAAGTCTTGGAATTTTCATTCAGCGAAAAATTCTCGAATTCGTATAAATTGTTCATTTTATTAGACATAAAGACGCGCTTAAGTTTCGCTTATGAAAAATTTAAATTTCGTTTAGGACTTTTAGCTTTGAAATATAAGATTATCGAATTGACTCATACAGGCATTTTCAATAGCAAGACTGCCTGAACCCGCTAAATATAACTTTATAACAAAACAGAATTCGTCTAAAGCAGAATCTTCCGAAACTCGGAAATCATACATTTTAATTTCAATGAAAACCCAAAATAAAAACAATTTTCTTTTTTTCACTTTGCTGCTTATCAGCATCTTTTCATTCTTTTCTCCGGCTAAAGCCGCGACTTATACAGTTACTACAACGGCGGACAGCGGCGCGGGCAGTTTGCGGGCGGCAGTCGTTTTGTCAAACGCTTCGACCACCGACGATTTAATAAATTTTGCGATTTCGGCGACCGATTCAGGCTGCACGAACGGCGTTTGCACGATCACTCTGACGAGCGGCGAAATGGTAATTAACAGGAATTATGGTTTAACCGTTGCCGGAACGGGCGCGGGCAGTTTGATTTTGAGCGGCAACAATGCAAGCCGGATTTTCAATATTACCGGCAATGGCGCGAGCGCAGTTTTCACGCTCGACGGCGTAACCGTGACTAAAAGCAAATCAACTTACGGCGGCGCGATTTATGACGCGACTTATTCGACGCTCATCACCAACTCGATTTTTACTAACAACACGGCAACCGGCGGCAGCGGAGGCGGCGCGGTTTTGTGCAACAGTCCTCGCTGCACGATTACTAATTCAACTTTCGCCGGCAACACCGCGCCGAGCGGCAACGGCGGCGCGGTCGTCGGCGCGTCGGTCGCTAATTCGATCTTCACCGGCAACAGCGCGGCATACGGCGGAGCGATTTATGAGCCGCAGGTGACGAGCAGCGGTTTTACCATTTCAAATTCGACTTTCAGCAGTAATTCGGCGGCTTACGCCGGAGCGGTTTATTTCGACGCGGGCGGCAGCAATTATGTAAACTCGACGACTTTCAGCGGCAACACGGCGACTACCTACGGCGGTGCGGTTTACGAATATTATTGCAGCGTTTATTTCTCGAACGCGACTATTTCCGGCAATTCGACGACGAACGGCAGCGGCGGCGCGTTTTATGACCGGCTCGGCAATTTTTATTTTACCAATTCGACCGTCAGCGGCAATTACGCGAAATCGTCGGGCGGCGGCATTTACGCGTACACGGCAAATGTCTATAAAGTCGGAATGTTCAATACAATTATCAGCGGCAACACGTCAACGACGACCGCGAAAGATTTTTACGGAACGATGGATACGGCAAACAACAACATCATCGGCGACGGCACAGGCGCAACTGTCACCGCCGGAAGCGGCAATCAAGTCGGCACGTCCGCCGCGCCGGTTGACGCGAAACTCGCGCCGCTCGCTTACAACGGCGGATTCGGTCTGACGCGGGCTTTGTTCGTTAATTCTCCGGCGATTGATGCGGGAACGACGGTCGGCAACTCCTACAACGTCATTCCCGCGCTCGACCAGCGCGGCGCGGCGCGCATCGGCGCGACCGACATCGGCGCGTTTGAATTCAACAACACGAATTTCACTGCCGTCCTGCCGAACGGATACCAGACACTTTTCTATAATTCGCAGATCGTTCCCGACAGCGGCAGTTTTAATTACTCTGTTACGACAGGAAATTTGCCGCCCGGTTTAATTGTCTCGGCGACTCCGGGTAATGGCGGTGCAGTCTCGATTGCCGGAACACCGACGCTTGCCGGAACTTATACTTTCACGATCACCGGAAGCGACGGCGCAAATTCAACGATAACTAATCATTCGGTTACAATTTTATCTCCGACTGCCGCTGCCGCCACGGTCGGCGGGCGAGTCTTGGATTTCAAAGGACGCGGTATTTCCAACGCCCGCCTGGAGTTGACTTCAAGCAGCGGGGCGATTCGGACAACAATCAGTGATTCGTCCGGCTATTATTTTTTTGAAGATGTAGAAGTCGGACAAACTTATATCGTCAAAGTTAAGCAAAAAGGTTATTCGTTTAGTATGCCCAGTCGTGTTTTTTCTCTGATTGATGAATTGACTGATCTTAATTTCACTGCTTCACCGGATAGAGGAAGATTTTATTAAGCTGAATTCTATTGTCGGATGTTGAAAAATACTCGCCCGAACAATTTTTTATAAAATTAATTCCCAGTAGCCAACGTCAATCCATTTGCCGAACTTAAAACCGACTTCGCGGAAATGCGCGACTTTTTCCATTCCGAATCGCTCGTGCAGTTTGACGCTCGTCTCGTTCGGCAGAGAAATTCCGGCGATAATCGCGTGAACGTCGGTTTTTGATAATTCTTTAAAAAGTTTTTTGTAAAGTTTCGTTCCCAAACCTTTTCCTTTCGCGCCATTTTTAACATAAACCGAAATTTCCGTCGAAAGATTATAAGCGCGGCGCGATTTGTATTGCGCGGCGTAAGCGTAAGCGAGAATTTCGCCGTCTTCTTCGGCAACAAAATACGGATATTTTTTGACAATCGTGTTAATTCGATCCTGCATTTCGCCAAGAGTTACCGCTTCAGTTTCAAATGTATGATGGGAATTTTCAACGTAAAAATTATAGATTTCCCCAATTTGCACAGCGTCGGCGATGTTGGCTTGTCGGATATTCATTTGAATTTCTAATTCGGTAAATGATTTTTCAGTTCCATTTTCGCAATTGATTCGAGATGGACTTCATCAGGTCCGTCGGCGAGCCGCAGAGTTCGGGCGTTTGCCCAAAAGTATGCGAGCGGAAAATCCTGGCAAACGCCCGCGCCGCCGTGCGTCTGAATCGCGCGGTCAATTATTTTCAGACTCATCTGCGGCACGACCGCTTTGATCATTGCGATTTCCTTGCGCGCCGCTTTGTTGCCGACTTCATCCATTTTCCAGGCGGTTTTCAAAACCAATAAACGCGCCTGTTCGATTTCCATTCTCGATTCGGCGATCCATTGTCTGACAACGCCCTGTTCGGAAACTTTTCTGCCGAAAGCGACGCGATTTTCCGCGCGTTCGCACATCATTTCGAGCGCGCGTTCGGCGATTCCGATTAAGCGCATACAATGATGAACTCTGCCCGGACCCAATCTTCCCTGCGCGATTTCAAAACCGCGACCTTCGCCCAATAGTAAATTTTCTTTCAGCACGCGAACATTTTCAAACGAAACTTCGGCGTGTCCGTGCGGCGCGTCGTCGTAACCGAAAACATTTAAAACGCGCTCGACCGTCACGCCGTCCGCGTCCATCGGCACTAAAATCATTGACTGTTGAAGATGTTTCGCGGCATTTGCATCGGTTTTGCCCATAAAAATCGCCAGCTTACAGCGCGAATCGCCCGCGCCCGAAGTCCACCATTTGCGCCCGTTCAGCAAATAATCTTCGCCGTCTTTTTTGATCGAAGAAGAAATATTAGTCGCG
>CAXSHW010000052.1:0-29329 GCA_964237245.1 uncultured Pyrinomonadaceae bacterium
ACAACAATTGCGAAATCCGGCAATCGCTTTTAGCTAATTTGAGAAAGTCCTATAAAGGTAATTGTCGTTTTTCGACGGCGAGAATTACCGAATAAATTTTATGTTATGAAAAATCAAACTCACAAATTTTATACCAACAAATTGCTTCCGGCGTTTTTCATTATCTTGTTGGTTTTCCTTGCTTTCAGCGGAGTAAATGCAACAACGCGAAATCCGGTCGGCGATTTTGACGGCGACGGCAAAACCGACATTGCGGTCTTTCGCCCGTCAAACAGTTACTGGTATATAGCAAAAAGTTCCGGCGGCTTTTTGTTTGTTCCGTGGGGATTATCAAGTGATACGTTGATGCCGGGCGATTACGACGGCGACGGCAAAACTGATTTTGCTGTTTTCCGTAGAGGTGAGTTTGACCGTAGTATTTTTAATCATTGGTATATTCTCAGAAGTTCTGATTTCACATTTATGACAATACCACACGGGTTAATTGAAGGAAATAATGTGTCGGTAAACCCCGCGCCGCCCGCTGATTACGACGGCGACGGCAAAACCGATGTGGCGAGTTTTACACAACCTTATACATTTGACAGCAGCGGTCCGGTTGCAACGGCAACTTACTTCGATATTTCACAAAGCTCGACTAATACAATAAGGCGGCGAGTCTTCCCCAGCACATACAACCCTTTCACAACCGTAGTTCCAGCCGATTACGACGGCGACGGCAAAGCCGACTTCACGACTTTCCAAAACGGTCTCTGGACAATCGAACAAAGTTCAAATGGCGCAATCCGAACCGTGTCTTTCGGACTCTCCGACGATAAACTTGTGCCAGCAGATTACGATGGCGACGGCAAAGTTGACATTGCCGTGTGGCGACCGTCAAACGGTTACTGGTATTGGCTGTCGAGCCGTGACGGGTCTTTCCATTCGTATCAATTCGGACAAACCAGCGATGGTCCGACACCGGGCGATTACGACGGCGACGGGCGAACTGATTTTGCTGTGGTTAGGTTGGAAGGCAGTTCTCAAGTCCGATATATACAGCAATCGAGAGACGGCTTTCGCGCCGTGCAGTTCGGTTCGTTCGGTGATGTTCCGATTACAGAGTACACTCCTTATTTGCAGCGGTGAAAACTTTATCTGACGTTTCGGTTTAAGTGCCGACGTTCCGATTACGAATCTTTTTGTTCGTTGATTATCTTTCAAATCTCAAGAAAAAGGCTTCGCCGAATAACAAGCGAAGCCTTTTTCGCTTTACAAAATTTACTTTTTATCCACTTTTTTCTCAATTTCCTTTACAATTCGCGTCGCGTGATTGCGTGCAATCAGCGGAATTCGTTCGTCGTTGCTTAATTCAGTTAAAAGCGGAGTCATCTGCGCGGCGTCGGAAATTTCGTTGCGTTTGATTAAAGCATCGAGCGCGTCCATTAGTTTCGGCGCTTCGAGCGGCTGATTTTCACGCGCGACGCTGATGTCGAAAATCCAGATAAATTGTTGCCCGATGCGGCGATATTCGTCCGCCAGATTTTTCGCGTCTTTGTTCTCCGTCCAATTAAATTTCGCCGTTCGCGCGCGTCCGTCTTTTCGCATCGTGAACGTCGAATTTCCGAGATGCGAGTAATCCTTTTCGTATTGATAATTTTCGGTCGAATCGAGAAAATTCAAGGCTTGCCAGGTAGTTTTTATCCTTTCCAGCGCAGTCTGAGAAAGCTGAATCGGGTCGGAAATAGAATCGTCGAAATTTTGTTTTGAGAACGTAATTTTCCCTTTTCCATTTTCGTTGTGTTCGATAAGAATTTTGGGAATCTGAAAATTCGGCTGCGAAAATTCATAAAAATAAACCGGCGTGTTTTCCTTTGCCGCATCGGGACGCGCGTTTGTTTTCTCAGGCTGGCTGTTTTTTTTGATTGGTTCTGATGGATTTTCCGTCTCTTCTTCGGGACGCGAATTTTTTTTCGGCGCTGATTCGGCGGACGTTTCTTCGACATTTTCGGGTTTCGTTTGAACCGTCGTTTTTACAGGTTTCCTGGCGGCTTTTCGCGTTTTTATCTGCGCGTGAACAGAAAACGCCAAACTCAAAAATATCAAGCCGAACAAAATCTTAAAAAAATTCCTTTGCAACATAATTTATTCAAATCTGACGGAGACGACTTTTGAAACTCCGGCTTCCTGCATCGTTACGCCGTATAAAGCACGCGCCGCTTCCATCGTTCGCTTGTTGTGCGTGATAACGATAAACTGCGTCTTTTCAGACATTTCCGCGATTTTATTAACAAATCGTCCGACGTTTGCATCATCGAGCGGCGCGTCAACTTCGTCAAGCAGACAAAACGGCGCGGGACGATATTTGAAAATCGCCATCACGAGCGCGATTGCCGTCATCGCCTTTTCACCGCCCGACAACAAAAGTATATTTTGCAGGCGTTTGCCCGGCGGCTGGGCGACGATTTCGATTCCGGCTTCCAAAACGTCTTCGGCTTCGAGCAGAGTCATTTCTCCGCGCCCGCCGCCGAAAAGTTCGAGAAAAAATTCCCTGAAATTTTCGTTTATCCGGTGAAACGCTTCGCGGAATTTTTCGCGCGAACGCTCCTTTATCTCGCGCAAGGCTTCTTCCGCCGCGTAAATACTGTCAATAATATCCTGCCGCTGCGCGGTCAAAAACGTCAGCCGTTCTTCGATTTCCGCCAATTCTTCAAGCGCAAGCATATTTATCGCGCCGAAATTTTCAAGTTTTTGCCGCGAATCTTCAACTGTCTGACGCGCCGACTGCAAATCAAAATCTTCTTCGACCGACTCGTTTTCAATGAGTTCGACCAGAGTTAAATTCAATTCCGATTGACATTTTTCAGTCAAATTCTGCAATTTCGCAGCGGTTTCGGCTTGTCTTATTTCCAGAGCGGCGCGTTCGTTGCGTGCGTCCGCCGCTAATTTATTTAATTCGGAAAGTTCCGAACTCGTCGAATCGGCTTGTTCCCGCGCAAGTTTTAGATGCGCGGTCGCCGCCGCGAGTTCGTTTCGCTCGTTTTCCGATTCAAAGTCTGCGGAATTGATTTTGCCGGTTATTTCCGCGATTGAATTTTGCAGACTTCGCGTTTTATTTTCGGTTTCGAGAATCTCCGAATTCTGGCGTGCGAGTCGCGCTTCGAGTTCCGCATTCTCGTTTTCGATGCGTTTCAGAGCGCTCTGCGCCGAGCGCCGCCGCTCGTTCGAGGTTGCCGCCAAAGTTCGCTTTTGGTTCAAAACAACGTTTTCCGCTTCGGCTTTTGCCCGTTCTTCCCCCGATTTTTGAGTGATTTCAGCAAGTTTTTCAGATGCCGCGATTCGCGCGTTTTCCACTTTTTTCGCATTCAGTCCGGCTTCGTTTTGTTTCTTTTGATTTTCGGCAATCTCAATTTCTATTTGTTGGGCTTCTTCGCCGACAATTTTTTCGTGTCTGGCGGCACGTTCGGTTTCCTGCGCGACAGATTTGGCTTGAATTTCCTGGGCAAGCAATTCGCGCTCGATTTTGACGACGAGCGACTGCAAATCAACCAGTTTATTTTCTTTTTCCGTCAGCTTTTTACGTGCGTTTGCCGTTTCCTTTTCGGCTTTTTCGATTTCCTTGCTTAATTTTTCCGTCGCGTTTCCCAATTCGCGCAGTTCGCGTTTGAAAGCAAGCAGCGAAGTGTTTTTCCCGCTCGCATTTGTTTTTCCGCCGATAAAAAGTTTTCCGCCGAACGCCGAATCTCCGTCAAAGGTTACAAAAAATTCATCCGTTTCGGCTGTAATATCTTTTAAATTTTCGATTAACCGCGCGTTCATTTCACGTGGAAAAATTTCTGTCAAAAGTTCGGCGAATTCATCTGAGACGCCGAGAATATCTTTGATAATAAGTCGTCGGTTTTCAATTTTAGAGTTTGAGTTTAGAGTTTTCAGCTTTGAATTTGGAGTTTCGGATTTTCGGGTTTGCACCAAAAAAGAAGTTCGTCCGAGATTATTTTCGTTCAAAAATCGAATTGTTTTTCGCGCCGCTTCTTCGGATTCGACGAGAACGGTTTGCAAATACGCGCCGAAAAGACTTTCGACAACTTTTTCAGCTTTTTCATCAACATCGAATTCGTCCGCCAGAGTTCCCAGAAATTTTACGCCGATATTTTTTTCTTCGGCGAAAATTTTCTGCACCGTCGGCGCATACACGGCGTGTTTTTCTTCAAGTTCCAGAAGCGCGTCGAGCCGGTTTTTTTTGCGGGAAAACTCTTCGCGCGTATCGTTCAAAATCTTTTCGCGTCCCTTCAAAACATCTCTTGATTTGCCCGCCTCTTCGATAAGCTGTAGTTTTTCAGCGTTCAGTATCGCTAATTTTTCGCGTTCCTTTATCAAAGACTTTTCGAGTTTTTCCGTTTCTTTTCGGTATTCGGAAAATGTTTCGCGGGCGCGTGTTCCTTCACGCTGCAAACCTTCAAAACGTTCTTTGAGCCTTTCGCCCGCATTTTCAAGCTGCCGCCTGATTTCCGTCAGACGCTCAAAAGCCGTCGAATGTTGAGAAACACGAACGCGCTCAGCTTCGATTTCCTTTTCCGCCGCGTTTAATTTTTGCAGTTGGACTTGATATTTTCGCTCGGCTTCGCGCAAATCGAGTTCCGATTTTTCGGCGTCGCCGCGTTCTTTTCGCTCATCTTTTCGCAATCTTTCGATTTCCGTTCCGAGCATTTTTAATTTTTGCGCGGTCGCTTCGATTTCGATTTTTAAATTGGCGGAACGTTCACTTAAAGCAGCGATTTGTTCTGTTTGATACTGTTTTTCGCGCTCGTTTCGGTCGCGCGTCAGAGCATTTTCCGAATGCTTCGCGCGAAGTTTCGATAAGTTTTCTTCCGTCTGTCTGGCGTTTTTCGTCGCTTCGCGGAAATGGTCGTCTTTTTCCGCCACTTCCCAAAAAACTCTGCGCTCGGTTTTCGCCGCCGCGTCTAATTTTTCCAG
Organism: uncultured Pyrinomonadaceae bacterium; assembly: GCA_964237245.1. Classification (GTDB taxonomy): domain Bacteria; phylum Acidobacteriota; class Blastocatellia; order Pyrinomonadales; family Pyrinomonadaceae. Next base: position 4,954 of record CAXSHW010000052.1, read on the forward strand.
CAAATCTTCGATTAGTTCGGACAAGTATTTGCCTTCGGCTGAAAAAGTTTGTCTTAAATTTGCCCGAAATTCTTCGCGCAACAGTTTGTAACGACGAGTTTTGGCGGCTTGTCGGCGCAAACTGTTGGCTTGTGTTTCAATCTCCGAAACGATGTCGGAAATTCGCCGCAAATTCAATTTTGCCGATTCGAGTCTGGTTTCTGCGGCACGCTGGCGTGTGCGAAATTTGGAAATTCCCGCCGCTTCTTCGATTAAATTTCGTCGGTCGGAAGGTTTTGAAGACAAAATTTGCCCGATTTTTCCCTGTTCAATCAGCGCGTAATGAGCGCCGGAGAGACCAGTTCCGGCAAACAAATCCTGGATATCGCGCAGACGGCAGGCTTTACCGTTCAAAAGATATTCGCTCTCGCCCGAAAGATACAGACGGCGTGTAACCGAAACGGCTTCGCCGGGCGCGAAATCAAGCGCGAAACTGCGCGATTTCCAATGTCTTTTTGATTTAACTTTCGTCTCGACGGTTTGAATCGAACCGGCTTGCGCGGCGAAAACCTTTTCGGATTCGACTTCTTCAATTTGAAAATCGTCTGACGCAGTTCTGAGTTCCGAACCTAGATTTATAAATTCCGAATTTTGCCGTTCGATTTCCTCGAAGTTGACGGCGTGTTCATCAATTTCGCCGATTGCTTCATCAATGTCGGTTAAATTTTCTTCGTCGAGCGGAAATTCAAAATCTTCGTCGCGGACGAGATGTAAAACCACTTCCGCCATTCCCGAAGGTTTGCGGCGGCTTGTGCCTTGAAAAACAACGTCTTTCATTTCTTCGCCGCGCAAATGTTTGACGCGCTGTTCGCCCAAAACCCAGGCGATTGAATCCGAGACATTACTTTTTCCGCAGCCGTTCGGACCGACGACAGCCGTGATTCCGCTGCCCGTAAAAACGATTTCCGTATAATCGGCGAAAGACTTAAAACCTGTGATTTCCAGACGTTGAAGTTTGAACATTTTATAAATTCGGGAAGAGATTCAGCAGTCTATTTTGTTGTTTCAAATGTTTGAAGTCAAACTAAGAAGCAATCACGCGCCTTTTGACCGGCGACGACAAAACGATTGAAGTCGTCGTAATGCCGTAAGGCGTCAATTTATCAATCAGATTTTGAAGGTGTTCGACCGACGAAACGGCGACTTTCATAATAAACGAATCGCCGCCCGTTCCGCGATGACATTCTAAAACTTCGGTCGAATTTTCCGCGACTTCGATAATGTGCGAATAATCCACGCCGGAAATGCTCATTCGGATAAACGCCGTAATCGGCAAGCCGACTCGCGCCGTATCAATTTCGGCGCGATAACCGACAATGATTTTCGCGTCTTCGAGCTTGCGAATGCGTTCGATAACAGCGGGCGTTGTCAAACCGATCCGCCGTCCGAGTTCGGCAAAACTGATTCGCGCGTTTTCCTGAAGCTCTCTAAGTATTTTTCGGCTAATTTCATCAATCATCTTAGATTATAAAGCGATTATACAAAACAAACTTAAAATGTAAAGTTATTTTAGCATAAAAACAAACTAAACCTATTCAAAATTCTTACGTTTTTACTTATAATTAAGAGGTTATAAAAACCGAATTTCCGTTTGATAAAAAGTCAGCTAAAAAGAGTGAAATTATGCCAATCGAAAAAGTTTCAGCCGCTACTGCCGAACGCGCGTCCGACAAACGCAGTCACGAAATAAAAACTGAAAAGCCGCCCGAATTTCAGGATATGCAGTTTGCCGAAATTAACAATCTCGCGCTCGACCATCCCGGCGCGAACGACACGGCTTACAGAACGCGCCGCGATTATATCGCTTCGCTTTCCAAGCGTTTTCGTGAAGACCCGGAACACAAAATCATTGATGTCGAATACACGCCGGAAGAACAAAAAGTCTGGCAAATCGTCGCCGCGAAATTAGAGGAAATTCAAGCAAAACGCGCGTCGGCTTTTTACCTCGAAGCGAAACGGAAACTCGGAATTTCGACAGAACAAATTCCGCAATTATCTGAAATGAACCGACGACTCGGCGAACTCACTGGTTTCCGCCTCGCGCCGATTGAAGGACTTGTCGAAACGCGCGGTTTTTTAAGCTGGCTCGAACATCGCACGATGCTCTGCACACAGTATATTCGCCACACATCGCGCCCCGAATACACGCCCGAACCGGACATCGTTCACGAAGCCATCGGACATATTCCGAATTTTACAAATCCCGATTTCGCCGATTTTTCCCAATTTATCGGACACGGCGCACGCATTTCTACGGACGAGCAATTAGAAGAACTCGGCAGACTTTACTGGTTCACCGTCGAATTCGGGCTGGTCGAAGAACACGGCGAATTAAAGGCTTACGGCGCGGGACTTCTCTCAAGTTTCGGCGAACTCGAAAATGCTTTTACGGATAACGTCGAGCGGCGTAAATTTGATTTGAAAGCGGTTATCAATCAAGATTACGATTATTCGGATATGCAGCCGATTTTATACGTCATTCCGTCGTATGCTTATTTGAAGGAAACGACACGCGAATACATCGAGAGTTTCGGTAAAAAGTAGTATTTTAAAGTTGTGAAAAATTTGATTGAATCGAACCCGAAAATAATGTTTGGCAAGCCTGTCATCAAAGGCACGCGCATCACGGTCGAATTGATTTTGGAAAAAATCGGCAATGGCGAAACGGTTGAAACGATATTGTCATCGTATCCGCATCTGACGCGCGAACAAATTTTGGCTTGTGTAGATTATGCGCGAAAATCTTTGAGTCTTGAAACAGTTTATCCTTTGGCAGCCGTATGAAAATTTTAGCCGACGAAAACATCGAACGCGAATTTAATCGAGGCTTTAAGAGAATCGGATTTTGACGTTCTGTCCGTTCGGGAAAGTTACATCGGCGCGGCGGATGACGAGATTTTACAAATTGCCGTTGATGAACAAGCGGTGATTATGACTTATGACACGGATTTCGGCGAATTGGTTTTTCGCTTCGGTTTGCAGTCTCACGGCGTAATTTTGCTGCGCGTTCACGGTTTGAATTTGGCGGAAAAAGCGCGAAAAACGATTCGCGCCATCCGTGAACACGAAGCAGAAATCGAAAACGCTTTTACGGTAATTTCGGAAAATTCCGTGCGAATCAGAAAGAGTTTTTAAGAAATTTATGCGGCACATTCAGCGTTCAATTTTGTTTTTGATTTGTCTAACTGTTTTGTTTCTGCATCTTGTGTTTTTTGCACAAGATAAGACGAAAGCAAAATTGTTTCCCTGCAAAAATCAGGCTGAGGTTGAATATATTGGATTTGAAAAAATCATCGGCGCGGTCGAATCAATGAATGTTGAAACAGAAACATTAGTTTCAGAAGGAGATACGATTTTTACAAACAAAGATAAACCAATGTTGTTTGCGACTTACAAATACGACCGGCAAGGAAGATTATATGAAAAAAATTTCTATGGAACTGACGGTGTAGCAATGCCAAAATCAACATTTGATTACAACTCGAAAAACAAAGTAATCAAAGAAAATGATTATAGCGCAATAAGCCAAAAACCATATCTTGAGTCACAATATATTTACAATAATAACGGAACGCTCAGAGAAATAATTGGTTCAGATATTGAGAAAAATGATTTTCTCAGCAAAAAAGTCTTCAATTACGATGCAAGTCGAAACTATTTTGAATTTATTGAATCATATTCATATTCAAGCCCAGATTTTCGCATTGGTTTTACTCAAGATGCTAAATGTCGTTTTTCTGAAATTTTTGGTTTTACACGCGACGGAAAAGTTGCAGGCAAGCAAGCTGTTATTTTTGATAACAAAGATAATCCGATTTTAATTACGGCATTTTCAAATGATGGCTCGATTTTCGGCAAACGGAAATTTGAGTATGAATTTGATAAACAAGGAAATTGGACAAAACAATCGCATTATTCTTGGGAAGAAGAAAACAGAAAATTCGATTGGAAATTAGTGAGAATAGAATACAGAAAAATTAAATACTACGATTCAAAATAAAGAGGAAATTATGACAGACGAAAAAAATCCATTAGGTTTGAAAAAGATACATCATATCGAGTTTTACGTCGGCAACGCGAAGCAGGCGGAGTTTTATTATCGTAAGGCGTTCGGCTTTTCGCGGGCGGCGTATTCGGGGCTTGAGACGGGCAATCGGGAAACGACGAGTTATGTGGTGCGGCAGAATCGCGTCAACTTTGTTTTAACGACGCCGCTTTCGCCCGAACATCACGCTGCCGAACATATAAAAACGCACGGCGACGGCGTGCGCGATATTGCGTTTTTAGTCGAAGACGCGGATTTGGCGTTTAACGAAGCGGTGAAGCGCGGCGCGACGGCGTTTATCGAACCGCACGATTGGAAAGACGAAAACGGAAGCGTGCGAAAAGCGGCGATTCACACATACGGCGACACGATTCATTCGTTTCTCTCGTATAACAACAATAACGGACACAATTATTCGGGACCGTTTCTGCCCGGATTCGTCGAGCAAAAAGTTGAAGGCGAATCGGTCGGAATCGTTCTGGTTGATCACATCGTCGGCAACGTCGAGCTTGGAAAAATGGGCGAATGGTGCGATTTTTACCGCGATGTGATGGGTTTCGAGCGTTACATCACGTTTGACGACAAGGACATTTCGACCGAATATTCCGCGCTGATGTCAATAGTGATGTCGGATGGCGGACACAACATCAAATTCCCGATCAACGAACCTGCCGAAAGCAAAAAAGGCAAATCACAGATTCAGGAATACATTGATTTTTACCGTTCTGCAGGCGCGCAGCACATCGCGCTTTTATGCAAAGACATCGTGCGAACGGTCAAAAAACTCAGGGAAAACGGGATCGAATTGATGAACACGCCCGCTTCCTATTACGACGAACTGCCTTCGCGCGTCGGCGCGATTGACGAAGATGTCGCCGAACTCAAAAAACTCGGAATCCTCGTTGACCGCGACGAAGAAGGCTATTTATTGCAAATTTTCACCAAACCCGTCGAAGACCGCCCGACCGTTTTCTACGAAATTCTCCAGCGCAAAGGCTGCAAAGGTTTCGGCAAAGGCAACTTCAAAGCGTTGTTCGTTTCGATTGAAGACGAACAGAGAAAACGCGGGAATCTTTAGAAAAGCAAAAACCAGCAGAATATACGACATTCATAATTTGTTTATTCTGCTGGTTTTTTTAACACTTTCTATTAAAGAAAATGTATGAAAAAAATCACACGATTTTTCTATATCATTTGCTTATTATTTTTAATTTCCCTTTCTGTTTTTGCTCAACGTAAGAAATCAACTCTTTTGCCGGAAAGCGAAGCAAAAAACGTAACTAAACAATGCTCCAGACCAAGCCCGGAAAAATTTTCTGATACTTGGCAACCTTCTAAAGAAGAGATTGAAGAAATGGAAGCGAATTTTTCGCAAATTAAAAAGTTACGAGTTAAAGAATGCTGTATTCAGGGAGCGCAGATTGAAAAGCCGGAAGAATATTATATGCAGTATATTGGAATTATTGTTAATGGAGAGAAACTCATTTACATCAATGCTTTTGGCTCGTTTGACCTACCTAAAAGCTGGAAAAAATTTACGGTTAGCGTTTGTGACGGAGGGAATGCTTGGGGAGTTTTATATAATTCAAAAACGAAGAAGTTTTTTGACCTTGCCATAAATGGAATTGCTTAATTAATTTCAATATAATACAAAGTTTAACTCTTACTTTGCCGCGACACTGACGACAAGGAAAGAACGATTCAAATATCAAGCGGGGTTTGACAATGAAATTGACGACGAACAGAGCGAAAGCGTGTCTCCGGGCGGGCAAAATTCACTGCAGGCGAACGCACGGTAATCTTTAAAAATTATTTGCGATGCGTGTTAAAAATTTATTTTGCCGATTGATTGACGATTCTATTTTGCCCGAATGCAAAACTTCGGTCGTTGTTCCTGTGCGCGACGAAGCCGAGGCTTTGCCGCAGACGCTTGCCGCTTTTGCCGCGCAGACTGATTTTGCGGGGAAAATGCTCAATCCGCGCGAGTTTGAAATTGTCATTCTTGCCAATAACTGCGCGGACAATTCCGCCGAAATCGTCAGACGATTCAAAAGCGAAAATCCGCATCTGCAAATTCATCTCGCCGAAATCTCGTTCGGCAGAAAACAATCGAACATCGGATTCGCGCGGCGGCTTCTGAAAAACGAAGCGCAGCGCAGGCTTTTGACCAACCAATTCGGCGGCGGCGTGATTATGACGAGCGATGCCGACACGCGCGTCGCGCCTGATTGGATCGCGGCGAATTTATATGAAATCGAAACGGGCGCGGACGCGGTTGGCGGGCGAATTATTATCGCTGCGGACGAGCTGGAAAAAATGGACGCGCACAGCCGCAAATTTCATTTGCAGGACGAAGAATACAGGCTTTTAACGGCGGAAATCGAAAATTTAATTGATTACGTTCCGCACGATTGCGACGCCGACCGGCATCATCAACATTTTAACGGCAGTTTTGCCGTAACAACCGAAGCGTTTCAAAAAGCGGGCGGCGTTCCGAAAGTGAAATTTTTGGAAGACGCGGCGCTGTTCGCGGCGCTGCTGCGCGTTGACGCGCGTTTCCGGCACAGTTCGCGCGTTCGTGTTTTTACGTCGGCGCGTCGTGTCGGACGCAGCCGCGTCGGGCTTTCAAATCAGATTAACGAATGGAAAAAATTAGGCGAAACGGGCGCGGATTTTCCGGTCGAACCGGCGCGAACAATCGTCGAAAAATTTGATCTGCGAAAACGTTTGCGAGAAATTTGGCGACAAATAAACTCGAAAAATTCGCCGCCGCGCGAAAAAGAAATCGGACGCCTCGCCGAAAGATTTTACGTGCCGATTGATTTTTTGCTTGCCCAATTTGCCCTCTATCAAACGTTCGGCAGTTTGTATGAAAATGTTTTGCGCCGCCAGCACGAAATCGGCAATTGGCGGCGTAATAATCCGCCAGTGCCGCTCGCCGCCGCGCTCGAAGATTTGCGGCAAACGATTCCGCATTTTCGACTGCAAGCGAAAACCGCCCATCTATAACTTTTCCCAAACGTCGAGCCGGTATTTTTCCGTCAATTCGTGATCAATACGCCGCATTTTTCCGCTTGCAAATTCGGCAAACGAATCGTGAACCGCGTCGCCTGTCTGCGGATAATCGGCAACAAAAGGTCGCCAATGAATGAGCGCGATTTGAGCCTGTTCCGTAAGATGCGCGAAAATTTTGTTCAGCGCCGTTTGCCAATCGTTTTCGGAAAGGTAATAACCGACTTCGGAAATTAAAATCAAATCAAATTTTTCGTCGGGAAATTCCTGCGGCACACTCATTTTTTTAAATGCGACATTCGGCAGATTTTCGCATCGCGCCCGCGCTTTTTCGAGAGCTTTTTCCGAAACGTCAACGGCAAAAAGTTTTTCGCATCTGCGGGCGAGTTTTTCGGTTAAAACGCCGATTGAACAGCCGATTTCAAAAGCGTTCGCGTATGTTTCGCGCGGCAAAGATTGAAGCGTCGCGGCGTATTTCGCGGCTTCGTATTCGCTCGTTGTAAAATCCCAAGGGTCGTCTTTCGCCGCGTAAACATCGTCGAAATATGCCGTCGTTAAAGATTTTTTCTCGCTCATCAAATTTCTTCCAGATAGATTTCAAACGGCGCGGCAAAGTTCTGCAAAACTTTTTCCGAAAGCCGAAACCCTTGCGGATCGTCGTCAATCAAATCGGTCAACTGCGAAATGTGCGCCCGAATCGCCTGTTGTTTTGTTTCAATCACGGAACTTATATCGAGGCGAAACGCCGAAACTTCGGTTGTCAAAGGCGCGTCGTCATTTTCCGCCAATTCGTAAAGCCAAATCGGATATTCGACGATTTTATGATTCGCGCTTTTCGCCGTGCCGATTAATTGAAAAGCCGCGCGATGGTCTGGATGCGGGTCGCGCCGCCACGGAACGAAAATCGTTTGCGCCTTTATTTTCGCCAGATAATCTCGACAGCGTTTGACTGCCGATTCAAAATCGCTTGAATTTTCGTTCGGCACGCCGCGATCTCGATAGCGAAAAAAAGTTACGTTTTCTTGCTCTACTCCCAAAATTTTTGCGGCTTCAATCAATTCTTTTTCGCGTAAATCGCGCAATTTTTCCGCCGGAAATTTTTCTGAATTAGGATGCGAAAGCGTTCCATCGCTCAAAGTTAAAATGAAAACTTCCTGATTAAATTTGCGAAGCAGAGCGATTGCGCCGCCGCAGCCGAGCGATTCGTCGTCAGGATGAGGCGCGACGATTAAAGTCGTTCCCCGATTCAAAACGCTTTCAGCGGATTTAAACGGGATTTTTTCTGAGTTTTTGAAATCTATTTTGAGGTCGCGCATCGAGAATTAAAGTCTATTTCCACAAATTATTGCCCGATAAATCGCTGTGCAAAACGTATCGCCCGGCGTCGGCGAGCGCGGCGTCCGGCGCGGGTTGGCGCAAGTAAATAGTTAAATCGCGGATGATTCGCTCAAAATGATACGGCTTATTCAAGCCGCGAGCGCCGACGGATTTTTCGCATAAAATTATCAATTCTGTGCAGATTTGCTCAATTGCCGTTCGCATCATATTGGCGTATGCAAGAAAATTTTCGGCGCGTTCGTCGGTCTGATTTTCCAAAAAATCGTCCGGCTTTTTCGCTGCCGATGCGAGCCATAAATCTCCCGTTTCAATGTGAATCGCCATCGCGCCGACGCGCGTTTTTTGAAAAGGATCGTCAATTCGCTTCAACTTGCGCAAATACTTGCGTGTTTCATCAAAAATCGCTTCCGCCGCGCCGAACTGTGCCGCCGCGAAACGAATCGCGCCGCCGGAAAACCAGGGCTGTTGGTAATAATCGTTCGGCGCGCCGATTAAATCTTTCGCATCGAGTTCGACGCCAGTAAAATCAATTTGAAACGAGCGCGTCGCCCGCATTCCCATCGGATTCCACCACGAATTATCAACTTTTACGGAAACTTTTTCCATCGGCACGACGCACATTTGCCAGCCGCCGTCGGGCAGTGCGCCGTTGACAATCGGGCGCTCGACGAAACCGACGCCGGTTGCAAAAGTTTTCGCGCCTTTGAGCCTAAATTTTCCGTTTTCGCGCGGCGAAATTTTCACGCCGTCAGCCGCTTCCGTGTTCCAAACGCCGAATAATTTACCGCTTTTCGCGTCCGCCGCGTAAGTTTCGACTTGCTCGTTTGAACCGAAAAGTTTTATCAGAAGAAGCGCGTTGAAATGTCCTTCAAACACGCGTCCGACGACCAAATTTCCGCGTCCGAAATGTTTTAGAATTTGAAGAAGCGCGTAATTTGTTCCGCTTTCCAAACCCAAATCAACGCCGCCGTATTTTTTCGGTAAAGGCGCTGATAAGAGATTCGCATCACGAATTTTCCGCAAAGTTTCGATGGGGAATTTTTCGGTGCTGTCGGTGGCGGCGGCTTCTTCAAACGCTTCGTCGGCGATTTGTTTCGCCTGCGCGACAAGTTCGTCGAGTAAAGATTTAAAGTTTTTTTCGGTTACGGCAACAGCCTTCGCCGCGCCGCTTTTGGATTCGATATTTTCAAAACTCATTTTCTACATTATAACGCAGACTTTGAGAATTTTTGTTTTCGGCTAAAAATTTCTACGAGCAGCCTTGTTTGTTAAAATCAGGCGATAAATTTATAATGTGAAAACTACAGACGGCATTTCTAAAAGCCGAAAAAATTGATCTCAACCGATGATTTTGACTTAATATGAAAAAATTAAAAGCCGGAAATCGGACATTGTTTTAAGAAATTTTATGACGCCGACAATAAGCGAAAAACAACTCAAATATCAGACGGGTTTCGGCAACGAATTTGCGACCGAAGCGATAGAAGGCGCATTGCCCGTCGGACGCAATTCACCCCAAAGAGCGCCGCTCGGACTTTACGCCGAACAATTTTCGGGAACGTCTTTTACGACGCCGCGCCTTTTGAATAAGCGAACCTGGACGTATCGCATTCAGCCGTCGGTTTTACATCTTCCTTTTCGGCAAATTGACAACGGAAAGTTTGTCGGAAAATTTGATGAAATCGTTACCACGCCGAATCAGCTTCGGTGGAATCCGCTGCCGATGCCGCAAACGGAGACGGATTTTGTTGACGGAATTACAACGATGGCTGGCTGCGGCGATTCATTCGCGCAAACCGGAATCGGCGTGCATATTTTCGCCTGCAATAAAAATATGACGGACAGATTTTTCTACAACGCCGACGGCGAAATGCTCGTCGTCGCGGAGAAAAATCGCGTCAGGTTTTTGACCGAATTGGGAATTATCGAAATCAATTCGGGCGAGATTTGCATTTTGCCGCGCGGTTTGAAATTTCGCGTCGAACTGCCCGACGGCGAAGCTCGCGGCTACATCTGCGAAAATTACGCGGCGCATTTTCGCCTGCCCGATTTGGGTCCGATTGGCGCGAACGGTCTGGCAAATCCGCGCGATTTTGAATTTCCGCAGGCGTGGTTTGAAGACAAAGACGGCGATTATAAACTGGTTGCGAAATTCGGCGGAAATCTTTGGGAAACCGAAATTAAAAGTTCGCCTTTGAACGTCGTCGCCTGGCACGGAAATTACGCGCCGTATAAATACGATTTGCGCCGGTTTAACACAATCGGCTCGATTTCTTTTGACCATCCAGACCCGAGCATTTTCACGGTTTTAACTTCGCCAAGCTCTGAAATCGGCGTTGCAAATTGCGATTTTGTAATTTTCCCGGATCGCTGGCTCGTGCAGGAAGATACGTTTCGCCCGCCGTGGTTTCACCGCAATTATATGTCTGAATTTATGGGTTTGTGTTTCGGGCAATACGATGCGAAGGAAGAAGGTTTTGTCGCGGGCGGCGCGTCTCTGCACAATCAAATGTCGGCGCACGGACCGGACGCCGATGCGTTTGAAAAAGCCTCGAACGCCGAACTCAAACCGCAAAAATTATCGGGAACAATGGCTTTTATGTTCGAGTCGCGCTATATTATTCGCCCGACGCGCTTTGCGATGGAAACTTCCGAATTGCAGCGCGAGTATTTTGAAGTCTGGCAGAGACTGAGAAAAAGATTTATCGTATGAATTCAGGAGACGGAATAGATATGATTGGAATAAATGAGTTAAAGGAAGTAATAGCTCAAGCTGGTTACAGTTCATTTAGCATTATGGAGGAAAATGGGACTACCACAATATCTGTACCGGAGGAAGATACTGCAATAAATGAACGGTTGGGTAAAGCATTTGATAAACTTGGCATTACTTACGACGGGTTGAATAGCCATAAAATATGGTTTAAAAGCCTTTTTAATCCATCATATAATTTCTCGGACGGTGAGTATCAGATAGATTAAATGTGTCCGACAAAGTTTGCGATGGAAACTTCTGAATTGCAGCGCGAGTATTTTGAAGTTTGGCAAGGTTTGCCGAAAAGGTTTAACACTTAATTTTATCTGCTTTCAAAAAGGATTATCCGGGCGAGATGTGTGTAATTCGTCTTGCAGCGTTTAAGTTTCCAGAAAAACATTTACCTTTTTAACTTTTCATCATAAAATAAATCGGTCAAAAAGCAACCGGCTTTTGGAGGTGGCTCATCATAGACACAGACAATTTACTAAATTCCGACAATCAATTTCTAGGAGCAGCAACTATGGATACTGGTTCGATAGCGGTAAAGCGCGACGGTATATTCCAAGCCGAGGACAATGCGAGCAGTGTTTCCTTGATTCAACCGCTATCGCCCGTTCAAGCGGAGACGGTGAAGACGGACGCGCCCGATTTTGATTTGGCTCAAAAAGCGGCGACTGGAAATATCTCGGCTTTTGAGCTGCTTTACGAGCGTTATCACCGGCGAACTTTTAGTTTGTGTTTGCGAATGACGGGCAGCCCGACCGAAGCCGAAGATTTGACTCAGGAAGTTTTCATTCAGCTTTTCCGTAAAATCGGCAGCTTTCGCGGCGAATCGGCTTTTTCGACCTGGCTGCATCGCCTTACGGTCAATCAGGTTTTGATGCACTTCAGACGGCGCAGCGTGAAAAACGAGAAAACGAGCGAAGACGGCGAAATTCCCGAACAAACCGTGCCGGGAACGGAAAATCAAGACCGAATGCCGGTGCTTGACCGCATCGCTTTGACCAGAGCCGTCGCCCAGCTTCCGCCCGGCTATCGAAGCGTTTTTATGCTGCACGATGTCGAAGGTTACGAACACGAAGAAGTCGCCCGGCTGCTTAAAATTTCGGTCGGAACGTCGAAGTCGCAACTGCACAAAGCGCGTCTGAAACTGCGCGGTCTGCTTATCAAGCAAAATGAGTCTTAAACTAATCAGAAAAAATAATTGCAAGGCAACTTAAAATCTGGTCGGGCAATCTATAAGGTTGAAGCCGACAAAGCGAAAAAAGTTTTATTCAGGCACAATTCCGAAAAGTCAGATGAACTGCGAAAAATGTCAACAATTGATAAGCGTGTATTTGGACAACGAACTCGAAAGAGAAGTTTCGTTTGAAGTCCAAATGCACCTTGCTCTTTGCGCCGCGTGCGCTAAGGTTTGCGAAGATTTTGCGATGATTGTTGATTTTTGCGAGACTGAAGATTTCTTGCCGCCGAATTCAAAAGCTCTCTGGTGTCGAATAAACAACCTTATTGAAAACGAAATAAAACTCGAAACCAAACACGAAATCATCGAACCTCAGCCTAAACGCGGATTTATCGCCAGAACCTGGAATAATCGCTGGCAATTGTCGCTGTCGCAGATGGTTTTGTCGGTTTTGGGCATCGCGCTGATTAGTTCGCTGCTTACGGTCGTCGGCATTAAAAATTATTCGGCGATGAACGACAGTTTTACGGCAAATTCTACGCAGACTGTTTTTGAGAGAGCTTTGAGCAAAGTCGGCTTGGTCGAAACCGCCGAACAAGCCAGAGAAAATCGTATAAAAGCGCAGGAAGCGACAATTAATTATTGGAACAACCGTGTCCAAAACAGACGAATCCAATGGGATGCTCATTTGCGCGAAGCCTTTGACCGCAATTTGAATGAGATAAACCAGGTTGTTTACGAATATAACCGAAATTTACAGGAAAATCCTCAAGACGAACTCTCCGGCGAGATGCTCGATTCGGCTCTAAACGAAAAGGTCGAACTCCTTCGTGAATTCGCTGATTTGTAATCTTGAGTTTGAGAAGATGAATCGGAAATTGAAAAATTTATTCAGCTTTTTAGCAAAAACGAAAACTACGATTGTTCTGTTAAGCGTAGTTTTTTTCTTTGCGTCTGCGGCGGCGACACAAGTTTCCGCTCAGGAAAAGTTTTCGAAAACTTATCCGGCGAGCAGAAACGTTCGTCTGCAATTGACCAATCGTTCCGGCACGGTCACGGTCGAAGGTTGGGACAGACCGGAAGTTAAGATTTCCGCTTATATGGAATCGCCGGCGGCAACCGTCGAGCCGCAAAATTTAAGCGGCAGAATTTACATCAATTTGGTCGAGGCGAATCAGGGCAGAAACGTCGGTGATGTGAATTTTACGATAAAAGTTCCTTTTTCTTCGTCGGTTGACATCGAAACCCGAATGGGAAATTTGAATGTCAGCAACGTTCGCGGCACACTCGTCAGAGCGCATATTTCAAGCGAAGGCGACATTACTTTAACTAACATTAACGCCAATGTGGTTTCCGCCGAAAACATCAAAGGCGACATATTTTTCGACGGCAATTTTCTGCCGGACGGTAGTTATCATTTCACTTCGACAAGCAGTAATATCAATCTGCACATTCCATTCGATTCCTCTTTTCGGCTGGTCGCCACCGCGCCTTCGACACGCGGTATTTTACTCGGCGCTTTTGCCGGCGGAAACATGAATTTTGTCGGCGACGGTCGGCGTGTAGTCGGCACGGTCGGCGACGGAAGCGCGACTCTGACCGTAACCAGCCAGCGCGGAAGCATCTCGTTTATCCGCAGATAAATAAGATCAAATTTTATTGCTCTCTCGCCTTCGACGTTTGAATCCTTCGGTTTTCAATCCAAAAAATGAAACAAAAAATAAAATCGAAAAATATCTTCGCATATCTGTTTTTATCTGCGATTTCAGTTTTTCTTCTTCTCGCGCCGTGTTCGGCTCAAACAAAAACGCTTCTGAAGCGCACGACATACAAAACCGAAACCGCAGATTTCGGCGCGGGCGGAACCGTTTCGATAACAGGCGCGCCGAACGGTTCAATTTCGGTCGAAGGCTGGCAGAAAAACGAAGTGGAAATTTCGGCTGAAATCGAAGTTCAAGCCGAAACCGAAGCGGATTTAGCTTTGCTCGCGCAAGTAAATTCTTTTGTTGTGGACGAAAATTTCGGACACATCACCGTTCAGAGCGTCGGCACTTACGATAAAAACTACTTGAAAGGCGTGGCGAAAAAATTTCCGAAAAACTTGCTGGCGATGCCTTTTCGGATTGATTACAAAATAAAAGTTCCAAGCTATTGCGATTTGGAAATCAACGGCGGACACGGCGATTTGGATTTATCGAACGTCGAAGGATTGATGCAAATAAATGTTTTAGAGACAAATGCGCGGCTCAATTTAGTTGGCGGAACGATTGTGGCGACTTTTGGAAGCGGAACAGTTGATGTTTCGATTCCGACGCGCGGCTGGCGCGGACGCAGCGCCGACATTCAATTGGCGAACGGCACAATGAACGTCCAATTGCCGCCGAATCTGAGTGCCGAAATTGACGCGAAAGTTTTGCGCAACGGACAAATTCAAAATCTCTATCAAACTTTGAAACCGCGTGAGCAGCGCGTAAAATTTACCGATAAATTAATCGCCGCCAAGTCTGGAAACGGCGGCGCGAATCTTTCGTTCACTGTCGGCGACGGCACGTTAAAGTTATCGGGCATTGAATTTAGCGAAAAATGAGATAGTTTACTTAATCAGCAAATTTGCAAAACTTTTCGGCAAACTCAGCAAATTTGCGAAAAGCCGATACGCGCCCGGAACTCCTGCCGGTAATTGGCGGAAAAAAGCATACGAAGTGTAAACGTAAGTTCCTTTGCCGACTTTCGCATAAACCATTCCGCCTTTATTTTCCAATTCTCCGGCATCGTGCGATTCGAGCAGCGGCGTGTATTTCTGGTCAAACGTCGTGAAATTATAAAGGTTTCTTTCCTGCACCCAATTCGCAAAATCCGCGTCGGTAATCTTATTCGGAAAATTAAAAACCGGCGAATTCGGCTGTAAGATCGTCACTTTTGCCTTTTCGTCAACAACCCGCGCTGTGGTTCCGGCAGTTGTTTTCTGTGTGTCGGTTTGACTTGCGGGAAACGGCTGCAAATTATTTGCGACGTAATCCGGTCGCTGATACTGCACGATCAAAGTGCCGCCGTTTTTAACGAAATCCAAAACTCGCTGATTGTTCGCAATCAAATCTTGCCGAACCTGAAAGGCACGAATGCCGACGACAATCGTGTCGTATTTCGACAAATCGCCGCTCGCCAAATCGCTTTCGTTCAATAAATCAACCGTCAAACCCATCTGTCGAATCGCGTCCGGCACGTCGTCGCCGCTGCCCATTATGTAACCGACTCGGACAGACGCGACTTTCAAATCTAGAACTTCGACGCGCGTTTTCGCGTCGGTATAAAAACGATGCGTTTGAATGTGCGGATAAGCAATCGTATTCATCATCTGCGTAAAAACTTCGCTGTTCGCCGTCGCCTGCGCGCTAACGTCAAAATCAGAGATTTTGACGTTAGCGGGAACGGCTAAACTAAACTCGACGGAAGTTTTCGCGTCTTTGCCTTTTAAATCGAAATTTGCCGACACGGGCGACACCAGCCAATCTTGCGGCGCGTTCAATTTCATTTGTCCCGTAATCGCCTTCGATTCATTGTTCGTCACGCTCAAAACGATTTTTCTGCTCTGCGCCTTGTCGCTTTCGGGAACAATCAGCAAATCTTGATTCAAGCTCACTGACAATTTCGGCACAATGTTCAAATCTCTGCGAATCTCGCCGCGCACGCCGTCGGCATAACGATATTCGATTGGCTGATTGAATGTGATTTCCGTTCCGCTAATTTCGGCGGTGATTTGCGCCGTAACGAGCGGCTTTTGAAACGGCAAAGTTTGATTTTCACCATCATTCCACTGATAGAGTGAATCAACACGCGGTTTTTCGAGAAAATAAGGTTCGGTAAATTTCGCGTCGTTTGCGACTTTGACGCTAAAAATTTTCGCGTCCTTTGCCGTTTCGCGGAAATAACTCGCATACGGCGAATCGTTTTTCGGTTCGGCAGCATCAGCGATTTGCCAGTTGTTTGGCGCATTTAATTTGATTTCTTTTATTTTGACGTTTGAATTTTCGGGATAAAAAACTTTAACCGATGCGAGAAAATCTTCGTTCGGCGAAACGGTTTCTTTACTGCTTAAAGCGTCAATTTGAACGCCGGAAGCAAGTTTAATTGCTTCTTTAAATTCATTTTCTTTGCGGTCGAGATTTTCTTGAAACTGTTTAAGTTGATACAAAAACTTTATATCGGTGTCGCCACTGAAAGTCATTATTTGAATCAACACACTTTTTTGTGAATCGCGTATTGCTTTATAACCTTCGTTCAAGATAGGAACTATATTTTGCGTCTTATTTACATCAAATTCACGCAAGGCGCGTTCTGCCGCAAGTGTAGTTCTAAGAACATCTTTTTTATTATCTGAATGTGTAAATAACTTAATAGTTGAATCACCTGTTAGACTTTCAAGCGTGGTATCTAACTTTCGGCACTTTGCTTTCCGCCAAATTCAAACCCGAAAATCTGTCGCCTTTTAATTCCAAGCCGCCTTGTTCCTGAGTCTGATGCTGACTGCGACCTTCGGCGGCGATTTCGGCGTAACTGCGTCCGAGCAAAGGATCATATTCACCTATGTTTATTTTTAAAGTCGGCGTTTCGTTCGAGCGAAAGCCCTGTTCGACGTAGAATTTCAAAACCTGCCACGCCGCGCCCGAATCTGCGCATTGCGACGAATCGGCGGCGGCTTTGACGGCGAGCGGCGAAATGTAGCCGGAATATTGATGCTGTCCGTGTCCATCAGCGGGCGTTCCCGCGAAGCGCGAAATGACGACTAGCGGGCGAAATAAACGAATGGCGCGCACCACGTCACACAAAATGATTTTTTCGTCCCATTTTTGTCTGGTTTCGGCGAGCGTTTTGGTAAAACCGAAATCGAAAGCACGGGTGAAAAACTGTTCCGCGCCGTCCAGTCTTCTGGCTTGCAAAAGTTCTTCGGTGCGAATTACGCCGAGCGGTTCAAACAATTCAGGTCCGATGATGTTTTGCCCGCCGTCGCCGCGCGTCAGCGATAAATACGCCGTTCTGGCGTTTTCGCCGCGCGCCAGATACGCAAGCAAAGCCGAATCTTCGTCGTCGGGATGCGCGCCGATCATCATCACGCTTTTCGTCGCGTTCAGCCGCTTTAAAAGTTGTCCGAGACCAATCGCGCCGTAATCGTAAACAGGGCGAACCTGCGCCTTATTGTTCAACGGAAAAGCAAGAAAACAAAGAGAAATTAGCCACAGATGAACACAGATGAACACGGATTTTTTAAGAATCTGCAATCTGGAATCTGGAATCTGGAATTGGATTTTATATTTGCGCTTATCTGTGTTCATCGGTGGTTAAAATTTCCTAATTTTCCGCGACGACTTTCGCGCCGAACGGGAATTCGCCGCGTTTGTATGAGCGGACGAAATAAACGATCAAACCGGCGACGATTAAAACCGCCGCGTATTTTACTTCTTTCTGGAAATTCGGGCGCATAAAAAGGACGTATAAAAATCCGGTTATCGCCACCAAAGCCGGAATCGGATACAGCCACATTTTGAACGGGCGCGGAAAATCCGGTTTCGTTTGGCGCAGGATAATCACGCCGACAATTTGCGCCAGAAATTGGATGATGATGCGAATGACGACGAGCGCGGCGATGACATCGGCGAGTTTCAGAAAGCAGAACAGCGCGGCGATGCCGCCCATCACCAAAAGCGAAACGTATGGGAAATGATATTTCGGGTGAAGTTTGCGGAAAATTTTGAAATAGTTTCCGTCGAGCGCGGCGGCATACGGCACGCGCGAATAACCGAGAAGCAGAGAGAAAACCGACGAAAACGCCGTCCACATAATCAAAACCGTCGCAATAATTCCCGCCGTGTGTCCGTAAAGTTTTTCCATAAACACGGAAATCACATAACGCCGCGCGTCGGAATTCGCCGTGTCCGAAAAATCGCGCCACGGAATTACGCCGAGAATCGAAATGTTCATCACCATGTAAATCGCCGCGACGAACGCGATGGAAAGCATAATCGAACGCGGAATCGTCTTTTCCGGGTCTTTGACTTCGCCTGCGAAAAAACAGACATTGTAATAACCCCAATAATCGTAAACCGCGACGAGCAGAGCCGCGCCTAAACCTAGGAAGAAATTCGAGTTAAGCTGAAAAGCATTCGGCGGAAAATCGAACGCGACTGCCGAATCGAAATTCGTTACACCCGCGAAAATCACCCAGACAATCGTCAGCATCACGCCGAGCCAGAGAAATTTGGAAAACTTTTCGATGACCGTGATTTTGCGGTAAAGCAGAAAAACGCACAGCAGACAAACGCCGATGGCGACGAAGGTCGAATTCGCGCCGACGACGCTCGCGCTCAAATCGCCGAGCAGCGGAATCTGCAAATTAAAATCGTGTTGAAAAAATGTCTGATTAAGCGACGGAAAAGCGTAAGTGGCGTAAAGCGCGAAACCCAAACAGCCCGAAGCGATAGACAGCGGCGCGGAAAACGTCAATTGCCAGATGAATAAAAACGACATCAAACGTCCTAATTTCCGCTCGCCGTAGATTTCCTTCAGATAATAATACGCACCGCCCGATTTCGGCATCGCCGCGCCGAGTTCCGCCCAAACCAAACCGTCGCAAACGACTAAAATCGCGCCGAAAATCCAGCCGAGCATCGCCTGCGGTCCGCCCATCGCCGCGATAATCAAAGGCATCGTAATAAACGGTCCGACGCCGATCATATCAATCATATTCAGCGCGGTCGCGCCCCACACGCCGACGCCGCGAATCAATTCAGGTTGTTCGGTTTTTTGTTCGCTCAAGCGTTTTGACCTTGTTTTTTCGCGCTTTGCGATAAAACTTTTTCGTAAAAGTTGATGTATTGCGGAATAATTTTTTCCGAACTGTAACGGTTGATCGCCAGTTCGCGTCCGCGCAGACCGAAAGCGCGGCGCATTTCGTCGTCGTTGACGAATTTCAGCGTGTCATCCGACATTTTTTCCGTGTCGGCGATGTTGCTCAAAAATCCGCTTTCGCCGTCCGAGACGACTTCGGGAATGCCGCCGATTCTGGTGGCGATGACGGGAACTTCGCAGGCTTGCGCTTCGAGCGCGGCGAGTCCGAAAGATTCTTCTTCGGACGGCAATAAAAATACGTCGGCGACGGCGAGGTAATCAACGATTTTCGCCTGTTTGCCGACGAAAATCGTTTCGTCCAAAACGTCTAATTGTTTGGCGCGATGTCTGGCGGCGGAAAGTTCCGGTCCGTCGCCGACCATAATTAATCTTGCGTTGCCGCCTTTTTCGCGGACTTTGGCGAGAATTTCCACGCAGTCGAGCGGGCGTTTGACCGAGCGAAAATTCGAGACGTGAACGAGTAACTTTTCTCCGTTCGGCGAAAGCTGTCCGCAAATCGGCGAGCCTTTTTCGCGCTGGTATAAATCGGGCGAAATAAAATTCGGAATGACTTCGATTTCGTCGAAATCAAAAGTTTCAATCGTCGCCTGTTTCAAAAATTTTGAAACCGCCGTCACGCCGTCCGACTGCTGCAAGCCGTAGCGCGTAATCGGCAGATAACTGCGGTCTGCGCCGACCAACGTAATGTCCGTGCCGTGCAGCGTTGTGACGACGGGAACGTAGCGTTTATTTTTGATGGATTCGCGGGCTAAAATTGCCGAAATCGAATGCGGAATCGCGTAGTGAACGTGTAGCAAATCGAGACTTTCCGAACGCGCGACGGTCGCCATTTTCGTCGCCAAAGCCAAATCGTAAGGCTGATGCTCGAACAGCGGATATGACATCATTTCGACTTCGTGAAAATGGACGCGCTCGTTCAATTCGGTCAGGCGCGTCGGCAGCGCGGACGCGATAAAATGAACGTTGTGACCGCGCAAAGCCAGTTCGCGCCCCAATTCCGAACCGACAATTCCGCTGCCGCCGTAAGTTGGATAAACCGTGATTCCGATATTCATATAATTTTTTACGCTTGAAAATTATCGTATCACGCGGGTTTGCGGAAATTCCAATTACTTAAAGAAAATTGTGTGCAGGCAAGCCGCCAGAAAAATCAGCGCGACACCGAAACATTTTCCGCTTTTCGCGGCGGGTTCAGATGAATTTGCGGACGGCGCGGGCGCTTCAACTGTTTGAGCGACGGTTTGACTGCCATTTTCGTTGGTCGTTGGCGCAGTTTCGGCGATTTTCGTCGTCGTGCCTTTTTTCCTGACGAGATAAATCACGCCGCTGAAATCGTCGGTCAAAAGCATAGAATTTGCATCGAGTTTCAAAATCCCGCACGGACGACCGAAAACATTTTTTGCCTGCAAAAATCCGCTGATAAAATCCTGATTTTTTTCGCCTTTGCGGACAATCACGACTTTGTAGCCGTGTCCGATTGTTTTGTTGGTTGAACCGTGAAGCGCGACGAGAAAAGCATTTTTGATCGTCGCGTCGGCATCGGCGTCGTCAAAATAATCGAAACCGAGCGCCGAAGCGTGCGCGGGGAAAAATGCGTAAGGCGCGGGAACGTTTTCACAATTTTTCAAACGAGCCGTCGGTTTTTTTAGCGTATTCGGCGCAGTCGTATCGAAAAAGATTTTGCCGCCCGACGAATAACACGAAGCCCAACCATAATCTGCGCCGTCTTTGAGCGCGTAAAAAGTTTCATCGGGTTTTTCTAAGCCGAGATGATCCGAACCCTGATTGGTCGCAAAAAAGTTTCTGCCGATCCATTTCAAATCAACCGCGTTGCGCAATCCTTTCGCGTAAATTCTCTGATTTGAACCGTCAGGATTCATTTCTAAAACGCTCGCGCGAACCGCTTCTTTTTCGTCGCAGGCGTTGCAGCTTGAGCCGACGGAAACGTAAAGTTTGCCGCTTGGCGAAAACGCGATTGTTCGAGTTAAATGCCAGCCGCCGTATTTGTAACTCAAACCGTAATCGGGAAATGTAGCGATTGTTTGCGGGTTCGCGTCGGTCGGTTTTGTTTCGCCTTTCGTGAATTTTCGGCGCGTCAATTTGTCGGTTTCAGCCAGATAAATCCAATCCTGCCCGCTCGCGTCCGTGTAAAAAGCCGCGCTGTTCGGGTTTCGCAGATTCGTCAGATACGGAATAACTTTGCCGAATTTTCCGGTTTCCGCGTCGAAATCGTCCAGAATATAAACCGAACCTTTTTTGTTGTCGCTCAAATCAAACATATCGGTCACGAAAATTCTGCCGTCGGGCGATTTGGCGAAAAAACGAACGCGCTTCAAATTTTCGGCGGCGGGAATGATTTCGTAATCGGCTGGCAAATTCAGATTAAATTTCTTGCCGCTTTTTAAATTAATTTCGTGCGGAACAAGTTTCACTTGTCCGAAAGTCGGAATCGCAATAACCAAAAAAATAATTAATTGTTTAATCATAAATTTGTATTTGCCGCAAAAAAGATTAGCTGCGAACAAGCACGAAAGAACTCGAAAGTAAAAGAAAATTAGCCACAGATTTACACAGATTCACACGGATTAAAAAAGATTTTGAGAAAGATATAAAAATAATCTTATTAATTTTTTCCGCTTCAATTCGTTAAAAAATTATTTCGTGTCTTTTTCGTGTTTGTTCGTGGCTAAAAAATCTTATTCGGCTGGTAAAATCACGCCGCGACACGTTCCGAAACCGATGCGGCGAAAACCTTCGCGTTCGCAGAAGCCTTTCATAATTACTTCGTCGCCGTCTTCTAAAAATCCGCGCGTTTCGCCGTTTGGCAATTCAACCAGTTCTTTGCCGCGCAGAGTTAATTCGAGCAGACAGCCGCGCGCGTCTTTCGCTTCGCCCGAAACCGTTCCGGTCGCCATCAAATCGCCGGTTTGCAGGTTGCAGCCGTTTGAAGCGTGATGCGTCAGCATTTGCGCGATTGTCCAATACAAATCTTTGGTGTTTGAACGCGACAGCAGAAACGGTTCGTGGTTTTCATCGCGCATTTTTTCGGTCAGCAAATAAACTTCGAGATTGATGTCGAAGCCGCCGCTTTTTTCGTTTTCGTCGGAAGACAAATAATCAAGCGGCTGCGGATCGTTTTCGTCGCGCTCGAAAGCCTCGGTGCGAAACGGCGCGAGCGCTTCCATCGTAACGACAAAAGGCGAAACGGTCGTCGCAAAACTTTTCGACAAAAAAGGTCCGAGCGGCTGATATTCCCACGATTGAATGTCGCGCGCCGACCAATCGTTGACCAGACACAAACCGAAAATATGTTCTTCGGCTTTGTCGAGCGGAATCGTTTCGCCCAATTCATTTCCGCTGCCGACGAAAAATCCGACTTCCATTTCGTAATCGAGATTTTTGCACGCGGCGTATTCGGGCGGTTTTTCCGCGTCGCTTCTTATTTGACCTTTCGGGCGCGTGATTTCCGTTCCCGAAACGACGATTGAAGACGCGCGTCCGTGATAACCGATTGGAATATATTTGTAATTCGCCAATAAAGGATTGTCGGGACGAAACATCGCGCCGACGTTTGACGCGTGAAAAATCGAGCAGTAAAAATCGGTGTAATCGCCGATGTGCGCGGGCAAGTAGAATTCCACTTCGTCCATCGGAATCAAATTTCGCCGGACGTTTTTCTGCGTTTCTTCGTCGGCGTTTTCCGAAAGAATTTCAACTAAACGCCGGCGAAACGCGGTTTGCAAACTCGCATTTTTCCGCATTACCGAATGATCGAGACAATAATTGTCGGCGGAAACCGCAATCGTAAAAGATTCGTCGTCAAACAGACAGCATTCGTAACAGCCGTAAACGTCCAGCACAAAGTCGCCGACGGCGACGCCGATGCGGACGTTTTCATAAGTGCAGGAGCGCGTAAAAACGCAGAACGGCAGATTTTGAATCGGAAAATCCGTCGCGTCCGTGTTCGCCGATTCGACCCAGCTTTTCAAGTTTTTGTCGTGTGTTTCGTTCGTTTCGTAAGTCATAATTTTTATTCGGCAAACGGATTGACGCGCGGCTTTTGCCATTCGGCAACCATTTTTTTAAATTCGTTGATTTGTCCGTCGGTGAAAAATTTCTGAGAGATTTTCCAAATTTTTCCCCAATCAACTTCGTAATATCTGGTCAGATACTGCAAATCAAGTTCATAACGAGGAATTTTCTCAAATCGTCCTTTTTGATAAAGGTCAATGATTGCGTCAAAGCGCATTAAAACGAGTCCGGCGACGGTCGCAATCGGATATAAACCTTCGGTAAAATCATATTTGGTCGTTTCGTTTTCCTTAACGTATTCAAACAAAGCATTTGAAGTTTTCAGAAAATCAATTCTCATTCCGTTAAACACGGCATTGGTAAAATTTACGTCTTTGTTCGTCACTTCGACATAACCGAGAATTTTTTCCAACTCCGTTACCGAAAGCAAAATGTCGAGGTCTTTCGTGTTGCGGTCTTGAATGTAAGCGAGGTAAGCGATGCCGCCGACGATGCAGAAATCTACTTGCTTTTCTTCGAGCAAATTCAGAAATTTGATGACCAATTCGGGCAGCATATCGTAATCAATCGGAAAACCGTCGCGCCAATTTCGGATATTATAAGCGTTGGCGTCATAAATAGATTGGCAAATCGCCAACTGGTGCGTTCGAGCGGCAAAAGTCGGTTCGATAAACGGATAATTTCGCATTTTCTACGCTTAATTTTAACAGCTTTCCGCCGCTTAAAGTAATCCTATTTTCCGCAAATCCTCAATCGGCTCGTCGAACGAACACGAACCGAATGAAATTATATTTCGTTCGCGCAGAATTTTTAATTGTGAAACGCTGAGAAAATGTTTTTTGCGCCACGCAATGCCGTCGTCTTCAAAATCGAAATTTTCCGCGTTTTCGTCTTCGAGCATTTTGTGAATCGTGCTGTTTTTATATTTTTGTTTCAGAAAACCTGCCGCCAGAAAGACGTTTAAAAAGCCGTTCATCGCATCTTTGGGCGCGTTTTTTTCGTAAGTCAAAGGTTTAACGCAGCGAACCGGATGATGCAAACCGGCGGTCGCTTTGAACGGAACATT
>CAXSHW010000053.1:0-27691 GCA_964237245.1 uncultured Pyrinomonadaceae bacterium
TCAATGCCGTTGTCGCCGAACCAAACGGAAAAATTCTCGTCGGCGGTTCGGCAAACGACAATTTTGCTCTTGCTCGCTATAACGGCGACGGCTCTCTTGATACGACTTTTGACGGCGACGGACGGGTTTTGATTTCGCCGATGGCGGACATTCTCAATCAAAGTACTAATTCGGTCGCTGCTCTTGCCGTGCAAACCGACGGTAGAATTATAGCGGTCGGCTCTGTTTTTAATACCTCGACCCGCAGGTTCGGGATCGTAATTATTCGATTAATGCCGGACGGTTCGCTCGATGCCGGTTTTGGCGACAACGGAAAAGTTATTACTACTTTTCAAACATCAATTGCCGCCAGAGCGGTCGTAATTCAGCCGGACGGTAAAATCGTGATAGCCGGCGAAGACCAAATTAACACGAGTAAAACTAATTTTTTAGTTGCCCGATATAATCAAAACGGCTTGCTCGATGCGACATTCGGCATTGCCGGTGCCGGAACGGTCGAAACTCCAATCGGCAGCCGTTTTGATTCAGCCAGAGCAGTTGCGCTTCAACCCGACGGTAAAATCGTCGTTGCCGGTTACAGCGGTTCGGCTCAGAGCGGACTGCCGCAATTTGCCGTCGTGCGTTACAACCCGAACGGCGCAATTGACACTTCCTTCGGAGATGGCGGAAAAGTCACCGATAGTTTCTCGAACATAGCATACGCCGTCGCCATTCAACCTGACGGCAAAATAATTCTGGGCGGAGCGGGCAGAGATTTCTCTCTTCTGCGCTTAAACCAAAACGGCACTCCTGATACCGGCTTCGGATCGAATGGAACTGTCAAAACTTCGGTTCGCAACTATTCCGAAGCTCGCGCATTGGCTTTAGAGGGCGACGGTAAAATTATACTGGCAGGATTCAGCTCCGTCTCTGAATACGGTCCAAATGATTTCACTTTGGTTCGCTATAATGCAACGGGTTCGCTTGACACCTCATTCGATACAGACGGGATTTTAATAACCGAATTGAGCAGCGACAAGGATGAAGCCTACGCGGTTGCAATACAGTCGGACGGAAAGATCGTTGCCGCAGGAAAAGCTATCGGACTAAATACCAATGATGATGATTTTGCGATTGCGCGTTATATTTCCGGTTACACCCCACTAATCACCCGTCCGACAGAATTTGACTTTGACGGCGACGGCAAAGCCGATGTTTCAATTTACAGACCGGCAAACGGTGTGTGGTATATGCTCGATTCAACCGCCGGATTTTCCGCCGTCCAGTTCGGTATCGCAACCGACAAGATTGTGCCTGCCGATTACGATGGTGATGGTAAAGCAGACGTTGCCGTCTGGCGTGACGGCAACTGGTATCTCCAAAGAAGCAGCTCAGGCTTTGCTTCGATTTCCTTCGGAAGTCCGGGCGACGTTCCAATGCCGGCTGACTTTGACGGCGATGGCAAAGCCGAACTTGCCGTATTTCGTCCATCAAACGGCACTTGGTATGTCTTAAATCTTGTTAATAATAATTTCAACGCCGTGCAATTTGGAATGGCAGAAGACAGACCTGTTGTCGGAGATTACGATGGCGACGGACGTGCTGATTATGCGGTTTATCGCCCATCAAACGGCGTTTGGTATCTGCTTCAAAGCACAAAAGGATTCTCAGCGATTCAATTCGGCATCTCAACAGACAAACCGGTGGTCGGTGATTATGACGGCGACGGTAAGGCTGATGAAGCTGTTTACCGAATAGAGACAGGAACCTGGTATCTGTTAAAAAGCACGCAAGGCTTCTCTTCGATTAAATTCGGACTCTCGACAGATTTACCGGCACCGGCGGATTTTGACGGGGACGGCAAGACCGACATAGCAGTGTTCAGACCGGGCAGCGGCACTTGGTATCAGATGAAAAGCGCGCAGGGTTTCGGCGCTATACAGTTCGGCTCAAACGGTGATAAACCGATTCCAAACGCCTTTGTGCCTTGAGAATATTTACAACAATCTCGCTTAAATACATCCGAGACTCATTGGCATATTTTCCTTTCCGTTTGGTAAAATCCGCTAAATTTTACCCGCTGTTTTGACTGGTTGGAAATATTTTCGAACAAGATTCCGGAATTTCCACTTGAAGAGCGGTTAAAGGCGGATGTTTCTCTCTTGCGCCGTGTAAATCCGAAGAGCGATTGGAAACGGTTAAAAAACTTTTCAGACACCGTTATCTTCAGTTTACAAAATGTTAAGAGGTTTTCCATCGGTGGCGACTTTTTCGTTTTCGGGAGATGCAGCCAATCAAATAGCTTTTAGCACGATCAGTAATTATTAGTTCTAAAGCTGTTTGAAAACTATTTTTCAGGCATTTTTATCCGCGAAATTACACTGAATTTTACGAAATCAAGGCGACTTCTGTTTTATTTCGTGTTCTTTTCGTGTAATTTCGCGGATAAATTCTTTGTCTTTGATTTTCCAAATAGTTTCTTAGCAATCTGCCGCAAACTTATGCGCTAAACTCACCAATAATTGCAACCTGTATCCTTAAGACTGCAATAAAAAAGCGCCGGCGCTTGAAATTCTTCAAACGAATTCGACTATCTACGGTTTATTTTTTGGCGTAAAGTGAAACAATTTTCCGGTTTTTCCCGTTCTAAAATAACCTGAGATTTTGATTGACTGACTTTTGAAAATCGGAGAGAAATGAAAAAAACAATAAGTTTATGCTTTTTTGTATTGTTCGCCTGCGTCAATATCTATGCCCAGCAATTGTATATGCCGCGCAATGTTCAGAGGGCTTACGCGAATGAAACCAGAGCGGCTGACGGTTCGCCCGGCAAAAACTACTGGCAAAACACCGCCCGCTATAATATCAGCATCAGCGTAGCGCCGCCGAACAGAACCGTTACGGGAAGCGAGGACATTATATATTTCAATAATAGCCCGAACGCGCTCGAAGAAATTGTTTTCAAACTTATTCTGAATTCACACAGCCCGGAAGCTCCGCGTGAAGAAGGAGTGCCGACCGAATATCTCACATCCGGCGTTCATATTGATGAATACAGCGAAAACGGTAAAGTAAAAGCGTGGACGGAAGGTAAAGGCGTCACGTCGCAAAGAGTCAAGTTAGACCGGAAATTGGCTTCGCACGATTCGATAAAACTTTCTTTTAAGTGGCACTATGACGTTTCCGTGCAAAGCGGGCGCGAAGGGGCGATTGACCCGACTACCTTTTTTATCGCGTATTTTTACCCGCGCGTCGCCGTCTATGACGACATTGACGGCTGGGACAGAGAAAATTTTACCGAAGGTCACGAATTCTACAACGATTTTAACGACTATACTTTTGAAGTGAACGCGCCGAAAAATTATGTTGTCTGGGCGACCGGAGATTTATTAAACCCGGAGGAAACTCTCCAGCCGGTTTTTGCAGAGCGTTTAAAAAAATCTTTGACGAGCGACGAAGTAATTCACGTTGCGACTCTCGCCGAACTGACAGGCAATTCGGTAACCGCTCAGAAAGATACTGTGACCTGGAAATGGAAAGCCGATAACGTAACGGATGTCGCTCTAGCGGCAAGCAATCATTACATTTGGGATGCGGGAAGCGTCACGGTTGACGCGGCGACGAAACGCCGCGCGAGCGTGCAGGCTGCCTACAATACGGAGGCAAAAGATTTCGAGCGAATGGTCGAATACGGAAAGCACACTTTGGATTGGGCATCGAATAATTTTCCCGGTGTGCCGTATCCTTATCAGAAAACGACAATCGTTCGCGGCTTTGCCGATATGGAATACCCGATGATGGTCAACGACAGTTCACAGAAAGACCCGAATTTTGCCAGATTCGTCGTCGAGCATGAAATTCTGCATACCTGGTTTCCTTTTTTTATGGGAATCAACGAACGGCGCTACGGATTTATGGACGAAGGCTGGACGACCGCCTTTGAAAACTTGATTGCCAAAGTTGATTTGGGTGATGAAATGGCTGATACGTTCTTTAAACAATTTCGCGTTGCCGGCTGGATTAGAAATCCTTCCGCCGACGGAGATTTGCCGATAATCACGCCCGGAGACGCAATGACGGGACGCGGATTCGGCAACAACGAATACGGCAAAGCCGCGCTCGGTTATCTGGCAACGAAAGATTTGCTCGGCGACGCCTTGTTTAAGAAATCCTTGCGCGAATTTATCAACCGCTGGCACGGGAAACATCCGCTGCCGTGGGATATGTTCAATAGTTTCAGCAGCGCTTCGGGCAGAGATTTAAGCTGGTTTTTCAAGGACTGGTATTTCAGCAACGGCTACATTGATTTGGCAGTGAAAGACGTAACACCGACAAGCGACGGTTACACACTGATAATCAAAAACATCGGCGGCTTTGACGCGCCGGTAGATGTAATCATCGGTTATGACGACAAAACAACCGAGACTTTGCATCAAACGCCGGAAATATGGAATAAGAATCAAAATGAAGCGACAATTAATATCCTGACGAAAAAGAAGATAAATTCATTGAGCTTAAACGGCGGCATTTTTATGGATGCTGATGAAACCAATAATAAATGGGAGAAGAAATAACCGCGTATCAATCTGGGTCTAAAAGGTAATTTCGCGTCGGAAAATTTTTATAAAAATCGCCGAAAATCGCATCGCTCCTCCTCGTCGCCGCGATGTTCGATCTGCGAACAATAGCCTGCGGCATTCTTTCCATTGGTAAATTAATCGCTGCCGTCTATAATTCGGTTTATCGCAATTCGGCTGAATTCTACGCTTAAAAACTCCGCGCATGATGAAAGTATTGAAACGGATAAGAAGATTTTCGATATGGCAGATACTGCTTGGCTTTGTTTTAGCAATAACAGCGCATTCACAATATCAAATCAAATCGTGGACCACTGACGACGGTTTGCCGCAAAACACAGTGAATTCAATTGCGCAGACGCCGGATGGATATTTGTGGCTGTCAACTCTGGATGGATTGGTGCGTTTGGACGGCGTAAAATTTACGGTTTTCAATAAAAGCAATACACCGGGTATCGCCGGCAACCGATTTACTCAGGTTATCGTTGACCGGGACGGCGATCTTTGGGCGGCGACCGAAAACAGCGGCGTTACTCGTTACAATGGCGATACATTTCAGACTTACAGCGTTCCCGGCGATTCGCATAATGAACCGCGATCTGGAATTTAGTTTTAGATGACTCAGGAAAACTCGTCGTGTTTACAGTCGGAGGCATTGTCGAATGGAACGGCGAAAAATTTGTGAATCATCCGCCGATTGCCGGAGAGACTAACGAAGGGATTGTTATATGGAGCAAAAGCGGCGCTTTTTGGTATGCAAAGGGACAGACGGTTTATCGCTATAAAAATAATCAAATTTCCGAGTATCATTTGCCCAACGCGCCTGAAGATGCCGTTATCAACAAAATCGTTGAAGATGCGCGCGGACGAATCTGGGTCGGAACAAAAAATGCCGGTTTATTTGTCCTGGAGAACGAAAAACTAACTGCTTATGCCGTGACGGACAAGCTTGGAATTTCGCCGCGTCTCGAAGACAGCAGCGGCAATTTATGGTTTGCCTCGAACAAGGGCGTGTTTCTTTATCGAAACGGCGCGGTAACGAATATCACGACGAACGATGGTTTGGCGAGCGACGACTGTAAAATAATTCTCGAAGCGTGTGACGGAACAATCTGGATCGGAACTTACGGCGGGTTGACTCGATTTAGAAACGGCGCGTTTTCATCGTTCACGACGAACGACGGTTTGGCGAGCAATCAAGTGCGTTCGCTTTACGAAGATTCCGCAGGCGTTTTGTGGATCGGCAGTTACGACGGCGGTTTGACCCGATTCAAAGACGGTCGTTTCACGCGCTACACGACGCGCGAAGGGCTTTTCAACAATAGCGTTTTCCAGATTCTCGAAGACGCTTCGGGCAATTTCTGGATGAGTTCCAATCGCGGCATTTTCCGCGTCGCCAAACAGCAATTGAATGATTTCGCCGACGGGAAAATAAATTACATCGAATCAATCGCCTACGGTAAAGCCGACGGACTTCTGGAAACCGAATGCAACGGCGGACAGCAGCCGGCGGGCATTAAAGCGAGTGACGGCAAACTCTGGTTTCCCGTCGAGCTGCACGATTCGCTCGGACAGCAGTTGCCGGTGATAAAAAACTGGGCGATGCTGGAGATTGTCGCCAAAGGCGAAGATAATCAATCGCGTGAGGCTTTGGGCGAAATTTCCGACACGGCTTCGCAGGCGATTGAGGAAGTGCGCGAGATTATTTACGATTTGCGCCCGTATCAGCTCGATAAAATCGGCTTGCGAAAAACCATTCTCTTTATGGTTGAAAAAATCGCCGCCGCTTCGAATATCGAATTTACGACGGAAATTGACGAGATTGATAATTTATTCGATTACGATTCGGAAATCGTGCTTTACCGAATCGTGCAGGAATGTTTGAATAATATCGTCAAACATTCGCAGGCGACCGCCGCCGTTATCATCGAGCGAAACGGGCGCGTCGTCAATTTATTAATCGAAGACAACGGGCGCGGTTTTACGCTCGATTCCGTTGGCGAATCGCAATCGAACGGCTTCGGTTTGACCGGCATCGGCGAGCGTGTCCGAATGCTCGGCGGCAATCGAACAATCGTCACCGCGCCCGCCGGCGGCGCGAAAATTTCTATTTCGATAACCGTTGATAAAAACAATGAATTCGGAAATTAAAATTCTTATCGCCGACGACCATCCGGTTTTTCGCAAAGGCTTGCGAATGATTATCGAAGCGGATTCGGCTTTGCAAATCGTCGCCGAAGCCGAAGACGGCGCGGAAGCCGTCAGTCGCGTGCGCGAATACGAGCCGGATGTGACGATTCTCGATGTTGATATGCCGAAACTCGGCGGATTTGAAGTCGCCCGCGAACTGCAAAAACTGAATTTAAGCTCACGGATAATTTTTCTGACGATGTATAAAGACGAAGGTTTGTTTAATCAGGCGATGGATTTGGTCGTGAAAGGTTATATCTTAAAAGACAGCGCGATCACCGATATTGTCGCCGCCGTCAAAGCCGCCGCCGAAGGCGAGAATTTCATCAGTCCGCCGCTCGCCACTTTTCTCGTCAATCGCGGCAACCGGCTGGCAAAATTTACCGCGAATAAACCTTCGATTCAGGATTTAACGCCAGCCGAAATGAATGTTCTCAAACTGATTGCCGAACACCAGACCAGCCGCGAGATTGCCGAAAAACTCTTCATCAGCCCGCGCACGGTCGAACGCCACCGCTTTAACATCTGCGCGAAACTGGACATTCACGGCAGCAACGCGCTCATCAAATTCGCCTTTGAAAACAAAAATCGGATTTTATAAAACTCGCCGCCTGATCTAAAACAAGAAACCCTGATTCTAATTGGTTTTTACCGCTTTTATGCGTAGTCCTACGCATAAAAATGAGTAGCGCCGCGCATCTCGAATTGCGTAGCTGCCTGTATTTTCACGCCCGCCGTTATTATTCATAATCGCATTTGTCAGGAGATAACCATACAAAATCAGTGAAAGTTTTAATTGTTGAAGACAGTATTCCGATGCTGAAAATGATTCGCCGCGCAATCGTCTGCTGCGCTGAGGAAATTTACGACTGCGACGACGGCGCGGCGGCAATCGTTTTGTATTCCGAGCAGCGACCCGATTGGGTTTTGATGGACATCGAGCTTAAACAAATGAACGGCATCACGGCAACGGCGCGAATCACCGATGACTTTCCCGACGCGAAAATTCTGATGGTGACCAATTACAACGACCGGGATTTGAGGCAGGCGGCGACCGATGCCGGTGCTTGCGGTTACGTCTTGAAAGAAAATTTATTGGAAGTTCGGCAAATTTTGCAGCAGGCGATTTTTTAAATCGGCGGTGTGCGGGTAAATCCCAAAACTAATTTTTCGTGACAGTTTACAAGAATAATTATGTGTAGAAAAAATAATTTCATGTACCGAAGCGTTTCGGTATCCTTGACGGTGTTATTTACGTTATTCATATTGACCGTTTCGCCGGCATCGGCGCAGACGACCGCTTTCACTTATCAGGGCAGATTGAGCGACGGTGCGATGGCGGCAAACGGCGTTTACGATTTGCAGTTCACGCTCTACGATTCAGCGGGCAATCAGGTCGGCTCGCCAGTTTTGCGCGACGACGTTTCCGTTTCAAACGGCATCTTTACCGTCCCGCTCGATTTCGGCGCAGCCGCTTTCGACGGCACGAACCGCTTGCTGGAGATTGCCGTCCGGCGCGGCAGCGAGACGGGCGCATACACTCCCCTGTCTCCGCGCCAGCCGATTACTTCGACGCCCTATGCCATTCAATCGCTGAACGCGACGACCGCCGCCAACGCGACGACCGCCGCTAATTCACAGCAGTTAGGCGGCGTGGCGGCAAGCAATTTCGTGCAGACGAGCAGTTCCTCGTTCGTTCGCAACCAGACGAGCCAGCAAGCCTCGACCGACTTCAACATCAGCGGCACAGGAAAAGCGAACATCTTCGACGTGCAGACACAATTAAACCTCGGCGGCAATCGGGTGTTGAGCGTTACAGGGTCAAGCAATCTGTTTGCGGGCGTGTTCGCAGGACAATCCAATACGACTGGTGCCGGCAACTCATTTGTCGGCATTACTGCGGGCAAGTCCAACACAACGGGCTTCAGCAACTCGTTTTTCGGCTCGAGCGCGGGATCAAACAACACGACGGGCAGCAACAACTTATTTGTCGGTGGGGGCGCGGGGTCAGCTAACACGATTGGTAACAATAACACTGTCATCGGTAGTTCTGCCAACGTCGGCTCGAACAATTTGGCTTTTGCCACTGCCATCGGCGCGAATGCCACTGTTTCGACCAGCAACACGATTGCTCTAGGACGCGGCGACGGCTCGGACAAAGTGCAAATCTTCGGTCTCGGCGCTGCCGGTTCAACGCAGCTTTGCCGCAACGCCAACAATGAAGTCTCGACCTGCTCATCCAGCTTGCGCTACAAAACCGACATCGCGCCGTTCGCTTTCGGTCTCGCGCTCATCAATCAACTCAAACCGATTAGCTTTAGCTGGAAGGCTGACGGAATGAAGGATGTCGGCTTCGGTGCGGAAGACGTGGCGCGAGTCAATCCGTTGTTCGTCAATTACAACCAGAAAGGCGAAGTCGAAGGCGTAAAATACGACCGTTTGAGCGTGGCGTTCGTCAACGCTTTCAAGGAACAGCAAACCGCCATCGAAACTCAACAAAAGCAAATCGAGACGCAGCAGAAACAGATTGCCGAGCAAAGACTTTTGATTGACGGATTGAAAAACTCGTCTGCGCGGGCAATCCGAACGCCGACATTTGCCAATCGTTATAAAGAGCGAAAACAGACCATTATTTTTTTATTTTTTCGTCCGGCGACAGAAATTAAATCGGTTGCGGCAGCCGGACATTTGTAGAGGTGAAATTATGAAATCAAAAAAATCAACGGCGCGAATGATGCGCGCGGCTTCAATGTTAAGTTTGTTATTTTTTGCCTGCTTCGCTTCGGCGCGGGCGCAGGATTTGATTCCGACGGTTTGTTACGAACAATCCGCGCCGCAGAGCGGAACGACAACGCTGGCTGCCCCTGCCGGCGTAAATAACGGAGATATTAGAGTCAGCAGTCCCGTTCCGCTTTTTGCGACGCTCGTTATCAATCCCGGCGGTGCTAATGAAGAAACGACGCTGGCGGTTTATGCCGAGCCTTCAGACCCGTATGTGATTATTTATCGTCGCTTCGTGGGAAAGTATCTGACCAAAGCGCACTCGGCTGGCGAAACGATACGATTTTATCATAATGGATTAATCGCTCAATTCGGCTATAACAATACTACGAACGACACTATAAACTTGGATGCAGATATAGAAGACAATAACTTTTTTTACCCCGGCGTGCAGTCTTACCCGAATCAAACCCAGAGCTTTCTGCCGGGCATTCACCAAACAGCCTTCGCGTTGAACATGCCGCCGCCGTCGCTAGTGACACTTTCTATTTACTGGTTTGTAGGTGAAACCGGACAAGTTATTTTTAATAAAGACACACCAAGGTGCGGAGCGATAACTTATCAGGGACGATTGACGGACGCGGGCGCGGCGGCGAACGGGCAGTATGATTTGCAGTTTACGGCGTATGCCGCTTCGACCGGCGGCACGGCGCAGAGCGAGAAAATCATCATTGAAAACGCGCAGGTGACAAACGGCGTTTTCACCGTTCATCTCGATTTCGGCTCGTCTCTGTCAAATAACAACAACGCGCAATTTCTGGAAATCGGAGTCAGAGCGGGAACTTCGACCGGCGCGTTCACCGTCTTAACTCCGCGCCAGCCGATTACGAGCGTTCCATACGCCATCAACGCCGATTTTGCAGCTAACGCGACTAACGCGACTAACGCGACACAACTTAACGGCATCGCGGCAAACCAATATGTGCTGACGACCGACCCGCGTTTATCCTCGACGAACAATATGAATTTTATTCAAAACACGACGACGCAGCAGACGGCTAATTTCAATATTTCCGGCAACGGCACAGTCGGCGGCAATCTGACTGCGACGGGAACGATTTCAAGCGGCTGCCGCAGCGGATTTACGGCAATCGCAGGCGGGCGTTTATGCGTTTCGGCAATACAGACGGCGGCGAGTTTTTACGGGTCAACAGGCGCGGTGCAGACCTGCACGAATATGCAGGCGCGAGTCGGCAATAGCGCGGACGTAATGCTGACTTTCTCGCAGAGCGGCTTTAACTATTTCGCCGGACAAACGACCGGCTGGCTGGCAGACATTATTGGCGATAACGTGCGCTCGGTCTGGTTCGCAAACGGTCCGTGACCGGATTTTGACGGAACACCGCTCAATGTTTATACCGGCGATAACGGAAACCCGCCCGTTTTACTGTATCGCTGTGTTTATTAGCGGGATTTGGCGTTTGTCATCTACCGGCGATAAGACGAGTTAATACGAGCAGACGGAGATTAACGCGATGAACAAAAGACTTTGTATTCGCGCTTTAACCGGCTGGAAATCTACCGTATTTCAGAAGCGAATAGCAAGAATTATAAAAACTGAAAAAGAAAGGATAATCGAGAAAAAAGGAGAATTAATGAGAAGACATCTGCAAACGATTTTATTTCTGTTCGTTATTGCCTTATCAATGACACTTGCCGCCAACGCGCAGGTTGCGTCGGGCAGCGGCTACACGCTCGAACAATCGGTCATCGCAGGCGGCGGCGGAACGAGCGCGGATGCAGGTAATCAGTTTTCCGTTACCGGCTCAATCGGACAACCCAATGCCGGTAACGGCGCGAACGGTTCACCTTATTCACTGCACAGCGGCTTCTTTACCGTTGCCGCGCCGCTTGCGCCAACTGCCGCAACGGTGAGCATCGGCGGCAGAGTTTTAACCGCCGACGGGCGCGGCATTCGCAATGTGATTTTGATACTGACCGGTTCGAGCGGCAGTCTTAGAACGACTGCGACGACGACATTCGGCTATTACAGATTTACCGATGTATCGGTGGGCGAAACTTATATCATCACGGCGAAAGGCAAACGCTTTACCTTCGACCAGCCGACGCGAGTCTTAAATATTGATGATGACACTGAGGATATAAATTTCATCGGCAATCCGGCATCAAATTTAAGAGACTTTCAATAATTGTATAAGAACCGGGAGATACTGTTTCGGGATTCAATAAGCCAATCTTGTGAATCTTGAAATTCGTGTTTTAGCTCGCGGCATTTCATTCAGAAAGTTGATTGTCCGCAAAATATCGTAGAAAACGGAATCGAGTTTTGTGTATTGAAAAACTTGCCCGGCTCATTTTGATGATGTCGAAGTTGGCGCGACCTACATCCTTTCGGCAAGCGGCAAACATTTCTCGTTTAGCCAGCCGTCTCAAGTGATTAATTTCAATGAAGCGACTGACCGACTTGATTTCATCGCCGATTCGGAAAAGAAGGCAAGAGTTTTCTGACGGACAACTTTAGCCGGATAAATCTAAGTGAAAGGACAGAATAATTTTGTAAATCAACGGAACGCTAACTTCAGTTCGCAGGTAAAGGGCGAACTGAAGTTCGCATTCCATCCGCCGACATTTATAAAATAATTTTGTCGGATTACTTAACCGAGAAAAAAGAGGCTTTAAACAAGCCTCTTTTTTTCTCTTCGATTTTTGCGCCCGATAATTTACCGGCTTTATCTTTAAGGTGGAAATTGTAGTCTAAACGTGAGTAAATGAAGTCGAAAAATAAAAAGATTCACTGAATCTTCGGCAGGAATTTTACACTTTGTGCGGCATTTCCAATAAAAACATTGAAGTAAAAATAAAAACGTATTATTTTTAGACTAAAGATTATTTGATGCTTTCTGAGGCTGACTTTAAAAGCCGTCAAAATATATTGAAGGAAACGTAAATAAGTGAAACCGACCGATATTAAAAATCCAGAGTATTTTCATAAAGTGGTTGATTGTCAATACGCTTGTCCGGCGCACACGCCTGTTCCCGAATACATCCGGCTGATTGCCGAAGGCAAATACACGGAAGCCTATATGATTAACTGGGATTCCAATGTGTTTCCGGGCATTCTCGGTCGCACTTGTGATCGTCCGTGCGAACCTGCTTGTCGGCGCGGTCGGATTGAACAAGAACCTGTGGCGATTTGTCGTCTAAAGCGCGTCGCGGCGGATTATAAAGGCGAAGTAAAAAGTCTGATGCCGCAAGCGCCGTTTAAACCGAACGGCAAGAAAATCGCGCTTATCGGCGCGGGACCGGCGTCCTTGACGGTGGCGAGGGATTTAGCTCCGCTCGGTTATGAACTCCATCTTTACGACGAACAGAAAAAAGGCGGCGGTTTTATGGTCAGCCAAATTCCTTCGTTTCGTCTGCCCGAATCGGTTTTGGATGAAGAGGTTAATTACATTCTCGATCTTGGAATTAACACGCATTTTAATCAATATGTTTCAAGTTTGAAGGAAATTTTGGAAAAAAATTACGACGCGGTTTTTGTCGGAACGGGCGCACCGCGCGGAAAAGATTTGCCGAAACTCGCCGGACGCCGGGAAGGCGAAGCAAATATCAAAATCGGTATTAACTGGCTGGCAAGCGTCGCGTTTGAACATACGACGAAAATCGGCAAAAAAGTTCTGGTCATCGGCGGCGGAAATACGGCGATGGATTGCTGCCGCACTTCGCGTCGTCTCGGCGGCGAAGAAGTGAAAGTGGTCGTTCGGTCGCCGTTTGCCGATATGAAAGCGTCGCCCTGGGAAAAAGAAGACGCGATGCACGAAGACATTCCGATTATTGACAATCACACGCCGAAATCGTTCGTCGTCGAAGACGGCAAACTCAAAGGAATAACTTTTGAAAAGGTCGAAGCGGTTTACGACGAAAACGGCAAACGCAGATTAGTTTCAACGGGCGAACCCGACGTCTTCTTTGAAGCCGACGATGTTTTGCTGGCAATCGGACAGGAAAATTCTTTCCCGTGGATCGAGCGCGACAGCGGCGTTGAATTCGACGAATGGGAAATGCCCGTCATTGATAAAGTTACGTTTGCTTCGACTAATCCGAAAGTTTTCTTCGGCGGCGACGCGGCGTTCGGACCTGAAAATGTTATTACCGCCGTCGCGCACGGACATCAAGCGGCAGTTTCGATTGATTTGCTTTGCAAAGGCGAAGATATAAACAATCGCCTCTCGCCGTTCGTCAATCTGCACAGCCAGAAAATGGGAATTCACGAATGGGCTTACGACAGTGAAGTTACTAATGATTTGCGATTTATCGTGCCGCAAGCCGATAAAAAGATAACTCTGACGAATCGCAAACAGGAAGTCGAACTCGGATTCGACATAAAAACCGCTTTCAAAGAAGCCGAGCGTTGTCTGAACTGCGACGTGCAGACGGTTTTCACCGAATCGAAATGTATCGAATGCGATGCCTGCGTAGATATTTGCCCGACTTCGTGCATCACTTTTACGATGAACGACGAAGAACCTGAATTGCGCGAAAAACTTAAAATTCCCGCGCTGAATCTGACGCAAGAACTTTATGTTTCCGACGCTTTGCCGCAAACTCCGCGCGTAATGGTCAAAGACGAAGACGTTTGCCTGCACTGCGGCTTATGCGCGGAAAGATGTCCGACGGCGGCTTGGGATATGCAGAAGTTTTTCTATAATGTGACGAAGACTTATACGGGTTGTGGGAAATAAGAATTTTATGCCCACGAAACACACGAAAAAAGAAAACAAATAAGTTTTTCGTGTTTTTTCGTGTGTTTCGTGGGCAATAATAAAAATTCATAAATGAGCGAAAATAAAACCAACGATTTTGTAATCAGATTTGCCAACGTCAACGGGACTGGTTCAGCCAGCGCGAACGCGCTTTTTACGAAGGCGATCTTTCGGATGGGCATTCCCGTTACGCCGAAGAATATCTTTCCTTCAAACATTCAGGGCTTGCCGACATGGTATGAAGTGCGCGTGAGCGAAAAAGGTTTTCTCGGCAGGCGCGAAGGAATTGATTTGATGGTCTGCGTCAATCCGCAAAGTATGACGCGCGATGTCGCCAGCGTCAAAACGGGCGGTTATTTTCTTTATGACAGCACCAAACCTTTGCACGCGCAATTCGTCCGCGAAGACCTCAACTACATCGGTATTCCGATGACCGAGCTTTGCAATCTCGCTTACGCCGACGCGCGGCAGCGGCAGCTTTTTAAAAATATCATCTATGTCGGCGCTCTTTCCGCGTTTTTTGATATTGAATTTAACGTGTTGGAAGAACAATTGGGCGAACAGTTCAAAGGCAAGGAAAAATTAATCGAACCGAACATCAAAGCCTTGAAAATGGGCGTTGAATATGTTCACCAGAATTACTCATATCCACTTGATATTCGCGTTGAAAGACGCGATTTAGTGGGCGATTCGATTATGATGAACGGAAATACGGCGTGCGCTCTCGGCGCGATTTACGGCGGCGCGACCGTCGCTGCCTGGTATCCGATTACGCCTTCGACTTCGGTTGTTGACGCATTCGCTAAATACGCCGAAAAATTGCGCGTTGATAAAACGACCGGCAAAAAGAATTTTGCTATCGTGCAGGCGGAAGACGAACTCGCGGCAATCGGAATGGTCATCGGCGCGAATTGGAACGGCGCGAGGTCGTTCACAGCAACGAGCGGTCCGGGCGTATCCTTGATGAACGAATTTCTCGGACTGGCTTATTTTGCCGAAATTCCGACGGTTTTAATTGACGTTCAGCGCACCGGACCATCAACCGGAATGCCAACGCGAACCCAGCAATCCGACATTCTCGAAGCCGCTTATGCTTCGCACGGCGACACTAAGCACGTCCTTCTTTTTCCCGCTTCGCCAAAGGAGTGTTTTGAATTTACGGCGGAATCCTTTAACCTTGCCGAAAAATTGCAAACGCCCGTAATTGTCATGACCGACCTCGACCTAGGAATGAACGACCACGTT
This sequence comes from uncultured Pyrinomonadaceae bacterium, assembly GCA_964237245.1. Taxonomy (GTDB): domain Bacteria; phylum Acidobacteriota; class Blastocatellia; order Pyrinomonadales; family Pyrinomonadaceae. The sequence continues at coordinate 15,497 of CAXSHW010000053.1, forward strand.
TCTGCTCCTTTGGAATGGGACGAGAATTGCGAATACGCGCGCGGAAAAGTTTTAGACGCGGCGGCTCTCGACAAACTAGAAAGATATGGGCGCTATCTGGACGTTGACAAAGACGGCATTCCCTATCGGACCATACCGGGAACGCACATTTCGAAAGGCGGTTTCGTCACCCGCGGCACGTCGCGCGATGAGTATGCAGTGTATACCGAAGAGGGCGAAGCATATCAGCGCAATATGGACAGGCTGATAAAAAAATGGAACGCCGCGAAGCTAATGGTTCCCGCGCCGAAATTTTATCAGGAAACAAATTCATCAAAACACGGTGTTTTGTTTTTCGGAACTTCCGTTTTCGCGGCAGAAGAAGCAATTGAATTATTGAAGGAAGAAAATGTCCCGCTCGATGCGATGAGAGTCAAAGCGTTTCCCTTCGGCAAAGAATTTGAAGATTTCGTCAGTTCACACGAAAAGATTTTCGTCATCGAACAAAACCGCGACGCGCAATTTAAAAGTTTGCTGATGATTGAATTAAATATAAATCCCGAAAAATTAATTTCGGTTTTAAATTACGACGGAACTCCGATTACAGCCGATAATATCTTGCAGCAGATTAAAGAAAATTTGCCGGAAATAAAAGAAACAAATAAATTTATATGACATACGTTCGCTCAAAATTTCGCCATCCGGCTTTGCCCAAAAACGCATTGGGCTACACGGTTGATTATTACGAAGGTTCGCTTTCGACGCTGTGCGCCGGCTGCGGACACGATTCGATTTCTGCCGCGATTGCGGAGGCTTGTTTTGAATTAAATATCGAGCCGCATAAGGTTGCAAAACTTTCAGGCATCGGCTGTTCTTCAAAAACTCCTGCTTATTTTCTGAACAATTCGCACGGCTTTAATTCGGTTCACGGGCGAATGCCGTCGGTGGCGACGGGCGCGAATCTGGCAAATCGTGATTTGCTTTATTTGGGTGTTTCGGGCGACGGCGATACGGCTTCGATTGGAATGGGACAATTCGTTCACGTCATCCGGCGTAACCTGAATATGGTTTATATCGTGATGAACAACGGCTGTTACGGTTTGACCAAAGGGCAGGATTCGGCGACTGCCGACCACGGTTCAAAAAATAAAGCCGGTTCGGTTAATTTATTTGAATCAATTGATTTGGCAAGTTTGGCGATGGAACTCGGCGCAACCTTTGTCGCGCAAAGTTTTTCGGGTGATAAAGAACAGTTAATTCCGCTTATCAAAGCCGCGATGAGCCATCCGGGTTTCGCGTTTCTGAACGTCATTTCGCCGTGCGTTACGTTCAACAACAACGTCGGCTCGACGAAATCTTACGATTATGTCCGCGAGCATCAGGAAGCGACGGCGACGTTCGATTTTGTGCCGCTCGCCAGAGAAATCAAAACTTCTTACGAAGAAGGAACGACGCAAAATCTGACGATGCACGACGGTTCGATTATTCAACTGCACAAACTTGCGAAAGACTGGAATCCGCTTGACAGAGTTTCGGCGATAACCGCCGTGCAGAACGCTAAGGCTAAAAACGAAATTTTGACCGGATTGTTATATATGAATCCTGACTCGACGGATTTGCACGAACTCATTCAAACGAGCGACAGACCGCTGAACGCTTTGACGCAAGCCGAGCTTTGTCCCGGCTCGCGCATTCTCGAAGACATCAACGCCGGTTTTCGGTAAACGAAAATGCGGCATTGTAATTATCGTTAAAATTCTCCTCGCGCGTCAGCGAAACTTTTTCATTAAACGAATGAAATTTTCTTTTATCCGTTGATAATTTTCATCTTTTCGCATCAATTTTCCGGCGACGAAAGTTCCGTATATTTGTGAAGCGTCGGTCGCATAAATTATCGAAGCCGCTAAATTTTCCGATTTCGTATTAGCCAGCAAAGGCGCGTCGGCGTTGATTACGCACGCATCGAACGACGCGCCGACCGCAAAAAATTCGGACTCGTAATTATTCATCGCCTTGCGTCCGGCGACGGTCGCTTTGGTAATCGCGTATAACGCGCCGTCTTCATTTTTGCCGTCGGAGAAAGTGTCGCGCTTATGCGAAACCAAACGCTGACCGTAATCCAGAATTCGCAGTTCTTCCAGCGGATTTAAATTGATGTGGCTGTCCGTTCCGATGCTCCAATTTCCGCCGCGAGATTGATAATCGCTTAACGGGAAAATGCCGTCGCCGAGATTGCCTTCGGTGCTTGGACACAAAACAACATTCGCCCGCGTTTTCGCCAGCCGTTCGGTTTCGTCGTCAGTCAAATGCGTCGCGTGAACGAGATGAAATCTTTCGTTTAATTCGATGTTATCGAGCAGCCATTCGATTGGTCTTTTTCCGAGATAGCGAAGCGCGTCTTCAACCTCTTTCAACTGTTCGGAAACGTGAATGTGAAACGGAATATTCTGCGGCGCGTCTTTCGCAGTTTTCAAAATATCCGGCGCGTCAACGCCGCGCAGCGAATGAATTCCGACAGCGATGTTCGCGTTTTCATATCGTTTGCAAATTTGTTCGGAGGCTTCAAAAAGTTTTAGATAATCGTCAAAAGTCGCAGAGATAAATCTGCGCTGTCTTTCGTTCGGCGATTGTCCGAAGCCGCCTTTCTGATAAAAAATCGGGATTAAAGTGATTTTTATGCCCGCGTCTTTCGCGGCTTCTAAAATTGACTCGCCCATCGCGGCTGTATTGTCGTAAGGCTTACCGTTTTTGTCGTGATGAACGTAGTGAAATTCCGCGACGTTTGTCCAGCCGTGCCTGAGCAGTTCCGCGTAAAGCATCGCGGCGATAGTTTTCATTTCGTCGGGATCGAGATTGAGCGCGAGCGTATACATCGCTTCGCGCCACGACCAGAAATCATCTGCCGCTCGATTAGCCGAATGCCGTTCCGCGAGACCAGCCATCGCGTATTGAAAAGCGTGCGAATGCGCGTTTTGAAAACCCGGCAAAGCGTAACCGTCAATGTAAGTCGAATCAGGATTTTCCGTCTGCGATACGGAAACGATTTCGCCGAATTCATTCAGCGAAACGGTCGCGTTTTCGAGCCAGCCTTGATTACGCAGCAATGCCTTGAAGCGATAAGATTTCATTTCGTTAAATACGCGATTAATTGTTCAAAAACAGGACGCAGAATTTTTCTCATCGCGTCGGCGCGTTCTTCGTCAAAGGTCAGTTCGTCGTCGTTCATATAATGAATTTTCGACATTTCAAGCTGTAATGCGTGAACGCGCCTTTCGGGTTTCCCGAAATATCTCGTGATGTTTCCGCCCTTAAAAGGCGTGTTGTGATTTGCCTCATATTTGCCCGCTCGCAAACTGCTCAAGGCGATATTAATAATTTCTTTGTCGGCAGATTGCTCATCATTATCGCCCAAAATTAAATCGGGAAAAGGCTCGCGGCGAATCGTCGGAACAAGACGGCGAATCGAATGCGCGTCCCACAAAATCACTTGTCCGAATTCGCCGATTCTTTCCTGCAAAAGACTTTCGATTTTACGATAATACGGACGATAGTAATTCTCTAATCTTCTTTCCGTTTCCGCTTCGTCGGGAACGAATTTTTTATCAACGTAAATTTCATTACCGAAAAAATCGGTGGAAGGTGTTAGTCCGGTGATGATTCTTCCGTCGTTATAAAGCGGCACGCTTTCCGGGTCGCGGTTCAGATCAATCATCCAGCGACTGTATCGAGCGTGTATGACGGTGATTCCGAGTTCGGGCGCGAAGTTGTATAAATCGTGAACAAACCAATCGGTATCGTCGGGCTGCGCTGCCATTTCAGAGCGGTAATGCGATTTTAATTCGTCGGGAAATTCAACGCCCGAATGCGGGACGCTTAAAATTATCGGGACTTTTTCGCCCGTTGCTTCGATAATAAAATATGGATTGTTCATTGCGATTTTCAAGTCTCGAAGTTATGAACGCATCGCCGACAGAATTTGGTCAACGACTTTTTTCGCGTCGCCGAAAAGCATCAGCGTATTTTCGTGGTAGAAAAGCGGATTGTCCACGCCCGCGTAGCCGCTCGCCATTCCGCGTTTCATCACGATGACGTTTTTCGCCTCCCAAACGTGCAACACGGGCATTCCGGCAATCGGGCTGTTCGGGTCGTCGAGCGCGGACGGATTAACGATGTCGTTCGCGCCGATGACGAGAACAATGTCGGTTTCGGGGAAACGGTCGTTGATTTCTTCCATCTCGAAAACGATGTCGTAAGGAATACTCGCTTCGGCAAGAAGAACATTCATATGTCCGGGAAGCCGTCCGGCGACCGGATGAATCGCAAAACGCACGTCGGCATTTTTCTCTCTTAAAATTTTGACGACTTCGGCGAGCGAATGCTGCGCCTGCGCGACCGCCAAACCATAACCGGGAACGATAATTATTTTGCGCGAATCGTTTAAAAGCTCAGCCGTTTTTTCCGCGTCAATGGATTGAACTTCGCCCGCCGGTTGTTCGCCCGACGCAGACGGCGACGCGCCCGATTCAGTTCCAAATCCGCCGAGCATTACACTCACGAACGAGCGATTCATTCCGCGACACATTATGTAACTCAAAATCGCGCCGCTGCTTCCGACGAGCGCGCCAGTGATAATCAGCAAATCGTTGCCGAGCATAAAACCCGCCGCCGCCGCCGCCCAGCCCGAGTAACTGTTGAGCATCGAAACCACGACCGGCATATCCGCGCCGCCGATTGCCATTACGAAGTGAACGCCCAAAACGCCCGTCAAAATCGTCGCCATCAAAAGCGCAATTTCGCCGTCCGGCGCGGTCGAACGCATAAACCAAACGCCGAGCGCGACAGTTGCGGCGAGCATCAGAAGATTTAAAATATGTCTGCCCGGAAGCAAAAGCGGTCGCCCGCCGATTGTTCCCTGCAATTTCAAAAAAGCGATAATCGAACCCGTAAAAGTTACCGCGCCGATGCACACGCCGATAAATATTTCCGCCAGATGAATGCCTTCGCCCTCGACGACCTGATGCTGACCGCCGAGATAAGTCGCAAACCCGACCAGTACTGCCGCCGCGCCGACAAAGCTGTGCAGAATGGCGACAAGCTGCGGCATCGCCGTCATCTGCACGCGCGAAGCGACAGCCGCGCCAATCGCCGCGCCCGGAATCAAAGCCGCGACGAGCAAAATATAATTGCCGTCCTTAATCGCCGCGCCCGCCGCGACGAGCGCGATAATCATTCCCAAAATCCCGTAAAGATTCCCGCGTCTGGCTGTTTCCTGCCTCGACAATCCGCCGAGGCTCAAAATAAATAACGCGCTCGCGGCGATGTATGCAATCGTAACTAAACTATCTCTCATTGATTCATTTTTCTTTCACGCGCCGGAACTGATTTGTCATCCTAAAACACAACGATTAATTCTCCGGGTTTTATCTTTTCAAGAATCTCAAGCACCTGCGGCATCAAGGGCTTTAACATCGGATATGTGCTTCTCTGTGCTTTCAAAACAATGATGGCAACAGCAAAGGTTTTCAGATTTTGTTGATAATGCAGATTCTGGTCAACCGTTACCAGCGCGTCATATTCGCCGGACGCGGCTTGCAAAAGCTGACCGTTCTTTAATCCTTTGAATCCTGCTTCTTCAACCGTCAAAACTTCGTGCGAGCTAAAATCACGCTTCAAATAATGTGTAACGCATTCGTCAAGCAGCACTTTCATATTCGACAAGCAATCTCTCTTTTGATTCTTCAAGGACAGCTAAAACCTGTTTGCGCGTAACGGTCGGAAACTGTTCGAGAAACTGTTCGAGAGATTCGCCCGTTTCCAAACAGTCAAACAAATTTTGGATAGGCACGCGAGTTCCGTAGAAAACCGGAGTTCCGCCGAGTTTTTCAATATCAACTTCAACCAAATTTTTATACATAATCTTAAATTCCTCTGTCTAAATTTTGCTCACGTTCGCCGCAAAGAGCAAGTCTGATAAGTTCGACGCATATTCAAATAACGCGCTGGCAATGTAAGCGATTGTTACGAGAATATCTTGCATTTGTTTGTTTTCTCCTTATTCATCCTGTCTTAATCTAAACCTTTGCATTGCTTCGTCAAGGTCTTTTTCGCTCTTAATTTCAAATCCATCTATGGTTAATTTTCCACCGTTCTTTATGTAGTTAAGATCATTATTCCGTTGGAACTGATAGTTTTCTTCATCGGATGTATACTCAATTTTATCAATGATTGATTGATTTACTGAGCAAATATATTCCCAAATGTTTTTGGAAGTATCGTCCTTGTTTATAACGACAATCAAACTTTTCCTTGTTCTCTTTATGTAGTGTAAAAGGTCATTAAATACTCTTTCTTTTTCCTCATTTGTTAGAAAAGTGCCATCCTTCCACTTATCTAATGCTGTCAGGATAAACTCTGTGTCCATTACACCAAGTAAAAGAAATATATGTTTCTTTGCCTAGCAGATGATAAGTAATATCCTCGCCTCTAAATCCAAATTCTATTTTTGGCTTATTACTGCCTGACGCATTTTTATTCTTATTTCTGAAGAAATCAAAGATGCTCATTAATTCCTCCTTTAACTACTTCCGAAACATCGCCAACATTCGGTTTGTTACCAGAAATCCTCCGGCGATGTTGATGGCGGCAATCAGCACGGCGATTGCGCCTAAAATGGTCGTCAGATTAAAATTCGTGCCGGAAAGCTGGAGCATTCCGCCGACGAGGATGATGCCGCTGATGGCGTTGGTAACGCTCATCAAAGGCGTGTGCAGAGCGGGTTTGACGCTCCAGACTAATTGCCAGCCGACGAAGCAGGCGAGCATAAAAACCGTGAAATGCGAGAGCGTCGAAGCGGGCGCGGCGAAACCGATGCCGATTAAAGCGATGCCGGCGAGCGCGAGCCACAGCGGATTAACGCCTGTTTCCGCTTCGTGATTTTTCTGGTTGTGATTTTTCGTTTGAGCAATCACGCTCGACGGGCTGTGCGTCGCCACACCGGGTTCGGGCGCGGGCGGCGGTGTCGGCGGCGGATATGTAATTGCGCCTTCGTGCGTGACGAGCGCGCCGCGCTGAATTTGGTCTTCGAGATTTACTTTCAGTTCGCCCGTTTCCTTGTCGCGCAATTCTTCCAAAAGCGCGACAATCGTCGAGCCGTAAAGTTGGCTCGACATACTCGCCATCCGGCTCGGCAAATCGGTGTAGCCGATAATCGAAACGCCTTTGTGCGTGGCGACTTTGCCCGGTTCGGTCATCGCGCAGTTTCCGCCTTGTTCGGCGGCGAGGTCAACGATGACCGAACCGGGTTTCATACTTTCGACCATTCCCTTTGTAATCAATTTTGGCGCGGGCTTGCCCGGAATCAAAGCGGTCGTAATGATAATATCAACTTCCATCGCCTGCGCCGCGAACAGAGCCATTTCCGCCTGCAAAAACGCATCACTCATTTCTTTGGCATAACCGCCTTTGCCCTCGCCTTCTTCCTCGACGTTGACTTCGAGAAACTCCGCGCCCATACTTTGCACCTGTTCGCGCGTCGCCGAACGCGGGTCGAAAGCCTTGACGATTGCGCCGAGCGAGCGAGCCGCGCCGATTGCCGAAAGTCCGGCAACGCCCGCGCCGATAACCATCACTTTCGCCGGTTCAATTTTCCCCGCGGCGGTTATCTGCCCGCCGAAAAATCTCGAAAAATGATTTGCCGCTTCGATGACGGCGCGGTAACCGGCGATATTCGCCATCGCGCTGAGCGTGTCCATTTTCTGCGCTCTGGTGATGCGCGGAATGCTGTCCATCGCAAAGACGGTTGCACGCCTTGCCGCGAGCCGCTGTAAAAGTTCTTTATTCTGCGCCGCCCAGACGAATCCGACGAGCCAGCCGCCTTCGCGCAGTAAATCCGTTTCGTGAACGCCGAGCGCGATGTTTTGTTCGGGCGGGCGAACCTTTATGACGACATCCGACGAAGCCCAGAGTTCTTTCGCATCCTCAACAATTAACGCGCTCGCTTCTTTATATGTGCCGTCGAAACAATCAATCTCGCGCCCCGCGCCCGTTTCGATTGCGACTTCAAAGCCGAGTTTTCGCAAGCGCAAAACCGTTTGCGGAGTCGCCGCCACGCGCCGTTCGCCCGGATGGATCTCTTTCGGAATGCCTATTCTAATCATACGGTTACCAATTTCCTTTGATGTCTGACTTTTATCGGTGATTTGCTCACTTTTGCCTGTTATTTGTGCGGATCATAGAAATAATTTATTTTTTTGTCAGTATAAATTATCACGATAATTTTGCAACCGAAACTGTTTTTTGAGAATGTCTGAATTTTGGGAGAGAAAATCGGTTACAAGCAAACTCATTTATTTTTCTTTGAAAGAATATTGATATTTTCTGACGATGAAAAACTAAAAATGAAAGAAACAAGTGCTGGAAATATGTTTGCCGGAGTATATTTTTGTGAGAGCATTTGAAAAAGCCTGAGAAGTTTATTCTCAGGCTTTTTTATTAATCTAAACTAAATGTGAGTTACGAAAATCTATATCAAAAATGTGTCATTCCTTAGCAATTCTAAATTTTACATTATAAATTCTCCATTATTTCCGGTAAAAATTTAGAATTAAGAATGAATTATTCTTGATTTTTGAAATGGCTTCTACTTATTTTCAATTGGTTTTTATTTTCTCTGAAATTTATTGTTCGCCTTAGTCAATTTCTGTTATGCAGCGCGAATATGTTTCTATTTCTTGACCGAGTATTTTATATTTTCCGAGAAACGGTTCGTCCCATTTAATATCAATCCAGATGCTTCCACCGGAATTATATTGATGATATGAAACTATTGTTCCTTTTGTCGGTTTGGATTTGTCTAAACAATTATCTGTCACTCGTTTATTTATTTTCGCCTCGGCTTCGGCTTTGGTAAAGGTATTTTTCACGGTGAAATAAAACCAATAATTTCCTGATCGGCATTTATACCGACAGCAATTAAAAAGGCTGCGGTAAACGTCGCTAAGTATTTTAATTTCAACGGTTGAATCGCTTTTATGAACATAATTTTTACTCCGCAGCTTCGACGCATCTTAAAAATGAGCTTTTTGAATATTCCGTATAAGAATCGGCTTTCTGATCTTCCCAGGTGATTTGAATGCCGACCAAAGCGTAGTTGTTTTGCGAATAACCGATTACTTTTCCGGTTTTCGCCTTTTCGGTTTGGCGTCCGCAAGTTTCTCTGACCTTTTTGCCGTTCAATTGCCGCGCTTCGGCGACGGAAAAATCCGGGACAAAGGCAAAATTGAAAATATAATGTTCAAACAAGCCGCCCGACCATAAGCCGACTAACAGCGCGAGAGGAAAAATAATTAGCGATTTTTTCATAATTATTCAAAAGAAAAAGGTAATCGAAATTTCAATAACGATTACCTTCACGTTTTAGACTAATTTTTGTTGCAGTCCGTCTAACTTTTTCTCAATTCGGTCAAAACCTGTTTCGCAACGGCTTTTAAGGTGTCGAAAACGCCGACGCCTTGCGAAGCGGTGGCTTCAAAAATCGGCTCGTTTTTGCGTTGAAGCTCCGAGGCAAGTTCTTCTGTCGGAACGACGTTCGGCAAATCGCGTTTGTTTAACTGCAAAACGTAGGGAATATTTATCAAATCGTAACCTTGCGACTGCAAATTTTCTTCCAAGTTATAAAGTGATTCGACGTTAGCGTCCATTCGTTCTTCCTGCGAATCGGCGACGAAAACAACGCCGTCAACGCCTTTTAAAATCAGCTTGCGCGAAGCGTCGTAATAAACCTGACCGGGAACCGTGTAAAGATGAAAACGGGTTTTAAAACCGCGCACCGTGCCGAGTTCGAGCGGCATAAAATCGAAAAACAAAGTGCGGTCGGTCTCGGTCGCCAGCGAAATCAATTTACCTTTGGCTTGCGGCGCGGTCGAATCGTAAATGTATTGCAGATTCGTCGTTTTGCCGCACAAACCCGGACCGTAATAAACAATTTTGCAGTTAATTTCGCGCGAAGCGTAATTAATAAAAGTCATAATTTGTAATGGAAAATGGAAAATGGAAAACGGATAATGTCAGAATTAGTATTTAATTTTTCATTATCCGTTTTCCATTTTCCATTAACTAAAAAGGCTGTCAATATCTTCGTCGGTAATTTCGGCTAAAAATGAATTTTCGTTCGATTGGCGATTGGTCGAACTTATCGCCATTTCATCGAGCAGCGCGGCAACTTCGCGGCTTGCTTTTTTGGTTCGCAGTTTTACCAAACCGAGCGTCGAACGCTCGTCAAACACGACGACCAGCAGACTTCTGCCGATAACGCTGATAAAAATGCTTTCGCGTTCGCCTTCGTGAACGACCGCCGGAAACACATCTTCGCCGATGAGTTTTGCCATACTGCTGGTCGCCGCTACGTTTCCCGCCGCTAAGGATGAAAAACTCGTCGTGTCCATATCGCCGATATTTCCTTGAAAGGCAATCGGCTGACCGTCGCGGTCAACGAGGAAAACGGCACGCGCGGCGCATTCGACGCGAAGCCGCGCGAGAATGGTTTTTACTCGATGAAACTGTTGTTCGTCAATGCTAAAGGGTGCTTCCATCAAAATTTCTCTCGTTAAAATGAGGTTTGACACGGAAAATTTTCTTTCCCTGAATTGTAAAAATTTTTGGCTTGCTCAGGCGGGTTTGCGACCAACCGCATTCTTAATTTAACACACCGGAGGCTTTTGCCACAAGTGTTTTTTGTGTTTATGAAACTTAACAATTCGTTGAGAAAACAATACTTTTATAAAAATTATTGCTCTTAAACCGTATGAAATGTTAAACTTTTCTTGGCAAATGCGCTCGCCAAAAAACCGAAGATTATTCCACGAAATAAAAATGTAGAAATTTTTCAAATTTTTCTCCTTCTCGTTGCATCAAATTCAAATTCTCACTTAAAGAAATGAAAAACCATTTGTTTTCAGAAATTCCTGCGGGACTAAACCTTGTCGCAATCGGCGGCGGCAACGGACTTTCTATGCTTTTGTCGGGATTGAAGAAATTTGTTGAAGCGGAAGAGACAAACTCGGTATGGCTGAAAAATCTTTCGGCAGTCGTCGCGGTTTCGGATGACGGCGGAAGTTCCGGCAGACTGCGCGATGAATTGCAAATGCTGCCGCCGGGCGATATTCGCAATTGTATGGTCGCGCTGTCGGAAGATTCGCATCTGCTTTCAAAACTTTTCAAGTATCGTTTTCGCGGCGAAGGCGAACTCGGCGGACACAGTTTCGGCAATCTTTTTCTCGCCGCGCTCACCGAAATAACCGGCGATTTTGCCGAAGCCGTGCGGCTTTCATCGGAAATTCTGGCAAGCAAAGGTCACATTTATCCCGCAACCGTCGCCGATGTCAGATTAACGGCGGAACTTTTCGACGGTTCGATTGTGCGCGGCGAAACGAACATTTCAAAAGTCGGCAACTCGATAAAACATTTGCAGTTAGAGCCGAAAAATTGCCAGCCTTTGCCTGAAACTTTATCGGCGATTGCCGAGGCTGATATTATCACGCTCGGACCCGGTTCGCTGTTCACCAGCCTTTTGCCGCCGCTGCTGGTAAATGATATGTCGGAAGCGATTGCCGAATCGTCCGCCGTCAAAATTTTTATCTGTAATTTGATGACTCAGCCGGGCGAAACCGAAGGTTTTTCCGCCAAAAAACATCTTGAAATCGTGCGCGAATACGCGCCGGAAATTGATTTCGACTGCATAATTGTCAACAATCGTTCTATCAGCGAAGAGCAAGCCGCGCGTTATGAGAGCGAAGGCGCGACCCAAATCGGCGTCTCCAATTCAATCTCGCCGGAAACGGTTGAAGGAGTCGAAATCGTTTATGGTAATCTGTTGGACGAAGGCGAAAAAGTTCGTCATCATCCCGAAAAATTAGCTCAGACGGTTTTGCTTTGCACCGCGCAAATGAGAAATTTATCAGTCAGCAGCGAGTATGTTCAAGATTCAGCGTTTAAAATTTAGAATCAAAACCGTGAAATTTTCTTAAATCTTGAATCTTAAACATTGAATTTCTTAAAAATCTGCTCGCTTGAAATTATGGACAATTTTTCCAACGAACAAAAACCGCTCGACGTTTTGATTTTAGCCGCCGGACTCGGCACGCGAATGCGCTCAAATCTGGCAAAGGTGCTGCATAAGCTCGACGGTCGTCCTCTTATCAATCACGTTTGCCTGACGGC
>CAXSHW010000053.1:27701-29281 GCA_964237245.1 uncultured Pyrinomonadaceae bacterium
CGCGCAAAATTTACGTCGTCATCGGTCATCAGGGCGAAGATGTGGAACGCGCGGTTTTAGAAGAATTAGACGAAGAACACACCGCTTTTGTCTGGCAAAAAGAACAGCTCGGCACGGGACACGCGGTTAATTCGGCGCGGGAATTTCTGGAAAATGAAGATTCGACGCTTTTAATTCTGTCGGGCGATGTGCCGATGATTCGCTCCGAAACGCTCGCCGCGCTTGTTCAGCAACATCACGCGCATCGCGGACGCGGCGCGGCTTGCACGATTTTAACCGTTAAACTTGATGAGCCGAGAGGTTACGGACGAATCGTGCGCGACGAAGAAGGAGTTTTTGAAAAAATCGTCGAGCAAAAAGATGCCGGCGACGAAGAAAAACAAATCAAGGAAATAAATTCGGGCATTTATTGTTTCAATACGCAAAAACTTTTCGCCGCGCTCTCCGGCGTACAAAACGACAATGTGCAGGGCGAGTATTATCTGACCGATGTGCCGTCGCTTCTGAGAAAAGCCGGTGAAGCCGTTTCGCTCTATAATCACACGGACGCCAAAGAAGTTTCGGGTATTAACAATCGCATCGAACTAGCCGACGCCGAGCGGACTTTATGCCGCCGGACAATTTCCCGAATGATGCTCGATTACGGCGTCAGTTTTATTGACCCGAAAAGCGCCTACATCAGCGAATCGGCGAACGTCGGACGCGACACGGTAATTTATCCGAACGTTTCAATCGAAGGCGAAACCGAAATCGGCGACGGTTGCTCGATTCGTTCAGGCACGCGCGTCAAAAATTCGCGCATCGGACGCAATGTTGAAATCCTGGATAATTGCGTAATCACCGATTCGGAAATTTCCGATAACTGTATCGTCGGACCTTTCGCGCATCTTCGCGGACACGCTAAAATGGAAGAATCCGCCAAAGTCGGAAACTTTGTCGAACTGAAGAAAACAATTTTGGGTCGCGGCTCGAAAGCCAGTCATTTAACTTATCTCGGCGACGCGACTATCGGCGAAAAAACGAATATCGGCGCGGGAACGATTACCTGTAATTACGACGGCGTAAACAAGCACGCGACGATTATCGAGGACAACGTGAAAATCGGCTCGGACACGATGCTCGTCGCGCCGGTTCGGGTCGGCAGCGGTTCGGTAACAGGCGCGGGTTCGGTCGTTACGCGAGATGTGCCGCCGGATTCGTTAGTCGTCGGCGCGCCGGCGAAAGTAAAAAAGAATTTTAGACAAGAGGAAGAAACAAAATCAGTCGAAGCGTGAAGAATTGAGGGAATTTATCCTTCATCCTTCATCCTTCATCCTTCAAAATTATGTGTGGAATTGTCGGATACGTCGGAAATAAACAAGTTGTGCCGCTCATTATTGACGGCTTACGGAAATTGGAATATCGCGGTTACGATTCGGCGGGCATTGCCGTCGTTGACGATAATCACGATTTATCGCTTCGTCGCGCCGAAGGCAAACTTCGCAATCTCGAAGAGTGCATTCGCCTCAATCCGCTTGACGGGAACTACGGCATCGGGCATACGCGCTGGGCGACGCACGGGCGACCGACCGAGGAAAACG
>CAXSHW010000054.1:0-2783 GCA_964237245.1 uncultured Pyrinomonadaceae bacterium
AAAACAATCGTCGCTTTTCTTGCGATGTTTGCCGCGATGGAAAACGGTTATCAAACCGCGCTGATGGCGCCGACGGAAATTTTAGCCGAACAACACGCGCGTAATGCGAAAAAGATTTTCGCCGGTTCAAATTATCGCGTTGAATTATTAACGGGAAGCCTTCGCGCCGCTGAAAAGCGCAAAGTTCAGGCGGACGTTGCGAACGGCGAAATTCAAGCCGTTATCGGAACGCACGCGGTTATTCAAGACACGGTTGAGTTTGAAAAATTGGGTTTGGCGGTCGTTGACGAACAGCATCGTTTCGGCGTAATGCAGCGCGGCGAGCTTCGCGCGCGCGGTTTTAATCCAGATATTTTGGTGATGACAGCGACGCCGATTCCGCGCAGTCTGGCGATGACGGTTTACGGAGATTTGGACGTTTCCGTGATTGATGAACTTCCGCCGGGCAGAACGCCGGTCAAAACCGTCGTCGTCGGCGAAGACCAGCGCGGCGGCGTTTACAAAGGAATTGAGAGAGAAATAAATCTCGGTCGTCAGGTTTACATCGTTTACCCTTTGATTGAAGAATCGGAAAAAATGGATTTGAAAGCCGCAACCAAAATGCACGAAGAACTGCGAGATAAAATTTTTCCGAATCTCAATGTCGGACTGCTTCACGGCAAAATGAAAGGCGCGGAAAAAGAAGCGATTATGGGAAAATTCGTTTCGGGCGAAACTAATATCTTGATTTCGACAACAGTTATCGAAGTCGGCGTTGACGTGCCGAACGCTTCTTTGATGATTATCGAACACGCCGAAAGATTCGGACTTTCTCAGCTTCATCAGCTTCGCGGACGAGTCGGGCGCGGCGCGGAACAATCGTTTTGTGTGTTACTGACCGGCGATAAAAAAACCGCCGTCGCGAATTATGGAAGAAACGACCGACGGTTTTCGCATTGCCGAAAAAGATTTGGAGATTCGCGGGCAAGGCGAAATTCTCGGAACTAGACAATCCGGTGTGCAAACCTTTAAAATCGGAAATATAATTCGTGATTTGGAAATTCTGGAAAAGGCTCGGGCGGAAGCGGAATTTTATTTGACAACTAAGCGCTTAACCGCAGAAACCTCAAGACTTATTGAGGTTACGAAAGCCGACGCCAGATTTCGCCTTGCCGGAATCGGATAAAAAGATTTCGACTTTACAATAATTAACAATTGTTTATTTGAATTTTTTGGAAAGATTTGCTTATATTTCATATTACTTTCAAAATCTCACGTTTGAGTTTGACAGGAAACGACGGATTTTCAAAAACAATCGAAAATTTTCAGTGAAAATTTTCACTTCCACTTTGTTGGCGAATACTAATTTTTTACCTGAAAATTTGAATCAAACGGAACAGTCGAAAGAATTCCGTTAAAAAAGGAAAATGGAAAACAAACGCCCCCCGACAAACGCTCGAAAATCTTTTAATCAACCCAACCGACCATATCAAAGGGACACGGAAAGACCGTTCGCCCCGCGAGATTCGCAACCGCGCGGAAGCAATTTTGCGCCGAGAAACGACAGATTTCAAAGCAGAGACGACAGAACTCAAGGCAGGAACGACAGATTTCAGCCGAAAAATGAAAGTTTTCAACCGAAAGATGGAAAATTTCAGCCCAAAGACGGAAAATTTCCACCGCGCGGCGGGAAATTTGTGGCGAGAAATGATAAATTTCAATCAAAAGGACGTTTTGCGCCAAAAGGCAGAAATCCCAAGCCCTGGGAAAGAGAAAACAAACCGCGCATCGTATCGGAAATGCAGGTAACTGACGGAAAACTTATAGGCAAGTATTTGAAAAGCACGGAATCTCCAAACGTTCGCCCGACCGCCAGACGCATTCGTGAAGTAATGTTCCGCATTCTTTTCCGCCGCATTCGCGCCGGAAGATTTCTCGATTTATGCGCCGGTTCGGGAATGGTCGGCATCGAAGCGATTTCACGCGGCGCGATAATCTCTACTTTTGTCGAACGTTCAGCCAAAATGTGCAGCTTTATCAAGAAGAATCTGGAATCGTGCGGCATCAAGGAAGGACACGGCGAAATAGTGGAAATGGAAGCCGTGCCTTTTTTGAAACGAATGGAAAAACGCGGTCGTCAGTGGGACGTTGTTTATTTTGATCCGCCGTATGATTCAAATTACGATGAAATTTTGGTCTATTTCGGCAAAGGCGCGGCAATTAGACCGAAAGGCACGCTGGTTGTCGAACACCACGCCGAGATGTTTTTCCCGGAAACTTTTGGCGTGATGCACCGCTGGCGCGTTCTCGTGCAGGGCGAAACGGCTCTGAGTTTTTACGAGAGAAAGTAATTTATAAATAAATTCCAAGGTTCAAGGTTCAAAGTCCAAAGTTCGTTAGAAACGTGCAGCTTTAATTTTGGGTTTTGAACTTTGAATTTTTTATGCGAATAATTTCCGGCGAATATCGCGGACGAATTATAAAAAGTCCTTCAAACGTTAAAACTCGTCCGACCTCTGACCGCCTGCGCGAGACTTTGTTTAATATCTTAAACCCGAAAATCGGTGACGACACGCGCTTTCTCGATTTGTGCGCCGGAACAGGCGCAATCGGCATCGAAGCGGTTTCGCGCGGCGCGAAATTTGCCGCTTTTGTTGACAAATCGCGTCGCGCCTGCGCTCTAATCGAAGAAAATCTCGACCTTTTGCAAATTCCCGAAAATCAAACCGAAGTTTTTTGCTGTTCAGCCGAAAAATTTATCGCCCGCGAAACGAAAGAAATTTGGGATATAATTTTTTACGACC
>CAXSHW010000054.1:2793-17663 GCA_964237245.1 uncultured Pyrinomonadaceae bacterium
TCCTTTACTGTTTGAAATCGGCAAAAACGCTTCAAAACTTTTGACCGACGAAGGAATTTTGGTCGTCGAACATCACGCCATAAATGTTTTACCCGACGCGATAGATGAGATTCGTCGTTGGCGAGTTTTAAAGCAGGGCGAAACGCATTTAAGTTTTTACGAAAAATTATAAAGATTGTAAATTGTTGTTTCTTTTATTAACAATTTACGATTCACGATTTACAAAGTGTATTTATTGAATGAAAGTTATCGCTTGGCTCATACTTTGTTTGATTTGGGGAACGACCTGGTTTTTTATCAAATTCGGACTTGAAGATTTGCCGCCGATGACCTTTGCCGCCGCTCGATTTTCGCTTGCCCTTTTGATTTTGGGAGTCATCATTTTTTCCCGAAAAATTTCTCTTCCTAACACAAAACGCGATTGGAAACTGCTTGCTTTAAGCGGCGTTTTGCAGTTTTCAATCAATTACAGTCTTGTCTTTTGGAGCGAACAATATATTTCTTCCGGTCTCGCCGCCGTTTTGCAGGCGATGATTTCGGTCTTCGGACTTGTTTTGGCTTGGATACATTTGCCGAACGAAAAACTGACGCCGATTAAAATCGTTTCCGTGCTGCTCGGCATCAGCGGCGTTGCGGTTATTTTTATCGAACAGCTTCAGATTAAAAGTTTTACGGCTTTTGCCGGCTGCGTCGCAATCGTCGTCGGAGCTTACACGGCGGCTCACGCTTCGATTTTGACCAAAGCGTTCGGAGGAAATCTGCATCCGGCGAGTTTGGTTTTCGGACAAATGATTTGCGGAATTTTGCCGATAATAATTTATGCTTTTACGGTCGAAGGCAATCCGCTTCGGTTAAATTGGACTTTGCGGGCGATTGTTTCCGTGTTTTATCTGACGATTTTCGGAACAATTTTGGCGTTTTGGCTTTATTACTGGCTTTTGAGTAAAATCGAATCGAACAAAGCGATGATGATTTCGCTGGTTACGCCTTTAATAGCCGTGATTGTCGGCGGTTTGTTTTTGGGCGAACGTCTTTTGCCGCAGACGTTTTTCGGCGGAGCTTTAATTTTGGCGAGTATCGGTTTGATTGTGTTTCGGAAAAAAGGAAACTTAAAATCACAAATGAACGCGGATAGACAGCAATTTGAAAATAAAGGCGCATCTGAAAATCAGCTTTTAACGACCGAAAATTAATCTTATGTTTTTCAAATTTACGACTGCCGGAGAATCACACGGACGCGCTCTTGTCGCCGTTATCGAAGGTTTGCCCGCCGGTTTGGAAATTGATGTCGAACGAATCAATTTCGAGCTTTTCCGTCGGCAGCAAGGTTACGGACGCGGCGGACGACAGAAAATTGAAAAAGACGAAATTCAAATTTTATCGGGCGTTCGGCACGGCAAAACACTCGGTTCGCCCGTCGCTTTGACGATTGAAAATCGTGATTTTGTCCATTGGCAAGAAATAATGTCGGCGGAAAAACTGGAAATCAAGCTGAAAAATCTGCGCGTCGTAAAGCGTCCGCGTCCCGGACACGCAGATTTGGCTGGCGGACAAAAATTCGGCGCGAGAGATTTGCGAGATATTCTCGAACGCGCGTCGGCGCGTGAAACCGCGGCGCGAGTCGCTTGCGGCGCATTTGCCAGACAGCTTTTAACTCAATTCGGCGTTGAAATAAAAAGTCACGTCATCAAACTCGGAAGCGTTCCCAACGTAGTAAACGAAAAAACCTGGGAAGAAATTTCCACGATTGACGAGCTTTCGCCGCTTCGCTGCGCGGACAAAACAGTCGAAAAACAAATGATTGATTTGATTGATAAAGCAAAAACCGACGGCGACACGCTCGGAGGAATTTTTGAAGTCGTGGCGAAAAATCCGCCGATTGGTTTGGGTTCGCACGTTTCCTGGAACGAAAAACTGGACGGCAGAATCGCGCAGGCTTTTATGTCAATCCAAGCCGTCAAAGCCGTCGAGATTGGAACAGGCGTGGAAAATGCTCAAAAACCCGGTTCGCAAGTTCACGATGAAATCACGTTTGAAAACAATAATTTCAAACGAACTTCAAACCGCGCAGGCGGACTCGAAGGCGGAATTACAAACGGCGAAGAGCTTCGCGTTCGCGGTTATTTGAAGCCGATTTCCACTTTAAAAAAACCGCTTCGCTCGATTGATATTGATACGAAACAGGAAGATTTAGCCGCATTTGAACGCTCGGATGTAACCGCAGTTCCGGCGGCTGGCGTTATCGGCGAAGCGATGCTGGCAATCGTTTTAGCCAATGCAATGCGCGAGAAATTCGGCGGTGACAGTCTTTCTGAAATGAAAACGAATTTTGAAAACTATCAAAAAAGTCTGCGAAATTATTGATCGGAAAAAATCGTTTATTTTCCGATGTCCCGGCGAAACTGCATTCCGTCAAACGAAATTTCGCCGACGGCTTGATAAACTTTGCGTAACGCTTCGTCTAAATTTTCCGCCGTCGCCGTCACGCCTAAAACTCGCCCACCAGCGGTTACAAAATCCCCGTTTCCATTTTTTGCCGTTCCCGAATGAAAAACTTGGACGTCTTTTTGATTTTTCAATTTGTCCAGACCCGAAATAATATCACCTGTCTGCGGTTTTTGCGGATAACCTTTTGACGCTAAAACGACGCACGCCGAATTTCCTTCGCGCCATATAATTTCGAGATTTGCGAGCGTTTGTGAAACAATAGCTTCGCAGATTTCGACCAAATCCGTTTCCAGTCGCACTAAAATCACCTGCGTTTCCGGGTCGCCGAAACGCACGTTGTATTCGAGCAGTTTCGCGCCCGAATCGGTCATCATCAAGCCGAGAAATAAAATTCCGCAAAACGCAAACCCTTCGTCTTTTGCGCCTTTCAAAGTTGGTTTGATAATTTTTTCGACTACTTTTTCCGTGTCCTTTTTAGAAAGAAGATTTGCATCGGAAATCGTTCCCATTCCGCCGGTATTCGCGCCGGTATCGTTTTCACCGATGCGTTTGTGATCGCGCACCGGCGGCATCAACGCGAAATTTTCCCCGTCGGCAAACATTATCAGCGAAACTTCCCTGCCGAACAGACACTCTTCTAAAATTATTTTTTGCGCGGCTTTTTTTCCGGCTAAATTTTCGAGTTCGTTAATCGCTCGTTCGGCTTCGTCCCGGTTTTTGGCGACGACGACGCCTTTTCCCGCCGCGAGTCCGTCGGCTTTGATAACGACGGGCGAATGTTCGTCACCAAATTTTCCGCTTCGCAAAATTTCGACTGCTGCCACGATTGAATTTGCAGTTTCATATTTCGCGGTCGGGATTTCGTGTCGCCGCATAAAATCTTTCGCAAAAGATTTGCTCGATTCAAGTCGCGCGGCTTTTTTGCTTGCGCCGACAATTTTCAAATTTCGTTTCTCGAATTCGTCAACGATTCCAAGCGCCAGAGACGTTTCCCCGCCCACGAAAGTTAAGTCAATCGCGTTTTCGACGGCAAAATCCGCAAGTTGCTCGATTTCAGTCGGTTTTATATTGACGCATTCGGCAACTTCGACGATTCCCGCGTTGCCGTCGGCGCAAAAGATTTTTTCCGCGCTTTTCGCAAAGGTTTTACACAAAGCGTGTTCGCGCCCGCCCGAACCTATTACTAAAATTTTCATAAAAAGATTTTAATTTAGCCGATTATCTCAAAGAAAATTCGATGTTAAAAAAGAATTATTGAAAATTCAAAATTGGACGTTAATAAATTTCTTTGGTAAATTTATGTTGTTTTCAATTTTCAGAATTTTTATTTCGTTTTTTCTTTTGAAAGCTATTGCAATTATAAAGCAAACTTTAAATGTTTCTTCGGCAACAAATTTTTTGATAATCCGGTTATTGATAAAAAGAAAACAAGGAGGGAATAGCCGTGTCGGAAACTGAATCAAACCAATTTTTCAAACTTAGCCAGTCTAACTTCGCCGAAAATTCGGAGTTTGAAGATAAAAACATCTCTTGTATTGACTGCGACAAAGATTTTATTTGGACAGTCGGCGAACAAAAATTTTACAGCGACAAAGGGCTGCAAAATCCTCCAAAACGCTGTAAAGATTGCAAAAAGGCTAAAAATGACCGTATATCTTCAATCGCCGCCGCTAAAGCAGCCGGTGTAAAGCAAAAAATTGAAGTTGCCGTTTATTGCGCCAATTGTAAAAATTATACAACCGTGCCTTTTTACCCGTCGCAGGGTCGTCCCGTCTATTGTCGTTCCTGTTTTTTGGAAATGAATCCGAATTTAATAGAAAACGAATAGCGGACAGCTGAGAATAAATTCATTTAATTATCCGCTGATCATTTTCGTTTAAATTTTATCCGCCGACGTGAACGTTCGGGCGTTTTTCCGGGTCAGGTTCGGCTTGCCGCAAAATTTCTCTGGTAACGGGCGCGGTGTCTCCTTCTCCGAATAAAATATATCTGAGCAGATATTTCGCTGGATTGCCTTCGCTCCAGCCGAAATAAACGTGCGGAATTTTTCCCGTTTTATCGCGCAGGTGTAAAAGAAAAGCGGCGATAGCGTTTGGCACGGCGGGCGCAGATGTGCGCAGAATTTTGTAGCCGTCAACATCCACACCAGAGATTTTTATTTTACCTTTGAATTCTGAAGCGTCGCCCGGCGTTATTTCATAAAAAAGAATCGGGTCGCTTGACGGAATATGATTATCAACCCGTTTTTCGCGTTCCTTAAAGCGATATTCCTCGACTTCACCGGTTTCGCGCCTATTCGTTACGATTCTCAGTTCTCCTTCGGCTAATTCATTAATAAATTCCTGGGCTTTTTCGTCAAACTCTATCTTATCTATTCGCACTTCCGTTGTTCGCATTGCTCTGGAAATAAACGACGCGATAACAATTCCCAAAATAAATAATGACGCGATTTTTAATCCATCGGGACGCTCGAAGATATTTGCGACGGTTGTATAAACGAAAACTACCGAAATGACGGCGAACGCAATCCACCAATTGCTGTTCCGCCTTTTTGCTGAAAGCGCGACGGCGATTGCCGCCGAACTCATCAAAACCAAAACGCCGGTCGCATACGCGCCGCCTTGCGCGTCAACATCGGCTTTAAAAACTATTGTTACGATAAAACAAATCGCCGTAAAAACCATTGTCAACGGTCGAGTCGCTTTCGCCCAGTCGGGAGCCATTCCGTAACGCGGCAGGTAGCGCGGCACGATATTAAGCAGTCCAGCCATTGCCGACGCGCCCGCAAACCACAAAATCAGAATTGTGCTGATGTCGTAGATCGTTCCAAAGATGCCGCCGACCTCTGCGCCGAAAGCCTCGCCGAAATTTTTGTGCGCGATATAGGCGAGCGCGCGTCCATTGGCTTTTCCTTTTTCCTCACCGCATTTGCAATAGACCGGTAAATCATTAACCGCTTGCAGGTCGTCGCACGCTGCCGCCGGACAGAATTCTTTTTCGGGAATCAAAACGCTGGTAATAAAACTTGTGGAAATAAGCATCACGCTCATAACCAGAGCGGCGGTGGCAAGCAGTTTGCGAGTATTGCCGATGCGGTTCGGACTCTTGACAAGCGGCATTACCGCGACACCTGTCTCAAAGCCAGAAAGTCCGAGCGCGAGTTTTGGGAAAACCAGCAGAGACAAACCCAGTATTAAAAATATGCTTCGCGGTTCAAATGTGCCGCTCGCCGTTTTAGTGACGAATAGCGCCGCTTTCCAATTCGCAAGCAGTTCCGTATGAGTAAAAACCTCATAGAATCCGAAGACGACAACCACCAAATTCAATAGCAAATAAGCGCCTACGAGAACGACGGCGATGCCGATTGCTTCCTTAAAACCTTTGATAAATACCGCGCCGAGCAAAGCAATCAATCCTAAAGTCACATAGACCGGATGCGAGAGAAAAGGAAGATTCGCGTGGACAAATGGATTTTCCAAAACGTGCGCGGTCGCGTCGGCGGCAGAGAGCGTAATGGTAATAACGAAATCCGTAGCGACAAAACCGAGCAGCGCGAGAACGAAAAGTTTTCCTTTCCAGCGTGAAAACAGAGCCTCAAGCATCGCAATCGAACCTTCACCGTGCGGACTTTCAGCCGCCACGCGACTGTAAATCGGCAGCGCGCCGAGCAGAGTCAACAAAATCAAAACCATCGTCGCAACGGGCGATAAAACTCCGGCGGCGATAAAAGCGATTCCCGGCTGATAACCGAGCGTCGAAAAGTAATCAACGCCGGTCAGACACATTATCTTCCACCACGGGTGTTGGTGATGGCTTTTTTCCTTTTCGTAAGGTCCTTCAATTTCTTCCGTGCCTTCGTAAAGCCAGCGTTTGATTCCCCCGCCGTTTGAAGCCTGCTTTGTTTGTTCCATAAAAAATGCTAAAAGACCGCCGGACGATAAAACATCTGCGGTCTTTTAATTCAATTAAAATAATTTAAAATTTTCTCTGACACACACAATTGAAGGTCAGCTTTCCTTATTTTACCTCTGACAAAACATAAATTTTACGCTTATTCAGTTTCAGGTCAAGCCGAAAAAGCCAATCAGCCAAAGCCGAAAAGATTTAACATTTTTTTGTTCGGAAAAAATAATGATTTTAAAAATTAAAAGGGCGACGTCTCCCACTCCGTCGCCCATAGGTCACAAGTCCTCACCCCTCGTGACCAATTATGTTCACCGGGGAGGTGAACACTTATAGATTATGCACATAGAAAAAATAAATGCAAATTTGAAATTTAAAATTCTTATTCTTTATTATTTGAAGTTAAAACGTAATTATTCCAAGGGTTTACAAAATTTTCTACGGTTAAGCCACCGACCAGAAACTGTTTCGAGTCATTTTGAGACTTCACAAAAAGGCTGTATTCGCCCGTCGGAGTGTTCGGGTCAACTTTGATTTCAAAACTCACAACCGAAATTTCCGTTCCGTAATCGTGTGACAAAATACTGTTCGGAGTAACGCTCAAATATGGTGAATTGAAACCTATTTCTAAGTTTTCCGGACTGAGATTTTTGCCGCCAAGGTAAATCAAATAGGATTTTCCGCCGTTCAGCGGCACAGCGAGGTCAGAGATTTGTCCGTTAAAACCTGCGTATTGAACCGTAAAATTTTTCTCGCCGTTTCTTATTTTTTTTATAATGCTCGTCGTCTTGCCTTTGACAACTTCAAAACTACCTAAATCCTCTGCCGTCGCGCCGTCAAATTTATCGTCGTTTTGCGCGAAAAAGCGGTAATTTCCGGCATTTAAGCCTTCAATATGAAAACCGCCGTCAGCGTTCGTCAGAACTTCGCTGATAACGCGACCGGAATCTGCGTCTTCCGCCCAGACCTGTAGTTTTCTATTCGGTTTGCTTTTGTCTTGAACAACTTTGCCCGTGACCGTTCCGCAACAATTATCATCAGTATTTTTCGCGCCGTAAAGAGCGCGAATTCCGGTAATATCATCTTCGGCTAACGTGCGCGCAGCAAAAGCCGACAAATTATAGACGCCGTTTTTACCTTGTCGCGCCTGCATCGTCGCGCCCATTACGGAAGAATGTTCTAGTCCAAGAAGATGTCCGATTTCGTGCGTCAGGGTTGATTGTAAGTCGTATGTTCCGATTGCGCCGTCGGTCGAAAACTGCTGATAAGGATTCAAAACAATATCCGCTTCACCGATAAAACCTTGCCGGTTAAAAAAAGTTCTGGTTTGAGCGGAAACTTCTTCGGTTTCATTTCCGAAAAGAACTAGATTTTCAGGCGTTTGAGCAACGGTGATCAAACTTACGCCGTCGCCGAGATTCCCTGAAGGACTAACCGATTGTTTATCAGTCCAGGTCGTTTCAAAACTGATGTCGGCGACTTGTTCCCACGCTTCCAAACTGCGTCGCACCGCGCCTTCGACATCGCTTTGGGGCGAGATACTCGAACTTTGCTGTTTGAGCGAATTAGAAAGCGCAATCGGAATTTTCCCCTTTTTCCAGCGCAGACGAATCGTTTTAGACGCATCGGCAAATTGCAGAGTATAAGCCATCGTCGAAAAGCTAAAACTTAACAACGCCAGCAGAACTAAAAAGATTTTGATTGGCTTTGACATTAAAACAAAATTACCGTTCTTCGACAAAAACTTCGGCTTTTTCTCTGCCTACGCCTTCCAAATCGGCAAATCCGACAATCAGCAGTAATGCGACCAAACCGAGCGTTACGAAAACGTATAAAAGTGCGATTTGCTCCCAATAAATCAGAAACCCGATAACAACGCCGACAATTAAACACCAGAAAAGCGCAATCGTGCGTCGGCTAAACTTACTTTCTTTTATTGCCATTATATTTTTATATTATCTCAAAATTTTTGAGCGAAGCTCTTTTATTAATAACAGATTTTTCATTTTAGAACAATTAAAATCGGATATTATTTCGTAAAAAATCTTTTCAATCAATAATTTGCAAAGGCAGTTCCGCCGTATTTTTTCCGGCTGAATCGTCTGTTTTGACAACCGGAGGATATTTTCTCTTACCGCGTCCCTTTTGAGCTACTTCAATAATATCGGATGCTTTCAGCACAATGTCGTCAGCCGGATTTGTTTTAATTTTTTCTAAATTCGCCTCGATAATTTTTGTGTCTTTGTCTTCACGACGAAAAATCGTCACGTTTTCCGGCAGAGCGTCTTTCGTCAATCCGCCGGCGCTGGCAATTGCGCGGGAGACAGTGATTTGCGAACGAAACAAGATTTGCTTCGGATTGACGACTCCGCCGATGACGTAAACCGATTGCGCTTCAAAAACGGTTACTATATCACCGCTCAAAATCTGCGGATTCGATTCTTTTTTCCCGCTTATCAAATCGCTGATTTTGATGTTGACAGTTTCAGAGTTGTTGTCTTCGGCAGCGTCAACATATTTTTCGCTCTTTTCTTCGCCGTCAGCATTCGGAGTTTCTTTCGGTTTGATTTGGCTCAAACAATTTAGACGTTTGGGACGAAAAATTTGAATATCGCCACTGACTTTCTCGGTAAAACCGCCCGAATTTACGATTAATTCGTTTAAGGAAACCGGGCGATTGATGCGAAATCGTCGCGGCGTTTTAACCGCGCCGTAAAGAATTGCAGCCGGACGATTCGAACGGTCGAGAATTTTTACGACGACCTTCGGTTCGCGCAAGAATTTGCCCAAAGATTTGGCGACATCGGCGGCAACCGATTCTTCATCGCGGCACAAAGCGTAAATCGGATTTTCGCTGTAATTAGCGAAATTTAAAAATCCTTCGTCAGTTAAAGTTCCGCGCCAATCGTATTCGGTGCTGCCGACAACATCAATATCAATCAAATCGCCGTGATGAATTAAATTTTCTTCCGATATAACAGGTTGATTAATTGCGGTATTTTCAGAGACGGTTTCGGGTGTCGGAGTTTGCGCCGAAATCAGATTGCGTCCGAAAATTATACAAAGAAAAATATATGAGAAATAATACAGCTTTCTATTTTTCATTTGTTAAAATCACGCTCGAAGTTTGATTTTCACCCGTTTTTTAGACTTGGTTCGCTTGCTGTTAGAAACTAATTTTTCGACATTATTATCAAAAGCCGGTTTCTCTTTGTCTTCAAAAGTTTCAGCGATTTCCGTTTTATTTTTTTTTTCGGGTTCGACAATTTCCGAATTATCTTTTTTTTCAGCCGCAACCGATTCAGGCTGTTTTTTTTTCGTCTGCTTTGACTTTGAAGATTTGGCGGAAACCGTTCCGGGAACGGCGAAACCTACAAATTCCCAATTACAGTTATTGCAAAGCAAATTAAAACGAAAAAGTAACTTCGACCAGAGCGGCGTCGGGCGATAACCCGCTCTGACTCTTGAGCTGCGGCATTTTGGGCATCTTTGACTAATCATTTATATTTTCGATTTTCCTTTTATTTTGTAAGGATTTCCCTCTCTCTTTCGTAATATCTTCGAGCTGGCGAATTTTTTCAATTTCCGAATTAATCTTTTCAGCCAGTAATTCCCGTTCGGCGCTTTTTACGTTTTCCCTTGCCAGAGAAAAAAGCGCGTCGCGGTAAAGACTGACCGCGCGTTTGTAATTTTCCTTAAACTTCGCTCGTTCGGCTTGCTCAATCGAGTGTGAAATTTTTATCGAGACGATAAAATCTTTTATGGCTTCCTCAGAATCCCGCAACTGAGTTTCATTCGGGTAAAACCGGAGCGCAGATTCTAAAACACTCAAAGCGCCCTGCGCGTCTTTTAATTTTTCGGAAAATCTAACCTGATTTTTTGATTCTTGAGTCAGTGACCGTGATTCGATTTCAGCCCAAGCCAACAAATGAAATTTGTGAAGCTGTTCGACGACGGTTTTTCCGCGTCTCAAGGCTGCTAAACGCGGCGAACCCGCGCCGACCGTTTCCAATTCTCTTTTGTTGAGCGAAAGATATTCGTTGCAAATCTCAAAAACTTCCCAGTGAACATCCGGCAACTTACCCAGAAGTCGCGCCGCTTCTGATTTTTGCTGAATACTTTTTATTATCTGAGCATTTTTCTCGATTGTAAATTTATTTTCAACCCTGTTGACATTGCTCGAAAGCGGGATTTTATTCAAATTATAATCGAGTTGGCGCTGTGCAAGCAAATATCTGTTTTGCGCTTTTTTGAGAACGACTTCACGAAGGAAAACCGCGCTTCCCAAAACGACGCTCGCCCCGATTCCCGCAGGAATCCAGGGCGCGTCTTCTTCGCCTTCGTGCAAAATTCCCCAAACTAAAAAGAAAAACGCGATTGCGGCGGCGGCGGCGAGAATATAGTAATTTGATGCGGGAAGCCAAAATGGACGATTATACTTTTCAAGTTTTCGTCCGTTTTTTTTTACAGGTAAAATTTTCGTTTCGTTCATTCGGCTTTGACTTCCCGGTAGATTTAAACTCAAAGTTAATGAAAATTACGGTCTTTTTATAATGCCGACCAAGCCTCGAATTGATATTAAATAGTTAAATTTTATTTAAAAAATGTCAATCGAAACAGCTTTTGAGATGACAGAAGCCGATTTTCTGTTATATTTTTTTAGAAAGATGAACAGTAAAAAAAAGAAAAAATCAGCTCGTCCGGTTTTTGATTCGATTCGCAAACCAATCGCGCCGCCGACCAGAAAAATCGGTAAAAACAAGCCGGAAGAGAAAATTCACCCGACAAATAGAAAATCAAAACATAAATCCGAAGAAGACCTGGAAAACTAAATGAATCATCTCAATAAAAACAATCCAAACACCGCCCATCAAAATGTTTGGGCGAGACCGGAAATGGCGGTTACGTTTCGCGCCGAAATTATGCCGGGCAAAAGCCGCGAAGAAAGAACTTTTCGCGTCGAAAAAGTTTTACCCAGCGAACGGGTCGTTTTGCACGAATTTACCGGCGAACACCGTCAAAGCTCGTTTGAGCCGATAAATTTTGAAAGAGAGAAAAAACCTTAAACTCAGAATTTACTTTTTGTTTTGTTATTCACAAATTATAAATTTTCCCGACTTCGAGAATTTGCAAATTCTCAATTTCTAAATCCGCAATCTGTCGAACAATTTCACGGCGAAACATCGGCTTCATATTAATAACATAAATCGGGCAATTTTTGTTTCGCAGTTTGTCAATTTCCCTTTGCAAAGATTTCGGCGTCAGATGGTGCGATTCACGCGCCAAACCTTCTAATTCATTTGGAAAAGCGCATTCGATTAAAACCGCGTCAATTTTTTTTTCATCGTTGACGGTTTTCCAAAACTCAACCATTTCCGCCGTGTCGCTGCTGAAAGCAAAATTAGTTTGGCAATCGGAAACAATAAATCCGACGGTCGGAACTTTATGGTTGACGCCGGCGGACTTAAAATGTAGATGTTTGACGGAAAATTCCTTTCCAATCTCGAACAGACGATATTCTAAAACCGAGCCGAAATCGTTTTTCAGTTCGGAAAATCTCGGATAGACTTCCCAATTAAAAATGTCGCGCTCCAGAATTTCGGCAACTTCGGCGGTTGCGTAAACACGAATCGGTTCTGTTAAAGTTGCAAACAAATCATCAACGAAAAGCGGCAAACCGGCAATGTGGTCGAGATGCGCGTGCGTTAAAACAATATCGCGGATTTGCCGTTTCTGCCGCTCGCACGAAGCCATCGCCAAACTTCCGGCATCAATCGTCACGCAATCGTCAATGACGAAACACGCCAGATGTTGATCGGGCGACGCGCAGCCGTTTTCGTCGAATGTGCTTGGCAAAAGCTGAAATTTCATACTTTGAAATTTATCTCGCGCAAGTTTGCCCGCGCCCGCCGTCAATCGAATAAGTCGCGCCGGTTATCCAGCCCGCTTTTTCCGAAGCCAGAAAATAAATTAATTCGGCAACTTCTTCGGGCGTTCCGGTTCGCCCAATCGGATGCGTCTTTTTAGAGTTTTCTAAAAATTTCTCGTAATCTTTCTCAGCCATTCCGCCTCGTTTATGCAAATTTGTCACAACGACGCCCGGATTAACGGCGTTGACGCGAATTCCTTTCGGCGCGAGTTCGAGCGCCGAACATCTGGTCAACTGGTCAACCGCCGCTTTTGAGACGCAATATGCCAGAACGTTGGGAAACGAACGAATCCCCGACACGCTCGAAACATTGACGATATTACCCTTTGACTTTTCAAGATACGGAACGCATCTCTGCATTAAGGAAAATACGACGCGCAGATTTATGTTCATCATCTCGTCCCAATCGGCAAGCGTCGTGTTTTCAATCGTGCCGTTTGAAATAATGCCCGCCGCATTGATTAAAGCATCAATTTGACCAAAACTTTTTTCCGTCTCTTCGACAACTTTTGCGGCTTCGTTTTCCTCGCGCAAATCCGCCGAATAAATTTCCGATATGCCGTTTTTCTTTTGAATTTCCTTGCGCAAAGATTCAAGTTCAGCCGCATTTCTACCGACAGCGGCGACTCGCCAGCCGTTTTCGGCAAAAAGCAAAGCGGCGGCGCGACCGATTCCGCCGCTCGCTCCGGTAATTAGAATTGTTTTTTCCCGCATTACTCAAGAATAAATTTTATTTTGCGGTTTAACAAATTCAACCGACAAAACATCAAACGGAAAATCATAATAATCAAAATTGCCCGCAAAAAAAAAGGATAGCTTTATAAAGCTATCCTTCCGGTTGCCCGGTGTATGAATTTAGTATCTGAAATATAAATTCGTTTTGTATCGAAAAATTACATTTCGCCTGCCTGAGTTTGAGTCGAAAAGAATTTCTCGATGGCTTGTTTTGTTTCAGTGCGCCGACGCTGCTGGAAATCGTTCACCCAATTGGAAACGGTTGTAACCATTTCGCGCGCCGCCTGCGACGGCTTTTTCTCGATTTTTACCGGAGTTTCAAAGTTTTTGAGTTCGCCCTTCTTGATAATTTTAATTTTTGCCTTTGCTGTCATAAGTATAATTCCCTTCTGATTAATAATTTTTGTTTTTGAGAATGCAAAAATTTCCGTTTGAAATTGCCGCTTTTGCTTAAGCAACTTTTGTGCCAATTTTAAGAGGCTGGAAAATTTTCTTTTCTGTCTTCCGATTTTGAATTTCAAATGTAAAAATTCGACTTTTGCAATCTGCCAAGCAGATAAAAAAGTTTTCGCGCTTTGCTAATTTAATTAAACGAATTTTTATAAAATTTGTTCCCGCATTTTTCGATAATGTTGAAATTTTCACCATATTTTCAGGAAACATCAAATTAAACAATTTATGCCGGCGGCTGGCACAATCATTGCCGGTTTTGAAGGCGATGAAAATTTTTGATTTTCTGGTGATATATTTAACGTGCGGCGCGCCGCTCGGCGTTTTCTATTTTTTGCAAAATCGCAAAACACAAATCGGCGTCCGACTTTGGCTTAAAACTTTTTTCACTTTTATTTTTTGGCTGCCGTTCGGTTTTCGCCTTTTGATGAAAAAAAAGGCGAACAAAAAGTTTTCATTCAGCGGAATCTTTTTCTTTAAAAACGACCGTATTGAAGACAACATTTTTTTGTTTCAGAAAAGTTTTGAAGCAGTTCTTGAAACTAGCCATCTGCCAATATCAATTTTCGAGTTTCGTGAAGTTTTTGACCGATACGTCGGACTCACATTCGCGGAAGATTGCGAAAACGCGAAAATACAAGAATCGGAAAAAGAAATTTTTCGCGCCGACCACAACAAAAATATCCGAATCGGCGCGATTTGTTTGAACAGACGCAACCTGAAACGGTTAGCTTTTCATCAAATCCAAGCCCGACGAGATTTTTTTCAAATTATCAATCAATTGGCTGCGTTTACTTCTGACAGAAACGGTTTCGTAAAATCGGCAGCCTGTTTTTTTCGACTTTTGAACGATTGCGAAGCGCGATTGCTGCTCGAAAAAGAGTCGTTCGGCGATTTGCCAAACGAAAAAAGTTTTGTCAAAAATCGTTCGGAGAATTATTTATGGAATACGGAAATACTCAAACAATCGCCCGCCAAAACGAAACTGATCCATTTACCAAATTCGCTGGCGAAGACGAATGCGTCCGTCAAAGATTAGATTGGTTTTTGGAGGCAAACGCGAAAGTTGCCCTCGAAAAATCAATGTTTCTTTCCGAACGTGAAAAACTGGAAGCTCTGTGGATGAAAAATCCGCTTTCAAGCGAAAAAACTTTCGCCTATTTCGGATTGCTTTTGGGTCTTTTTCCGCCTGCCGCGCTGTTTTCACGCTATTTTAGCGAAGTCGGAATTCTTCAGAGCAGAAACGCTTGGATTTTGGGCGTAACCGCTGTCGTTGTTTTAATTTCAACCGTCGTCGGCTATTTTTCCGGTAAATTTATCGCTAAGATTGTATTCAAGCTGGAAGAAATGTCCTGGTCGAAAATGCTTGCGGCTCTTCCGTTTGTCGGAATGTTTTGGGGAATAA
>CAXSHW010000054.1:17697-20775 GCA_964237245.1 uncultured Pyrinomonadaceae bacterium
TGGCTGGCGGCGCGGGCGGAACGATTATTTTCGGTATCGGGGCGCTGTTCGGCGCAGTTATCGGCGCATCGGTCGGCGCGTTCGCGTTGCCAGTTTTTACAATATTTCATCGTCTATTGAAATGCGGCGACCAAATTGAATTAAAACATTTCCTTCCGTTGGCTTTCGGAGTCGCATTTACCATCTGTGCATTCTTTCTCGGCTTATAATTTCGACGCGCTTCAACGCCTGATTTGCAACTCAATTTTCTGTCGCAACCTGATAAAATATCAAAGGCTCTCCGGTTTTTTCGTATTTAAATCTTCCCTTATTACTTTCGATTGCATGTTGTTCAATCTTCCGAATTTATAATCTCAAAATAATTCGTTCAGATTTCGATTTCTCCGAAATAACGTTGTCCGACAAACGCAGAGAACTTAATTCGGCAAAAGTTTAATTGTCATTTTCATTTATTTGTGGCAATTTGAGTTTGGCGCAAATCTCTTTAGACATCAAAAAATCAATTTTAAATTTTAATGGAAAATATCGAATTTAGAAAAGGCGCGGTTGACGCCGCAAATTGCATTAGCGAAGGCTGGAATTTAATCAAAGGCAATTACTGGCTTTTCTTTGTGATGTGCATTGTCGAGTTGATTATCGTTATTGCGGCGAATGCGGTTCCATACTTGGGCGGCATTATCAATATTCTTGTCAGCGGAGCGCTGGCGTGCGGCATTTATATCACGCTTTTGGCACAGCGGCGAGGCGAAAACTTTCCTTTTTCGCTGATGTTCGAAGGTTTCAGCCGCATTTTTCAGACGACGTTAATCACTCTAATTTCGTCAATTCCGTGGTTTGTTTATACCGCTCCCGAATATCCAGCCCAACCCGGAAAATCCGACCGAAATTATAAACGCGATTTTCAACAGCGCCGTTATCGTTCCGCTGGCTATAGGTTATTCAATAGTTCTGTTAATCAGCATGATATTTTCACTTTTGTTATTTTTCGCCTTGCCGCTAATTGCCGACCGCAACACGAAAATCGGCGAAACGATTAAAATCAGCGTCGCCGCCGCTCTCGGCAATGTCGGCGGTTTGCTCACGCTCATTATATTTGAAATTTTAATTTCCATTGCCGGCGCTCTCGCGTGCGGCGTCGGCATTTTTTTCGTTCTGCCGGTTATCTACGCCGCCAACATCGTCGCCTATCAAAGCGTATTTCCCGATTTTCAATCTTCAGTTAATGTCGAACCGCCGCAGCCTGAAAACTACGACGAAACCTACGGAACGCCGCAGTAAATTTCTTATCAAATAAAATGAAAGCGGAAAATACGTCCAATATATTTTACTCTTTCATTTTATTTGACTTCCACAAAATCCGTCGCCGTCCGACCGAAAGTTTCGGGATGATACATTTCTTCCGCCTTTGCGGGCGGCACGATAAATTGTCCCGGTGTCGTCGCTCGCGCGACATAAGAATAATTATAAACTCCTTCAAACAACAGAGATGTAAAGGCTTCAGCGCGTTCGTCCCGGAAATTTTGGTGTTCAAACCAGTTCTTGCGCCACCACCAGCCGCCGTAGCTTTTTGACGAATAAATATCAACCGTTTCCGGCTGTTCGTCGTTGGGAATCTTTTCGGTAACCGCGAGTTCGGGATTTAAGATTTCCAAACCGGCAGGCAAAGGATCAACGAGCGCGACGTGATAACGACGCGCCGACGCGACCATTGTCAAGCGAACGCGGACGCGCGCGCCGGATTTTATCGTCCAACTTCCGTCGGCGTTTTGTTTCACATCGTTTGCATCATCAACGGCTTCGTATTTTCGCAAAACCGTAAAACCGTAATCTGCCGGTTTGAGATTCAGATTTTTCGGCGCGTAATTCAAGCCGATTCGATAATAAAGTCTGCCCGCGCCTTGTTTGTCTAAAAGCAAATTCGGCGTTCCGCCCTGTTCGAGCAGGTAACTCATCGGAACATTCAAAAGCTGCGAATCAACCGAACGTCCGGCAAATTTTTGCTCGCCCGCGTAAGTTTGTCCGAGCCAAACGCGCGTAACGAAATCGGGCGTAACTTTTTCGTAAGCGTTAAAGTATTTGTCCAAAGCCAGAAGAATGAAAACATTTTCCTGCGTGTTTTCCCAGCGTCCGGCTTTACGTTGGTCAAGCAAGCCGCGCACTAATTTTGGAATCAAATCATTTTGCGCGTCGGCTTTCAAAAGTGCTTCGAGCAAAACGCCGTCGGCGCGGCGGTTGGAATACATAATCAGCCACGCATTGTCGCCGTAATCGGTGACGAAATTGGCGGTTGACGCGGTTTCGGTCGCGCGATTCATCAAAAATCGTTTGATATTTTCGACTTCCGTCTGCGAGTTTTTATCGTCGGCGAGAACGTCTAAAATCCAGCCGATTGCTTCAAACGGCATTTTTTCGAGCGGCGCTTCCGCCAAAAGTTTTTTGGCTTTCGCCGCGTCTTTGTCACCCATCAAATCGCGGACGTAAAGCGCGTAAGCCGAAATCGTTTGGCGCACTTGCGGCGATGTGTAGTTTTCGTCGTAATGTTTCTCGATATTTTTCAAATACGGTTTGACTTTCGTCAGCATTTCTTCGGGAATTTTGTAGCCTTTCGCCTTTGCCAAAACGAGCGCGTGCGCGACGTGAACCGTAACGAACGGAAATTTGTAGCGTTCGTCCTCTTTTTTCCACAAACCGAAATAACCGTCGTCATTTTGTCTGGATTTCAAAATCTCGACATCTTTGGCAAAACGCGCTTTAAGTTCCGCGTCCGAAGGCATTTCCTTTGCTTTGAACGCTCGCAAAACATCCTGCAAAGCGGCGACGGAAATCATTCTTGAGGCGACTTGTTCGCTGCATTCAAACGGGTAATTTTGCAAGTAGATAAAAGCGTCGGTCAATTCCTGCAACTGCGTCGAACTCGTCGTAATTTCCAACCCGCCGAATTGCGGAAAAACGTCGTTCGGCGCTTCAATCGGCTGGACAATCGCCACGTTTTCGTCGGTCGTGCCGTAAGTCGCAAATGCTTCCGAAGTCGCCGGAGTCCAGACGGGCAATTCGATTTCCGCCGCGTCGGAGAATTTT
>CAXSHW010000054.1:20785-29272 GCA_964237245.1 uncultured Pyrinomonadaceae bacterium
GCGGCGAATTGAAAACGCGCTGTTCCGGCTTTGTCAGCCGCGACCGGAAAACGAATTTCCACGCGGTCGTTTGCCGGAATCATTACACGTTTTCCGCCGCCGTCGGTCAAATTAGCATTCGTCGCGCGAACGGCAACGTCAACCGTCAACGGATTATCGGTTTGATTTTGAACGACGACGGGCAATTCAACTCGGTCGCCGAAATTCATAAAACGCGGTGCTGACGGACGCACCATCAAAGGCTGTTTCGCCGTCAGCGAGCTTTCGCCCGAACCGAAACGCTTTGCCTCATCAACCGAAACAGCCATCACGCGATAACGGGTCAGATTGTCGGGCAGTTTGACGGGAACTGTCGCTCTGCCGTTCGCGTCGGTTTTCACATTCGGCGCGAAAACGGCGAGCGCGTTGAAGTTTTGGCGGAGAACTATTGGTGCTTTTTCAGGATCGTCAGGCAAAGCTGCCATATCACTTTCCTTTAAAACCGTTGTACTTCGATTCATTGGCGCGGCATAAGCTACAGATTTCTCCGTGGCTACCATTCCCATTCCATTTCCGTTGCCATTTCCGCTTCCAGTGCCATAACCAATTGTGACTTTACTCGGATCATCCAAAATAATATCTTTACGCAAATGATAATCGGTTACGCCCGCTTCGCGTTCGACATAGAAAATATCGAGCGGATTCGCCATTTTGTAATTGGTCAGCGCGAGAATTGATTCGTCAACGACGACGATGGCGACTTCGCTGTTTGCCACGGGTTTGCCCGCGCTGTCCGTCACCGCGACATCAATTTTCGTCTCGCCGGCGGGCGCGAGCGTTTTCGTCTGCGGCTCGGCGGACACGGTTAATTTGCGCGAAGCCGTCGAGATTGCGAGATTGATTTCGCCCGTCGCAAACGCCGGACGTTTGACGAGTTTCGGGTCAAGCTCGCCCGCGTCGTTCGTCCGCGCCGCCGCGCCGGTCAAATCAACTTGCGCGTGAATGTTCGGCAGATATTTTTCTTCGAGCGGAATTCGCAAAACCGTCGAAAAACCTTTGATCGAAAAGCGTTCGGTTTTAACGATGCCGTCGCGCCGCAGAGTCAGCACGCCTTCCGCGTTTTCAAACGGCGACTGCACCAGAATTTCCGCGAAATCGCCCGGCGCGTAATCTTTTTTATCGGGAATCAACTGCGCTTCTTCCTGTTCGACGGTTCGTTTCGGCTCGGTTCGTCCGCCCGCGACATAGACGGTCAGTTCGCTTTCGTTTTCGCGCTCGCGGTCGTCCGAAACCGTCGCCGAAATTTCGTAACGTCCGCCCGCTTTCGCCGTAAATTCGCATTTGGAAACGCCCTCGATTGAAGTTATATCGCACGTCTGTTCGTCAACGATTTCCTCTTTCCATTCGCCTTTATCAAACGTCCAATCTTTGAGCCGCGCCGCGATTTTTACGTCACGATTCGCAATCAATTTGCCGTCAATATCGGTAACGATTGATTCAACCGCGATTTTTTCGCCTTTGTTGACAAAATTTCTCGGCGTTTTCAAACCGACATACAATTCCGACGGATGCACAAGCAGATTCGTCGTCGCAGACCACGTTTGACGGTTGACATCCTGCACGCTCGCCGCCGCCGAAACCGCATACGGGCGCGGCGGATTTGCCGACTCGAAATCAATTTTCAAAAGATGTCTGCCGCTCGCGTCGGTTACGCCTTTGAAGTTTTGCGTGGTCTGCAAATCGTAATCGCCGCCGTAACTTTTCCACCACGGAATCCATTTTCCGAACGAGTAATCCGAACGATTCGGCGGCGTGTAATTCGTCGGCGTCGAAGTCACAGTCCAATTCGTTTCCGCATTCGCCAGACCGCCGCCCGCGAAATATTTCGCTTCGACCGAAACCGTCGCCGACTGTTTCACAAAATAAGGCGCTTCGGTTTCATTTTTCGCCGTTACTTCAAATTCCGGTCGGCGAAATTCCTGAATCTGAAACGGATGCGAAAATTCGTTTCCGGCTAATTGGCTGTTCGTTTTAAGTTCAATCCGCGAATAACCGAGATTCGCGTTGTCCGGCAAAACAAACTTGAAATCAAACGCGCCGAAAGCGTTCAGATTCGCCGTGCCTTTGCCGATTTCATTATCGCGCGCGTCTTTCACCGAATAAGTCAAACCGCTTGCTTGGTCGCCCAACCGCGCGATGTCCCCGAACTTTCCGCCTTCGTAAACGCGAATGTAGCCTTTGACCGAAACTTCCTCTTTCGGGCGATAAATTTTCCGGTCGTCAAACACAAACCAGCGCAGCGAATCGGTTTCGGATTTTTTGAACCAGCTTCCCGCTTCATGATAATAATATTCAGTATTTTCCGGCAAAAACGCGACATCTTTCCCGCGCCGCGCAATCAAAACATTCTGCTGTTTCGCCTGATTTTCCGGCAGAGCAAGCCGCAAAATCCCGTTCGCGCCCGTCGAATTTGTCTGCGCCGCTTCGATTTCTTCAATGTTCGCAGAGTTTTCAGAGTTTTCGGAATCAACGAAGCTCAACGCCCAATTCCACCAGCTCGAAACTGTGTTTGAACTTTGGATTTTAGAATCTGGAATTTGCAATTTGAACTTTGAACTCTGATTCGCCGCGCCGTTCGGAAATATCGTCAAATCAACGCCCGCGAGCGGTTTTCCCGTTTTCAATTCCGTCGCAAATCCGACCAATTCCTGATTGTCCACAAAAGCGTCCAGACCGATTTGCGTCGCCTGAACCCACGAAAAAACGCGCGAACGATAATTTCTGACATTGACGGCTTTGCTCGAATCTTCAATCGGCTCGATGTCAATGATCAAATGCCCGAAACCGCCGTCGAGAAATTCGGTCAAATCAATGCGCGTCTCGACCATTTCGTCCGGCTGATTTTTTATTTGGACGGTTTTATCGGCGACTAATTTTCCCGGAATCGTCGGTTTTGTCGTTTTGTCATCGTAATTCAGACGCCTGACGTATTCCTGAAATTGCGCCCAATCCGACGGCTGAACTTTGTAAATTTTCGCGTGAACCGACGTGAAATTCGTCGTGTAAACCGAAAACGCGGGCGTTGAATTCGGGTCAAGCACGACCATATTTCCGCCCTGCGCGAAAATTCCCGGCTCGCTCGCGCCGACATTAAAAGTCGCCGTCGCCGTCTGTCCCAAACTCTGCCCGAAAACGTCTTTCAATTTCGCGTCAACCGAAACCTTATAAACGGTTCTGCCTTTTTTGTAACCGCCGATGTTTATCGTATTTCCGTTTGGCGAAACGGTTAAATTCTCAACCGTCGGCTCGACGCGGACGAGCGATTTATCAAAAGTTTTTTCGTCAATCTGATTCGTAAACTGCAACTGCCAATTATCTTCCGGTCGGCAGATTTTTTTGTTTTCGTCGTAGTTGCAAAAACTTTTGACGAATTTCATCGCGCCGAAAGTTTTAAAAACAAAACCCTGCGCTTTGGTCGTCGTCAAATTCCCTTCCGCCGAAGGCGTTTTTTCTCCGACAATGACAGTGATATTCGAGTTCGCGGGCAGAGCGTTTTCGGTTGAACCGTCCGAATTTACAGCGCGAAACGCCAGCCAGCGATTCGGCTGCGCCTGTTTTACGAAATCGGAAATGTTTTCGTCCCGATTTATTTCTTCCGGCGTCGCAAGGCGAACGGGAATTTTAGTCACGCCGCCGATGACTGAGATATTTTTGATGACTTCCGCCGGATTTATCCGCTGGTCAAACGAAATAAAAACAAGCGCGTCGCGCCGCGTCGTCTGATTTTCGGGAAATTTCGTTTCAACTGTCGGCGGCGGTGTCGTAAATGTCCAGACGACATCTTTAGCCAAAATTTGCCCGTTAATCGCTCGCGTTCCGGCGGGGATTCTCGCCGTGAATTTCGTCGCCATCGGAAAACGGTTTTTCGCGTCAAACGTCAGCGTTTTTGCGCCTAACCAACGCCAATTTCCATCGGGTAGCGCGGGCGAAACTTCGACCGGAACTGTGTTTGCCGCTTGTTCCTGCGAAGTTACGGCAATCATCGGCTGCGAAAAAGTCACGTTCAAATCCGGCGCAAGGCTAACCGCGCCTTCGGGCGAACGTCTGAGAACTTCCAAATCGTTTCCGACGCTAACTTTCGGCGTGCCGCGATTGTCGTCCGCCGGAAATTTCACGTTAATCGTTTTTCCCGTTTTCGGCGGCGGCAAACTTCCCGCGCGTTTCGCAAAATCGTTTTGGTCGGTTTTGTCCGTTTTGATTTCCGGCAGACGTTTGAGCAGCGATGAAGTTTGATTCTGATTCAATAATTCAGCGTTTGCGGGCGGCGTAATCGTGCGAGTTTCCGCGCCCGCCGCGCCTTCGCTCAAGCGAAATTTCAAACCTTCTTCAGTCGTTTCCTTCACGTCTGAATTTATAGTTTTGCCGCGCGAAATCTGCGCCCGTGTCTGCAACACAATCGGTGAAAACAAGCCGATGTAAACGGCGTAAATCAATATCAAAGCTGTAAGTTGTTTCATTTATAAAAATTTCCTTTTCGCCCGCATCCTTTGAGCGCGTCAACCGATAAAAGGTTGCGCCGCGCTGATTTTTCAACAAATTTAATTTTCAAATGCAGTTAATTCAACCGTTTTTTGAACGCGCGAATTATGAAAACTTGCAGAGCGTTTTTTCTGCCCACGA
This sequence comes from uncultured Pyrinomonadaceae bacterium, assembly GCA_964237245.1. Taxonomy (GTDB): domain Bacteria; phylum Acidobacteriota; class Blastocatellia; order Pyrinomonadales; family Pyrinomonadaceae. The sequence continues at coordinate 25,445 of CAXSHW010000054.1, forward strand.
AATACAAGAAAGGCACTAAAACAGAAAAAGCGGAAATATTTTCTTTTTTCGTCTGTTTCGTGTATTTCGCGGGCAAATTCCTAATTTCTCAAACGCTTCTTAGAATTTAACGCTTGAGCCGATTGCTTCGTCGAGATTTTTAAAATTTTTCTCTTTGATAATTTTCGCCAGACCGAAATTCACGTCGCGGGCGAAAGTGAAGCCGCCGTAAACAAAACCCGTGTAAGATTCGAGCAGACGCGCGCCCGAAATAATTTTTTCAAATGCGTCTTCGGGCGAAAAAATGCCGCCGACGCCGACGATTGGAAGTTTTCCTTTTGAGCTTTTGTAGATTTGTCTGATAACTTCGTTTGAACGTATTTGTAAAGGTTTACCGCTCAAACCGCCGTTTCCGATTCGTTCGATTTCAGATTTTCGAGTTAAAAGATTCGAGCGCGAAACGGTCGTATTGGTCGCAATAATTCCCGCAATTTTCAGACGCAGGCAAATGTCCGTAATCGCTTCGACTTCATTTTCGCTCAAATCCGGCGCGATTTTGACGAGCAGCGGCAAACTTTTATCCGATAGTTTTTGCAATTCAACATTTCTCGCCTGAATCGCGCCGAGCAGTTCTTCGAGATTTTCGGCGTTTTGCAGCGCGCGCAGATTCGGCGTGTTCGGACTGGAAACATTGATCGCAACATAATCGGCAACCTCAAACGCCAAATCGAAACTTTTCAAATAATTTTCAACCGCCGCTTCGTTCGGCACGTTTTTGTTTTTGCCGATATTGACGCCGAGAATGCAGTTCGGACTGATTTTTTTCAGCCGCGCGATCACTTTTGCCGCGCCTTCGTTATTAAATCCGAGCCGATTTATCAACGCTTCGTCTTCGGGCAAACGAAAAAGACGCGGCTTTTCATTTCCCATCTGCGCTTCAAAAGTGACCGTCCCGACTTCAACAAACGCGAAACCGAGCGCGGCTAATTGATTGACGACTTTACCGTTTTTGTCAAAACCGGCGGCGACTCCGAGCGGATTTTTAAATTTTAAGCCGAATCTTACGAGCGTTCCGAATTTGTCGCAGGCGAACTGTTTCGCTGCCAAATTTTGCGCTGTTTTTGAACTTAACCCGACTTTCAACGCTTCGATGCCGAATTCGTGCGCCGTTTCGGTCGGCACTTTGAACAGGAGAGGTCGCAAAAGATTTTCGTAGAAGGACATTTATTGAGATGGAAATTCGATTAAATCGTAAAGTTCAGCGAGCCGAATTTCGCATTCGACCGAATCGAGCGTCAAGACGGATTCGATTCCCGCGATTTCCGTTTTTTTCCATTTGCCGTCCGTTTGTTTTTGAAAATGTTCGATGCGAGCGGCGTTTTGTTCAATCAAAACATAATCGGTCAAACTTTCGATGCCGTTGACGTAACGCAGAAATTTTTCGCCGCGATCATATTGTTCGGTCGAAGGCGACAACACTTCAAAAATCACCGTCGGATTCGTCAAAACGTCGCCTTTTTCATCGTGAAATTTAGACGTTCCGCAGACAATTGACAAATCCGGGTATGAATATAAACCTTGATTATTGGTCGCAACTTTCATATTCGGCGAAAATCCGCGACATTTTTTTCCCCTTAACTGCGCGTGAACCAAACCGCCCAAATTGAAACAAATCGTGCTGTGACGCGGACTTTCGCCCGCCATCGCGTAAACGCTGCCGTCGAGAAATTCGTGTCTTTCCGGCGCGTTGCGTTCGTAATCGAGATAATCTTTGATTGAAAAAATCGGGTGCGCTTTTGCCAGTGCCATAATTTTATCTTTGCCTTAATCGAATTTCGAGCGGTTTTATTTTAATTGAAATTTGCGGATTATGGAACTTTGAACTTTGAACTTTGCCGCGCGCTTTGTTACGATTTGCGACAAGAATATATGGGCGATGAAATAAAATTGGTTGAAAAATCGCGGATTATGGACGCGGCGCGGATGAAACGCGCGATTTCCAGATTGGCGTCGGAGATTGTCGAGGACAATCAGGGTCACGAAAATTTGTATCTGGTTGGTATCAGGCGGCGCGGCGTGCCGATTGCGGAGCGTCTGCGCGATAAAATCGAAGAACTCGAAGGCGTCGCGCCGGCTTTCGGCATTCTCGACATCACGCTTTACCGCGACGATCTTTCGACTGTCGGCGCAAATCCGATTGTCAATCGCACGGAACTCGACACCGACATTGAAGACAAAAACATTATTTTAATTGACGACGTGCTTTACACCGGGCGAACGATTCGCGCCGCGCTCGACCAACTGATGGATTTCGGTCGCCCGCGCAAAGTCCAGCTCGCCGTCCTGATTGATCGCGGACGCGAACACCGCGAACTGCCGATTCAAGCCGATTTTATCGGCAAAATCGTCCCGACCAAAAAAGCCGAGATTATCAAAGTAATGCTCAAAGAATACGACGACGTGGAAGCCGTCGGGATTTTCGTTCGACCGTGAAATTTGAAATCGCCAGCGAGATTTCACAAATCGAAACTATTGCCGCCGGTCGTTCGATTCGCGTATTGCCGTCGCTCAATATAAAGATACGGAAAAGGACGCTGGCGCAAGAAAAAAGGCGTGGCGACTGTTAAACTGGAAGACGGAAGTTTTCGGCTGGCGGAAATTCACTGGTATGAAGCGCGCGGCATCGGACGCCGCGATTTGAAAATCAAGTTTCCCTTTTTGGATTGATATGAAAGACGAAAAAATTCAATTTGTCGTTTGTCTGAAAAATGAAGGTTATCTGGCATCGCTCGAAATCGGCAAACTTTACCGCACGATTCCCGACGCGGAAGCTGAAAAAATCGGCGGTTTGCGCGTCGTTGACGAAGACGGCGAAGATTATCTCTATGATGCGGCGATGTTTTGCCCGCTGCAAGTTCCGCCGATTGTCGCGCAAACTTTAATTTCAATCGGAAGATAACGACGAGCAAGGTTAAACGCCTTGCTTTTTTTATAAAAGAAAATGAATAAACCGTTTCGCCGCCGCGATCTTTTGGGGATTCGCAATTTGTCTGCCGCAGAAATCGTCGGGATTCTCGACACGGCGGAGAATTTCCGCGAGATCAATCAGCGCGAGATAAAAAAAGTTCCGGCTTTGCGCGGCAAGACCGTGATAAACCTTTTCTTTGAGGCTTCGACGCGCACGCGCACGAGTTTCGAGCTTGCCGCCAAACGTCTTTCGGCGGACGCGGTGAATATTTCCGTATCGTCTTCGAGCGTGACGAAAGGCGAAACTTTGATTGACACGGCTTTGAATCTCGACGCGATGTCGCCCGACTGCATCGTCGTTCGCCACGCGAGCGCGGGCGTGCCGCACCAGTTGGCGAAAGTCTCAAAAGCGGCGATTGTCAATGCGGGCGACGGCGCAAACGAGCATCCGACGCAGGCTCTGCTCGACGCGATGACGATTCGCGAGCATAAAAAGAAAATCGAAGGCTTAAACGTGGCGATTGTCGGCGACATTCTCCATTCGAGAGTCGCGCGGTCGAACATTCATCTCTTGACCAAACTCGGCGCAATCGTGCGCGTCGCCGGACCGAAGACGCTCGTGCCTGACGATTTCGCGTCGCTCGTCGCGACGAATCTCGAAGTCTGCCCGACGGTCGAATGCGCCATCGAGAACGCCGATGTCGTGATGATTCTCCGCATCCAAAGCGAGCGAATGGACGCGGCATATTTCCCGACTTTGCGCGAATACGCGATTCATTACGGCTTGACTCAGGAACGTCTCGATCTTGCCAAATCGGACGCGATTGTTCTGCATCCGGGACCGATGAATCGCGGCATCGAAATCTCGTCCGAAGTCGCAGA
>CAXSHW010000055.1:0-4484 GCA_964237245.1 uncultured Pyrinomonadaceae bacterium
CGCTGAAATTTCCGTCGCGGCGTTCGAGAAAAGACTGCACGCCTTCTTTCGCGTCTTCGGATTTGAACAGCGCGAGAATCTGCGGCGTGAGATGTTCGGCGGCTTTATTAAAACCTTCCGACTGCATTTTGCGAGCCGATTCGATGGTCGCGTAAACGCCCAAAGGTGCTTGTTTCGCAATGGTTTCGGCGATTTCAATCGCTTTTTCGATCTGTTTCCCGTGCGGTGTGATTTCCTGCACTAAACCAATTCGCAACGCTTCGGTTGCGTCGAATTCGTCGCCCGTCAGCAGCCAGCGCATCGCGTTTCCCCAACCGGCGACTTCGGGAAATCGCAGCGTCGCGCCGCCGAACGGGAAAATTCCGCGCTTTATTTCGATCTGCGCGAACGTCGCGTTTTCCGACGCGATGCGAACATCCGACGCTAATAAAAGTTCGATGCCGAGCGTCAGACATTTGCCCTGAACTGCGGCAACCACAGGCTTTGTGCGTTTTCGCGTCCCGTTTAATCCGAGCGGATCAACCGACGTTTCCGGGTAACTCAAAATCCCGCTTTCGACGACTTTCGGCGCAACATTCGCCAAATCCAAACCTGCCGTGAACATTTCGCCTTCTGCATACAAAACGCCGCAGCGCGCGTCCGCGTTGTCTTCCAATTCGCCGTAAGCCGCCGCCAGTTGGTCGAGCATTTCGACATCAAAAGCGTTCCGTTTCGCCGGACGATTTAAGCCGATAAGTAATAGGTGTCCGCGCTGTTCGACAGTGATTTTTGATTCTTGTGTTTGCGTTGTCATATTAAAATTATTTTTCTCTTTCTTACTCGGAATTCGCTTTACTTTCTTCTAAAAGTTGATTTAGTTTCGCAGCGGCATCGAACGAATCGTAAAGCGACGGAATTTCATAAGTTCGCCCGCTTTCAAAAATACTCTCCAGCATTTTAGTTTCCGTTGCCGCTGAATTGTTTTCTTCTGCCGCGATTTCGTCAATCAAAATATGTACGACGCGCAATTTTTCGGCGCGGCTGAGTTATTTTAGATTCGGCAAAACTTCGGTTAAAGTCATTTTTTAATTCTCCAATATTCTACTGCGGAAAACCGCCTGTTTTCATTACTCTTTCGGCTTGGCGGATGTGCCTTTTTTCGTGTTCGACGATGATTTGAAATCCATCGTCAAGCGTGTAAGTGGCAATTTTCAAAAATGGCGACGTAACTTTGGTTTTACTCCAATTCGTCGTTTCCGTTTGTTTTATTTTCTCGTTTAATTCAGCTTGGTGCGTTGCGAAAATCTCAACGATATTCGGATCAATCGCGCTCGGCGGAACGATTTTTTTCGTCGGAGCTTTAAATTTCCGTGAATCCTTTTTTAATGAATTGATTAACAAATTTCCGAAAAGTCCCGACAGCGGCGAAAAACTTTCGAGAAATGAATGTTTATGTTTTCCATCCGCGATTTCGTCCAGTTTATCGAAAAACAATTCGTTTGACTTTATCAAATGCTCGAAACATTGCCCGACGCTCCAACTTTCCGCGCCTGGTTTCCAGTTAATTTGCTCGCCGGAAAGATCGCCGAAAGTCTTTTGCGCGTTTTCGGAAATCGTTTGCAGTTCGGAAATTATTTCGCTCATATAAACTTATTTTAGCCGCGAACTGATACGAACAAAACACGAAAAAAGAAATTTTTTAACCACCGATTTGCACAGATAAATGCGGATAAAAGTCGGATAAAATCATTTTGTTTCTATACTTTCTTAAAATCCGTGTCATCTGTGTAAATCTGTGGCTAATTTCTCTTTTTTCGTGCATTTTCGTGTTTGTTCGTGACTAATAATTCCTAATTCCGCAAAGGTTTACCAGTTTTCAGCATTGCCGCAATGCGTTCCTGCGTTTTGCGCGTTCCGCACAGCGACAAAAAGGCTTCGCGTTCCAGATCAAGCAGATGCTGTTCAGAAACGTAAGCGGTGTGGTTGAAATCGCCGCCGCTCATAATTTTGGCGAGTTTCGTGCCGATTAAATGGTCGTGTTCGGAGATAAAACCGCCCTGTTTCATCATATGCAGCGCGAGTTTGATCGCCGCCTGCGCCTGTTCGCCCATTACGAAAATGTCGGTACGTTCGGCGGGCTGAACGTAGCCGGTCGAGGCGAGCGCGAGAACGTCGGCTTTCGCGTCGGCGATTAAACGGTCGCCGTTTAATGAAATCGCGTCTGAATCGCGGAGAATTCCCATCGCTCTCGCTTCCTGCGCCGAAGTCGCCACTTTCGCCGCCGCCACCGTTTCAAAAGTCTTTTTCAGAAACGCGAGCGGGTCAGCGTCGGGCGTGGCTTTCGCTTTGTCCATCGCGCGCATCGTCAGTTCTTTCGTGCCGCAACCTGCCGGAATCAAGCCGACTCCGACTTCGACTAAACCGATGTAAGTTTCGCCCGCCGCGCGGGTTTTGTTGCCGTGCATCGCAATTTCGCAGCCGCCGCCGAGCGTTAAACCGTAAGGCGCGGTGACGACGGGTTTTGACGAATAACGCAGTCGCATCACGGCGTTTTGCAGTTGGCGCACACCGAGTTCGATGTCGTCCCATTCTTCTTCCTGCGCCGCGAGCAGAATCATCATAATGTTCGCGCCCGCCGAAAAATTGCCGCCCTGATTGCCGACGACTAAACCGACGTGATTTTTTTCGACTTCATCAACCGCGTATTTCAGCATCTGCACGGTGTCGCCGCCGAGCGAATTCATTTTCGAGTGAAATTCCAGACACGCCACGCCGTCGCCGATGTCAATCAAACTCGCCGCCGAATTCGATTTGATTACGCCCGTGCGGTCTTTGACCGATTTCAAAACAATCACGCCTTCGCGGTCGGCGATTTCTTTGTATCCGCCGTTGACCAAATCGTAATAGAATTTTTTGCCGTTTTCGTTTTTGTAGAAAGTTTCCGCGCCGGAATCGAGCATTTTTCGGACGTTTTCGGGAACTTTCCCGCCTTCTTTTTCCATCGCTTCGACGGATTTTTTCACGCCAACCGCGTCCCACGCTTCAAAAACGCCGATTTCCCAGCCGAAACCCCATTTGATCGCGTTGTCAATTTCGACAATCGTGTCGGCGATTTCGGGAATCCGGTTCGCCGCGTAACGCGAAACTCTGGCGGAAGTTTTTCGTAAGAATTCGCCGACTTTATCGTCGCCCCAGAACAGTTTTTTGACGCGCTCTTCGGTGTTTTCAATCGCTTTCGCCGCTTCAAGGCTCGGAAATTTCGTTTTTTCCTGCGGTTTGTATTCAAAAGTGTTCAAATCGAGTTCGAGAATCTGCCGTTTGCCCGCCGCGTCCTTCGATTTTTTGAAAAAGCCGCCGTTTGTTTTATCGCCCAACAATTTCTTGTCAAGCAAAGTTTCGATCAATTCGGGAAGCTGGAAAACGTCGCGGTCTTCGTCTTCGGGAATCGCCGGATAAAGGTTGCGCGTGACGTGCGCCGTGACATCCAAACCGACCAAATCCGACGTGCGAAACGTCGCCGACGAAGCGTGACCGATGGCTTTGCCGGTGATTTGGTCAACTTCCGTCGGCGTTAAACCCATTTCGATCATCGTGTGAATCGTGGACATCATCCCGAAAACGCCGATGCGGTTGGCGATAAAATTCGGACGATCCTTCGCCGGAACAACGCCTTTGCCGAGCCGCGTGTCGAGAAATTCGGAAACTCCATCCACGACTTCTTCGCTCGTGTCGCCGGTCGGAATCACTTCGACGAGCTTCATATAACGCGGCGGATTGAAAAAATGCACGCCGACGAAATGTTTTTTGAAATCGTCGGAAAACGGTTCGCTAATCGAAGAAATCGGAATGCCGCTCGTGTTGGAAGCGATCACCGAACCCGGCTTGCGATATTTTTCGACTTCGGCGAAAAGTTTATGTTTGATGTCCAGTCTTTCAACGACGGCTTCGATGACGAAATCGCAGTCTTTAATTTTCGCCAAATCGTCTTCAAAATTACCGAGCGAAATCAAGTTCGCGTTATCGCCGAGCATAAACGGCGCGGGCTTTAATTTTTTCGCTGCGTCGAACAGCGAATTGACGATATGATAACGAACCTGCGGCGCGTCGAGCGGCAAACCTTTCGCTTCCTGTTCGGGAGTCAGTTTATTCGGCGCGATGTCCAGTAAAAGCGTCGGGATTCCCGCGTTTGAAAGATGCGCCGCAATCGCCGCGCCCATTGTTCCCGCGCCTAAAACGGCGGCTTTTTTGACATTTAACATTTTAGTTTTCCTTAATTAATAACAGATTTTTTGGTGAATTGATTATAAATGAATGAGTATTCATTCAGCAAGAAACAAACTCATTCTTTATGAAAATAAATTTACTCGTCGAAAACTTTACTTTCTCGCCTTCAAAATCCAGAACGCGATGTCTTCGATAACATCAGCCGAAACGTGATTGGTTTTTTCGTAATCGGCGGGTGAAGGCACGCCTTCGCCGGGCATAAATAGATGATTGAGTTTCGG
>CAXSHW010000055.1:4494-11470 GCA_964237245.1 uncultured Pyrinomonadaceae bacterium
ATCTGCGTCGCCGAGCGCGTTTTTCCAGTTTTGAAAATCCGTCATCGTCACCTGATAATCGCGTTCACCCTGCAAAATCAAAATCGGCTGTTTCAGAGATTTGGCTGATTGCGGCGGATTGTAGTTTTTCAGATCGAGATAATAAGCGGCGGGCGCACCGTAGTAAAGTTCGGTCGAATTTTTATCGGCGTCTTTGAACGATTTAATTTTATTGACCAATAATCTGAGTTTGTCGAGTTCAGTCTGTTCTTCTTTTGAAACTTTGCCGTCGAGATTTGCAAAATAGAGATTTTGTTCGAGAATCATATCTTCGAGCGGTCGCGTCGCTCCGGCGAGACTGATAAATCCGGCGATTTTTTGGTCTCTCGCGCCGATTCGCGGAATCAGATAGCCGCCTAAACTGTGTCCGAGAACGTATATTTTGGTTGAATCAATCTCCGGCGTTTTTCGTAAAAGCTCGACCGCCGCGAGCGCGTCGTCAATCGTTTCTTCTTTGACCGTTAAACTATTGTTCGCGGCTAGTTTCGCGCCGTATTGTCTGGTGCGTTTTTCGTAACGAAGAACGGCGACACCGCGCGAAGCCAAACCCCAAGCCAAATCTTTGAACGGTTTATTTACCGGATTTGAGCCGGTTTCGTCGCGGTCGCCCGGACCCGAACCGTGAACTAAAACGACCGCCGGAAATTTCCCGCCGCCGTCGTTCGGCAAGGTCAGCGTCGCGGGCAAAGCCCATTCGCCGCCCGCGCCGACGGTGACTTCTTTTTCGGTAAAGCTGCTCGGATTCGCATACTTCGGCGCTTCATATTTCGGCTGATTTTTCAGCGTCGTGCGCGACTGATCGGGCGTGAAACTCTTGATTTTTCCCTGCTCGTCAAAGGTTAGGAGAAATCCGACGCTCGCTCTTTCAAACTCGCCGATTAACGTAAATTTCTTGTCGTCGTCGGTCTTGAAAACTTCGCCCTGCTTTTGAAACTGTCCGTATGCGCCGATGACCTGCGCCCAAATCTGCGGCATCGCCTCGACCGGAATCTTTGCTTTTACGTCGTCGCTGAAATAATTGTAGGCTTTGGCAAAATCTTTTTTGGCAAGCGCGTCAACAAATGCTTTCGCGGTCGAAACATTGTCGCCGACGTTCTGCGCGAAAACTCCGGCAGACAGAAAAAAGACAAACAAAAAAGACAGAATTATTTTCAGCATAGACAACATCTCCGTTTTCAGATTGTAGAATGATGGGCGGACAAAATGAGTATATTCGATTCGGCGAACTAAACACAGGCGAAATTTATGGTTTCAGTATTTTCGGCGCTTTTTTCTTTCCATCAGCAAATCAAAAGCGAGCGTTTTTTCGTTGAGAGTTCTGATTAAACGCCGCCGTTCGTCACCGTCGGCGAGCGTTTGAATCTTTTCCCTGAGTTCGCCGATTTCCTTTAAACGGTTAATTTCTTCGGGAACAATTTTCGCGCTTTTCAGCACCGAATAACCCATTCGCAAATCTTCCGGCGTGTTGAAATAATCGCTCAAATCGAGCGGTTTGCCCGCGCCTTCGAGGTTGTCGAATTCGCCCGCTTCGATTGCGTTTTTGATTTGTTCTTCGATAAATCTTCCGAGCGACATATTTACCTCTTTCATCAGATATTATCCGAAAAAAGTTCCCGCAATCAAAGCCGCGCGCGGTCGGGTTGTGTTATTCTGAATTCAAGGATGCCAAACCCCAAGACTCTGCCGAAGTGAACGTCGCAAGATCAGTAACCCGAAGCAGAGTTTTTCATTTCCCGGGCGTAAAGCCGCAAAAACTATTGACAAGATTCGCGCGTTTCGTTTATTTTCCTTTTGAGCCTTAGAATAAATCTCAATCGAATGCCTGACATTTGCGGAATAAGGATATTAGACGGGAGATTTCACTTACTTGTTTATTCGCGCTCTCAATAATTCCGAATCGTTTTGACTGTCACGAAAATGAAATTTACTCTAAACGACTCAATAAAATCCCTAAATCTTCAAAAAAAGGAGTTCTCTGTCTTATGTCTAACGAATCGAGCAACGCCAAAAACGTGGCGAATTTTGCACAGCTTATTTCCGATGTCGCGGGTTTCGGCGCGGCTTACACACCGACCAACGATCTGATTAAAAAAGACGCTTTGGACGACAAACTGCTGGAAGCGCAGGCGTCGCTTTCGACGGTTGACGACGCCGGTTCGGGCAACGTCAACGCCGTCAACGAACGCTTTACCGCTTTTGAATCGCTCTCGAAATTCGTCACGCGCGTCGGCAGCGCCGCCGAAGTGAGCGTCAACGATGCCGAGTTTTCAACCAATCTGAAAACCTTAACGCGCAAATTGCAGGGCAGACGCGCGACGCCGAAAGCGTCCGCCGCGATGAAAACGGCAAACGCCGATCCGAACCAGCCGCCGGAAGACGCGCCGCCGACCGTTTCGTCGTCGCAGATGAGCTACGACAGTCAGGAAGCGAACTTCGCCAGCCTGATTTCCCTGCTCAAATCACAGCCCGATTACGCGCCGAACGAAGCGGATTTAAAAATCACCGCGCTCGAAACACGGCTCGCCGATTTACAGGCAAAAAATCAAGCCGTCCGCCAGGTTACGACTACAACCGGCAACGCCCGCGCGACGCGCAACCAGATTCTCTACGACCCGCAAGACGGCTTAGTCGCCCGCGCCAATCTGGTCAAAAAATACATCAAATCCGTCTTCGGCGCCGACAGCCCGCAATACCGCCAAATTTCGGGTTTACAATTCACATCGCGCAAACTAACCTAACTTTGCGCCAACCCCAAAACCGACATCAGCCTCGTCACCGGATTAATTCCGCGCGAGGCTGATGTTGAAAGACTTACAACTTATAAAACAAGTTGGATTTTATAATGTAGAAATCAAATAATTATATGCTTACAAATATCTATCCAATAAAAATAAATTTTGATGAATTTAATATTTTCAGAGTTAAGTTTAAAGCAGGACTGTTGGATGAACTTCGCAAAAATTACAACACAAAGTTTTCATTCTTTCGCGGTGGAGAGTATATTTACATCTCCTCGGATACCGAAAACCAAGTTAATATTGGTGAGTCTTTGGTTACTCTAAAAGTTGCCGAAAATGAAAAGATTGTAAGTTCACTTATCAAGCATATATTCTTTCGTGCCTTTAGAAATTATGTTCCTGGTATTATTCCAGAAGATTTTTATCCTTTCAGATTCATTTCACGTAGGCACAATCTAATCGAATCTTTGTTGCCGCAGGAGTTAAAACAAAGAATAGGATATAACAGACAAGTAGAAATTCAGTTTAGACTTATTGATATAAAAGGTAAGCCAACACATTGCACCGTAATCAATTTTGCTCATAGATGGATATTTAAGAAGAATTGTCTTGAACTATATAAAGAAGGATTCGACCTTACCGATTTAGAAGTAGTTCAATCTATACCGATTCCAAATTTAGATGGAATAATTGCTCCTGATGAAACCTCAATTGGCACTGTTAAATCACATAGCACTAAGGATGAAAAATTGTTTCTACAAGTAGAAACAAATGATGGGTTAAATTCATTTTTAGCAAATGATTTATTCTTAGAAAAAACTCGCTTCAACATAGACACATATCTAAATTCCAAATTGGGAGAAGCAACTACAAAAAAAATAATTCAAAGAATCTCAGATGAGAGGCTAGAAAATTTAGCTCCTAAAAAACAGCACGAAGAAATTCAAGTAATAGCCAAAACATTAGCCAAAATTCCTTGCCAAAATAAAGACGGATTTGTCTTTTCTATTTCTGATGATTCTATTTTGCCGCCAAATTCATTTAAAGTTTACGAACCCACATTTATTTTTGATGATGATGATACACAGAAACATAAATTCACATATTTTGGTTTAGATAATTTCGGTCCCGCAGACAAAACTCAATTTACTCCCAAAAATTTAAATATATTGGTTGTTTGCAATGCGAAAAATAGAAATAATTTTTCAACATTTGCGGCTAATCTGAGCAAAGGCGTGCCAACTTCAAAATACTTCAAAACTGGTTTTGCAGGAAAATATAGACTACATAATGTTAATTTTGAAATTGAAGAAATCCAAGATTATAAAGTCGAAACTTATAAAGATAGGCTAAGAACATATCTTAAAACTGGAAAGAAACCTGACCTTGTTATTATCGAAACCAAACAAGATTTCAGAAAATATGATGTTTTAGATAATCCTTATTATCAGATAAAATCAGGATTGCTTTCCATGGCAATTCCTGTTCAGTTTGTTGACAACGAAACGCTTTCACTAAACAAATCTGCTGATGCTTTCTTGAATATCATCTCTTTACAGATGTATGCCAAACTTGGCGGAATTCCTTGGGTTCTGCCTACAAAACAAAATTATGATAAAGAGATTGTTATTGGCGTTGGTAGCAGTCTTCAAAGAAAGAATAAATACAAGGGTAATGAAAAAACTAAAGTAGTTGGAATAACAACTTTTTTCTCCGGCGAGGGTAGATATTTGTTGGGAAATAAATGTAGCGAAGTTGAGTATGATGATTATTTCAACGAATTATTAACAAAACTTCGAGATTCAATTAAGGAAATTTCAAGAGAGTATAATTGGCAAAAGGGTTCTACAATTTTAGTAGTTTTTCATATATTCAAACCGATTAAAAATATTGAGGCTGAAGTCATAGAAAAACTAATTTCAGAATTTACTGAATTCAAAATTAAGTATGCCTTCGTAACAGTTTCAGATAAGCATCCATTTTCTATTTTTGACCAAACAAAAAATCAGTATTTTCCTGAAAAAACTGCAAATTTAATTTTGGATGACTTTAGTTGTTTGTTACAAACTAAAAGCGTTGATGAGATCAAAAATAAAAAACATACATTTCCGAAGCCTTTATTAATAAAATTGATTCCTAGCGATAACGTAGAAATGAATTTTCAAGACCTTAACCACATAACACAACAGGTCTATAACTTTCTTAATTTGTCTTTTCGAGGATTTAACAAATCAAGGCTTCCAGTAACTATTTATTATTCAGACTTAATTGCCTCATTACTTTCAAGACTAAAGAAAATAGAAACTTGGAAACCGGAAATGGTCAATACAGATTTGAAGAGAAAGAAATGGTTTTTGTAGAAGAAAAATCTGACTACTTACAAAAAATTGAAGAAGAAAATGATTTATTTTTTCTTAAGGAATATCTTTGGCAAAAATCTGTTATTCCAATCACAGATGAAAGCAAAACTGTGCATAAATTGATATTTGCATTGGTTCAAAATGATGTTGCCCCACTAAAAGAGATAATTGAAGATTATTCAAATAGAGAGCCGAATTCGCAATCTTCATATATTAACAACGATTTAATAATCTTTTTATTTGTCTGTATCGTTCAAAAATTTAATTTACAACAACAATGGTTAATTAATTTTGTCGAACAACGTAAAAGTGAAGAAGAAGAAAAAAAATCAATTACCAGAACGTTCCAAAACCTCCTCAACGAAAATCTTGCAAGTAAAGATAATTATTTTGAAATAGTAATAATTTACAAAGAAATTATAGGAAAAGTAGAAACTAACCAACATCTCTTGAACGAAACTTACGAAAAATTATCAAAACAAAGTTTTCCTTTTTATGATAGTCAATTTCTGAATCTTATCTCTTTAAGAGCTGTTGATTTAATCATTTTATGGAAAGGATTAGACGATTATAATGAATTCAAAAATCTTAAAAACTTTTCGCAAGTTTTTGATGATCGAGTAAAAAAAATAAGCAATTTTATATCTTGGTTTTGCATTGCATTTTTTCTCGGTTTAACAGGTTATTTTTCATATAAATTGTTTTTTGGAACTCAAGCAGAAAAAAATTTGTTCAGTCAAATCTTTTCAGTTTTAGGTGCTATTGGAGTATCGGTTGTCGGAGTAGGCAGAAAAAAGGTAGAAGAGTTTTTCAATAATGTCTTGAAGAAATTATTTGGAAGAATTACCTAAAAATGAAGGTCAGGAAATTCCACAAATGCCAGATTTTTAGAATATAAATCTTAGAGAATTAAATGTTTCCCCGCGTTGTGGAATATGTTTGGAGCGATGTGGTTTGTGGTTGGAGGCTTGTCGGGTTTGTAATTTGCGATGTGGAAGTTGTAATGGGCGATGCGGAGTTTGCAATTTGTGATGTGGGAGTTGTAATTGGTGTTGCGAAGTTTGTAATGAGGGTTGCGGAGTTTGTAACGGGCGTTGCGGGATGTGTTTCCTGCTTCGCCCTTTTTGGTTTTTGGGCTGCCCTTTTTGGTTTTCGGGTTGCGGCGGCGGTTGGCGGGCGGGAGTTTGGGAATTGGGCGTTGGCGTCGGGTGAATTGTTTGATGTCGGCGGGCGTTGAGTGTGGCGGCGAGAGGTTTGGAGCAGGTAAATTGTTTTATTTCGGGCGGCGGTTTATGATTGAGACTCGATAAAATTCAATTTGAGGAAAGAAAATCTAATGGCGAAGATTGCGATTGTTTATTATAGTTCGACGGGAACGACTTATCAGTTGGCGAAAGCCGTCGAGGAAGGCGCGAAAGCGGCGGGCGCGGAGACACGGCTTTTGAAGGTGAAGGAAACCGCGCCGGACGAGGCGATTGAGCATAACGAAGGGTGGAAAAAGCATCGCGCCGAGACTGCCGAGGTCAAGGAAGTTGCGACGGCTGATCTGGAATGGGCGGACGCGATTATTTTCGGTTCGCCGACACGTTACGGCGGCGCGACTTCGCAGATGCGGGCGTTTATTGATTTGACCGGCGGCTTGTGGGCGAAAGGCGCGCTCGTCAACAAAATCGGTTCGTCGTTTACTTCGACGGCGACGGCGCACGGCGGGCAGGAATCAACGATTTTGTCGTTCAACAATTTCTTTTATCATCAGGGAATGATAATCGTCGCGCCCGGTTACGCCGACCCGATTCAGTTTGCGTCGGGCAATCCTTACGGCGTTTCGTTCACGTCGCA
>CAXSHW010000055.1:11480-23271 GCA_964237245.1 uncultured Pyrinomonadaceae bacterium
AAACGGAGCCGTCGCGCCAGACGAAACCGCGCTCAAAGCCGCGCAATTCCAGGGCAAGCGCGTCGCCGATGTGACCGCGCAATTTCTCAAAGGCAAATAATTTTCCGCAGCAAGCGATGAAAATTTGAACGAGCTGACACGGAAGCTAAAAGATTTGCGAATTTCACAATCTTTTAGCTTCCGTTTTCGATTTTATCAACTTCTTTCTTGACATAAACCACCCGAAACCTTTAACTTACAATCAAAAGAAAATTCAGTGAGCGAAGAAAAGAAAGAATTAAAACTTCCGAGCCGTATCGAATCGGTCGAAGAAGCCGCCGAACGCGCGGTCGAGTTTGCCGCCGAGTGCGGTTTTGATGAGGACGCGCAGAGCGCCGTTGATATGGCGATGCGCGAATCGGTTGCCAACGCCGTCAAACACGGCAACAAGTTTGACGAAACGAAAACGGTTGAGATAACCTGCTCGAATCTGCCTGAAGGTTTGGAAATCGTTATCAGAGATTACGGCGCGGGTTTCGAGGTCGCGGACGTTCCGGACCCGACCAATCCTGAAAACCTCTTGAAAGCGAACGGGCGCGGTGTACTGTTTATGCGCGCTTTTATGGATGAAGTCGAATGGTCAAACCACGCGGGCGGCGGAATGGTCGTCAAAATGTTGAAGCGACGTTAAAAATCTATTATGTAGCTTGGACTTTGAAGCCTGAGTTAGTCTAAAATTTGCAATCAAAACTTTTTCTAATTTTTCAAACTTGAGGAGATAAAAATGGCTGAACTTAATATTACTGAAAGACAGGCGGGCGACATCACGATTCTCGATATGGACGGCAAGGTAACCATCGGCGAAGGCAGCGTCGCGCTGCGCACCACGATTCGACGGCTGCTCGGCGAAGGCAAAAAGAAAATTCTGCTCAATCTGGGCAAAGTCGGCTACGTTGATTCGAGCGGCATCGGCGAACTTGTTTCGAGCTTTACCGCCGTCAACAAAGAAGGCGGCTCGCTCAAACTGCTGAACCTGACGCAGAAAATTCAAGACTTGCTCGCCATCACTAAACTTTTGACCGTGTTCGACGTTTACGACAGCGAATCGGAAGCTCTGAGCAGTTACAAATAATTTAATTTCATATTAAATACTTCGAGAAAAGATAAAGAGTTTCGTCAAACAAACTCTTTATCTTTTTTTGTTACGGATGAAATTTTTCAACCACAGATGCACACAGATACAGGCAGGATTGATTTAATCAGTTTTATCTTCTTAAATCCGTGCGCATTGGTAGTTAAAATTCACTTAGTAAAATTGCCCTCAATTTTCTGACGCGCGTTTCAATCTGTCCATCAGAGCCGCGCCGATTCCCTGTTCTTCAACCGTTTCGCACAAAATAATTTCGATATTCGCGTGGTCGCATTCACGAAAAAAAGCGAAAACTTCACGCGCGTATTCCTCGACCGACAGGCAGATTTTCACCAAATCGAATTCTTTGTCAGGTTTATTCAAACCAATAAACGCGGCGGATTGCGGATTGCGGATTGCGGATTGCGGATTTAACAAAATCACTTTGGCTCGCGGCGAATAATGCCGATGTTTTAAGCCCGGACTTTTCGCCGCTTCGTTTTCTCGCAATTGATAAAGTTTTGTCGCGGGAATAATCGCCTGTAAATCTTCGAGCGTAACCGCGCCGGTTCGCAAAACGAGCGGGACATTTGAAGTGCAGTCAACAACCGTTGATTCCAACCCGATTTCGGTTGTTTCGCCCTGCAAAATACAGTCAATTCTGCCGTTTAAATCTTCATAAACGGCTTGCCAATCGGTCGGCGAAGGTTTGCCCGAAAGATTAGCCGACGGCGCTACGAGCGGCATTTCGCACGCTCTTAAAAACGCCAACGCCGATTCGTTGCGCGGCATTCGCACGCCGACGGTTTCGAGATTCGCCGTCGCAATCAAAGAGACTTTTTCGGCTTTCGGCAGCACCAAAGTCAAAGGCGCGGGAAAAAACGCCTCGATAAACTTTTGCGCGTTCGCGGTAATTTCCGACGCCACGAGTTTGATTTGTTCGAGATTTCCGACGTGCGCGATCAAAGGATTATCGTTCGGTCGCTGTTTCGCCGCAAAGATTTTCGCAATCGCCGCTTCATCGAAAACATTCGCGCCCAAACCGTAAACCGTCTCGGTCGGAAACGCGACAATTCCGCCGCGCCTGATAAATCCGGCGGCTTCCGTGGCTGATGCGGTTAAAACTGTTTTCATCGCAAAAGATAATGGTAAACGGTAAATGGTAAATGGTAAATATTTCGTTTTTACATTTACCATTTACCGTTTACCATTTACCATTATTAAAATGACTTTAGAGGAAAAGCTCAAAAACCTGCCGACCGCGCCCGGAGTTTACTTGCACAAAAATGCCGATGGGAAAATCATCTACGTCGGCAAGGCAAAGAATTTGAAAAATCGTGTCCGTTCTTATTTCCAGTCGAATCGCGGACACGACCGCAAAACGCGCGAACTCGTCAAACGCATCGCTGATTTGGAATTTATCGTCGTTGACAACGAAGTCGAAGCTCTCGTTTTAGAATCGAATCTGATCAAAAAACACAAGCCGCGTTTCAACGTTCTGCTCAAAGACGACAAGCAGTATCCGCATCTGAAAATGACGAACGAACCGTTTCCGAAGGTTGTCATCACCAGAAAAATTCTAAAAGACGGCGCGAATTATTACGGACCGTTTTTGCCCGCGAGTTTAGCCAGAAAAACTTTAGATTTAATCAATCGAACGTTTCAGATGCGAACTTGCGACATCGAAATTGACGGCAAACTGCCGCGTCCGTGTCTCGAATATCATCTCAAACGCTGTCTCGCGCCGTGCGTCAAAGAATTGTGCAAACCCGACGAATACGCGCAGGCGACGAGCGATGTAAAACTGTTGCTCGACGGCAAAAACAAAGAACTCGCCGACAATCTCGAACAGCGAATGTGGCATTTTTCCGAAAACGGGAATTACGAACTCGCCGCGAAATTCCGCGATTTGCGGAAAACCGTTCTCGCGCTCGGCGAACAGCAAAAGATGGCGACGATTGCCGAACTCGACGTTGACATTTTCGGTTATTTCAGGGAAAAACAACGGCTCGCGCTACAACTTTTCACGATGCGCGAAGGCAAAATCGTCGGGCGCAGAGAGTTTTTTTGGGAAGATTTGGACGCGGAAAACTTCGACGCTTCGGAATTCTTGGGCGAAGTTCTGGCGCAGTATTATTCGACCGATTATGTGCCGCTCGAAATTCACGTTCCCAACGATTTCGACGACCGCGAAGTTTTGGAAAAGGCTCTGAGCGAAAGACGCGGGCGCAAAGTTCGTATTTTCGACCCGAAACGCGGGCAGAAACGCGAGATGATCACGCTCGTCGAAAACAACGCGAAGATTGCGTTTGAACAAAGGTTCAGAGTAATGAAGGCGGACACCGAAAAACTCGAACTGCCGCATTTGCCTGTCCGCATCGAGAGTTTCGACATTTCAAATATTCAGGGTTCGGAAAACGTCGCCGGCATCGTCGTCTTTGAAAACGGCAAACCGAACCGCGCGGAATTTCGCCGCCTAATCATTAAAACAGTCGAAGGCGCGGACGATTTCGCCTCGATGAACGAAGCCGTTTTTCGCCGCTGCAAACGTCTGTTAGCCGAAGAAAAACCTTTGCCCGATTTGATTTTCATTGACGGCGGCAAAGGACAAATCAACGCCGCCGCCGCCGCGCTTGCTTCGCTCGATTTGGAAATGATTCCCATCGTCGGACTCGTCAAACCGCCGCGAAAACACAATGAAATCTCGCATCTCTTGCGGTTCGGTCACGAAGACAAACCGATTTATTTTGAAATGGGCGTCCCCGTTTTCCGTCTAGTCCAGCAAATCCGCGACGCGACGCACAAAACCGCCATCGAATTCCACCGCAAACGCCGCGAAACCCGCGATTTCACTTCGGAACTAACGGCAATCGAAGGCATCGCTGACAAAAGAAAGATGAAACTCTTACGAAATTTCGGCTCAATCGAACGCATCGCCAAAGCCAGCGTCGAAGACCTAAAACCATTCATCGGACAAAAAGCCGCGCAAGATGTTTTCAACCATTTCGAGCGGCAGAGAAGGTTGGCGAAGCAGTAAAATTACTTTGCATTTGCCGATTTATTTTCCGTTTCAAATGTGTTGATCGCCAAAACGAGGTCGGCGATTAGTTTAACGTCTTTGCGGTTGATGCGAATGGCGAAATCGTTAACTTCGCTTTTGTTCTTTTTGTATAAATCGCGCATCGTCTGATTGACGTTGTAGTTGATCGCCATAATTGTCGAGACATAATCGTTGAAATTTGCGGTTCCGGGTTTGTCTTCGGGATTGAGCGATGGGAAGTTGTTAATTAATTTGGCAGTAATCGCCGTCACTACGGAAACGCGGTCGGGGTCAATCGTCTGGGCGGCGGGAATCAGGCGAAACAGCATATAGAATTTCGTTTTCGAGCCGTCCGCTTTTGCCACGAGCTTTAAGGCTTGGTCGTAATCGTTCAGAGCCGACGCGGAATCTTTGTTTTCATAATAATAAATCGCCGTCTGGCGCAAGGCTTCGGCTTTTGACAGTTCGGCGACGATTTTCTTTGTCGCGTATTCGGCTGATTCAAGATCGTTTTTGGCGAGCGCGGCTTTGACGATTTCGTTTAACTGCTGGTCGTGGTAAATGTAACGAAATTCCGGCTTCAGTGCTTCTTCCGCCGGCAGATTCTCCAGTGCTTTATCGTATAAATCTACGGCGAACTGAAACTTCTCGCGTTCGGTAGCCAGAAAGCCTGCGTCGTCATAAAAATTGCTTTTATCCGCTTTGTCGTCGGCTTTTTCCGCTTCGGCAATTACGGCTTCAAGTTTGTCCGCGCTTTCAGCAATTCGCTTGTTTCTCTCCTGCACTTCCTTTGCTCGCTGTGAAGTTTTCGCCGATAACACCGATTTAATAGCGATTGCTTCCGCCGCAAGTTCAGGCGCGTTTTGGTTAATGTCCGGCAAAATCAGGTAAAGCAATCCGTCGGCATCCGCGATGCTGCCGGTGTCCGGCGATTGCATTGCGTTTCGCACTTTGCCGAGAACGATTTGGTAAAATCTGACTTTTATATTAACCGGAACAGTCGCGTCTCTAAAATAATCCTTCACTCCCAAAAGCGAATCGGGCGCGAAATTGTTTCTGCCTGCTTCTTCCAGCGAAACGATCTGGAATAAAATCGCTAAAAACTCCGGCGATTTCCGGTCGCGCAGTTCGCCGATCAAATAGCTGATTTGGCTAAGTTCAGTTTTGTCGCCGGCGAGTGCTATTTTGATTTTGTCCGCCACGATTTTGTCGCCGCCCGGTTTGTCGAGCAAAGAAGTCGCGTTCGATAAATCTTCCTTTTCCTCGATTTTGTATTTCGCTCTCAGCTTTTTCGCTGCGTCTTTGGCGTTTAATTCGAGCAGCGCGAACAAATCGGCGCTGTAAAAAATCGAATTGGGAATCTCATCCTTTTTTTCGTAAACCTCTTCGACTGCGCGAACGGCGAGCGATTCGGCGCGTCCGGTGTCGTCCTTGCCGTCTTTCCACAACCATTCGACTATCTTAAGTCTCGCAAAAATTCTCGCGGCGGCAAGCGGAACATTTTTCGACTGATTATCAAAATCGTCGGCGATGATTTGTTTTTTGAGAATTCTCTGCTGCGCGGCGATTAAAATTTTGTCGTCGGGAACTTTGGCTTTGTCGGCGGCTTTTTGCGCCGGCGATGTGATCGCGCAAAAGACGATTAAGATGAGCAATAATTTGAGTTTCATAGCTTTCTTCTCCGAAACACGATTGAAGTAAAAAAGACAGATTGCAAGTTTCTTTAGGAACTTATCACAGTTTCGCCCCGAAAATCACTAAAAATTTTAGCGGCGGCAAAATGGTCTGTTAAAATCCTTGTAATAAAAATCGTTTGGTGATAAGTTCCTTTCGTTCACAAGACTTTAAATCGCTCTCTCTTAGGTTTCACAGGCGGATTTTAGTCTAAATGTAAATGGCGTTTATTGACTGCACCCGGAAAATACGCTCTCTAAATACAGAAAACGCTTTCACAGTTCAATAAACATCTTTCGACAATCAGAAAATCGCCGTTTGCAAACAGTAAAGAGTTGTTTATGTCTCAACAATGCTTGCAGACGTTTAATCAGACGATGTTGTCAACAAATCAGACAATGCTGTCAACGAGTCAAGAGACTTTGACATTCAATCAACCGATGCTGCCAGCTAATCAAAAGACTTTGACATCGTAACAATTGATGCTGTCAGGCAAACAATTGATGCTGTCGGTCAATCGAGAGATAGTGTCAGGCAAACAATTGATGGTGTCAGCGAAACAATTGATGGTGTCGGGCGGGAAATCGTCTTTGACAACAATTCTTTCCCGTTAAAAAGGTGATTTTCCGATTGTATTACTTAATTTTTCTTTCACTAAAACCAAACAAAAGGAAGGTAATCAACCGATATGAATGCAAAACAAGACGCAAAACTCAGTATGTATCGCGGAATCGCCGCTTATTGTGACGATAACGCTTCCGTCATTTCAGCCAACGCCGCTTTCGTCGCGGCTTTAACCGATTTCAAAGCGAATATCGCCGCTATCACTGCCGCCGCGCAGCAGGAAGCGGCGATTATTACCGGCATCACGCAGGATAAATTGCAGGCTAAACAAACGCTCTGCGCTCTGACGGTGGATATAGCGGCGATGATTTACGCTTACGCCGCGACCGTCGGCAATAACACGCTGAAAATGGAAGTTGACTTTCCAATCTCGGTGTTGACGAGACTGCGCGACGACGCGCTGACGCCGCGTTGTCAGAACATTCACGACACGGGCGAAGCGAACCTCGCCGCGCTCGCCGATTATGGCGTAACGACCGAAAATCTCGCGGCTTTGCAGACGGCGATAGACAATTATTCGGCAATAATCAACAAGCCGCGCACCGCCATCGTTGACCGCAAGATGCAGGGCGCGACGATTGACGGGTTGTTTGACGCCAG
This sequence comes from uncultured Pyrinomonadaceae bacterium, assembly GCA_964237245.1. GTDB lineage: Bacteria > Acidobacteriota > Blastocatellia > Pyrinomonadales > Pyrinomonadaceae. The sequence goes on from CAXSHW010000055.1 coordinate 18,527, forward strand.
CGACGCGATTCTCAAAGACCGTATGGACAAACTCGTCATCGCCTTCAAAGCGGCAAACCCCGAATTCGTCCAAACCTACGAAGCAATGCGCCGCGTCGTCAAACCGCCGACCACCGTCACCCAATTCAGAGGCACAATCACCGACCAAATCACCCACGCGCCCATCAAAAACGCCACCGTCACCGCAACCCCGAACCCGACCGAACCGCCCGACAACGCCGATTCCGTCCCCTACACCGCGCTCACCGACCAAACCGGCAAATACTCAATCAAACCAATCCACCAAGGCAACTACACCATCACCGTCACCGCCCTTGGCTACCCGAATTTCGTAACCGACTTAGAAATAATGATGGGCGAGATTAATGATCTGGATGTGGAATTGGAGAAGTAGAGACTTTCTACGGACTTCTAAATTGTGCGACAGTGTATATTGATATTTGTACTGTCGCACATATATCATCAATTACAATTTGAAATTGAACTGTATAACCTAAAGAAAATCTACAATAAAAATTTATGGCTGAGATTAATCTTGATTTATTAAAACAACTCTGGAATAAAGAAAAAGATTTTTACCGCACTGCTGAAGTTGGTTCAGGAGTCCAAAAATTCGTGAAAAAGGTTTTTCACTGTTCTGAACTTTTTAACCTAAAAGAAGGCGCAGGTTCGACCGAAGATATTAACCGAGAAAACGAATTTATCGAAGAGGCGAAGAAAAAACGCCGAATGGCAGATATTGTTGTATTTATAGATTCTGATGTCGTTGTTCCCGTTGAGGTAGAAAGATTTGGAAATATTAAAGCTGGAATACAACAACTTTATAATTATCAAGCAGATTGGGTTAAGAAACTTGGAATTCTCACTGATGGTAATGAATGGAGATTTTATAACAATAAATACATCGAAAAAGTTTTTTTGATAGATAAAGTTCTTGACGACCCGACGGAATTTTTAACTTTCTGGCAGGAATACATTACGCCGGAATTTTATTATTTATCGTTTTATGAAAAAAAAGGACAACAGCAGTTATTTGAAGAAGATATTCCTCATTTGGACGATGCCCGCGAAGACTTTTTTAAAGATATAACTAAACTGATTGAAAATTTTAAAAACAAACTTAACTTAAAGGGCTATTTTCAAGATGTAGAAGACCCAAAAGAACGAGAAAAGAAAGCGGTTGAAATTACTTATGCTTATCTGATTCAATTTATGCTCTACAAAACGCTCGTTGATAATTCCTTTGCAGATTTTGAAGACGATTGGAAAGAAAGACTGAAAACAATTAACAGGTCGCTGCATTCCCAATCTTACGGAGAAATTTTACAAAAGATACAAGGTATCAGTAGAAAGATTTCTCAAAACATTTATAAGCGTTTTAGTGATGAACAGGAAATAATCAACAATCACCTTGAAGACATTTTGGCACAACCCAAAAATGATATTAAAGACGTTTCCGTTTGGCTCGACATTATTCTTTTCATCAACCGTTACGATTTTTCAAATGTAAAAAATGAAATCTTCGGATATGTTTATGAAAACTATTTGAAAGACCTTTATCTAGACGAAAAGAAAGGACAGTATTTCACAGATCCGCTTGTGGTTGATTTTATGCTTGATGAAATCGGCTATACGGAATCCAACTTACAAAAGCGTTTTGCCAAAGAAAAAGATAGTCTTTCGATTATTGACCCATCGTGCGGCAGCGGCACATTTTTATACAATGCTACAAACAGATTAGTTGAAGCATTTTTCAAGGACAGTGAAGAATCATCTAAGCTGGTTGAAGAATTAATTAACAAAAATATTTTCGGATTGGATATTGCCGAATTTCCGCTTTATTTGGCTGAAATGAATATTCTAATGCGAATGTTGCCGTTGGTGATTAACGAGCGGTATAACAATCCTGTTGACCAGAAAATAAAGGTTTTTAAAACACGCGACAGCATCGCGGAGTTTCTCGATACAGTTATCGGTGACAAGATCACAAACGCGGAATATCAAGGTCAAATGTCATTATTTTCAAATGTTTTGGATTTGGGTTATGACAGTTACGTTCGAGACAAGCAAGATTTAGACGAATTAAAAAGTTCGTTTGAAAATGTTAATGGTATTCCCCGCTCTCGCTTTGATTTTGTAATCGGTAATCCGCCCTATGTAGGTTATAACGAATGTTCCAAACAAGAATTGCTTTTTGTAAAACTTATTCAAGACAGAAAACTTTTGATGAGTGATATTTATGGTGTCAATCTTAATACTGTTCCAGGAAGAATAAAAGCATATGCACCCAAACCAAATCTCTACTCATTTTTTATTGCTCTTGGATTAGCCTTGTTAAAAGATGGTGGGAAAATTTGTTACATCATCCCGCAAACCATTTTAACCTCAACTGACTTAGATGTAATCAGACATCATCTTGCGAAATATACCACAATTAATAAAATAATAACTTTTAGTGGGCAAATGTTTATTGGAAGAGGTATAAAGCAGAATAAACCTATTCCAACATCCAGTTTAATATTTATAATTTCAAAGAAAAATCCTGAACCTTTACATAAAATTGAGATTATTAACTACAATAATTCTAATGAAGAAATTCTTGCCTGCCTAGATAATATCAGGGCTGGAAAACACATTTCATTAAGTAAAATTGACCAAACGACTTTTTTAAAACGTGCTGAAAATTGGAATTTTATTAAGTTTTCAACAGTTGAATCGGAATTAATCATAGATTACGAAAAAAAATCAGAATCAATGGATGTTTATCGTGAATATAAGATTTCGAGGAAAAGGTTTAATGACATATTTATTATTGACGGAAGTTATAATTTTCCAACGAAAGAAATTTTAACCTCTCCTACAGATAACAAAAAACATTATGATATTCCAATTTTTGATAATAAATTTTATCGAATAAATCAATTCAACTATTATCCTAAAGATGCAAATATTAGGGTTGCAAAAGGTGGACAGGGATATAAAGTTGCCGAAACTTTATATAAAGTTATTTGGCATTACATTAAACCAACACGATTCTTTTTTATTGATGAGAATGATAATGTGCTTCCAAAATTTCAACAGTATTGCATTGGATCAAATAACAGAACAGAAATTTTGTATTTGTTTGCTCTATTAAATTCACCAGTAACTAATTTTATTTTAGAAAAGTATCTACGAAGTGAAAACGAAAAAGACCTTTTAATAGGTGTCAAAGTCATTAAAGAATATATAAGAGTTCCCCAAATTATTGATTTAAACAAGAATATAAAAACCAAAATTGTTTCCGAAGCAGAAAAACTTATTGATTTAGAAAATTTTCATCTATACGACCTTGTTGATTTCAAAGGCGTTCTTCAGCAAAAATTTGATTCAGTAGAAGTTCAGGGAAACAAATTCGTAATTTGTTACAAAAATAATTGCGTTAAGTGCAATATCAACGGAAACGCAGTTTTGCTGCAACAGATAATTGACGAAAATCTATCATCTCTTGTAGATGAAAACGGCGTTGGCTCTATAAGCGAATTAAAAAAACTTCCGGTTGTAAATTTTCCGCTCCAGAAGCAAATCAAAGATTATATTGATGATTTAGTATTTGCTCTTTATTTCAAAATAGATTTACCGGCAATAGGTTTCTCAAACCGTGAAGAAGTACAAGCCGACTGCGAAAAACATAAATATTATAAACTTATAAATCAAAAATAATATGACAAACGAAAAAGACAACCTTTGGAATAATCTGAAAGGAAATGAGAACTTGAAAGAATTTATTTTTATGACTCGTTCAGGCTACAGACACTTTTTTGTTCTCGGAAAAAATTTGAAAGAAGCCGAAGAAAATTTTATGCGAATTGATGAGATAAAACGTTGCGGTTTTACACTAAATGATTTGCTCATTCGACTTGAAAACAAACCGGAAGTTAAAAACTTTTCAATGGATGATTTTTGGAATAATAACGAAAACACAATCTATAATTATCAACAATAAATCTACTCAGACATAATTTTCCTGTAAAATAAGAAAGGGCTAATGAAACAAACGGTATTTGGTTGTCGGGCGGAGATTCGTTTGGAGAAATGGCGGCGGGCGTTGGTGAATTAAATTTATTTAATCGCGCGACGGATTTTTTAATCGAATTTGTGTCCGATGACGAATTGATTGTTCATTTCGACGACATCATACGAATTGAAAAGTTTCATAACCGTCGGAAAGTTTAAGTCGAACAAAGCGAGCAGTTCACGGTTGACGATGTTGCCGGTGGTCAGCATTAAAAGTTTTCGCGGCTTGCCCTGCAAAATGCGAAGTTTCAGAAAATCGCTGTCTTTACTGATAACGTGGCGGTTTTGTTCGTCGGCAATGTCGGCGATTGATAAATCAGCGGTTAAATTTCGTTCGGGCAAATCGTCGGTGTGAATCGCGTCGAAACCTTTTTCGATGAGGCGGAGTTTCAAACGATGCGGCAGTTGGGCGTCAATCAGAAATTTCATTTACGCGGCGATAATTTGGTTTATCGAATTAACTTTCATCAGTTTTCCCGCAAACAACAGGCAGGCTTGAAAATCTTCGCGTTCCAGATCGGGATAATCTTCGAGCAGTTCGTCAAACGTCATTCCCGCCGCAAGCAAATCCAGAATCATTTCGACCGGATAACGCATATTGCGAATCGTCGGCTTGCCGAAACAAACATTCGGATTAAGCGTAATTCTCTTTAACAAATCGTTTTCCATAGCTTTTCCTCAAAATCAAA
>CAXSHW010000055.1:23281-29233 GCA_964237245.1 uncultured Pyrinomonadaceae bacterium
GAAGGAATTTCTGCTTTGATTAAAGAATTATGTCAACGGTTTCGAGTTGACGCTTCAGCCGCAGATGCTCGAACTGCCTTTGAAGTGGAAAAAGCCGCAGATGATTTTTGTTAATTCGATGAGCGATTTGTTTCATAAAGACGTGCCGGTTGATTATATTCGGCAAGTATTTGACGTGATGAACAAAGCGCACCGGCATCGTTTCCAGGTTCTCACCAAACGCGCTGAAAGAGTTGCCGAACTAAGCGATTCGCTAAACTGGTCGGACAATATCTGGATGGGCGTCAGCGTCGAAAATAAAAACTTCGTTAATCGCATTGATCGTCTGCGCGACACAAAAGCGCGCATCAAGTTCTTATCGCTCGAACCGTTATTAAGTCCGCTGAAAAATCTGAATCTCGAAAACATAGATTGGGTAATCGTCGGCGGCGAATCGGGATTTAAGGCGCGACCGATTAAAGAAGATTGGGTGATTGATATTAAAACTCAATGCGATAAAGCCAATACCGCTTTCTTCTTCAAACAATGGGGCGGCAAAAACAAAAAGAAAGCCGGACGGTTGTTAGAAGGACAAACTTATAACGCAATGCCTGTTTAGAAAAATTGTTTCAGGAAACTAAAAAAGCGGCGTTGGTATCACGCCGCTTTTTTAGCGCTTCAGTCAATAAGCTGATTCTGAAAAATGCGGAGGTTATTGAATATGTCGCGGTTGAACGGCTTGCCTGCGCGCTTCGTTTTTTAATCGAACCATTCGCTTTTATAAGCAATCCACCAGCACAAAAACAACAGCGGAACGGTAGCGAGAATTCCCCATATCAGCGGCAAAATCATATCTGCCAGCAAGCCGAGCGCCGTAAATGAAATCCAGAATACTTTTCTCTGCATAATGTCTCCGTTTGTATGATGACATATTTAACGGGAAAGCGATTTAAAAGTTGCGCGGCGTTTTGGCGTGCCGGTTAAAGCCGCAAACGTTTTATGAATATGAACGAAAATTAATTTTTCTGTAAATTTTCGCTCATATTCGGGCGTGAGTTAAACGGATTATCTCAGGCGAGCAGCCATTTGAGAGCTTCTTCTTCGTTTGTGAATACTTGCAGACGGGCGGAAACTTTAGGTTCGGTGAGCAATTGGTATTGTCGTCCACGCGCGTAATCGGCGAGCGATTTCATCAGAAGCGCGCTTTTGCCGTCTCCGATTTGCGCTTCTTTTTTCTGGCGGTTAACGCTTACTTCCCTGATGGCGACGAGACTGTCGGCGTCGAATTCGAGTTTTCGGAAATCACACAATATATTCATTCCAGCCCGCCAATAGCTACGGGTGATTATGTCTTCCATCATTTGAAGCTGATCTTCGGCAGTAAAATAACCTTCGGCAGTAATCCTAATATAATTTTTGTCCTGAATGTATTCGACCGACCAGTTCATCGCCAACTCTACCGGCGCGTAATTTTGACTCCGACCGATAGAATTCCTCCTTTGCGGTATAATAATTAATCACCATTGAAATTAAAGCAAATCAACATTTCATCATTCGCCGAAATTCCAATTCGCAGTCTATTCTTTTGTGATGCGCGTTTATTAAAAATGTTTGATTTGAACGCTGAAACAAAGAGTGAAATCGAAATTAAACGGCTAATCGAGATGTTTTTCTAAACAAATCAAAAGAGGTGAAAGGCTTTAAGCCTCTTTTGATTTGCAAAGCTCGACAGAGCGTTTTTACTTCACCTTCATTTGAACGGTGTTTGAAGTGTCGGAAAACTCGCTTCCGCGCACGGCGCGAACGCGATAAAGATTAGTTCCGTTTTTCGGCGACGCGCTCCACATTTTGACGTTTGCCGCAACCTGAGCGATTGTGGAAAAATCTGTCGGATTAGCGGGCGCGGCACGCTCGATAATAAAGCCGGTTTCATCGCTGGAATTATCCTGCCATTTCAGAGTGCCGGTTCTCGTAAAAACCGACGCCTTTAAATCTGACGGCGCATTGAGCGGCTGCGGTGTCGGTGTCGGTGTGACGGTCGGACTCGGAGTTGGCGTCGGTGTCGGCGTAACAGTCGGTGTCGGCGTCGGTGTCGGCGTTATAACCGCGCCCGCGCCGATGACGAAAAGCGTGATGCTCTGCGCGGGAACGGTAACGGAAATCGTGTTGCCGCTAACGCTTGCATCCGCAAGCCGCGTGATTTGGTTTGTCGCAGTCAATTGCCAAACTTGCGCCGTGTTGCCGCCGTTAAAATTGGCAACGTTGACATTAATTTGCGTGCCGTTCGTCTGTTTGTTGATGACCATTACGGTCAACGCGCCGTCAATCGAACGGGTCGCCGCAAAAGCCGAAACATTGTCCGGGTTCGGCGCGTTTGCCGCAACACTCGTATCGCCGAAACTGTTTTTATTGCCGTCGTAGTTGCGATACATTTTCATCGCCTTAAATGTCGGTGTCGCGTGGTCGGGCGTCGTCCAGCGCGTCGCCATATCCATCGCTTCGCGTCCTAAAATTCCGTAAATATCGGCTTGCGTCGTCGCGCCGTTGATGTGATTTTCCGCGCCCCAATTATATTCGGTCAGACCGATTTTTGTGTTCGGATAATTGTTTGCGACCCAATTTTTCATTCGCGGAATTAACTGAACTTTGTCGTTGATCCACGATTCGTCCGTGTAATTGGCATCCCACAGAGAGCGCGTCGAACGGTTGCGCCGCAACTGCATCGCCGCAGAAGTATCGTCGCTGAATTCGCCGCCCTGCGGATAATAATGCAGCGTAAAAAAGTCTAAAAGTCTGATTCCGCGAGTCTGTTCGTCATTTCTAAACTGCTGAAGCAGCCACGGCGCGTAATCGGCATTGCCGTGCGCCGCGCGGTCGGGAAACGACGAATAATTATGCGCCGCGCCGTATTGCTGGTCGTAACCCGAATAAAAATATCCGCTCCAGCCCCATTCTTCCGGTCCGACGACTTGCGCCGACGGATCAACCGACTTTATCATCGCCGCGTAATCACGCATTTTCCCGAAAATTTCGTCCATCGTCGCGCCGGTCGGATGCACGTCGCGGTGCGTCGAATGCCAGATCGAAGATTCGTTGTCGAGAATGTAATAACGCAAACCGCTGCCCGACGCCAAGCCCCAATTTCCAATCAAATGCTGAATCCAGCCTTTTTCAAAAGCGACCGAATTCGGCATATTCGCGTCGTTCGGATCGTTGCCCGTGACGTTCTGCCCGTTGGTTCGCACGCCGTTTCCGGCATCGGGAAAATACGCCGCGTCGTTTCCGCTCTGCGCGCCGTATTTGGCGATTGAAAAACTCGCCAGCTTTTCACGATTCGCTCCGACTTTGGCGATCCAGTCAATAATCGGAACGGTCAGCATCGCCTGCGCGTTGGCGTTTTTGGAATTTTGAATAAATGTGTCGCCGACTTCGCCCGGTTGATTGGCAAACGGAATGCTTTCAAAGTAAAAATCGTTGGCGCGATTGTCGGCGTTTTGCTGCCAGTTGTAGCGCGAAGTGTTGTTGCCGCCCGAACGATTCAACGGCGCGTTCAATTCCAAAAGCTGCGCCGTCGTCGCATAAGCTACGCCGTAAATATTCGGATTTATCGGATGACGATTTGCATTAGCGTCAACCGAAATCGTCACCGCGCCCGAAGGCGTCGGCGTCGGCGAAGTTCCGGCGACGAGAGAAATGTCGTCAACGTAATAAATCGGCTCGGTTGCGCCGCTCACGTCCTGAATCCAAAGACCGTCAACCGTCGCCGAAGCCACGCCGAGCGACGCGAGCGATATTGTCATCTGTGTCCAAGCGTTCGCCGCCGGATTCGGCAGAGCGACAGCTGTTTGCGCGTTTCCGTTGACAGTCATTTGAACTTGCAAACGCTGTCCGCCGGAAGTTCCGCCGTGAATCCAAAAATTCAAATTGATATAACCGCTCGTCGAGAACGCCGCGTGATGCAGATAAAGCGCCTGATACGCGCCGGAATTAACACTCGTCGAAGCCGAACCGCTGTGAACCGGAGAAGTATTGCTCAAATTCGTCGTCGCCCAACTCCAATTTTCCCAGCCGTTTTGCAGCGAATCGGTGTAAATCGTCTGTCCGGTTTGGGCTTGAATGTTTGAGGCAAAGAAAAAGATCGTAAGAAATGTCAGCAATAAAGATTTGTTTCCAGTAGAACTTAATATATTTTGAAACATTAAAAACTCTCCTTAAACTCGTTTGATTATTTATTTCAAATTAGCGAGAAGCGACGGCTATTATTTATAAATTAGCACAAACGACGGAAGAATAAAAGATGTTTAACAATATTTATTTTGATTTGAATTTTTGCCGGAATTGTAAAGGAATAGAAGAATCTCAATGAAATTAATTTGAAACTTTAAAAAATTAGAGAGCCGTCGGCGCGTCCGAATGAGGCACGAAACATTGGCGGCAGCGGGCTTCATATTTGTCGCTCGCGCCGACTTCGACTCGTTCGGTTGAAGCGGAAGTGCGCTGCGAATAATTCGCCGTGTTGCCGCATTTGACGCAGATGGCGTGCGTTTTCGTGATAAATTCGGCGATTGATAAAAGCTGCGGCATCGGCTCAAACGGTTTTCCCATGTAATCCTGATCTAGTCCGGCGATGATAACGCGCTTGCCGCTGTCAGCGAGTTGGTTGACCGCCTGGATTATTTCCATATCAAAAAACTGTCCTTCGTCAATGCCGACGACCTGCGTATCATCTTCGATTTGCCCTAAAATTTCTTTTGCCGTCATCACGGGTTTTGAAACGTGCGTCATTCCCGAATGCGAGGCGATTTGTTCAATCGAATAACGATTGTCAATCACGGGTTTGAAAACCTGAACCTTCTGACGGGCGATCTGAGCGCGGCGCAATCTTCTGATTAATTCTTCGGATTTGCCTGAAAACATCGAACCGACGATAACTTCTATCCAACCCGCGCCGTTGTGACGGTTTTTGCGGCGTTCTTCCGTATTGTCGAACGCAAATTCTTCAACCATTTTATATTAAATTTCCCTTTTGTCGTTTTATGAAAACGCTAAGATTAACACAAGAATTTACAAACTTAAAACAGGAGAAAATAGAACGCGATTAGTAAAATTAAAATCCTTAATGCCGCGACTGCGAAATTCTCGCAGAGAGCTTTTCATTTCGCATTTTCGTTAAATTCAAATCGCCTTAAATCGCCTTAGTAATGTAATAAAAATTTCTGTTATTCTAGTTTTATGTCGCTGAAAATTTGCCCGAAATGCAAGCGCCCTTTTATGGCAAGCGAAGAATTTTGCCCGCATTGTCCTGAGCCTTATACCTGGAATCAGGAATCGTGGGCAAACGTCGGTTGTCTAATCGCAATGATTCTGCCGGTTTTCCTCATAATTTTCTTCTGGGTTTTTCTATTTCTCGGATTTTTTATCAGATAGTTTTTTAGCCGCGAACAAACAGCAAAAGACACGAAAATAACTTAATTTTCTTTCGTGCTGTTTCGTGTTAGTTCGCGGCTAATTTCCTTTTTCCTTATTTGCCGGTTGCGCCTGAACATCAACAAAACTTGCGGCAATCTCGTCAATTATTCTCGAACTGTCGGATTTGCGCGTGATGTTGTTGCTGATAATCGCAAAAGTGTAAATTTCGTTTTCCGCCGCCTGCGCGTAACCTGTCAGCGAATTGACGTAAGTTATCGAGCCGGTTTTCGCTAAAACTTTTCCTTTGACTCGTCCGAGTCGTCCGCCCAGAGTTCCGTCGGTCGCCGCAATCGGCAGAGATTGTTCAAAAACGTCGGCAAATTTTGACTGCGCTGCGAAAACGAGAGCGCGACCAAATGCTTCGGGCGTTACAAAATCGAGTCTCGATAATCCTGAACCGTCGTGAATTTGAATTTCGTCGGTCGCAACTTTGTTATCTCTGAGAAATTTTTTGATGACCGCAGTTCCAGCCGAATCGTCGCCGCGAATTTCTTCGATTTGTCG
>CAXSHW010000056.1:0-28537 GCA_964237245.1 uncultured Pyrinomonadaceae bacterium
GCGAAATCCAGCGGTCAAACATTATTACAGTTTGGAAGAATACGCCGAACTCGAAAAATCTTCGGAAGAGCGGCTCGAATACTTCAACAGCAACGTCTGGAGTATGGCGGGCGCGTCAGCAAAAAACGAAGAAATCGTTATTAATATAGCCACCGAACTGAAAAACAAACTGCGCGGTAAAGATTGCCGTGTTTTCGGCTCGAACCTTCGTGTTAAAGTTCCCGTTTACGCGCCGTATCGTTACCCGGACGTAACCGCCGTTTGCGAACAGCCGATTTATGAAGATTTTTACGGCTTGGAAGTTCTTGTTAATCCGGCTCTGATAGTCGAAGTTTTGTCGCCTTCAACTGAATCTTTCGATTTAAACGACAAATTTACGTATTACAAATCAATCGAAAGTTTCAGCGAATATCTTTTAATCTCGCAAAATCGTCCGCACGTCGTTTTATACACAAGGCGCGACGCGAAAGTCTGGCTGCATCAGGAATTTAACAGTTTGGACGAAATAATTTATTTATCATCGCTCGATTGTGAAATATCAGTTGCTGAAATTTACTCGAACATCGAATTTCCCGAAGTGGAAGAACCGCCTTCTCCGCCTGAGCCGGAAGATTACCGCTAAAGTGCCGCAAAGTTGAGTGATAAAATTAAAACCCTGAAATTAATTCGCTTTTTAGAAAAGAAAAAGACCGGGCTGTAAACCCGGTCTTTTTCTTTGCCTATTTTACATTTTCGAGACTCAAATCTCTCAATTAGTATCCTCTGATAATGCGTTGAAAGATGCTGCCCGAATTGTTGTATGTTCGATTGCGATTACCGTAACGACCGTTGTTGCCATAACGGGCTTGTCCTTCGTCGAAGCCTTGTAAAAACGCCTGGCGATAAGCCTGTTTGTAAGCGTCTTTGTTGCCGTAAGAAGAACTGTAACCGTTGGTCGCGTGTTTGTATTCGGAAGTTCCGGTCGGATTATTGTGTCTTTCGCGGGCGTCTTGCTCGCCTTTTCTCAAACCGTCGTTGTAGCCGTTTTGTTGCGCGATGCGGTAAACGTTGTTATAGCCGTTATTACCGTAGCTGCCGTTGCGATTGTATCCGCCGTTGTTGCCGTAATTACCGTCGTTTTGCTGACGCTGCTCGCGGCGTTGTTCGCGTTCGCGCTGCTGTTCCTGTCGGCGATAATAATCGTCGTTATTGTATTGAGCGTGCGCGTTCACGCTCGACAACATCAAAAAACCGAAAGCCAAAGATAAAACCACCACCGTATTTTTTATTTTGCGTTGTAAATTTTTTGTAATCATATTTATCACCTCTGGCTTGATATTTAGCAAACAATGTGCCAAACGTTAAAGACGCGAAAAGTGTTTAATTTCCGAACAGTCTCGTATAAAGAAACCGAATTTGAAACACCAAATAGTGTAACTGTTGTAGCTTTTCGTCAGTCCTCAAAATTTTAAATCGTAAAAAGGAACAATTCCGCGGAATTGTTCCTTTTTATAAACTTGAAATAAACTTGAGAAATGCTAGTTATTTCTGGCTCTTCTTACACGACGATTATATCTGTTTGTCTGTCTGTTAAGTTTGCGAGCTTCTCTATTGGTTATTACGCCGTCACGGGCGACTCGTCTTTCAGTTCTGTAAAAACGATTTCGTTCGCGCGCCAACCGCGCTCGTTCGCGCGGCGTAACTGTGCCTGTTACGTGGTTGTTTCTGTAAACGTAAGTCGTTCTATTTCTAGGTGAAACGTAAACGCGGGTCGTTGTCCAGTGACCGTTGCGATAAACTCGTCGGGTCGTATAGGTCTGCGCGTTTGCGGCAAGCGGCAGCATAATCACAGCCATTGCCATTACCATTATAATTCCGAATATCTTTTTCATTGTTTTTTGGACTCCTTTGTTTGGTTAAAGTTGAATTCTCAAATTTATATTTCAAATTTTGAGATTATTTTGTAGAAAATTTTTCATTGGATTCGTATGAATCGCGGGAGAGCAATTACAATCTATCGAAGCAACAGGCGTGCCAGTCCAGCTAAAAACGTTAAACCATTATTTGCAAAAGAGATATATAATAAAGCGTGAAGCGCGAACACGGACGTTTATCGGAATTCCATATTAAAATAATACAGACGGTTTTCAATAAAGACACCAAAAAATGTCGTATAAAAGGCGTCGAATACAGTAAGACTCATCATAATGCGCAGCAGAAGCGGAAGCCCGCGCTTGTTGACGCGCGGGCTTCCGCTTCTGCTAAAAACACACACTTTATTTCTGCACAATTCTAAATTTTCAGGCGTTGCCGCAAAAATTTGTTGTCAAAAACAAACTTTTGCGGTTATTATTTTGGGTATCGGAATTTTCCCGCACGATTTTGCCCATTTCGGGCGCCAACACCGGATACGATTGAGATTCGTTTGAAAAGAAAAATTACAATCGTATTCGATTCAATTCACAACGGCAATGAAAAAGGTTTCAACAAATCGAAACTCAAAGGAGAGAATAATGAAAACCAAATTAATGTGGATGTTAATGTTAGTTTTTTGTCTGTCAATATCCGCCTTCGCGCAGGATGCGATGAAGATGGACAACAAAATGTCAAAGGCTAATCCGTCAGACCGGGTTTTGATGGATAAAGAGCGAATGGCTTGGAAGGCTTTACAGGATAAACGTTACGACGATTTCGGCAATATGCTCGCCGCCGATTATCAAGGCTTTTCCGAACAGGAAATTTCGGATAAAACCAAAGAATTAAACGATGTAAAGCAAGGCAATTTCAAAAATGCGATGGTCTCGGATATGAAAGTCTCGTGGATAGACAAAGACACGGCGATTGTAACTTCGGTTGTAAGTTTGGACGCCGCAGAATCTGACGGCAAAACGGAAACTCAAAAAGCGCGAACCGCAAGCATCTGGACAAAGCGCGGAAAAGATTGGCTAGTGGTTTATCACACGGATATTCCGATGAAATAAGTTGATTTCAAAAATCGGAAATCTGCCTTTATGCCGCTCGCGTCGGGCGGCATAGTTTATTACCAAACAAATTTTGCGGCTCTTTCGTATCAAAAAGCGTGTCTCAAACAGGTAAATTTTATAAACTTCAAACTTTTAGGAGAAATTATGATTATTACAACCGGAAATGATGTGGCAATGGGAGAAATTGTGCAGTATCTGGGAATCGTGCGCGGCATCGTCGTGCGCGCGACGGGTATCGGACGCGGTTTTATCGGCGGCTTGAAATCAATCGCGGGCGGCAACATCGAAGAATTCGCCCACGTCTGCGAAAATGCCCGTATCGAAGCGTTTAACCGAATGGTTACGCACGCCAACGCCATCGGCGCAGACGCAATTATCGGAATGCGCTACGACGCGACCGAATTTTCGCAAGGTTCAACCGAAGTTCTAGCCTACGGAACGGCGGTCAAGCTGAAGAATAAATAAATTTATGATTAAAAAGTTCAGGGTTCAAAGTTGAAAAATTCAAATTTGAACTTAAATTTTGTATTGTTTCAAGCAGATAAGCCTGCGATTTAATCCGATGACGCCGAATTTCGACTTTAATCTTTGAATTCCAAATCAAAATTTTAGTGTTTTGCCGAAGCAATTAAGATAACAATTATCAAAACGAATAAGATAACAATGCTCAGACAGCCGATTTTCAGCCAACTGTATGGGCGTTCGCCCTGCACTTCGCCGGTTCTGCCGTTGACGACGATTTGAAAAACTTTATTGTTGTAGCGATACGCGCCGGCATAGACGGGAAGCAGAAGATGTTTAAAGGTAATGTTTGAATAATCGGTATCAACATTATGAACGCGCTGTTCGTCGCCGCCGATGTCGTGGCGAACGTCGTTGTAGATAATGCCGGATGCGTCCTGTTTGAAAAGTTCAAAACCTTCTTCGAGCGATACTTGATAAGTCTGCGCTTTGTGTCCGGCGAGATACGCGGGTTCGTAAGGCACTAAGTCGCCGAACTCCCAATTTAAACGTTTTATGTAATCGGGCAGAAGCGATTTTGTCGCGGGAATATAAAGGTCGTCGAAATGCCGCGAGACCGCGCCCGACGCGCCATACCAGCTTGTATGGCGAACTTGTCTTGATTTTTGCTCGCCGTCTTCTTCGTAGTATTCCGTTTCATAATAAAACTCGCCGCGCTCGCCCGTATAACGGCTGTAAGCGTCAGCGTCAAATGTCCAGTAAGGAATATAGACGCTGCCGACTTTATCCGGCTGCGCGAGAACTTTTAAGTTATTCGGCGCGAACCAGCGCGAGTTTATCCAGCCACGAAGCGCATTTGAAGCGATTTGGGTCGTAATCGAAAAGGGAAGCACCGCTTCGGGCGCGACGAGCGGATCGGCGGATTTCGGTTGGGCGACAATTTTTCCGCCGCAGAAATCGCAATTTCGCGCGGTTTCCGGCGGCACAAATGTTACAGTCGCGCCGCACGTCTCGCATGTTACCTGCATCGCGTTTCGCGCCATCGGCTGCAAGCGCGCGGAATCGGGGCGCAAATAGCTGTAATAATCTTGTTCGACAATTGCTGCGCCCGTCTGCTCAATCGCTTTTCGACTTCCGCAATACGGACAGGCGAGTTGACCGCTCTGCGGGTCAAAAACCATATTCGCGCCGCAGTTTGCGCATAGGAAACGATTGATGTTTTCTTTATTAATTGTCGGCTTGTTTTGCATAAAACAGGTTCAAAGTTCGAGTCTGAAAAGTTAAATTTAAGGATTTAAAACTAATCGTTTGAAAACTCGAAATTTCAAACGATAAGTTTCCGCCCGGATTCAAATTACGATTTTCAGAATGAGAATGTTTAACTTTTCGACGAGTTTTTAAGGCAGAAACGAGCCTTTGCCGTTGCGACCGATTCGCATATTGGTCAGCCAGTCGAGCCAGCGATATTTCAAGGCTTTCGGCGCGAGATGCTCGGTGATGCCGACGATTTTGTGCGGTTCGCCGTCGGGAAAAGTGAGAGTTATTTCGCTCAGGAATCTGAGGTAAAAGAAACTCGAATCAATAATTTTTATCTGTTTGACGTGGAGGCGCGTGTTATTGTCGGTGATAAAATTCAAACGGGTCGGATATTTGATGCCGAACTTGTCGCGCTTAAATTTCAGTTCTTCATAAGCGGCGTCGCACTCGGACAATTTGCCTTCTTTCACGGTAAAGAGCTTCGTCACCGGATTTTGCTCGCCGCGTTCTTTATAACGGTAAAAAACGGCGGTCGCGTCATTGAAATGAGCGCGTCCCCATTGCCAGTCGCAGACGGTTCGCGGCAGCCAGCGGTTGTCTAAATTATGGTCGTGATAACCTGTTCCGCGAAAATGCACGACATCAACATCTTTTTTCTTATCGTCGGCGACGCTGATTCTGCCTGTAACGTCCGCCCGCGCCGCGACCAGATTCCAACTGTGCGCGTCTTTGATATTTACATCTTTGTCCGGCGTGAAATCGCTCTCGACCGAAAGCCATTCAAAATGCGCTTCGAGATGGCGATTTTTGCGGAGCTTTGCGTTAATGGAAAGCAAATAACCCGAACCATACGGCGCGCTTTCGAGCCGAAACGAGTTTTCGCCGATTTTGCATTCGGCTTTTTCGAGACTCGCCGCGAAATCTTCGGGCGCGAATTCGTTAATTGCTCGGTATTTCGGCTTGCCGTCACGGTAATAGATGAAAGCGATGGCGGGAAACAAATTATAATTATGTTCGTCGCCGCGTCTGAGCAGTTTATTTTTCAGCTTTACGAGTAAATTTTCCTGACTGCTGTTTTTAGCGTTGTAGCGCGGCGAAAAAATAAAGTTGTCGAACGACAATCGCGTCGCGTCCGTCTTCGCTCAAAGCGTCGAAATACCACCATTCGAAGGCTTCGGGATTCGATTTCTGATGCCAAACGTCCGCCGCGATGCTCGACGTAAAAGAGAATTTTTCCTGCGCTAATTGCTGTGCCGCTGTCGCCATTTGTTTTCCGTCTGGTCGGTTAAGTTAAGAAAAACGCTTAAAGCATCGCAGAATTTGAAAGTTATGGCAAACTTTCGCGCGCGAGATGAATCTGTAACAATTGAATAGAGTCTCTCTCCGAAATTTCAATCAAAAAAGGAGAAATTATGAAAAGAGAAGTTAAAACGCTTTTGCTCGGTTTGATTTTAACTGTCAGCTTGCTGACAGCGGCGTGTCCGCAGCGCGCGAGTATCGCTGACATCGAAAGAAATCCGTCGAGATATTACGACAAAGAAGTCGCCGTCGCCGGAACGGTCGAAGACAGTTACGGCGTTTCAATTCCAATCGTCGGCGAAAGTCTGGGCATTTATAAAATCAGCGACGGAACAGGTTCAATCTGGGTTGCGACACGCAAAAGTATTCCGACTAAAGGCACGCAGCTTGGAGTTAAAGGCAGAGTTCAAAACGGCGTCAATGTCAGCGGCAAAAATTATGGACTTGGAATAGTTGAAGAGGATCGAAAATTTGCCAAGCGTTAGAAAAGATTGAAATCCAATTGTTCAATGACAAACGACGGGTGACAAGTTAAACTCTTGCCAGCCCGTTTTTGTATTTTATGAAAACATTTATCGAATCGTTTGAACGGCAGTTTTCGCAGATCAATTCGCGTTCGCGCGAAATAATCGGAAAAACTCCCGACGAAAAACTTTACTGGCAGCCGCGCGAAACAAACGCGCTGTTTCCGGTTAATTCCTGCGGCGAATATATTCTGCGAAGCGCCGGAAAAATCGAACAGACGTTCGGCGGGCTGACGACGAAACTCTGGGATGACCCGTTTGAATGGACTCTGCCCGAACAGCTTTCGAGCGGCGATTTAATTTTGGAGTATTTGATTGAAGTCGAAGAAACGCGGCGCAAAGGTTTCGCGCTTTTCGCGTCCGACGAAGATTTGCTGCGTGAACTTCCCGCGCCCGAAAAATTAAAATCAATTTTCGCGCTGCTTCTTGAAACCGTCGCCCGCGCCGAACATTTTCAAGGTCGCGCCTTTGCCGTCTTTAAATTGTTTTCGGATGAAAAGCTGCCGAAATTATGAGAATCGCCATTTGAACTTTTGAATGATAAAATTCGTAAGCGACAAGGAATTCAAATTCCTTTAATAAACGGAGATAATCTATGTTTTGCCCGCGTTGCAGTCAGGAGCAGGTTTCGGAAGATATAAAATTTTGTTCGCGCTGCGGTTTTCCGCTCGCGCTCGTCGCCGAAACACTCGCGCACGACGGATTTTTGCCGCAATTAGCCGAAACGAATAAAAACAAGAAAAGCTGGACGCGCAAAAACGGTCTGGTCTTAGCGTTGTTCTGGTTTTTATTATTCGCGTGCGTTTTAACGCCGATGTTCGGCATTTTGGACATTGATAAACTAGCCGGAATGTGCGCGGTTCTCGGCACTATGGGCGGGCTGTTTTTGACAATTTTATCTTTCGTCTATTTGAAGCGCGAGCCGAAAAATATAGAATTTTACAATCAGGAATTACCGAACTATAAAGTTAGAAATCTCTACCAATCGCATCAGACCGCTCTGCCGCCGCAACAGACTCAATCCGTTCAGAATTATGTTTCACCCGCGAGTTCCTGGAAAGCGCCGGACACCGGCGATTTAGTTCAACCGCACAGCGTAACTGACG
Organism: uncultured Pyrinomonadaceae bacterium; assembly: GCA_964237245.1. Taxonomy (GTDB): domain Bacteria; phylum Acidobacteriota; class Blastocatellia; order Pyrinomonadales; family Pyrinomonadaceae. The sequence goes on from CAXSHW010000056.1 coordinate 7,612, forward strand.
GCACGACTAAACTGTTGGAAAAAAACAAATAAACTTTACTGCGGAGTTTGTTCAGCGGTTTTCGTTCCCGCGAAATCGTAAGTTACATAAAGATTTACCGCGTTGTCTTTGACTTCGGACCGAACATCCTTGACGTGCGCCTGCAAATTTCCGCCTGAGGCGGCAATCGGCAGATTCAAAGCGAGTTGCTGACCGCGCAAAATCGTAATCGGATTAACGTGCTGGTTAAGCGAAGATTGCACGAGCGGCGTAACAAACCCGCTGACAACCGGCGAAAGACCGTCGAGATTGACCGTTTCGACGTTAATTTCTCCATAGACATTCTGCTGCGATTCGTCAAAACGAAGATTGAGATTCGCCTGCGCCCAACCCGCGAAATTTATGCATTGACCGAAAATCGAAGTGCTTCCGCTAAATGCGAGCGGCGCGCCGATTTTACCGTTTTCGAGTCTGACGCCCGTCGTAACGCCGCTGCCCGAAGGCAACAGAGAGATTTTTCCTTCGCACTGGTTTTGTAAGGCAAACGAAGCGTATTGCGGTTTGAAAGTTTCGACTGAATTATTTTGTCCCGTCAAATTAAGCGGAAACGCGGGCGCGTTCATATCGCGGAAAATCGTCGAGAGAATCGTGTCGAAAAATTGCTGATTCAAAACGACGGTCGCCGTTCCAGCCGGAGAGCCTGTCTGTTCAGGCGCTTTTATTGGCTCGCCCGGAAGCTGGGCGGCGCGCGGCGTTCCATTAACAAAATAAAAAATCAAGCCGCCGCCGATGACCAAACCTAAAACCGCGCCGAGTATAAAAACAATCGCTTTGTTCATTTTCGCTCCAAAAATTTAACCGTTGTTTGAAGATAAAATATTTTTGAAAGTAATAATTCAGCCTGCGAAAGATATTAGAAGTAAAAGGCAAAAACAAATAATTTTCAAACTTATTTTTCTCGCACCTTTCGCAGGCGATAATTCGTCTGCAAAAAGTTAAGGCGTCAGAGTCATCATCGGCGCGGCAGCATTGGGCTGGACGCTTTTCATTAATTGACCGAGCAAGCCCATTGCGATGCTGAAAGCCGCGTTGACCTGCTGCTTGATTTGTTCCGGCGCGACTTTGTTCAGATTCGTCGGCTCTTCAAAAAGAGTCGGGTCAGTTGCAGTTTTGATGTCGCTGATTTCGGTTACAAGCTGCAAACCGTTGACGCCCTGCACGTTTCCGCCTTGCGCTTGCGAATTGATGACCGAACGCAGCGGCAAACCTGTTTCTTTGTCAACAACTAAAACCGAATCAGTCTGCACATCTCCGGCTTTCGTGCCGGTTTTCGTCATTGCCTGGTAATTGTATTTGACGGCATCGCGTCCTTCAAATTCGCCTTCGCCGACCTTTTCGACGCCTTTCATATTCTTTACTCTGGCGACGATTTGTTCGGGCATCATAAAACTTTGAATATCAAAACCGAGCGATTCCTTATTCAATTCGGCATATTGTTTGCAAACGGGCGCGACTACGAATTGTTTTCCGCCCAAGTTCAAATAAATTACCTTTTCGCCGTTCGGCATCGTCAGTTCGATGCGCCGGTCTGCTCCGTTTCGTGCGACTTGTCCGACCATCGGCGGCGTGGTCATATTCTGGCTGCCGGAAGCCTGAAATTTCAGAGAGACTTTTGCCTGATATTGTTCAGGCTCGCCTGCGTCAATCATTCCGCTCGTTTCATTGGACATATCAGCGTTTGCCATTGACGCATTTGAATTCATACTCATATTCGACATATTCGTATTTAAAGTAGTATTCAAATTCATCGTCATATTCGCATTTCCGTTTGTCGCAGTCGGCGCCTGGCAAGCCGACAAACCGAAAGCCGCAACCAGCGAGGCGGTTACAGCAAATAACTTTTTCGTTTCAGTTAGATTTAACATAATTTTCCATCTCCTTAAAATTTGTTTGGATCAATCTTAACGCATTCATCGGTATTCTTATAACTCAAAGCTAATAACCGACTGCTTCGCCGTCGCCGCGCGAATCAATCGCGCCGAGTCTGACACCGGTTTTTTCTTCGACCGCAATCGCCGTAACCGAAGCGACGTAACCGGGTTTTTCGGCAAAATTATGACCGAATTTTTCTAATATTTTCAGCGTGTCGGGATTCATTCCGTAAGGTTCATACAAAATTTCGTCTGGAAACCATTGATGATGAATGCGCGGCGCGTCAACGGCTTGCTGAATGTTCATATCGTGGTCAATCATATTGATAATAGTCTGCAAAACCGCCGTGATAATTCTTGGTCCGCCGCGCGCGCCGAGCGCGAACCACAAAGAACCGTCTTTTCGCAAAACAATCGCCGGAGTCATCGAAGAAAGCGGACGCTTTTTCGGCTGAACGGCATTTTTTTCGCCTTGAATCAAACCGAACATATTCGGCTTTCCAGGCTTCGCCGCGAAATCGTCCATTTCGTCGTTGAGCAAAACACCGGTGCCTTTCGCGGTCACGGCTGAACCGTATAAATCGTTGATAGTATAAGTGTTTGTAACGACATTTCCGTCCGCGTCAACGATTGTAAAATGTGTCGTGTCAATTGATTCTCCGCCGGGAATTTCGCCGTGTCCGATTTCCGAACTTTTTGAGGCTTTTGCTAAATCAATCGTTTTGCTTCTTTCTTTCGCGTAATTTTTGTCAATCAGTTTCGCGGTCGGAACGCTCGTAAAATCCGGGTCGCCCATAAATTCGGCGCGGTCGGCGAATGAACGGCGCATCGCTTCGGTCAAAACGTGATATTTTTCCGCCGAATCATAACCCATCGAGCGCAAATCGTAATTTTCCAGAATATTCAAAGTTTCGAGTAAAACTATTCCGCCCGAACTCGGCGGCGGCATCGAAATAATTTCGTAGCCGCGATATGTGCCGTGAATCGGTTCGCGCTCTTTCGCCTGATAATTTTTCAAATCTTCGAGCGTTATCAAACCGTTATGAGCTTTCATATCGGCGGCGATTAATTTCGCGGTTTGTCCTTCGTAAAATTCCTTCGCGCCGGATTTTTGGATTCTCGCAAGCGTTTGAGCGAGTTCGGGTTGTTTGAAATTATCGCCTTCTTTATAAAAATCGCCGTTATTGAGAAAGATTTTTTTACTGTCTTCGTAGAGCGCGAGATTTCTGGTGTTTTTCATCAAATTCGCCAGGCGGTTTGATAAAACGTAACCGTCTTCGGCATATTTTCGAGCCGGTTCGATTAATTGCTGCCAGGAAATTTTTTTTGAGCCGTATTTATTGAAAGCCATTTCGAGTCCGGCGACAGTTCCCGGAACTCCCGATGCGCGATAACCGAGGGTTGAAGAGCCTTCGCCTTTGATTAATTCGCCTTTGTCGTTCAAATAGACATTACGATTTGCCAGAGCCGGCGCCATTTCGCGGTAATCAATCGCGGTAGTTTTACCGTCTCGAAAACGAATCAGCATAAAACCGCCGCCGCCCAAATTTCCCGCTTCTGGATAAACAGCCGCCAGCGCGAACGCGACGCCAACCGCCGCGTCAATCGCGTTGCCGCCTTTTTTTATTACTTCCGCGCCGACGCGCGAAGCGAGTTCGCTCTGCGAAGCGACCATCGCGTTTTTGCCGCGCACCGGTTCGCGCCAGACGGCGAAGGTTTTCGGCGCGACGGGAATAAATGCGACAAGCAAAGCTATTATTACGAGGAGAACAAGTGTTTTTCCTGCTGTTTTCATAATGATTTGGAAGTTAAAGCAAGTTTTGTAAGTTGATAATACTATAACTGAAAGTTTAACCGCACAATTTTTCTTGGCAAATAGTAAAAAAAAATGTAAAATGCTAGGAACTTTGCATCTATATAGTCTATATCGAGTTTGTAATTTCTTTATTTCCTTTAAAATCAAACGTTTATTTTTGCAATCGGGAGTAGGTGGTAGTTATGAGAAAAGTTTTATCAGCGTTTTTTATATTGGGTCTGGCTTTATTCTTAAATGCGCCGCTTTCGGCGCAAAGAACGGTCGGCAAGGTTAAAACAATCAAATCCGAAACAACTTCGATCAAATACGGCGACGCGCAAGCGTTGACCGACGGTGACGGAGTTTTAATTCAATGGGAAACCGAAGCCGAATTGAATACTGTGGGATTTTACGTCTTTCGCATTTCCTCCGGCGGCGCGACCGAGCGCGTCAACAAAAATTTGATTGCGGGCGGATATGTGCGCGGAATGCCGAATTCTCCCGGCAGTTACTCATATTTTGACCCGCAGGGCGATTTAAGTTCAATTTATTACATCCAAAGTTTTAATACGAGCGGGCGATTTGTAAATTCCAAAATGATTGCTCCGCAGACAGTTGAGGATTTAGCCGCCGCCACCGGAGTGTCGTCCGACTCTCTCAAAAAAACCTCAAATTCGCCGAATTCGATTATATTGAGAAACGAAAACGAATTACCCGACGATTTGCAGGCTGATGTCAACGAAAACGCTTTGCAGGCAGACCCGGTAACGCAAAAATGGGTTGCGGCGCAGCCGGGCGTGAGAATCGGCGTCGCCAAAGAAGGATTTTATCGCGTTTCGCGCACTGACCTGCAAAATGCGGGTTTTGATGTCAACGCTTCCGCTGCGTTCTGGCAGCTTTATGTCAACGGTGTCGAGCAGTCAATAAACGTCGGCGCTGGCGGTTCTTACATCGAATTTTACGGTCGCGGGATTGATACTCTCGAAACCGACACGCAAATTTACTATCTGGTCGTCGGCACGCAAAACGGCAAGCGCATCGGAACAACCGCGCGCCGTCCAATCGGCGGACAGGTTTTGTCTAGCAGCTTCTCGCAGGCGTTGACAAAAAAAGAACGATTTCTTTACGCCGATAAAATCTTGAACGGTGACGCGCAAAATTATTTCGGTTCGACGGTCAGCAGCTCACCTGCGACGATTAGTTTTAATTTGCCGTCGGTTGATTTTTCATCCGCCAATTGTACGGTTGATATTACGATTCAAGGTTTAATAGATTCTACGCATCAAACAAAAGTCGTTCTAAACGGAGTTGACATCGGCGCGGTGACCGGAAGTTCACTTAATTCGGCAACCCGTCATTACAGTATTCCGACTTCAACTCTGCGCAACGGAACGAACTCTTTGCAATTGACCGCGCAAGGCGGCGCTGCGGATTACAGTCTGTTTGATTCGATAAAGGTAACTTATCCGCGGCTTTATCTAGCCGACCAGAATCAGCTTTCCTTTTACACGGCAAATTATCAGGCGACTAATTTAACAGGTTTCAGCTCGGCAAACGTCCGCGTTTTCGACGTTACATATTCGGATAGTCCGACGATTGTCGCAAATCTTCCGGTTACGCAGAACGGCAGCAGCTATGGAGTTTATCTGCCGGCTAATCGCGGTCGCGTGATGTATGCGGTCGAAGATTCGGCAATTTTGCAGGCGGCTTCGATTACTCCGAATTCGCCTTCGACTTTATCAACAACCGCGCACAACGCCGATTTAGTCATCATTTCACACAAGGATTTTATGACGCAGGCGAATGATTGGGCGACTTATCGTCGCTCGCAGGGATTGAGTGTCGAAGTCGTCAACGTCGAAGACATTTTCGACGAATTTAATTTCGGCGTTTCAAGCGCTTTGTCCATCCGCAGTTTCCTGCAATATGCCAAAAATAACTGGCAAACCGCTCCGAGTTACGCCCTTCTGATTGGCGATTCGACATTTGACCCGAAAAATTACGAAGGTTTCGGAAATTTCAATTTTGTTCCGACAAAATTCGTTGATACGGTTTATGAAGAAATATCCAGCGACGATACACTGGCGGATTTTAACGACGACGGTTTAGCCGATATTGCCATCGGCAGAGCGCCAGCCAGAACCGCAGCCGACGCTGCCCTATTATTAAATAAAACCAAAACCTTTGAATTAACTTCAGCGCAAGGCTTGAGCAGAGGAATGATTTTCGCCAGCGATTTGCCGCTTGGCTGGGATTTTCAACAAACCAGCAACCATCTGCGCGACCTTCTTCCAGCCGGAACAACCAGCGTAATGGTCAACAGAGGCGATACTAATTCCAGAACAACTCTTCTAAGCGAGATGAACAGCGGAAGATTTTTTGTCAACTACGCCGGACACGGTTCGATACCTTTTTGGGCTGCCGGCGGTACATTTTTCAACAAGGCTGACGCCACCGCTTTAACAAACGGCAACAATCTTACGGTTTTCACGATGCTGACTTGTTACAACGGATTTTTTACTCAGCCTAGTATTGCCAATGAAGGTTTGGGCGAGGCTTTATTAAAAGCGCAGAACGGCGGTTCACCCGCAGTTTGGGCTTCGACCGGAGAGACAACGCCGGACATTCAGGAAATTATGGCGACCCGTTTTTACCAGCAGTTGGCGCTCGGAAATATAAAACGTCTCGGCGATTTAGTGAACGACGCCAAAACCGTGATTAACGCCGGACGTGACGTGCGCCTATCGTGGGTTTTGCTCGGCGATCCGGCTTTGAAGGTTCGCTAATTCGGAATGCTAATCAAAAGCGAGAATCGGCTGCAATTTGCAGCCGATTCTCGCTTTTGTTCGCGCTAATTTAACAGTTGCGAAATTTGACTCTCGACTCTTAAATCATTAAACTCTAACTTTGAAACGTGGTGAGTTACCGGCGACTTGCGACCACGAAAAAAATCGCTAAACAGCTTTTGAGTTTCAATTTAATTTTTAGAAAAGAAAACTCTGCGCTTGTTTGGCGTGGAGTTTTTTGATTTTCGTGAGTTGATATTTTGATGTTTTCAGTCGCGTTAGCGACATTTGAATTTAGCCGTGTGGTTTTAACGCACGGGAATTGTGCGAAAATGATTTTTGTAGCGTCAGCGACAATTGAGTTTAATGGGTGTCGTATTTAATTTTCAAAGAACGTCAACACACGGCTAAATTTATCAAATCGCTATGCGATGTTATTAGATTAATTTTTACTTATGAACTTTTTAGATTTATTAAAAGAGAAAATCGTCGTTTTCGACGGCGCGATGGGGACGTTTTTGCAGGCGCAGAATTTGACGCTGGAGGATTGGGGCGGAGCGAAGTTTGAGAATTGTTCGGAGAATCTGCTTTATACGCGACCGGATTTGATCGAAAAAGTTCACACGCAGTTTTTGCAGGCGGGCGTTGATGTCATCGAGACGAATAGTTTCGGCGGTTCGGAAGTCGTGCTTCAGGAATTTGGGATTGCCGATAAAACTTATGATGTCAATCGCAAAGCCGCCGAGATCGCCAAACGTGTGGCGCACGGTTTTTCGACGAAGGAAAAGCCGCGTTTTGTCGCCGGTTCGATTGGTCCGGGGACGAAACTGCCGACGCTCGGACATATTTCTTTCGGAGATTTGAAGGCGGCTTATGACGAGCAGATTCGCGGGCTTTATGACGGCGGCGCGGATTTGTTTATCGTTGAAACGGCGCAGGATTTACTGCAAATTAAAGCCGCGCTCGGTTCGATTTTCGAGTTTTTTGCGAAAAATAAAGTCCGCATTCCGGTAATTACGCAGGTTACAATCGAGACTTTCGGGACGATGCTCAACGGCACGGAAATCGGCGCGGCTCTGACTGCGCTTCAGCCGTTTCCGATTGACGTGATCGGGATGAATTGCGGCACGGGACCGAAACAGATGGCGGAATCTTTGAAATATCTGTGCGAACATTCGGAAATTCCCGTGTCGGTTTTGCCGAACGCCGGTTTGCCCGAAGTTAAAGACGGCGCGCAGCATTACGACGAAACGCCGGAGAGTTTTACGAAACAGGTCGTCCATTTCGCCAAAGATTTCGGCGTAAATATCGTCGGCGGCTGCTGCGGCACGACACCGGAACATCTGCGGATGGTCGTCGGCGAAATCGAAAAAATCTCGCCGAAACAGCGCGACGCGCATCTCGCGCCGTCTGCTTCTTCCATTTATTTTCGCCAGCCGTACGATCAGGATAATTCGTTTTTAATCGTCGGCGAACGGGTCAATGCGTCCGGCTCGAAAAAAATGCGCGATCTGCTCGAAGCGGAAAATTGGGACGGACTCGTCAATCTCGCCAAATCGCAGGAAAAAGAAGGCGCGCATATTTTAGATGTCAACGTGGATTTCGTCGGGCGCGACGGCGTGGCGGATATGCACACGCTGGTTTCAAAATTGGTGACGAACGTCAAAATTCCGCTGATGCTAGATTCGACCGAATGGCAGAAAATGGAAGCCGGTTTGAAGCTCGCGGGCGGCAAATGTATTTTGAATTCGACGAATTACGAAGACGGCGAAGAAAGATTTTTAAAACTTTTGGACATAGCGAAAGAATATGCGGCAGCGGTCGTTATCGGTTTGATTGACGAAACCGGAATGGCGCGCTCTGTTGAAGACAAGGTAAAAATTGCGCGACGCGCTTACCGACAGGCAACGGAATTCGGCATCGAGGCGCACGATATTTTCTTTGATCCGCTCGCTTTGCCGATTTCGACCGGCATCGAAGAAGACCGCGAAAATGCGAAATCTACTATTGAAGCGATTAAAATCATTCACCGGGAAATGCCCGAAGCGAATATTATTTTAGGCGTTTCCAACGTCTCGTTCGGCTTAAATCCCGCATCGCGCATCGTTTTGAATTCGATTTTTCTGCACGAATGCGTCGAGGCGGGAATGAATTCGGCGATTGTCAACGCTTCAAAAATTTTGCCTTTGAATCGTTTCAACGAACACGAAATTGATGTGGCTTTGGAATTGATTTACGACAAGCGCAAATTTGAAGGCGACATTTGCATATACGATCCGCTCGGCGAATTTACGAAAATGTTCGAGGGCAAGACGGCGAAATCAATGAAGGTTGATACGTCGAATCTTTCAATTGAAGAAAAACTCAAACATCACATCATTGACGGCGAAAAAATCGAACTCGAAGACCATTTGAAAATCGCGCTCGAAAAATATCCCGCGCTCGAAATCGTCAACGATATTCTGCTCGACGGAATGAAGGTCGTCGGCGATCTTTTCGGCAGCGGACAGATGCAGTTGCCGTTCGTTTTGCAGTCGGCGGAAGTGATGAAAACCGCGGTCAAATTTCTCGAACCGTTTATGGAAAAAGTCGAAGGCGAATCGTCAAAAGGCGTGATGGTTTTGGCGACCGTCAAAGGCGACGTTCACGACATCGGCAAAAATCTGGTTGATATTATTCTGACCAACAACGGTTATAAAGTAGTAAATCTCGGCATCAAACAAGCCGTTGACACGATTCTCGATTCCGCCGTCGAACACCAAGCCGATGCGATTGGAATGAGCGGTTTGCTCGTCAAATCAACTCTGGTAATGCGCGACAATCTCGAAATTATGAACGAACGCGGCTTAAAAACGCCCGTCGTTTTAGGCGGCGCAGCGTTAAATCGCCGCTACGTTGACAACGATCTCGTGCCGCTTTTTGAAGGTAGATTATTTTACGCCCGCGATGCGTTCGACGGCTTAAACGCGATGGATTTGCTGACGCAAAAGGGTAAATCCGCGACGGCAAACGGCGAAGATGTTAATCACAACGACGACCGTAGAGACGCGATGCATCGCGTCTCTACCACGCCGAAATCAACAACGCCAAATGAAATCGAAACCGTCACGGACGAAGAAGATTTAGTCGGCGAAGATGCGAAACTCGGCAAACAAGCCGCCAGAGTTTCCGCCAAACAAACCGGCGACACGACGCACACGACCGAATCGAACGTCAAACCCGCCGCAAAAATCCCGACCGCGCCGTTTTACGGTTCAAAAGTCGTCGAGATCAAAGATTTGACCAAAGTTTTCGCGTTCATCAACGAAACCGCGCTTTTCAAAGGTCAGTGGCAATACAAACAAGGCAGAAAGTCGCCCGAAGAATATCAAAAAATTCTCGAAGAAACCGTCTATCCGAAATTCGCCGAACTCAAAGCGCAGGCGATCCGCGAAAAATTACTGGAAGCGAAATTGGTTTACGGCTATTTCCCGTGTCAAAGCGAAGGCAACGATTTAATAATTTACGAAGACGACGAAAAAACCGAAAGAATGCGCTTTACATTCCCGCGCCAGCCGCAAACACAGCGCGGCGGGCAAAATTTGTGTCTCGCCGATTATTTCGCGTCAAAAGATTCCGGCGTAATTGATACGGTCGCGTTTCACCTCGTCACGATGGGCAAAAAAGCGTCCGAACATTCCGCCAAACTTTTCGCGTCCGACAACTACACCGATTATCTTTTATTTCACGGTCTGTCCGTCGAATCCGCCGAAGCCCTCGCCGAAATGTGGCACAAGCGCATCCGCGAAGAACTCGGCATCGCCGAAAACGACGCAAAAGATTTGAGCAAACTTTTCCATCAAGGCTACCAAGGCTCACGGTACAGCTTCGGCTACCCCGCGTGTCCGAATCTCGAAGACCAAACAAAACTTTTCGAACTCCTGAAACCCGAAAGAATCGGTGTCGAACTAACCGAAGAATTCCAACTCGACCCCGAACAATCAACTTCGGCGATTATTATTCATCACCCTGAGGCGAAATATTTTAATGTGGAGTAAATAAATGGATACTATTGTTGATTCAAATATAATCAGAAGTGATTTGAAGTTGAATAGTAGAAACTTTGAAATTTTAAAAGATTATTTAGCCAAAACAAACTCAAAACTAATTTTGCCCAACCTAGTTGTTGAAGAGGTCAAGGGGCTTTATAAAAGAGTTTTGTTTGAGTGCATTGCTAATTATGAAAATAACCTTAATAAGTTAAATAGAACTTTACTTTCTGAAGAGATACAAAAATTTCATGAATTGAATATCGAAGAAGAAGGTAATAAATATATTGAATTTCTCATTAAAAAATTGGAAATATCTAAAGACAATATTATTTCTTATAAAAATGAATATTTGCCAGAATTAGTTTCAAGAGCCATTCAAAGAAAGAAACCACTAGATGATAAAGGACAGCAATTTCGTGATGGTTTATTATGGCTAACGATTTTAGACTTTGCTGAAACTGCAAAAGAAAAAACTGTTGCTTTTATCTCAGAAAATTCATCAGACTTTTCTGATAAAGGAAAAACCGAACTCGCGTTTGAACTTTTAGAAGAAGCAAAAGCAAAAAAACTAAATATAAAGTATTTTAGGAATTTGGACGATTTTGTTAAAGAGCAGGCTTCTGTAATTGAGTATATTAATGACGAATGGATTGAAGAAAATGTTGACTTCAATATACTTGCAAAACTATTCGATGTAGTCATTGAAAACTCATTGAAATCAAAATTGTTAGATAGTTTTGATTTAGAACGAGATGAAACTTCAACAGGTTATATTGAAAAATCCTCATATAGTGAGAAACAAATAACAAACTTCTATATCTATGAAAAAAGCGACGGAACAATACTCTTAAATTTAAATATAATGTTTGAGATAGAATTTGAGGTTGAAGTCGAGAAAGAAATTGAAGGTGAAACTTCTCGATATGAGTACATTCAAAAATATAATCCGATTACTGATGATTTTGATTTAGAAGCAGAATATATACCTGGTTTACCCAATAAACATGATTACGATTATAAATATTTTTATCCATCACTCATAGGAAAATATGTTTTAACAATAAAAGATAAAAAAATCATAGACTATGAATTTAAAGATTGGGATTGGGCATAGTAAATTATCGTAGACTGAAATTGAGTCAAGAAAATTCAAAAATGAATCATAATTACATCATCACCATCAAACCGAACAAACGCGACGGAAAACTTGTATTCTCGGAATGCGGATGACAATTTTGTTGTGAATTGAATGTAAAAAATGGAATTGAAAGATTATGTATCAACCAGAGTCTTGCACGATTTTGTCGGGCGAATCGAGCCGCTCGGCATTAAATATATGCTGACGGGTTCGATGGCGATGATGCGTTATGCTTCGTTTCGGCAGACGGCGGATATTGATGTTGTTCTTGAATTTGATTCCGGTGATAAAGATAAATTTATAAAAGCTCTTGAGCCGGATTATTATATTCCTCAAACGGCGGTTAGTCTTGGTTTTGAAACGAAGCGGATGTTTAATGTAATTCATATCGAAACGGCTTTTAAAGTTGATTGTGTGCCGAAAAAATCGAGCGGGTTTCAGCAAAGTGCTTTTGGCAGACGGGAAAAAACCGATTATTACGGCAGAGAGATTTGGATTATCAGCAAAGAAGATTTGATTCTTTCCAAACTTTGGTGGTCAAAAGACACAAATTCGGAAATGCAGTTTGCGGACATAAGAAGCATAATGTTTTCCGGTTTTGATAAAAGTTATGCGGAAAAATGGCTTGATGAATTGGGAATTGGAGAGAATTATTTCAAATGTCTGAATGAGGTGGAAAATTGAGAGATACTTCGCTCGAAATCGAAAAAATTCAGTTTGAGCTGATGCTGAAAATGTCGCCGAATGAGCGAATCGCTATGGGATGCGAAATGTTTATGTCCGCCCGCGAAGCATTTTTGAATTCGCTTCCGAAAGATTTATCTGATGAAGAATTGAAAAAACAGCTTTATTTTCGCACTTACGGCGAGCATTTGCCCGAAGACTTCTTTGCGTAATAAACTGATCCGGGCAGGAAATTTCGACTGCCGTCATTTATCATTCGGAAAAGCAATACTCCAATATTGAGCAATATCTGACAAAATAAATTTTATGAGTAAAGAAGTTGAAAAAGCCGTCGAGTTGGGCAAAAGCGCGGAGATAATTGTGTTTGAAGCCGAACCGTTTAATGCGGGTCCGCCGGTGAAAAACATCGCGGACGCTTTTATCACGGACACCGCGCTTTTTTACGTTCGCAATCACGGAAATATTCCCGAAATCGCGGCGAAAGATTTCACGCTCGAAATCGGCGGAATGGTTGGAAAAAAACTCAAATTAAGTTTTGCCGAACTTAAGAAAAATTTCAAAACACACACGATTACGGCGACGATGCAGTGCGCGGGAAACCGGCGCGACGAGATGATCGAAGTCAAGGAAATTCCGGGCGAAACGCCGTGGCTGGCGAATGCGATCAGCTGCGCGAAATGGCGCGGCGTGCGATTGGCGGATGTTCTCGAAGCGGCAGGCGTGAAAAACGGCGCGAGGCACGTTGCGTTTGACGGCGCGGACGAAATTACGAAAAATGTTCACACGAATTTCGGCGGTTCGATTTCGCTGAAAAAGGCGATGGCGGACGAAGTTTTGCTCGCGTTCGAGATGAACGGCAAGCCGCTTTTGCCGATTCACGGCGCGCCGCTGCGCGTCGTGGTGCCGGGTTACATCGGAGCGCGCAGCGTCAAATGGCTGACGAAAATCACCGTCCAAAAAGAGCCGTCTGAAAATCATTTTCAAGCCGCCGCTTATAAAATTTTTCCGCCGAACATCAATAAGCAAAACGTAGATTGGTCGAAAGGTTTGACGCTTGGCGAAGCTCTCATCAATTCGGTAATTTGCGAACCGGCGGACGGCGCAGAGATAAAAGCGGGCAAAACAATGCTGCGCGGCTACGCGACTTCGGGCGGCGGGCGCAGCGTCGAGCGGGTGGACGTTTCGATTGACGGCGGCGCAAACTGGCTCGAAGCCGATTTGCTCGAACCGAACAAAGACGCGCAAATCGAATCGAACGAGCGCGATTGGACGTGGCAATTTTGGCAATGCGAAGTCGAATTAAAACCGGGAACGCGCGAACTGATTGTTCGCGCCTACGACGCTTCGGCGAACACGCAGCCGGAAAATATCGCGCCGCTCTGGAATTTTAAAGGTTATATGAACAACGGCTGGCACAAAATTAAGGTGAAAGTTAAGAAATAGTTTTTAATTCACAAATCTCTATTGTATTTGTTTCGATAATCGTGCGGTGTCATTCCGGTGATTTTTTTGAAGATTCCTCGAAAAGCCTTCGCGTCGGAATAACCGACATCGAACATCACTTCGCCGACGTTTTGGCGGCTGGTTTCAAAACTCTTTTTGGCAGCTTCGATCTTTACTCGCTGAATATATTCGTTGACGGTGTTGTTCGTCGCTTTTTTGAAACGGCGTTCTAAACTTCTTCGGCTGAGGGCGAATTTATCGGATAATTTATCCGTCGTAATGCGGTCTTGAAAATTATTCTCGATAAATTTTTGCGCTTCTTTTATCACTTCGTCCCGGTGCGTTCGTTGACCTTTGAAAATCATAAACTGCGATTGGGTGTGGCGTTCGATGTCAATGGCGAAAATTTTCGCGGTCAGAATGGCGGTTTCGCGGTTTGTGAATTTTTCGACCAGATATAAAAGCAAATTCCAATACGAAGTCGCGCCGCCGCTCGTGTAAATGCCGTCTTCTTCGGTGATAATTTTGTCGGCAACTAAATCAACTTCGGGAAACATTTGTCGAAATTCTTCAGCCGCGTTCCAGTGAGTCGAACATTTCTTTCCGTCAAGCAATCCGGTTTTCGCCAGCAAAAACGCGCCGACACAGAGGCTGGCGAGTTCCGCGCCTTTTTTTCTTTGTTCGATAATCCAGGGTATAAAGTATTTATTAGCTTCCAAAAAATTTAGTTTATCGCCGTAAAAAGCCGGGATAAATATCAAATCCGTCTTTTTTACGTCGTCCAAAAACAAATCCGAATGAACCGAAAACGCGCCGTCGTGAAGCCGGACTTCTTTTTCGACACCGACAAATTTGATGTCGAAAACAGGAAGTTTTCCTGCCGCTTTAGCAAAAGCGTTGACCTGCGAAAAAACGTGGCGCGGATCATCAATTGCCGCCAAAACCGCCGATTCGGGAATTAGTATTGAAATATGTTTCATAGATTAAAATTACCTTAGAAAATTGCCGCATTTCACCATTATAATTGTCGCATTTACACCGCGCATTGTTCGATAAACGATGATACGATGATATTATGTTTCATTGATGAAACAAATTCAAACTTGAAAGGAAAATAAAAAATTATGGCAAAAATAAATCCATATTTACATTTTTTAGGCAATTCGGAAGAAGTTTTTAACTTTTACAAATCGGTTTTCGGCGGCGAGTTTGCGATGCTGCAAAGATACGGCGAAATGCCGTGCGGCGAGGAAATGAATTTGTCTGAAGAGGACAAAAACAAAGTTATGCACATCTCGCTGCCGATCAGCGACGGTCACGTTTTGATGGCGACTGACGCGGTTGGCGAATACGCCGAAGATGCTGTTTTCGGAAATAATATTTCGCTTTCAATCGGCGCGGACAGCAAGGAAGAAGCGGAAAAAATCTTTAACGGTCTGTCGGAAGGCGGTAATGTGACGATGCCGCTTGCCGATACATTCTGGGGCGCGTATTTCGGAATGTTAAAGGATAAATTCGGCATAAACTGGATGGTCAATTACGATTATCCGAAAGAATAATGCAAATTATCGCTAAGTAAGCGGAATTTTTACGCTTACTTAGCGAATTTTTTTTGAAATTAAATAATTTAGGGAGAAGAAAATGAGCAAATATATTGATGGTTTTGTGATTCCGGTAGCGAAGTCAAACATCGAGAAATACAGGGAATTGGCGCAAAAGGCAAGTGAGATTTGGAAGGAATACGGCGCGTTGGATTATTACGAAACGGTCGGCGACGATCTGGAAACAGAAGGAATGCTTTCGTTTAAAACGATTGCCGGAGCTTCCGAAGATGAAACGGTGATTTTTGCGTGGATTATTTATGAGTCGCGTGAGCAGCGGGACAAAGTGAACGAAGCCGTGATGAGCGATCCGCGTCTGAAAGAAGTTATGGAAACGCATAATAATCTTTTCGACTTCAAACGAATGGCTTACGGCGGTTTTAAAACGATTGTCGAGGTATAAATTGAATCGGAGAAATTATGAAAATAGCTGTAATTATCGTTCGCGTTTTGATGGGACTGCTGTTTATTTTTGGTTCGGTTGCATACTTTCTAAAACTCGGCGGCGAACCGCAGATGGAAGGAAATTTGAAAACCTATTTTGATGGATTGAATGCTTCGGTTTATTTTCTGCCGCTGCTGAAAATCACCGAACTAGTGTGCGGGATTGCGCTTGTTGCGGGACGATATTTGCCATTAGCACTTGTGATTCTCGCGCCGATTATCATCAATATTTTATTTGTCCATATTTTTCTGGTAAGAACCGGATTGCCAGTTACGATATTTCTAGTTTTGGCAAATTTGTTTTTGGCATACGCCAATCGGGATAAATTCAAACCGCTTTTGGAGGCAAAATAATATGAGAAAATTAAAATTACAGATGCAAATGACTATTGACGGATATGTTGCCGGACCGAACGGCGAAATGGATTGGATGACGTTTTCCTCGGAGGACAAACTGGCGGAATATGCCAACGCCTTGATTGATACTTCCGACACGATTCTGATGGGTAGAAAAATGACCGACGGATTCGTAGATTATTGGACGAAGGAGTCGGAAAATCCCGAAAGTCCTCAATATTCGTTTGCTCAAAAATGGTCAATATACCCAAAATCGTTTTTAGCAAAACCGTCAAGGAATCGAGATGGGCAAATACGACTTTGGCAAACGGCGATCTGGTCGAAGAAGTCAAAAAAATAAAACAAAAAGACGGACGGGACATCATCGTTTATGGCGGAGCGACATTTGTTTCAGATTTAATCAAAGAAAATTTGATTGATGAATTTCACCTTGCCATCAACCCGACGGCAATCGGTCGCGGTTTGACCATTTTCGGGAATTTGGAAGACAGATTAAAACTTAAATTAGTTCAATCCAATGTTTTTTCAAACGGAAAGGTCGTTAATCATTACGAACCGGAAAATAATCAATCAGATGAGTAAAAATAATCAGGTATTTTGAAAAGTTGGGATTTTTGCTTGAGGCGGCTGTCGTCTGAAGACGGAACTCTAAACTTTAATCGAAAATGTTTCTTTATGTGGCTGACCCGCCTAACATAACCTGAAAAGCCGGTTTTGCCCGATTCGCAAAGTCGGCTTTTTCGTTGTAGAATTCTATTTATGACGGACGAAAATAAAGCAACTGAAGAAACCGGAACTAATCATACGGCGGAAAATCTCGAATCGGTCGGGCAGATGATTATCGGCAGCATCGAGCAAATCGGCGGCATTTTGACGGGCGATCCGACGACTCGCGCGGAAGGCGAATTTAACGCCGAAGTCGGCGATCTTCATCAAGAAGCCAACAAAAATCTGACGGCGATTGAAAATAAAGAAGAATCTCAACAAAACAGCTCGAATTTATCTGAAAAGATTGATCCTGAATAATTTGCGAAACACGAAAAATCTCTTGAATATTTAGAGAGACGTTGCGTCCGAATTTTACGAGCCGATAAAAAATCTTTACGTCTTGTCTCGACGTTTAGAGTTTGTCGCTAAGTCGTTTCGCTGTCCACGGCTAATGCTTCGTGGCGTTCGGTAACTTCATCATCCGTCGCGTCTTCTAAGTTGCGGTCGCCCGTTATTTCATCCCAATCATAGCCGAGAAATTCGGAGAAACGATAAAGCTGCCGTTCCCATTCCGCGCGGTCTGTCGAGTATTCGATAAATGCCTGTTCTGTGTCGGATCGCGTTTTGATTTTCGCTCTTCGCAGGCGATTCATAGTGCGGTTGAAACATTTGCGCCTTCGCCTGAGCGTTTCGGCTTCCGACTCGAACGGGTCGGTCGCCTTCGCTTCGAGTTTCAGCGATGACAGAAGTTCAAACAAAACATATTTTGCATTATTGCCCGCGATTATTATGTCCGGGTGGTCGCCGGCTTCGACATATTCCTTTTCGTCAACGTGAGCGTTTAGAATCGCCACTGTTTCAAGCACGAAAAAAAGCGCTCGCGGCAGACCTTTGTAAATTTCGAGCGGATGAAAATAATGAATTACCGGATGTTCCAAATGCGATTCGAGCATTATTTGCAAATCGTGCGTCGCCTCGCGCAAAAATTCCGGCAGACTGTAAAAACGCCCGCGCGAAAAATGATTTATCAAAAAGCCGGAAATATCAGCGCCTTGTCTGGCTTGATGATAAAATTTGAGCGCGACCGCGCGTTTGCGCTCGAGCGCGCCGTAAACAGTCAGTAAATAAGTAATCGAAAGCGAAATAATGGCGACTCCCGAAGCCGCCTCGACGACGGCGACAAGGCGCGTAACGCGCGTAATCGGCAAAACATCACCGTAACCGATTGTCAAAAGCGTGATGCCGCTGAAATAGAGCGCCTGCAAAGCCGGAGTATGATGAGATGTGTCGTTGACCTGAAAACCCGTTTCGATTCGCGGCAAATAAATCAGCGCGAAACCGACGAGCAGCATCAGAATAATAAAACCGATTAAAGTCGGCAGCAAAAGCGGACCGACTGACGAAAGAACTCGATGTCGCCAGCGGCGGTTCAAATTCCGCGTCAAACCTGAAGCGATTCGCCACGAACCTCGATTTATAAACTCGCTGAACAAACCAGGATGTTTCGTCGCCCGTAAAATAGTCGCGTAAATATCGTAGAAAACCAGCGCGAGAAAAATCACGCCCGCCGCTGTATATAAAAAATCCGTCGAAATCATCGTTTTTATTCTTTCGCTAACTCATAAATATACATTAAACCGTATCCCGCCAAACTAATAGATGCCGATTTACGGTAAATCAATCGTTATTTCATTTCGCCATTCAAAAACTCTGCGCTAAAATTTGAATTTGCAGACATTTAAGATGGAAACCGAAAATCTCGAAAATAAATCAACAGCGATTGAAAAAAAGGCGATAAACGGCGGCATCGTTCCGACGAGAGAAGAACTTTCCGTCCTTTCGCCCGTTGAAAAAATCGGATTTAAGTTAGCCGCTAAAATGAATCGCGGCGCGTGGAAACGCTTTTGGACGTTTTGCCAAAGGCACATCGGTTCGCTCTGGATTCGTCTGGCAACCTACAATTTGATGAACGTTTACGGTTTGGAAAATTTCGAGCAAACGGATGTCGAAAAACCGCTTTTACTCGTTGCCAATCATCGTTCGTTTTTTGATTTATACACGGTTTCGAGCGTTCTGTTTCGCCAAACTTCGCGCCCGATGAAGTTATATTTTCCGGTTCGCGCCAAATTTTTCTACGATTCGCCCGTCGGCTGGTTCGTCAATTTCATAATGGGCTGGTTTTCGATGTTTCCGCCGTTTTTCCGCGAAGACCGCGAAGTAAAAAAACGCGAATTCGATAAATTTTCGATGCGGAAATTAGTTGAAATCTGTTCAACCGGAGAAGCGCACGTCATCGGCTTTCACCCGGAAGGCAAACGCAATCTCGATGGCGACGCTCACAGTTTTCTGCCCGCGCAGCCCGGAATCGGCAAAGTAATTATGCTGGCGCATCCGCAAGTCATCCCCGTTTTCATCGCCGGACTCGGCAACGATTTGCCGAAACAAATCTTGGGAAACTGGCGCGGCGGCGAAAAAATCCGCATTCATTTCGGCAAGCCGATTGACCTTTCCGAATTCTACGAAAAACGCGACAGCCTCAGAACCCACAAAGAAATCGCCGACTTTCTAATGCTGAAAATCGGCGAGCTTGCCGAAGAAGACAAAAAGAATTTCGGGAAAACTAAAACTAAAAATTTATTAGTGTCTTAAAGTCTAGTTGATGTAAATTAATTGTCAAAATAAACCTATCCAAGATTGAAAGAAAATGATAATCTGCAACGATAGAAATCATTGTTTTTACATCGTTGACTGATGCAGGAGGATAATTGATGAAATCCAAAAAATTATTTGGTTGGTTGGAATTTGTGACTCTTTCCGTCGTTCTGTGCAGTTTGATTGGATTAAACATCAAAAATTCAATTATCAAAGTTCAAGCTCAGAGTGAAAAGAAAACTATTAAACTTGCTAGAACTATTAATCCACAATTGAAAATTACAGAGGTTAAAGTCGGACAGCAGGAGCGAAAATTCAATGAAAGTTTTGATGCTGAATCGGATTGGGTCAAACATCTTTCGTTAAATCTGGAAAATATTTCCGGTAAACCAATCGTTTATCTGACGGTCAACGTAAATTTCCCGGAGACCCGATTAACCGGCAATATGATGTCTTATCCGATGACTTTCGGTCAACGCCCCGGGTCGAAAATTAAAAACAGAGAACCGATGGTGCTAAAACCCGACGAAACTTTACAAGTTTCTTTAGAGAAGGAAAAAGAGAAAATTTACAAATTTATAAATGGACGACAACCTATCGAATTAATTCAAACGGTCGAGTTGGAAATCGGCTTCATCGTTTTTGAAGATAAAACTGCCTGGGCTGCCGGAACTTTTTTACGCCAGGACACTAATAACCCTGATAGATATATACCCGCCGAAAGCGAACAGCCGCGCTAAAATTTAATAAATCAGTTAAAGTTTTATTTATCTGCCAATTGCCGATGGTTTTTCCAGAAGTTAGAATAATTAAAGATTTTAACAAACAGGAAAACCCAAAAGATGAGCGAACAAAATACGATTCAGGACACATTGCAGGATTATCTCAAACAGTTTGAAACGACGGCGACGGATTTATTTGAGACTTTGACCGATGCTTTTGTCGGAAAAGCCGATACTTTGCGCGACGGGACGGAACTCGATGCGGTCGAGTTGCCCAGAGATTTATATGCGCACCGAAACGCGCAGACCGAATGGTGGTATTACACCGGACACGGCGAGACGAGTTCGGGCAGAAAATTCGGTTTCGAGCTGGTTTTCTTCAAACGGCGCACGGATTTGGATAAATTTTCGCTCGTGCCGCTGCGTTTGTTCGGCAATCCGATTTATTTCGCGCATTTTGCGATTACTGACACAGACGAAAAAGAATTTCGCTACGCGCATCGCAAAAGCGCGAACGGATTTTTCGATCCGCCCGCGTCGGCGAGCGAAAAACATTTTCATTTGCGGCTCGGCGACTGGTCTTTGCGCGAAGCCAAAGACGCGCACGTTCTTCGCGCGACAATCGGCAAAGATACGATTTTTGAAGCGACGCTGA
>CAXSHW010000057.1:0-14993 GCA_964237245.1 uncultured Pyrinomonadaceae bacterium
GCAGCCGTAACAGCCGATAAATGCCGTCATCGGAATCCTCTGGCGCGCGGCGTATATCATATTCGCCATCGCGTTGACGCCGTTGACTTCGCCGCCGGGCGAATCGACATCAAATAAAATCGAATAAATCGCAGGGTTATCTATACACGATTGAAAATCGCGCGCTAAATCCTCAATCGTCGTTCCGCCGCAATAATAAGTAAACATATTGGCGTAGCGGAAAATCGGTCCTTTTATCGGAATAACGGCGACTCCGGGCGCGTCGTCGCGGACGATTACATTCCTTGTTTTATCGAGGCGCGATCCTTTATAAATCTCGACGGCTTGCTCTTGTTTTTCCCGTTTTTTTTCTGATTTCGCCGCCAAATTATCCGGATTGATGCGCGCCGCGATTGCCAGCATCTGGCGGTAACCGTCGGGCGTGATCGCCCAATCGGTCGAAACCATCGCTTTGAACGCCGCGCCGAATTTCGGCTCTCGTTCGGAAAAATTCGCTTTCTCGATTGAATTTATTTGTTCAGACATTTTTCGTTTATTTCCTTCAAAAATTATTTACAATATTTATCTCAAAATTTTTCTTTTCAACTGCGTTATTTCATCGGTATCGAATGTGATGCCGGTGTTTGAAATATCCTTGATAAACTGACCGATTTCCCTCAACGTCAGCCGTTCGATTTCACCGTGAACCAGTCGCGGCGGGCGCGTCTGGTCTTTGCCGTTTAAGCGAAGCAATTGCGGAACGGCGCGGCGGTTTATCACATCGCAGATAACATCAAGGAACGCGCCGATAGCGGCGGAAAAAAGCTCGGTCTTATCGGTCGAAAGAGCAAAGGATCCGGATGCGTGACTGCCGAGCATCAGAAAATCCGTCAACGTCGACATCAAAATGCGCTGGTCGTAACGGTCGATGATTTTCGAGGTGTCGAACTGGCGCTGACCGCCGGTCGAGAGCAGCTTTAGTTCATAGCGGGGGTTCCCGTCCTTGTCGTATTCGAGCGGCATCAACACGCCCTCCATTTCATCGCGCCGGATGGAGGTCACCATTTTATATAGAGCTTGCGCCAATTGTTTTTGCTGCGCGGTCGCATCAGGCGCGAGAAGTTCGGGCGGCACGCCCAGAACCGGCAATCCCGCTAAATCGCGCTCGATGCCGATTCCTTCGATATTTTCGAGATTCGTTTTGAAATACCACGAGCGGTATGCGCCTCTTAGAATCGAACGTCCCTGCGGATTGTTTTTATGTGCCGTCGTTCTGAAATGCAGTGATTTGGCGTAAGGAATCGTATAAATCTTATAATCGGGCGGCGGCATTTGCTTCATCGCCCGGATATCGCCCGAATCCTCGAAATCCCATTCGTAAAGACTTTCCTGAGCGCGGATAGCGAATTTACGCCATCCGATGAGACCGTCGCTGTAATGAGAATGTTTTGACGGGTCAAGATTCATTCCCGAACGGCGTTTGAACACAATCTCGAAATACGACCAGCCGTGGGCGAGAAACGTCAAAAATTCCGACAGATTATCCTGCCAGGTCGCTTCCATATCGTTAAAAAGCGCGTTTCGGATGAAATCGTTATTTTCAAGGTCTTCCCGGTCTTCCGAAAACGGCTCGAAATTCCAGGAAACCTGACGCGCGAGCATTTCAATCGTAAAAAGAATCGAATTGATAACGGCGTCGTTTTCGCGCATATCGCGCAGAACGGTGTTCCACCGGTCGCCCGAGAGTTTCGTCAGCGGTTCTTCGTAAATGCGGCCGCCGACGGCGTTCAGACCGGTCGCGCCGATTTCGACAAATTTATCTTTTTGCGAAGCGTCATCATTACTACTCATCGAGGATGAGTGTAGAAAAGTAGGCGGAATAAATGTTTTATGTTTTATAATGTCGCTTATGAAACTGAAATTTGAAGTTCAGATCCAAAGGGAAGCCGACGGTTCATTTAGAGTGGTTGAAATTGAAGGGCTACGGCATTATATCATTGCCGTTTATTCGGATGAACAAATAATCTCGACAAAATTATGTCCTGCGACGATCCATCCTGATGAAATTGTAAAAGCTATGGAGGAAATTGCAGTATTTCATCAGTCTTTTAACAAAGAAGAAATCAAGCGAGCGGAAATGTTTTTGAAAAAAGCCGGAATAAATCAATATAATCCGCATTAAATTTTCGGTACAATTTATTTAACTAAAGGTAATAATATACTATTCTCACCTAGAGCAGTCAAATTTTGTATTGCAATTTGCAATTCATAAGCATTATATTTAGAATGATGTTCTTTACAACTGTCAAGAAAATCTAAACGTCTAAGGTATCACTATGGCTTTGAGTATGAAAAAGTTTAATTGTGAGCAATTCACGCTCACAATTAGATTTAATGAAAGCACCTTCAAAAAGAAAGATTTTTTGGATGATATTAAGCCTAAAGACAAGGACATAAAACATACCTTCTTTTTCTATGGAAGCAAGATACAAGAAGATAAAGAAGATAAAGATCATTCACACCTTGAACTATACTTAAATAAAAAGAATAGCTTTCTTCGTATTATTTACCATCAAGGGGAATCACCATCTGAGGATGTTCGTGAGCCTTATATGGAAGATTGCTCTAAGTGGATTGCACAATTCTTTAAGAGGAAAAATCTTGCTACTGATTACACAGTAGTTTTTAGATATGATGAAAATTATGAAGCGATAGTTCCATTACAATACCCATTGCTTACATCAAACAAAAACTTGAAAGCAGTTACGGTATCCGGTTATCAAATAGAATTTCCTAAAGAAGCTTTAATTGATACTGCTTTTATTTCTTCAAAAAAGGAAGAAAAGTTGATAATGCTGTCAACTGAAATTAAGAATTTTGAACTGTTAGAACGTAATTTTTATTCTAATTTAGAAGAATTTAGCCGCTTTGCTGAAGCCTTTGTAAACGAAAAGGGAGAAAAATAATGGGCGCAAATCCAACACCTGCAAAAGAATTAGAATCATTAGAAGTCTGTGAATATAAAGCTTTGCTCGGTAAGTCAAATTATCCTGAGAAATCACGACATAGTGATGAGATTGAACGGTTAATGGATTATCTTGTTGTAAGAAGACAAGTAGCTCACAAACCTATCGCGGCAAAAGAGCGAGTTGAAACTGAAAACATACAACAGGAATTTTCTCGCTTAGCCGAACAGTGGTATTTAGATACTCTAGTTTCATCGGATTATTTGGAGAAGATTCTCCACCCTGCATACCAAAGAATTATTGGTTTAGGAAAGGATGTAATTCCTTTAATCTTGCGCGAATTACAAGATATGCCTAGTGATTGGTTCTGGGCATTACGAGCTTTAACAAAGGAAGGCGAAGACCCCGTTAAGCCTGAACACGCGGGACAACCAGAAGAAATGGCTAAAGACTGGATTACTTGGGGAAAGAAAAATCAACTTATCTAAATGGCTTCTGTAATTAGTCAAATCCTCGCTCAACAAAAACAAGGACAAAAAGAGTTGCAGATAGCAAAAAGTCTTTTTGAAAACTTGAAAGATGGAGAGTTTGAAAAAACAAGCGATTCAACTCCAAAATATAATTGCATTGCTTATGCGGCAGAGGAAACCCATCGTAATTGGTGGCCAGTCCATCATACAATGGCATCGAATGATGTTTATTGGCCGGATGATGTTCCTAGAGTTCGGTCATTAAAAAACTTCATTCTTGCATTTGAAACATTAGGCTATAAACCTTGCGACAGCGCAGACTTTGAAGAAGGCTTTGAAAAAGTCGCTATCTATGTTGCTGATAAGCCTAGTGCGGACGCTCTAAAAGGCGCACCTTTGCATATGGCTAGACAGTTAGATACTGGGGATTGGACAAGTAAATTAGGCGGTTTTATAGACATTAGTCATAAAACTTTAGAAGGTGTGACTGGCAAAAAATACGGCGTGGTAAAGCAAATTTTGAAACGTCCCAAAAATGAAAAAAACTAAAACTAAAAAATCAAAAGAATTTGAGAACTTCGAGAATTTAGCAAGAAATTTAGTTAATGTGCCGAAAAAAGAGATTGATGAGATAAAAAAGCAACAAAAGAAAGAAAATCAAAAGAAAGCAGACAAATGAAGTTATATCTGCTTTTTCTTACTATTTTAATTACCCGTTAATTCTTTATAAGTCAATCGCTTTCCTGCAATCATTCCAACCGCTTTCAAGAATCTATCTTTATCCTTACATTTACGTTCATTGAATCGAAACATTTGTTCGTCAAGGTAACGCCCTAAATGAAAAGGCTCAACCGAAACATAAGTTCCTTTGATTGTTCTTTTCAAAAGTGACCAAAAGTTTTCAATTCCGTTTGTGTGAATGTTTCCGCGAACATATTCGACACCGTGATTGATTACTTCGTGAATGTAGTCTTCGCCTAAACCGCGATATGAACGCCATTCATCTGTGAATAGGTTTGAGCCTTTTTCTACATTGTTTCTGACTGCTTTATGAAGTGTTTCACTGTCAGTTTTTTCGATAACTTTGGCTAAGACTCTACCTTTTCTTTCCAAAACACCAAATACGGCTGTTTTGCCAACAGAGCCGCGACCTTGAATAACTTTTTCGCGTTTAGATTTGTGCATATTCTTGGCTTTGCCGCCGATAAAGGTTTCGTCAACTTCGACGTTGCCCGAAAGTTTTTCAAAACTACCCGCTTGCATCGCTTCACGGATACGATGATTCATAAACCAAGCGGTTTTTTGAGTAACACCGATAGCACGGTGAATCTCATAAGAGCTAACGCCATTTTTACAGTTAGCAATCATCCAAATAGCACAAATCCACTTGTCTAAACTAATGTTCGAGCCTTCAAGAATTGTTCCGACTTTGACTGAGAACTGTTTTTTACAGGCTTTGCATTTCCAGACGTTTCGAGTAGAAAGAAAAGACGTGCTAGTATTTTCACAGCGCGGACAAATAGCAACGCCATCAGCCCAACGTAATGAAGCGATAAAGTTAATACAGACGGTTTCATTTGAAAAGTGTCTGATGACTTCTTGCAATGTTTGTGGAAAGTTATCTTCAACCATACAAAGAGTTTAACTCTCTTTTGAATGAAAATCAAGGTGAGAATTGTATATTATTACCTAACTAAATTGTACCCATCCAGAGTTTTGAAGATTGAATAAGGCTTTTATAATCCTAACCAGATGCTCTCTTTTCCAATACCAACGGGCGAGACCATCTGATAATTTGAAAAACAAAAATCAGGAGCGCAAGCCAGGACAAAGCCGTCGCCGTCGTCAGGCGAGTGACCCGTTCTTTTTTTGAAGTCTTTTTTCGGCTCGAGTTTTTTGACTTCCTCGTCCTTAACGTTTCGCCATTCGAAAAGTCGCTCGCATAAATCGGTTTCGAGTCGTTCGGGAGGGTCGATAATTTTCAGGCTTTTTAAGCTTTCCGCCGTTTCGGCGGTAATTTCAGTAATCAAATCGTAATACTTATCGGTTTTATAAGGCGTCGAATTGAAATAGACTTCCAGTACTTTGAATTCTCGAAACGCTTTGATTAATTCATCGTCGTTTTTCAATTTATCGACCACGCCGCCGCCGAATCCGCCGCCGCCGTCAATGCGGATATGCAAGCTTGTTACGCCCCGGCGCGCAAGTTCGAGCGCTTCGGATTTAATTACGCGGGCATAAACGTTCGTATCTTCTTTTTCAAACTCCGAGGCGCGCCGAACTGCGCCCTCATGTTTAATATAAAGCGTTCCGTTATCTATTCCGCCGCGCGCGACGTCGACGCCCATTCTCGCTTTGGTAAAATCGCCTTCGGTTTCCGTCCGGCTTACGGACTTTTCAAAAACGCCGACCGGAATCAAAGTCATATCGGTCGAATTTGCCGGCGCGATGCCGAGGATGCGGGTCATAAAATTACGCGACGGTTTGAAAATAGTGCCGGACGGATAAGTCTTTTCACCGACCCGGACCGAATACGGCAAATCGAACGTGAAATTTTCCTCATTGTGTTCAGTGACCGTTTCGCAGCCGTTTTCAATTTCCTTCTCGACAAACTCGCGCTTGACCGCGCCTTTGATAATTTCTTTGTTCTCGATTACATTCGGATGATAAAGCGTCGAAATTCTCAATGTTTGAACGTAGGATTTTGTTTTCAGCCGGTGGAAATAAGTTCCGCGCGAGCGCGGATTGGCAGTCATCAAAACTATACCGATGCCGCCGGATAACATTGTTTCAATGCCTTCAAAAATAAATTCCTTGGCGCCGTCGGCTTCATCAATGACAAATAACAAAAATTCGTTATGCTGACCTTTTGTGTTTTCTTCTCCGGTGCCGCCCGCATCGGACGGCGAGCGGCTCAGCGCGAAACGATCCGGCGATAAATATAACTGCGTTTGAAGAATCGTTCCGGGAAGATTTTTTCCCATCCGGTCTTTTCTGATTTCCTTCCAGGTGGTTATCTTATCCTGCGTCGCAGTCGCATGAAACGTATAAACAATCGAATTAAAACAATCGAAAAACCACTGCACGGCTCCCGAAATGCCTTTGGTCTTTCCGATTCCGTTGCCTGATTCGACGCGAATCCAGTTTCGGATATTAACTTCCGGTCGCCAGACGGTTAATTCATTTTCGGTCAGCTCGCCGTTCTCGAACGCTCTTTTTTCCAGCTGCTGGCGAACCGCCATAGCGCAGGCTTGCAAGATTTCGACTTGTCCGGGATGTTTTTCATCCAACCCGCTCCACGGCGTCCAGCCTAGAAACTTTTCGATATATTTTTCCGGGTAAAATTTATAAGGCTTGAATTTATCAATATAGAGAAGTGCAGAAGCGTATTTTTCAATTACGAAACGCATCGCGGCTTCTTTGGCTTCGCCGTCGGGCATCGCCAGAATCCGCTCGTAAAGCTCCTTTTTTGAAACCTGTTTATTCTTTGCCGCTTGAGCCGTCATCGGGAAGTTCTTCCTCATCAAGTCCGAGCGCGCGCGCAAGTTCGGCTTTGGTCGTCAGTTTTATTTCTTTGGGCTTGGTGACGCGCAAATATTTATCGCGCTGGTTTTGCAGAGCTATCAGCTTGCCGAGGAGTCTGTCCAGCTCCTCGATTGTCGGCGTGTAACCTTTTGTGCCTTTGAATTTCGGGTAAATCGTAAATTCCCAGTCGTCGATGCGGTCGAGTTCAGCGGCGGCGAGCAGCTCTGTATTTTTGACGAGAGTTTCGTCTAACAATGCGAGTCCGGCTTCCAAATCCGAGAAAACCGTTCCGGTCGAGCAGTCGAGATGTTTTGCAATCTGACGGATTGACGCGCCGGAACGACGGAGGTCGGTGACGAGTATTCGCCGCTCGAGAATCTTTAATTTTTCTTCCGGCGTCGGGCGTTTTGCTTTCGAATTGCGCGGCGGCTTTTGCGCGGCTTTCCTTTTAGATGGAGATTTCCGTTCCGTTTTAGAGATTGCGGGCGATTGAATTTTAGATTTTTTTGAAGTCGCGGTTCCGGCTTTTGCCTTAACCGCTGGCGGAAGTGGCTTTTTGGCGCGGTTCTTTTTTATTTTTAATTCTAATTTCTTTGCCATAACGAGTCAGGCAAAGATTACAAAAAACGGCGGATTTATTGTTTTTGAATCGGTTTTTCCTGCTTTTTCAAAACCGTTTGAAGTTTTCCCATAAATTCACAGGTTTCTTTTGCCATTTGAGGCAATTTGTCCTTCATTACCTGTATTTCTCTTTTGGCTTGTGCGACTTGCTCTTCACTTACGTTATATTCAGTGCATTTTTTTAGAAAAAGCTCGCTTTTACATTCAAACGAACAGGTTAATAACCATTCGGGAATTCCGATTATTACGGGAAGTTTTGCGATAAACCCTACTTTTTGCACATTAAAAGCATTTACGCCGTCAGAAACTTCTCGAACGACACCCGAATCTTTTCCGCAATTTCCGCAAAAAATATTCATTTCTTAATCGTCCTTATTATCTTGAAACCAAAAAATAATCAAAAGTATTATGCAAAAAATAATAAGAGGAATCGCGGACTCTAAATTTCTTAATTGAATTTCTATTTGCCGGTCCATTTCATTAATTTTCTTCGTATACTATTTCCCAAATCATTAGTGGAAAGCCCGGTTCGTAATCTCGTCCCGTAACCGAGGCAAACAATTGCGCCGACCTTTCTACAACCTCATTATGAAACGATGTCGCCAACATCAATAAAATTTCAAAAATATAATTTCTGCCTGCCAATTCCATAGTTTCCGTATTTAGGTAACACGGAACTCCGTAAAATCCGGCACAATGCGTAAAGTTTTCGATTGGAGTAAAAAACTTCATATTTAATTACTATTTATTAGCTGCAAAAACTCGGCGCGAGCTTCCGGTTTCTCGCGGAACACGCCGAGCATCTCGCTTGTAATCGTGTCGACATTCAATTTTTTGACCCCGCGCATCGCCATACAAAGATGCTGCGCTTTGAGGACGACGCCGACGCCGAGCGGATTCAATTTTTCGGTTAAATA
Source organism: uncultured Pyrinomonadaceae bacterium (assembly GCA_964237245.1). Lineage (GTDB taxonomy): Bacteria > Acidobacteriota > Blastocatellia > Pyrinomonadales > Pyrinomonadaceae. The sequence continues at coordinate 8,479 of CAXSHW010000057.1, forward strand.
AGCGGCGATTTGTTTGGTGATGCGCTCCTGATTCTGAAAACCGCAGGCGAATTTTTCGACCGTTCTCGCCAATTTCGAGAGACCGACAATTCGACCGTTCGGAATATAGGCGATTGACGCCACGCCGAAAAACGGCGCCAGGTGATGCTCGCACATCGAGTAGAACTGGATATTCTTTTGAATGAGCATCTGGTCGTAGCCTTCGCCGTCGAATTCGGTTAATTCAAACGCGGCGGGGCGCGTGAATTCTTCCAGAAATTTCAAATACCGGCGCGGAGTGTCGCGCAATCCTTCGCGGGTCGCGTTTTGGTCGAAATTTTCGATGATGCTTTTTACAGCAAGTTCCAAATTTTGTGCATTTGCACGCTCAGTTTCCATTTCGGATTTTGTTTGCATAACTCGATGCAGTGTTTCAAATTTACGGAATTGATTTCAAAACCGTCCGAGTGCGGCGAAATAAAGTAATGAACGGCTTCAATCGAAGGCTGCGGAATGAATTGCCCGGCGTGACGAACGTATCGAAGCTCGTCAACTTTTGTGAAGTTTTTCGCAACCACGTGTTCGGCGACTTTCGGCGAGACGACTACATAATCGAGATTTTCGGGAACTGAAAATAAACCGCTCGTTTCAATCGCCTGAAAATAATGATGGTCTTTAAAGTATAAAATTATTTCGGACGTCAATTGCTGCGCCGGTTCGCCGCCGGTCCAGATTATTGATTCGGCTTCTGGATAATGAATGGCAAAATAATCGAGCAAATCAAGACACGACATTTCTTTACCCGATTCAAATTCCGTATCGCATCTAATTCCGCTCGCAAAACAGGCATCTTTTGCTTTGCATCCCTGAAGTCGAATGAAAATGTTCGCGCTTCCGGCTCTCGCGCCTTCACCTTGTAAAGAATAAAAAATTTCACTGATGTTCAGTTTCATATCTCGTTTTGTTGTCCTTTCCAAAATTCCAAGCCTTTTATTGCCAGTTTTTCAGCGAATTGCCAGTCATTAAAATTGATCTCGGAAATATCCATTTTCAATCCGACCTTGACCGCCAACTTAAGTGACTCGTTTAAGTTTGACGAAAAAGTAGGAGTTAAAAAGCCTTTATGAATTTTTCCGATGTTCGGAAGCATATTGTAATAATTCTGATTGTTCTCAGTTCCTGGCGGAAACAAAACTTCACAAGCATTTTCACCTTTTGCGTCTTTTCCGACCGGTTGAAGTCTCCAACCGAAAATTTTCTCCGCGATTTCTGCGTCTAAATCTCTATTATTCATAAGTTTTGCTAAGCGTTAAATTTTCTGCAAATCGCTTCAGACGTGCAGGTCTCAGAGATTCTGACCTCTTTCAGGAAGACGCCTTTTTCCCAGAACGTTTGGAAAAAATAATCGAAACAATAACTCGCGACGTATTCGCTTGTCGGTGAGTCGGTTTTAAGAGTTTCGTTCAAAAAATGATGGTCGAGTTTTTCTTCGACGAAAGGTTTTACAATCTCGGATATGTCGCCGTAATCGAAGAGCATATTGGTCTTCGGATTTGTATTGTCAGCCAGAGTAATTTGCCCGTCTCTTGCCCTCTGCACGTTTTCTCCGCCGACAACAATCGTCAGCTTGAAGCTATGCCCGTGCAGGCGCGCGCATTTGCCGTCATGATATTCGAGTTTATGCGCGGCTTCAAATGGAAAAGTTTTCGTTAAAATGAATTCTGTTTTCATAATTTTATAAATAAATTTCGGCGTATCTCTGGAATTTAATCCACTCGGCAAAGTTATGACGAATCGGATTATTTCCTTTGACGATTCTTTTATCGCTCTGTTTTATTTGAATGACTCTGCCGTTTTTATATTGAAAAATCGTGCCGAATCGTCCGCCGTTCCAGCTCGTCGAATCCACCGAATAAAATTTGCAAATTTTCAATCCTTCCTGGTTTGTAAATCCGAGACCGTGAACCAGGCAGTCATTCTTTTTACAAATATCAAGAAGTTTCGGTATGAATTTGTATTCGCGCGGCGAGATGTCTTTTATGGCGAAGCCGCCGAAGCCGATATAACCATATTCTTCGCTTAACCGGTGAAGGTAATCGAGTCCGAGATGCCTATGCCAGACCGGAATCGACTGCCTTCCCGTTATTTCTTCAAGCTTCTCTCGCAAATCTTCGGTAGCTTTTATGCCGATAATCTTATAAATATCGAGTTCAAAAAACTTGGGCAATTTGTTTCGATTGATAAACTCTCCGTAACTCCTTACATATTCAGTCCAATTGATGGTCGAATTGCCTTTTGAGAGAAAAGTAAACGCGCCTGAGTCGAGAAGAAAATCCGCCGAATTCGTCAATTTCTCGATTTCCGTCTGTTTGATATAGGCAAAGGATTCAAGAATGTATTTCGGCTTGAACTCTTCGACAAATTGCGTATATCTTTGCAGCCCGGCAAGAAACAGTTTCATAAATCAAGCAGACGCCGGACAGCTTCGAGCGGCGTCGCGGCGATTTCATTTAAACGGCTCGAAACAAGCCGGAATTCTTCACGGTTTGAAAATTCTATTTCGATTGAAAATTTTTCACTGATAATCTGATCCTCTTTTGTCTCGAAAAAATCGTTCAAGTCGATTTGCGCGGCAAATTTATCAGCCATCAATTCATCGAGCGCGCCGGATTCAAAATTGAGAATCGAAGACAGCTCTCGCAATTTATCCTCGTCCGTCCCGGCAAGCGCGCCAATCGGGTCAAGAACGGCGAGGATTTTCTTTTCTTCTTCAATTGATAATTCGACTTTGATAAAAGGAATAAGTTCGTTTTCGCCCCTGATGAGTGCCTGTTCGATGCGGGCATGTCCGTCGATGACAAAACCGCTTATCTGATTTTCAATAACTCCGGTGACCCAGCCGACTTCGCTCAATATTCCGTCAATCGCGCGGCGCTGAAATTCAGGATGCGTCCGCCAGTTGAGCGGATTAAACACAAAATCTTTCGCCGGTTTCTCGCCGTAACCGACAATTCTGTTTTTCCAGATATTTTGCTTAACCTTTTTAGCCATTATTTTTTGCGTTTGCTTTTGCCAAGGCATTGAAAGGGAAGTCGGAACTACCTATTTTTTTAACTCAATTAAAATTTTGAATATGAATTTAAATCCGAATATTCAAGCTTCAAAAAACGAGGTGATTTTTCTATTATTTGCTTTTGTTCGGGTTTCACCTTATCTTCTGACTCGAAACTTGATTCACCGCGTCTTTAACGGCATCTAGATTGATAAATTTATCCGCGCCTTTTTTACGCCACGCATCAATCGAATCAATAAACAAATGGCTTTCGTCGCAATAGGCGAGAAACGCTTTCCAGGAAATCCAGATGTCGGGAATTCCCCAGGTCGTCGGATGCCTGAGTCCGAATTCATTATATTCATCTACGAACATCGAATGTCCACCCCAGGATTGCGGCAGGTAATCGCCGGTCAAACTTTGCCCTTCAGGAATGTCCCATTTTGCTTTTTGGGTTGCGAAAGCTTTCGGCAAGTTCATGCAAATTGCGATGCCGTGAGATTTCGCGGCGACGATTGAATTTTTCACCGCCGTTAAATCGGCTTGCTGGATTTTCAAAAACGCTTCAATCGTCAAAGGGTTTCCTTTTGAATCGCGGAAAGTTAAATCGGGTTTTCGCCATTCCGATAATGCATCTTCTTCAAAAGCGCCGTTATCGCCGCCGCCGTAAAGACGATTTTCCATTTCTTCATAAACGCGAATAACTTCATCATCGGTGATTTGCGGTGTTCTTCCGGTTTCGATGCGTTCCATTCGCATGGCGGCAATCGCCTGTTTGGCTCGCGTGCAGTCGCCGAATTGAGTGTTGCCGAAAGTGCGAAGCGGGAATTTGGCTTTCTTTTTCCAGAAACTTGTCGAAGCCGGAGGATTCGGCGGAACGTCGGGCTGCGCAAAATCCGTCAATAATAAAGATTTCGGCGAAGATTTTGCCGGAAGTTTTCCGAGCCGTCCGATTGGCAGAATGATTTCGTTGATTATATTGATATTTTCAGACATTTTTTGCAATATTACTCCTTTGCCTTTTTCCATATAAAGCCATTTATTTGCCGCCCGCGATTTCAAAAGCGCGGTCATATTCGGCGTCTTTCCATAATCGTTTTATCGTGTCGATTTCTTCCGGGTTAAGTCGTCTGCCTTCGAGGGCGGCGTTGCAGAGAATAATCTGAATCTGCGCCCGCGAATTGAGCATCAGGCGCGACATCTTGAATTCGGAGAGATTAGTTTTAATCTCTCGGACTTTTATCTGCCGGTCGTATAAATCCACGACTAAAACTCCTAAAATCAGGCATAAAATCCAGCTCGTGAAAACGCCTGAATAAAATATGTTTTTTAATTTTTCGCCCATCATAATTTATTTCTGGTTCATTCTCTGATTGTTGTAGCGCTGGTCGTCCTGCAGCTGCTTCAAATCCTGTGCGATGCGGCTCTGGGCTTCGGAAAAACGCGCCATCGAGATGACAATCTGGTTCAGCGCGTCGGAATTCGCCTTGACATTTGCCGCATTGACGGCAATCGCTTCTTTGTTGGCTTTTGTTTCAAACTGTAATTCGGCTTGCGATTGTTCGCGGGCAATATAATTGATGCCGAAATTGACGAGCAATGTGATCGCAATCGGAATCAGCATTTTTTTGTACTCGCCCGCCGCCAGAGCGCCCGTACTTTGGGTAGACGGGATCGAGTTGTCGTTTGCCATATTGCATTAATAAATTATTTCAGAATGAAGGCGGCTAAAATCGCGGCGGCGGCGATTGTCAGATATTTTTCAACGGCGCGCGCGCGTTTTAATTTCTTCCGTGTTTTGTCTAAATCGGCTTTGAGCTTGGCGACTTCTTTGCTTCGGGTTTCCATAACAATCGTCGCTTCTTCGATTGCCTTCTTCAGATTTGCAATTTCGTTTTGCAGCGATTCGATAGCTTGAGCGGCGAGCGCGTCCTTTTTATTTAATTCCGCGATTCTCGCTTCTTTTGAATCGACCTGTTCGCGCAGAGAATCAATGTATTTTCGGGATGATTTAACTTCGGTCTGCGCCCGTTCGAGGGCATTGACGAGCTGCAGCACGGTTATTTCGTTATCACCGGTCTTTGAAGAGTTCGCGGTCGTTTGCGAGAACGTCTTCGATACGTTTGCCGAGAGGCTTATCAGAACGATCAGTATGATCGGCAACAGCTTTTTGATTGTTTTTCTGGTTTCGAGCATCTTTGTATTCACCTTCGCTAATTTGATTTACGCGCTCGTCGATACGGCGGTCGTTTTCGGCGAGCAGATTGATATTTTTTGTAATATTTCCCATTGCATCGAGAATAGCCGTCGTCGTCTCGTGGTCACGGTTCGCCATTTCGATATAATTTTGAAATACCCGCATATGCTGGTCGGCTTCTTTTTCGTAGGCTGAAAAGCGCGCGTCTTCACGAAGCTCGCTCCGGCGGTCGAAATACTTCTCGGTATAGATGAACGTGAGCAAAAGCAGAACCGCGATGATGACTGTCATTAGCGGGACGCCGAGTTTTGCGCGAATTCGGCTAAACAAATTTCCGGCTAATAATTTTAATTTTGTCGTATCCATTTCTTTCCACCGTGTTTTCCTCAAATTCCAAAGGTTCGGAAAAACCTGTCGGTTATGCCGAAGAAATACATTTCTCCGGCATAATGCTTTAAAAAGGCGAACTTCGCTTTAACCGGCTGGCAGTTTATTTGCGGGGAACTTCCCGGAGACGGTCAAATTCGGCGGCAGATCGAAATGATTCGCCTGTTTTCGGGACAATGTAGTAATTGACGGTTCCGCGAGTGGGTAATAAAAATAATTTTCTACCTGAGACAAGTCGCCCGTCGCGCGAAAATTTTCAAAAACGGAAAACATACCGGCGGCGAATTTTGTTCGAGAGGTAAAATACTCGACCCGAAAACGCGGATGCGTGTTTGACGAAGCTGCGAAATCCGCCGATGCGGAACGCGCGTGTGACTCAAGCCGGGGATTTTCAAAGCGGATAGAAGGCTGCCGCGCCGAATTCGCCCGAAGATCGTTCGGCGCGGCAGCGGCTGTTTCTGCGGGAACAATGACGGCTGCGCGAGCCGGCGGAATTTGGCGGAATGCCGTAAATAACAGCAGCATTAAAGCCAGCGCGAAAAAAAATCTTGTAAATTTATTCATATTCTTCTCCAATTTAGGCTCGCCCGGATGCAAATACAGGCGGCATAAAAGAAAATAAATGAATTTTTTCAATAATTGTTTTGGAGTTCGAAAAAGCATGATTATTCGAACCACTGACTTTCGGGAGTTTCGGCTGCCAATTTCAATATAGAAGCCGCGATTTCGCGCCGCGCACCGGTCTCGGTTGCGGCGGCGGAAGTTATCCAGCCGAAAAGAACGTAGAAAGCTTTTCCGTTTTTATAATAAAAGGATAAAGTTCGACTCAAATAATCATTGACCCAATCTTCGCGCTCTCCGCCTGCGACCGCGTCTCTGACGGCTCTCAGGTAGGATATT
>CAXSHW010000057.1:15003-21575 GCA_964237245.1 uncultured Pyrinomonadaceae bacterium
TTTGTTTGCCGCGGCGCTCGGCGATTAATGATTTATTTTGAAAGCCGGCGATGATTCTGAAAACGGCGAAAATAACGAATACAAAAATGCCGAGACCGCTGAAAAGCAAATTCACGATGACGCCGATCAGGAGAATCGCCGAGCAGAAGATTAAATATTTCGTTCCTAGAAATTCTCCCGCCTCGCTGCTGAATATGGCATCCTCTTCGGTCATGCCGTTTTTAGCAGTCGGGGATGTCATAAAATCAAAAAACATCGCGCCGATTGCAATTGCCAGTGAAACAAAAAATAATATTTTCATTTGTTCAGCTCCTTTTGTTTGTATAGCTAACATTCTTCAAGATAACCATTGCGTAAGAATCCGTGGTAATTTCCGGCTTGAATCGAACCGCCACCGGCACGGCAGGTAATTCCGTTTTTTGAAACCGATATGTCCGGCGGCGCCGTCCCTTCAATAATCCAGCAGTGATGCCGCTCCTGTTTTCGGTCATCGGGAATGCCGCAGTTGGAACTTTGACTGTCAATAATCCAGTCGTGACCGTTCGGAAGTTTGACTATCAGCGGGTATTGAAGTTGCGGTTTGCATAATCTGTAATCGCCGCGTCCGCCGTACCACACGCCGAACCACATCGCACCGGCAGGCGCGTCAATCAATGTCATCTCTTCATTGGTGTCTGCGCGGCGGTAAATTCCCGGACCAAAGCCGTCCTCTTTAGTGGTTTTGCCCGTATCTTCAAGAAAAAAGCATTTTATTTTGCTCATATATTTTTGAAGAAATTATTTGCACATCCATTTATTTGACTCGCGCGTCTGCCCGATTTTTCGCTGAGTTATAAAGAAAAACCGCGAGTGCGATTAAACAGAGCGCGACGACAAGCTCGAGCCAGTTATCTTTTGCAAATCCGAATGCGAGAAGCAGCCAGCCGCCGCCTTTGACGGTTAATGTCATAAACCAGCTCGAATTTGAAATGGGCGCGACGTTGTTCTGAACGCTCGTTATTTTTTCGGTTACGGTTTGAACTTTGTTGCCGACGCGCTGAAATTTTTGGAGTATCGTTTGAGAAGTCGTCGTTGTCTGACTGCCTGAGGCGTCATCGCTCGAACCGGGAGCCGAATCCGGTATTGAAACATTATCGGTTCCTTCCTGATTCGACCCGTCAACCGAATTGTCTTGTAAAGCGCCTTTGGGATCGGCGGCATTAGTCTCCGCAAGAACCGGAGATTCAGTTGAACTTGAATTTTTGCGCTGTTTCGCGCCGGGCGGCAAATTGACGAACGTGATTTCCTCGCCGTCCACGCGCAGATTATCGGGCAGCGTTTTTCGCGCGCGCAAATAAAAAGCGTAGCGCGAGGATAATCCGGTTGTTCCGCCGTTTATTCTTTTCGTGATTAAAGTGAAATTATTCGGGCTTTGAATGAGACCGTCGGCGAGCGGATTGCAGTTTTTAATTCGCGCAAAAATACAAGCCGACGCCCGGAAAGCGATTTCCGGTTTCAGACACGAATCGGGATTGGCGAGCAGATTCACTCCGAGATATTTCGAGAGCAGAGCATACATCGCGCGACCGGTCGCCTGCATCGGCATTCGACCGCGAAAAAGCCAGCCGTCGCCCGGCGATGAATTCCCTAAATCGCGGCGATTGCCGTAGACTTTTTCGGCTAATTTTTGCGGATTGTGAGCAAAAGGCGCGGCGGCGGCGAGCGTCGGGAAACGGTTATGCCAGACTTCGGTAAGTCGCTGCGGACTGTAATTTAAGTCTTCGACCCAGTGCGTTAACTGATTGGATTCCTCGGCGAGTTGAGCGAGATACGCGGCGGCTCGAAGCTCGTTATTTATTCCGAATTCCGCCATCCCGGCAAGCAAAAAAGGCAGGTAAGCCTCCGCCTTAGCCAGGGGAAGAGCAGGCATTATCTGTTTCAGCATCGAAGCGGTCATCATATTTGCACCTCGATTCTGAAATTATCAATTTGGCAGATTTAAATGTTTTAAATTTGATAATTGAAAAATATAGTTATAATCGTGAAGGCTGTGACCGAGATGCCATCCGGCTGAAAGGTTTAAGGTTGATTTGCCGGGATGAAAGCCGGCGACGACTAGCTAAAACTTCGGAGCGGAGCTAGTCCCGAAAAGACTCCGGGGTTCGCGGGTTCGAATCCCTGCCAGCCATTGAATTTTACAAGACGCATTTATATTTTTTCGATTTCGGTAAATTCCCAATAATCCTGTAAATCATTATAAAAACGTCTTTGCTCATTTACTATTCTGCCGTCTTCATAATAATTACTTTCAGAGCAGAAATACTTCCGCCCAAACCTGTCAATTTCAATAAATCCGATATAAACAAGTTCAGAATTTCCATACCATTTGAACTTGATTTTATCGCCTTGCTTGAGTTCATTAAATTCTTCGACCGGTATTTTGTATCCCGTTAATTTAAATAAATTACCCATGAGTTTTATTTATTCCGCTTTCGCTTCTGATCTGTTCAGCGTATGCTGCGGGAATTGAATAATATTATTTTGAAAAATTATAATGACTAACTCGTATTGTCGGGCGCTGGTCTCGGGAACGGTTTATCCCCTCGACGGCAATTTGCATCCAGCCTTTTGTTTTTAGATAAGCCAGTTTCTCAGCCGACTTTATTAGTTTCCGCTCTTGCATTTAGCTTTCTGTGTCTTAACTCACCTTCAAATTTAACTTTATTTTCAACCGCTTTCCAGAATTCAGCTGTTTGCTGTTGGTTTAGCTTACGGATTTCAGAAATGGCGGCTTTTTCAATTTCAATTGCCATCTCAAGCTCACTGTTCGACATTGAGGCTTTGTAGGAATTAAATTTTTCAATCATATTTACCAATCCAATTATTCAGGAGTTTTTAAAATTCATTATCTTCTTTATTCTGAGCTAGGCGCGCCTCGTCGAAAGCCTCGAGAGTCGCGGTTTTTTTATTTGACGAATTCTCGGATTTTGAACGCGATTTTCTTTTTGCAAGAGCAGCTTTGGACGGTTCTGAAAGTCTGGGCTTGCCTTTACGTCGCTGAGGCTCGAAGCCTTCCAAATCCGACGCGGGAATCTCCCAGTAAGAGACGCCGAAGGTGCCGACGGCTTTTTTAGCGTTCGGAAATTTCCCGCGCTGGAGCCAACCCAAAACCACGCCTTTGCCGACTTTGAATTTTTCGGCGATCTCGCTTGCAGTCAATTTTTTATCCGATTTTCCCATCAAGCATTAGTTCTATCTCAAAAAAAAACTTTTGTCAAAAATAATTCGCATAGGTATATGAATATGTCCTTCTAGTGTTGACATATTCATATAGGTATAATAATATAATTGTAGACATTGAAATTCGCAAACAACTAGGAGCAAAGGATTTATATGAGTTTAGAGATAAAAAACGAAGAGCTTTTCAAACGGGTCGTTTCATCGGCAATAAGTAACGCAAAAATTTGCTGCAAAAACCCGAAGCAATCTCTGCGCTGGGAACGGGCGGTTCTTCGGGCTGAAAAAGAAATTATCGAAAATCCTTATCTTCATTACGACTCGGAAGACAAGAATCTCATTATTTTATCAAGCTCGTCGAACAGAATTTACGCGGCGAACGGCGTCTGCCAATGTTTCGCCTACTCTAAAGGAAAGCCTTGCTGGCACCGGGCGGCTGCTCGTATCTGGAGATTGTATTTGAAAGCCGAGTGCGCTGCTGCTCCTGCTCCCGCCACCGCAACTTCCGACAAGACGGGCGAAATTAATTCAATCGAAAAATCATTTGTTTTCCTAAGAACGACAGTAACGACAAGACGCGAAAAAATCGGAAACGTCTGGATATAAAAAGTCGGGAGAAAAAATATGAAAGGAACTGTTTATTTAATTCATTTGGACGAGCCGATAGCGCACGCTTCGCACTATATCGGATGGAGTCGCTTTTTCAAACAAAGAATTCTTCATCACCGGCGCGGCACCGGCGCGAAATTTCTTGCCGAAGCTGTCAGGCGCGGAATCGCATTCGATGTCGTCAGGACGTGGAAAAATTCGGACGGAAATTTTGAAAGAAAACTTAAAAACCGCAAGAAAGCCAGAATGTTTTGTCCGGTTTGTATTAACAAAAGGAGCGCAGAATAATGACCGCCATTCTAAAACAATATACTTTGAATTTTTTTGATCCGGCGTGTAATTCCAATAAAGTCTGGATTGGAACCGCATTCGAGGACGGCGCGTTTGAGACGAAATTCGGTCGTGTCCGCGACGGAGCGAATTTAGCTGCAAAACGAAAAACCTTTTCTTCATCCACCGCGGCGCTCGCCGAACTTGAAAGAAAAACAGGCGAAAAATTGCGCAAAGGCTACCGCGAGACTCCTGTTTTGAATAATTCCGAAAATACCGTCATTTTCACAAAAAACGAGCCGCATTCGCTCGGACAAATCGCCGTCGAAGAAATTCTGGGTGCCGATGCGGCGACGGAGGACGCAACGACGGCAGAATTAATCAAATATCTGGCGACAATCAATATTCACCAAATTACCAATTCGACTTCAATTAAATATAATGCCGCCGCCGGAACGTTTTCGACTCCGCTCGGAGTGCTGACGCCGCAGGCGATAACGGATGCTCGCAATCTTCTGTCGAGCATCCGCCGCGCTAATGCCGGAACATTGCGCGGCAATCTTCGCCACACGCTCGTGTGCGATTACTTTCGTCTGGTCCCGAGCGATTTCGGCGTAAAAATTCCCCAGAGTGAGAAACTGCTCGACACGGTTGACAAAATCGACAAGCAAAATTCGATTCTCGACGCGCTCGACGCGGCTCTCGAGTCATCTGCGCCGGTTAAAAATTCCGAAAAATTATTCGCCTGCCGCCTGAGGAAAATCCCGCATTGGACTGAGGATGGAAAATCAAAATTCCGCGAGATAAAAACCTTGTTTGAAAAAACGCGCAATTCCGGTCACGCGACTCATAACTTGAAATTGACGCGTATCTACGAAGTTGAAATTAGTCGGATGAAATCGAATTTTGATGAAACAGCGAAAAAGCTCGGAAACGTTCGCGCGGATTTATGGCACGGAACAAAAGCCTCTAACCTGCTTTCGATTATGAAAAACGGGCTTATCATCCCGCCGTCCTCAGCGGCGCATTGTACCGGCAGGATGTTCGGCAACGGGATATATACGAGTCTTCAAAGCACAAAAGCATTAAATTACGCGACCAATATGTGGAACCGGTCCGGCGCGATGAATCAGAAGACTTTTATGTTTTTAACCGAAGCGGCTCTCGGCGCGGTTTACAAACCGAAATCATCCGGCGGCGGCAATTTTCCTTTCAAAGGAACCGATTCTACCTGGGTTGAGCCGGGAACTGCCGGAGTAATCAATCACGAGTGCGTCGTTTATTCGACCGCGCAAATCAACTTGCGTTATTTGTGCGAGTTCGGCGCGGTTTAAGGAAATACAAAAATGCAGACTGCAGCTAAAACAGTAGAGGAAATTGAAACAATCCGCGATATTCTCGGCAGTTTTGCCCGCGCTGCGGCGCGTGTATATTTTCCCCAAACAGATGAAAAAGGCAATCCGTCAATAGCCGGGTTCTTCCTCGATAACGGAAGGCTGCCGTTCATCACCGATGAAATAAAGCCCTGGCGGTATTGCGGCTGGCTGGTTCCCTATCTTCAATTGAGCGAGGCGCACCCGCTCGTTTCTCCGCGCTACGATTATGTTTTAAGGACGCTCGATGCCGGAAAATTACCGGATGAACCGTTGCCGCAAATCAGCTTCGTCGGCGAACACGATCAATTGACGAGACCGGGAATGAAAATGCTGAACGAATGTTTGGATAAAGTCGAACGTTCTTCGGGCAGCTGGAACGGAATTCGTGAATTATGCGAGTGGGTCGGATTCGCGCTCGGTGTCACGAACGAGTCTTCAAAACTCTCTCTGGAAGTGCAGGAATTTCTGTATAGAATATTTACGCTCGAACCGCTTCTTCTTCATCCGTCCGATTATCTCGGACAAATGCTCTGCGAGACGCGGCACGGCAAAAAGAACGGATTTTACCCGACGCCCATTCACGTCGTTGACTTGATGACGCAGATGGTCAATTGCCATAAGTCGGGCGATCTGCGGCGGGAAAAAACGATGGATCCGTGCGTCGGAACCGGGCGGATGCTCTTAATCGCCTCAAATTATTCGATGCGGCTTTACGGGCAAGACATCGACCCGCTCTGCTGTCTGATTACGAAAATCAATCTGGCTTTATACGCGCCGTGGTTTTACATTCCCGATTCATATTTCGGCGATGAAATTACGATGGCGACGGCAGAACCAAATTCCGAAGTTGTTGCCGACGTTATCAACGAACTAATACAGCCGGTTGAAACCGCTTCGCCAGAAGAAGTCGTAGAGCATTCGCTCTACGAGCGAATGCATAAACAAAAGGACAACAAACGACAGCGACGAAAATATTCGATTGAAATCGAAAATTTGCCGCTTTTTCAAATTAAATAAAGGAGAAAATAAAGGAGAATAAGTATGAACACAATTTACAAACTCGATTCAAAAGGAAAGCTCAGGAGCTGGAATATTCGCGCC
>CAXSHW010000057.1:21585-28200 GCA_964237245.1 uncultured Pyrinomonadaceae bacterium
GGAAAACGGCGTTGCGGTCATCGTAACGACAGCCGGACTGCTCGACGGAGCAAAAACAAAAACCGAAGTCGTCGTGCCGTGCGGCAAAAATATCGGTCGGAGCAATCAAACGACCGCGCTCGAACAGGCGCAAATCGAAGCCAAAGCGGCGCGCGATGCGAAAATCAGAAGCGGATATGTCGAAGATGTTTCAAAAGTCAGACAATCGGTTTTAGGTTCCGGCATTTTCGCTCCGATGCTCGCGCAGAAATATTCACCCGACGGATCACAGACGGGATCGAAAACGCTCGCCCGAATGAAAATTTTGGGCGCGAAAATTCACGTCCAGCCGAAGCTCGACGGCAACCGCTGTCTGGCGAAAATAAATGCTGACGGCGTCGAACTTTACACACGAAAGGGAGACCGCATTCTGCCGGTTCCGCATATTGAACAGCAACTGCTCGAATGCTACACGGACATGCTCTGGAACGGCTCGACAATAATTTTAGACGGCGAGCTTTTTACGCGTGAGTTCTCATTTAACGCTCTGAACGGCTTGATTCGTCGCCAAGATAAAACTGCCGAGCATCTCGAGATGCTCGGCAAAGTAAATTATTATGTTTACGACGTTATGAATCTTGATCGAGAATATTTAGGTCGTTTTGAAATTTTGCAAAACTTCAAAAGCCGGAATGTTTTCGTTATTCCAAGTTTCGAGATCACAGCGACCGACGAAGAAATCAGATATAAAATGGAATTATTTTTAAGCGACGGCTACGAAGGATTGATGATTCGCCGGCTTGATTTTCCGTATGAAAATAAGCGCTCGTGGGCTTTGTGCAAATACAAAAATTTTCAAGACGCCGAATATAAGCTCGTCGATATAATCGAGGACGCGCGCGGAGGCGGAATCGTCGGCGCCTTTGTCCTTGAAATGGACAAACCGGCATTTGACCGGGACGGAAAATTGATAAAAACCTTTCGCGCCGGCGTCAAAGATTTATCGCAGGAAGACGCACGGCAAATGCTCGAAAATAAATCCGATTATATCGGACGATTTGCCACGGTCGAATTCTTTTCATTGAGCGAATATAAAGTTCCGAGGTTCCCTAAGTTAAAAGGATTTCGCGCCGACGTTTGAGATAAATATCTTCGCTAATGGAAAAAAGCTGCTTTTTACCGAGCAGCTTTTTTCCTTTATCAATTATCAATTATCAATTAGAAGACTTCATCCATTAATCGGGAAAAAAGCGGCGTGCCAGTCCCAGAGCATATTTTGCCGGTGTCTGTAAATTTCGATTGAATTTTGACTCGCCTCTTCGATTGAAATCGAAGCAATCCCTTTTGCCGCGCGCCGACGTGTTATTTTGCCTTTCAGCCAAATTTCAAAACGCGCGTCCAAGTACTCAAAGGGAACGAAAAAAACCCGGTCGGCTTCATTGAATTGAAGCATAATGCCTGAGACGATTCCGCACCGGAATCGTGATTTTAATTTCAACAATTGATGTTCTTCGATATTAGAGAGCGGGAAACGGCTCCCGTTTGTCTGCTTGGCGTCAAAAACAATGGCAAATAATTTGCCGGATGACGTTTTTCCGCCGCCGGAGAAATCGACATCCGATTTTACTCTCTGCATATAACTTCCGCCGTCCGTTCGCGCCAGATGCGAAGAGGGAAGTTTTGACTGCAAATTTTTATATTCGGTTTCGGAAATCAGCTTCCAGCCGTTCGGAATTTTTCGCACGTCAGCCAAACACCGGAGACGGTAAAAATCATGAACGGCTTCGAGGTCCGATTCAAAATCTTTTCCCAGATTTGAATGAGTCGCGACTTTGATGCCCGGTAAATTGATTTGGAAAGTGCGAGCCATTTTTATCCTTTCAAATTACATTTGGTTCCAAGAAGTCGCCGCTTAAAAGACGACGGCTATTCACTCGATAATCAGCCAATCGAGCTTGAGCAATATTTCGGCGCTGAGAAGCGCGCCGGCGCCGAATTCCGAGACGCGAATCTGCGCGGCGGCAATTTCGCATTCTTCGGAAAAAAGAATATCGAAAGCGGTTTGGAAATCGGCTTCTTTTTCGCCGAATTTATAAGTATTCGTCTCCCGGTCAAAAGTTCCGTATTCATCGCATAAGCGGATTCTTTCCTTCTCAATTTTTGCAACCTCGCCCGCGACGCTTTTCGCCAGCGTTTTAAGCCGGAACGCCATCGACGGTCTGAACGATTGCGCGAAAAGATAATTCAGAGCTTCGATGGAATTAATGAGCTGCGCTTTTGTGATACGCAAAATTTTCGATTCCTTATCTGAGTCGGAGTTTCGGTTATTTTGATTCGAATGGTTGCGCCTGTTTTTGTTCATAAGTTCTCCTTACATAAATGAAAAATAAATCAGCAAATAAGTCGCCTGGTGCAGCAGCTGGTCGATTACCCGGACAGCGAAGCGCGAGTAAATATTTTCGAAAAACAACTTCGAGCGGTCGATCAAAGCGTGGGAGATTAATTCAATAAAAAATGCCGTTATTGCCGCCGGTATGTTTTCTGTCAAAAGCCAAACGACCAGGAACACGCCTGCAGCATTTACGCCCGAATGACACAAGAGCGGAAAAAGCCAAAATTCTTCGCCGCGCTTGCCTTCATACATAACTTCGGTTTGAAGAAGATAATCGGCGATAAAATGCTTGATTTCGATTGATAACCAGAAAACAATAGTGTTCATTTTTTTATCTCCCGAAGGTGTCAATACTGAAATGATTCTTGAAGCCGAAGAAATCGCCTTCGTCGTCAAATTCGTCATTTAATTGCTGCCGCCCGTCATCTTCGGAAATTTTTGTTTTTTGGCTCCGCAGATAAAGCGTTTTGCGCTGCCCGCGCGCGGCGTCGGTTTTTCCGCCCTGAATCCCCGTCTCCAGCGTTTTGCCCTCGATGAGGCAGTTGATTTCGTAGCGAAGACGGTCTTTTTCGATTTTCGTGAAATTTAAAATTTGCGCGAACTCCCGGTAACCGGCGTCGACGGCTTGAAGGATGCGCTCGTAATCGGAACGCATTTCGTCAGCCGTGCGGGATTCCTCTATTTCTTCGAGGATCGAATTGAAAAAACGCGCGAACCGACCGGCGCGGCGAGTTGTGGCGTGCAGAAACGCGACGATATTATCTTCGTTTAACTCGATTGACGGATTGCACAAAAAGCAGACTTCGCTCGTTGAACGGGCGTTTTTCAATTTTTTCTCGGCGGTCAAATTCGAGGCATACTGAATCAATTTATCGCGCCCGCGTTTTACCAGACGCTTTTGTTTGCTTTTCGGCAGCGTCGCAATAATTGAAGCGGTCGAGACGGATAAGGTGCCGGCTTGAACCATTTCGGCTAAATCCGAAATTCCTTCGTTAATTACCTTTCCGGCGCGCTGAATTGTATCGACCGAAACGTTAAGTAATTTCGACGCATCGGCTTGCGAAACAGATACCGCAATTGCGGTATCTGTTTTATATTGACCTTGTTTTAGATTTGTAATTCTGAAGCCGACATCTCCGCGCTGCGATTCAGACAGATGACGCCGGTGCAGATTCAAGGAGACGACAAAGGAGATAAGCGAACCGGTTCCCGACCATTCCCGAAGACGCGGAGTAATTCCAAGTTCGATACAGGCGTTATAGCGGTTGCGACCGTCGATAATTTGATCCCTGTAAGTCCAGATTGCTTCGAGCTGTCCGTTGTTTTTTATATCCTCTCGCAGGCGGCTATACTCATCCTCCTGCATAAGGGGAAAAACCTCGCTGACTTCGTGGAATTTCATATTTTAGATTTTTTCGGGAACGGTCGTCCGATAATCAGAAATAATATGCGGACACATATTATTTGCACAAAATGCAGCTATTTTGCAACCTTTTTCCGTCTAAAAGGGTTAGATAATCTAAAAATTGAACGTTTTTTAATTATAAGGAAAAGAAGAAGTCTAATAAGAATAAGAAAATAAAAGATTTATAAGATTTTCGTGGAGGGAAATCAGGCTGAAGCGTTCAGTTTCTATGGCGTTCAGTTTCAGATCAAGTTAAAGCCGGAAATTTCTACGGAAATTTAATTGCGGAAAGCTGCCGACAAATTACTTCTGTTTTCGGATTCGATTAATTCGATTATCCCGGCTTTTAATATCCTCGCGCAAAATGTCCGATTGATCTTTCAACTTCTCAAGTTTAGAATCGTTGATTTTAATCTGATCAGGATTGCGCTCAACCTCCAATCTTTTTAAATCAGTCCGGCGAAGAACTTGTTGAATTTCCTCGTCATTACGACGGATTAAATTATTGATGCGAGAATCACTTTGATACGCGTAAAAACAAAACATTCCGACAAAAACGAAAGAAACACAAAAACCTATTTTCAAATCGATTGTCTCAAGAGAAAAAACGGGAACAAAACTATTCCGCAATTTAAAAATTTCCTCGCTTGAAGGAAAGGGATTGCAGCGTATATTGACTGAAGGAGAATCTGAAGAACTCGGTCGTTGTGGAGGCGGAGGAATAATTTTTTCCGGATTAAGTTCTCGATAAGCTTTGGATAATCTTTGAACCGTCTTATTTTCCTGGTTAATCATAATTACATTATCAAAAAGGCAAATATATTAATTTATTTTCTTGAAAATATATCTCCGACTGCTATCAGGGTAGCCGATGCAATTGCATCGGAATCGGCTTTATCGAGTTCGAAAAAGTCGCGAGCACCAGCCGAACCGCCGACATTAGGCTGAATAGTATTAACGTGACTATAAAAATTTCTTTTATCCGGGTTACAAACAAAAGCAATGCGCGGAGTATTATCAGAATTATATTCTGAACGCTCTACTCCTGACGGGTAAATATTCATTGAAATAATAGAAGGTAGTTTCCGACCTTTATCGTCTGTAGTTTCATCCTTATTCAATATATCGGCATCATGTCCGCGAGCTTTTAATTCTGCTCTGATGTTTTCAAAAATAGGATGAATAACTTGTTCGGCAAATCGTTTAAAGTCTTCGGTAAATAATTCTATTTCAGTTTTCTCTTTTTCCTTTGCTTCAACAATTTTGTTTTGTTTTTGGTCGTAATTATTCAAAATTTGATTCAATTGTTTTAAATTATTTTCTTTCATTTTCACCTCGCGTTTTTTGACTTAATCCTACCACAGAGGTAAAACAAACAAAAGATCTTTAGCTGAACCGAATAATGAACCCGGGCATAAATAATAAAAAGATTTTTACAAAAAATATATAAAAGATATATAAAAGATATATCAATGACATAATGTTTATTATCGGACTCAAACAATATCTCGTAACTACTCAGGTATGTCGCTAACTCTAGCGACATCAATAATTTAAGGCTATCATTTCTCGCTTTCATTTTCAAGTATTCCTGCCTTTTCATTATTTTTTCCAACTCTGTTTTAATTTTCTGAAGGGCAAAAATAAATATCTATTCACATATTTCTCGTGTCTCTAATACGCTCGTTTTTAAGACAAATTAATTTCCTTCCGAAATCGCTCAAAGATGTCTTGTTTAGAATCTCTAAACTTATCTCAAAAATAAAATCTCGAAAGACCGGTGAAATTGTTGTTTTGAGACAAATCGGTTGGACGAAATATGCTATTCATTATCAGACCCTTATTTATTTTAATTCAGGGCGAAGTTCTACAGGACGCGTATCCAGTTTTAATAATCGGCGGTCAAATTAATTAATCGTGTTTTTCTTAAAAATGACGGTAAACTTGCACAGACCGATAGTTACTCATTTACAAAACCGGAAATTCTGACAAACGCTTTGCGAGTTAATTC
The DNA here is from genome assembly GCA_964237245.1 of uncultured Pyrinomonadaceae bacterium. GTDB lineage: Bacteria > Acidobacteriota > Blastocatellia > Pyrinomonadales > Pyrinomonadaceae. Next base: position 27,373 of record CAXSHW010000057.1, read on the forward strand.
TAAAACACGCGCCCAACCCATTCGATCTGCAAGTTCCAGTCCATCTATTACGACGCGATACGTATCTATACGATTCGTGCGATATAGTTCTATTTCGTGTTGCACAATTTCCTGTCCGTCAAAATCCTCGACCACGATCCGGCGGCGCAGTTCGGGCAACTCGCGCGGATAATCAATTTCAGGCAGTTTCAGCCGATTTTGCAGGCGAGTGGCACGAGCGCGGGCAAGGCGTTCGTTAAATTTCTGACTGCCGTATATGCGTTTGCGATACATTTGAACCTTGCACGCTCCATCTAAATCAAAGTTGGAGCAGACAGCCGATGCGACTTGTGAGCAACGACGGCTCGACAACATTTGACACAGTGTGGTAAGCTCGTGAGCTTCCGCTCAAGTCCGCTTGGAGACGGAAAGCTCACGAGCTTACCACCTCCTTCGCCGTTGTCATCTCCGTCTTTCGCTCGTAGCATCGTCTCTCTGTCCAACAGGTCATTGCACCGGAAATTGATGCCATCAAGATTCGTGTCATCCAAGTTGAGCGGGCATCAATTCCGGTGAACTCCGTAGTTGGAGCAGACAGCCGATGCGACTTGTGAGCAACGACGGCTCGACAACATTTGACACAGTGTGGTAAGCTCGTGAGCTTCCGCTCAAGTCCGCTTGGAGACGGAAAGCTCACGAGCTTACCACCTCCTTCGCCGTTGTCATCTCCGTCTTTCGCTCGTAGCATCGTCTCTCTGTCCAACAGGTCATTGCACCGGAAATTGATGCCATCAAGATTCGTGTCATCCAAGTTGAGCGGGCATCAATTCCGGTGAACTCCGTAGTTCG
>CAXSHW010000058.1:0-7808 GCA_964237245.1 uncultured Pyrinomonadaceae bacterium
AACAACAATTGCGAAATCCGGCAATCGCTTTTAGCTAATTTGAGAAAGTCCTAATTTTATAACGATACCGCAAATTCGCGTAGTTTTTCGCGGATTTCATCACTAACACGCCGGAAGACTGCTAATTTTTCCGCATCGTTGCCGGTTGCCTCTGCCGGATCGTCAAAGCTCCAATGAATCCGCTTGACGTTACCCGGAAAAACCGGACAGCTTTCTTTCGCGTTATCGCAAACCGTAATCACATAATCGAAGTTTTGCCCTGAAAATTCTTCGACTGATTTTGAGCGATGCCCGGAAATATCAATATTTATTTCCTTCATTGCTTCGATTGCTTGAGGGCGCACAAAACTAGCGATACCCCCCGCGCTTTCGACTTCAAAGCGACTGCCGCCGATTTCTCTTAATAATCCTTCTGCCATCTGACTACGGGCAGAATTGCCGGTGCATAAAATTAAAACTCCTTTTTTCTCATTCATAAAATTAATCGTTCTCGCCGTGTGGCAGTACAACGGCTTTTGCATCATTGTTCGTAATCGGCACGAGCCACCGGAAAAGAAAGGTTGCCGCGATTGCGCCGAGAAATTGCACGACGATAAAGCAGAGCGTGTCAACGGGGCGAATACCGGCGAAGGTATCACTCATTGAACGCGCCAGAGTAACCGCCGGATTCGCAAAGGAAGTCGAAGCCGTAAACCAAAACGACGCGACGATGTAAGCCGCGACCGCAAACGGCACGACCGCCGAGCGAAGGCGGACACAGCCCCAAATGACTGCCAACAGTCCGAAAGTTGCGATAAATTCACTAAGAAGCTGAGAGCCACCCGCGCGAACTTTTTGGGATGCGAAAAAAAAGGGCAGATCAAACATTAAGTTAGCCGCGCCGACACCGAGAAAAGCCCCCGCAATTTGTGCGATGATATACAAAGGCACATCACGCCAAGCAAGACCGCCGCAAACGGCATCAGAAACCGTTACAGCCGGATTAAAATGTGCGCCGGAGATACCGCCAAAGGTTGAAATCAAGGCGACCAGAGCCGCCCCGACCGCAACACTATTTCCTAAAAGCGCGATTGCCGAATTACCACTGGCGAGACGTTCCGCCATAATGCCGGAGCCGACGATTGCCGCGAGTAGAAACGCCGAGCCGAGAAATTCAGCGACGACGCGCCGCAGTAAACTATTTTCAGTCATACGACACAGTTTTTTATAAAATCCGTCTTAGATTTAAGGCTTTGGAAAGATTTCGGAACTTCCCGCCGGACGACTGTAAAACTTAAATGTCGCTACATCCGTGCAGAAGTAAGTAGAAATTTCATCGCCTTGCTTTTGATTGGTAAAATCCTGCTGATTCCAAATGTTTCCCCGATTAGCGTAGCGTCTAATATCAACCGGCGAACTGCTAATCACCCGCACCCGGACGTACTTTTTTGATTTCCGCATTCTTTAATTTTTCCGTGCGTAACTTCGATTAATTCAACGGCATTTGTTAAAAGTTTGACCTGTTTATCTTTTTTGCCGGAATTATCCTGAGCGTTAGCAGCCGTCGAAAACGCGCTGAAAAAGCAAAGCGCGACCAATAGAAATAACCAATTATAAATTTTCATTTCGTTTCCTTCTTACTCTTTTGAGTAAGTAATTTTTACCAAGAAGTTTTTTGGAATCGGCGCACCTCGCCTTTATTTTGCTTTCAGCGCAAAGACTTTAACGCTTGCCGCGTAATCGTTGACGTTGTAACGGCGCAGAAGTTCCGCTAAATCGGCGTGTAATTCTGTTTCTGTGCCGCTCGTCGCTGAGGGCGCACAACAGCTGGAATCAGCGACCGGCAAGGATTTTGAGCCGCCGATCTGAGTCATTGCCGGTGGACAGCAAGCAGATTGATTTTCGGCTTTGGCATAAGCGTTTAAGTCCGAACCGGCATCAATTACTTCAACGTCCGAAAAACCCGCTTTCGACAATCCGCTTTTATAATCTTCGATTGGAATTGCACCGGCGATACAGCCGACATACGCCATTAGATCATTACCGAGTTCGGCGGGTAATTCCTGTTTTAGTGCAATATCACTAACCGCTAATCGTCCGCCCGGTTTTAAGACCCGCGCAATTTCACGAAAGACCGCGTTTTTGTCAGTTGCTAAATTGATCACGCAATTACTGATTACACAATCAACCGAATTATCAGGAAGCGGTAGTTTATCAATCGTTGCTAAGTGAAACTCGACGTTTGAATAACCTTTGCCGCCGTTACCCTGCGCCGCGTTTCGCCGCGCAAGATCAATCATTTCGGGAGTCATATCAATTCCGATAGCATTGCCGGTTTCGCCAACTTGCTGCGCGGCAAGAAATACGTCCAAGCCGCCGCCCGAACCCAAATCAACGACTGTTTCACCTTCACGCAAATGAGCCGTTGCCGTTGGATTTCCGCACGACAAACCCATATTTGCTTCGGCGGGAATTGAAGCCAGTTCCGCTTCGGTATAACCGAACGCCTCAGCAACGGCTTTCACACCTTCATTTTCCGATGAAAGATTACTAACAGCGACCGAACCGTATTTTGATCGCACCGCTTGTTCTAAAATCTCAGACATTATTCGCACCACCTTTAATTAAAATTTGAGCATATACGTTTAAGCGTATATGCAGATTCAGAGTAAATCCTGCTAACGTATATGTCAAGGCGTATGAGATTATGTTATAATTCTTTCGTTATGAGTAATGAAAAATCTTTCAGTATGGAATTATTCTTTACCGCGCTTGCTGATAATACGCGGCTGCGGCTACTCAATTTAATGGAAGCAGAGGAAGTGTGTGTTTGTTACTTCGTCGAAGTCATCGGAACGAATCAGCCGAAAATTTCGCGGCATCTGGCATATTTGCGAAAAGCGGGAATCGTTGCCGCCCGGCGTGATGGAATTTGGGCGCATTACCGTATTACCCCGCCAAAAAATGAACACGCGGCAAAAGTGTTGCAGGACATTCAGACGTGGTTAAGAGAAGATGCCGAAATGCAGAAGGATAAAAAGCAGATGGCTAAAATGTGCTGTGCGCCAGTGGCAAAGCAGCCGGTCAGTATTCAGGGCGCACCAAAACCCGAAAGAGTTTGCGTTTAAGTTTTCTCACTTTTTACTAAACGAAAATCAAAAGTTTTATATCGCAATTTAACCGCGAGGCGCATACATAATCAGACCGACCCTAAGAGACAGATCACGCCGCCGAAAATGTCCAAAGGTCAGGCTTCACGCCGTCAATGCCCCAACCCCAAAGGATAGAAAGAACAACGAACACGCCGCCATACGCGGCATAGACGCGCCCGAAATTTGCCGTTTGAAGTGTTGGAATAATGCCGTAGCCGATGAGAACCAGCGCACCGAGTCCGCCGACCCACCACGCCCATTTTTCACGAATCCACAGCCACATTAAATAACCGCCGCCGATTTCCAATTGTTTCCCAAAATTGCAGGGCATAAAAATTGCTGATTACGAATCGTCAAATTTTTATGTCGCAACCAACCGAAACAAATCAAAAATCGAATCCGATTCGAAATGAATTAATAATTCTCATCACGGGCGATAAACCGAAAAATCTGCTTGCCGGAAATCCGCAGGCGAACGCTTTGGCTTACTCGAAACAAATGGCAAATGCGCTCGGAGAAGTTTCGGGACGCGCCCTTAATCAAATTGTCAGAGACAATCCGGGCAAAAAAATCGTGCTGCTTTCGGGACTCGAACTCGGAGTCGAACAAGCCGCCGCGCGCCGCGCCCTAGAAATGGGAATCGAGGTTCGAGCCTTTATCCCGCATAAAGAACACGGCAAGAATTGGACTTTCGATAATCAGAAACAATATCAAGAACTAACTCGCAAAATCACCGAAAGCGCTGGTACGGTGCAAACCAGCGAGAAAGATTATAGCCCGCAGCGCACGCAGCTTAGAGATTACCGGATGGTTGACGAGGCGCAAGTCGTCGTCAGTTTGCACGCTCCGAACAACGAGCCGGCGCACCAAAAAACGCTCGACTACGCGGCGAAACATTCAAAAGCCATTCTCAACATCTGGACGGAGGCGGAAAAAACTTTGGGAGAAGTTTCCAAAAATCTTGGCGACAAAAAGATGCAAAATCAAACGCCTGCAAAATTAGAAATCCGCGAACTTATCAGGCGCGAGGATGTTCGCGCCGAACCGGATAAAATCTTTCTGTTCGGCGACAATTTAAAAGAATCAGGCTATGGCGGGCAGGCGAAAGAGATGCGCGGCGAAGCAAACGCGCGCGGCATACCGACCAAAAAGAACCAGCAAACCGTCCGACGAGTTTTTTTACCGACAAAGAATTTGCGGCGAATAAAAAAGCGATAGACAAAGCCTTCGGCAAAATTCCGCCGGGCAAAACAATCGTCATCCCAAAGGGCGGAATCGGCACGGGGCTGGCAAGTCTCAAAGAAAAAGCTCCGCAAACCCTCGCTTACCTGAATGAGAAATTAGCCGAAATCGGATTCGATAACCGGCGCGGCAGAGCTATCATCAGTGCGCCCAACAACGAAAACAAAATCGTCGTGCAAAATTCATCAGAAAAATCGGCGACGGCGACACGCCTGCTTGATTTGAGTAATATTCAGACTAAGGAGCTGAAACTTTTGTCGCCGACGCGAGAAGAAATTATTGCGCTTTCAAGCAATCGCAGCGAAGCCCTAACCGAATATGCGGAACGGTTGCGCGGGGATTACAAAGAAAATAAAAACGGTTTGCGCGACGGATTGAAAAACGTGAGCGATGCGCTCGATAGAGGCGAGCAAATAACCGTTTCTTGTAATTGTCGTGGCGGGGAGATGTGCCACGCCGACGTGGTGAAAATGGCAATTGAAAAAATCAATTTGCACGTTAAAAATCAGCAAATTCAGGAAACGAGCAGAAACGCCGAACGCGAAAACGTAGCTCAAAGCGGCGAACAATCTGCTAAAACAAAGTTACAAAAACAGGAAAACAGAATAAACCCGCGCACGCAGAGAGCCATTACGGAAATTCTTTCCGTCAGCGAAACGGACAAACTTCTCGAAACGATAAATCAAACCGACGGCAGAAACCAATCCGAGCAAGCCTCGCACTTGGGAAAATTTTCGCAGTTCGTCCGCGACGTTTACGAGCGCGGCGGCAATGTCGTGGGCGGCAACTTAATCGTGCCGAAGGAAACTCTGACTCTCTCGCCGCCTCTCGCCGTTACGACGCAGGATTACGCGGTTAAAAGACTCGGCGAAATTCTAAAAGACGAATCGAAAGCGAAGGAACTCGCGCCGACGATAATCGAACACGGAAACCTTATCGCTGGCGCGACCGCTGACGGCGAAACCAAACTAAAAGTTTTCGCGTGGATGTATGACGCGCTCGAAGGCAAAAGCGAATTTCTGAAATCTGAAGAAAACGCTCGATTCGGCGAAAATAAGGAACAACGATTCGAGAACGCGCTTTCGGAAATCAGCCGACTTGCCGATGAAATGCAACGGCTTGAACCGGCGGACAAAATCGAATTCGCGCCGTTTAATGATTTCGAGCAGGGAGAAAGCGTTTGGGAACACGCGGATGAAAACCGCGTAGTTGAAGAGATTTATGAAAACGCCATCGGGCGCGACGGTGAAGCAAACGAACGCGATGATGAATTAGAAAATGAGCGCGGCTTGGAAAAAGAGGTGAGCGGTAAAATCGCTGCCGAAGGTTTCGAGCGAATTGCTTTAGGCGAGAACGCCGCCCCGCAACTACCCGCAGATTTTACCGAAGTCGAAACGGCGCGTCTGCTCGTCGAAACTCTGCCCGAAATTGATCGTCAGCTTGAAAGCGGAATTTCTGTCAAAAAGATTCTGAAACCGTTTCACGAAAACGTGCGGCAGAGCGGGCGCATTGACGCGCTCACCCGGCTGGAGGCGGTTTACCTAAAACAAAAAATCTCGCAAACAGAGGCGAAACTTTCAAACCCGAACCTTCCCGCAACGCAGAAGGAAAAACTGGAAAGCGAAGCGATCCATTGGCAATCTTTAGTTCTGACTCCTAGCTGGGACACGCAGCGCGAAATTCTGGCGGGCGTTCGGGAAAATGAATTTAAGGGCAAAAAAACAATCGCCCAAGCTGCCGGAAAAACAGGCGAATTAAGCCAGAGTGTCAAAGACCAAATATCGGAAATTGACGTGCGTCGTCAAAACGTCATCGAGCTGAAATCGCCGCGCGAGTTTTTCGCCGCTCAAGAATCTGCCGAAAAAACTTTTTATCAAAAAACGAAAACCGAAGGCGCGAATTTGCGCGTTCAACTGGAAGAAGTCAGGACAGACAAAGAGAATTCTGAGGAAAAGAGCCGCGAAATTGAGCTTAAAAAACAGTTGAACGATTTGGGCGAATTAAAGCCATCGTTTGCTTACAAGCTCGAAAATTCATCTGAAGTCATCGCGGGTCGCGCCTCGACGACTGCGGTCGAAGAACGCACGTTTGTTTATTCCTACATAAATTTTCAACTCAAACAGCCGGAAACGAGGCTAAGACACGAAAACGAAAGATACCGAACCTATGCCGCCCAGCTTGAAGCCGCCGGAAATCGAAACGACGTAATTAAAACTGCTTCAGACACCCGAGCCGAAAATGCTGCGCTCGGATTGCAATGGAAGGATTTGAACGCCGGCGAAAAGGAAAAACAGCCGCGACCTTTGACGAATAGAGAGATGCAGTTTCTGTTTACCGAAACTTCCCCGACGCGCTACACGCCGGAGATGACCGTCGCGCGTCTTTCCTACGCGCATTCGGGCGAGAGTCGTCGCCAGATGACCGAAGCACTTTTCAAAGGCGAAATTAAACCAAGCCCGGAAGCGCAGAGATTGATTGAGAGTTTAGAGTCGCGGCTTCAGCGGCAAGAGCTGAAGGATTCGATGCTGGCGACCAAGCATTTTTTTGAAAGCCTCAAAACTCCAAATGAAAATCTAAAATTCAAAAATGATTTCGACCATCAAGAGATTTACCGGCAGTTGCCGCCGCAGGAAAGGGATTTTGTTTATCAAAAAACGACCAGGCAGAAGGAGAATCTCGAATACCGGCTCGCCTTCCGGCAGCAGGAGTTAATCAAAGGCGAAACTGCAAACCGCGAGCCGCAAACAACCATTGAACAAAGCAAAGCCGAAAAAAGTTTTCATCTATTGAGCCAGTTTAACCAGGCGCGGATTTTGGGCGAACGAGTTGAAACTTCCCCGCTCGCGTCGCTTGAAATCGGTGAAAAAGACTTCCGCGCCGCGAGCATTATTTTGCATAATCAGTCACCGGGAAAAACCTTAAAGCTCGGTCAGGAGTTAAAGCAAACCGGCGCGGTTGAAGACAAAAAAATCGGCGAAATTTTAGAGACCTTTTCAAACGCCGAAATCACAAAATCGAGCGGAAAGACAAACATCGAAATCAAGCTGCCGCAAACTGCTGTTCTCGGCGCGGAAACTTACAAAGAACTGCTTGAAAGATTTTACCCAGATGACGCACGGGAAAACAATAAATTTAAGTTCGCTAATTTCAATGAAAAAACGCTGGAAGACGCGAGAATCAAAGGGCAAAATGAAACAATAAAAAATTGGCAATCCGAACTCGGCAACAGTTTTTACGCGAGTGACGCGACAGCCGCTCAAATCTTTCAGACCGAACGCGCTCTCGCGGAAGACGTGTCGCGCGTGGCGCAAATGCAGCAAGCCGCCCGCCTCGCCCGCCCACTGGCTGGCCGGATCCATCGACACCTACGACGACCACCGCATGGCGATGAGCCTGTCGCTGGCCGCGTTCAACCCGCTGGCCGGCGCCCTTCCC
>CAXSHW010000058.1:7818-27643 GCA_964237245.1 uncultured Pyrinomonadaceae bacterium
CCGCGCCGAAAACGCGCAGATTTTGGAAAAATACGCGAGCCGCGTCGCGTTCAAAATGCAAAATCAAAAGTCGTCAGTGCCAAGCCTCGCGGAACAGAGACAAATTTTAAAAGTCGCGCTCGATTTATCCTCAAAAGGCGCGGGATTTCCGGTGAGTTCGACAAACCGGCAGTTTTTCGCCGCGGCGCAAATGGAAATTACCGTCAGCGATTTGCAGAAATTTGCGGCGAATGAAAAGGTGATTGCCGAAAACCAAACCGGCATCAGAAAAACTTTTTCGCGCATTACAGTTGAACAAAACGCGCTGGAGGCGAGCCAAATTAAACCGGCTGAAATCCGCGCCGAAGATAAACTCGCGGACGTTTATTTCAAAACGCAGAAGGCGGAAGAAAATCGTTTGCTGACCGTCGCGGGACGAACGACGTTAGAAGAAGGCGCGAAAGAAAATCCGGAAGGAAAATCAATCGGCGACTTGGTTTCTGAAACGGAAAAGCAGGCAATCAAAAACGAATCCGCGACGATGGCGCGAAACGCGGTCGAACCCGAACGCAAATATTTTGAGGAAAAAGAATCCGAGCCGCAAGCATTGAAATTAGCAGACGCAATCGAAAAAGCGCACGATTTGAGCAAGACGAGCGCGCCGCCGCCCGAAATCGCCGAAGCCTTTGAAATCGCCGAGAATGAAAGAGCAATTCTTTTACAAGCGGACAAGAGAGTTGAAAAATCCGAAGATAAACCTTTAAGTCTCCGCCTTTATGAAGCTGAAATAAAGAGAGCCGAAAAAGAATTGTGGACGAAAAATTTGGGAGCGAAAATTTTGGCGGGCGTGGATTATTCGGAAAGCGAATTGACCCTAAACCTTGATAAGATTTTCTCCGCTTCCGAGCGCGAGCAGATGAAAATTGAAGCCGCCGAGATTGCCAAGTCGCGGCTGGAGCCGAAGGAACTCGATGCCGACCATCGCAAAATTCCGACCGAAGCCGGCAGACAAGCGGTAGCGACTTTTAAGCAGCTCGAACAAGCCCATAATATTTACCAATTCAGCAGCGATTCGTCGAAAATTAACGAAGCATTTTCCAAACTCGACGCGGAAGCCTCATTACTCAATCGAATGAGAACGGATTACAGCCGCGCTGAAAAATTAGCCGTTTTAAAAGAAGGCATCAAAAACGACATCGGCGATTTGCTGCGAAAAAACTTTGACATCAAAGGTCACGATTTCGCCGAACAGACCGGTAAAATTTTGACCGAAAACTTTACGAAAATAGGAATCTCGGCGGACGGAAACAATCAGCGAATTGAAAGTTTATGCCGCGAAATCGTCGAAAAAATCGGCGCGAATCAAGCGACGGCAGAAAAGACTAAATCCGGGTATTCGCAAACACAATCGGACTTGCGTTTACCGCAAACCGTTGCCCACGAACCTAAAACCGAAAGACACTCGACCAATAATAGTCGCACTGAAAATAGCGGCGGCATCAAACAGCCGCCCGTCTTCGTGCGGTGATGATAATAAAGCCGGCATTACAGGTTTTTGAATCCTTGTTTTAATTATGGTCGAGCGCTTTTTCAAGAGCTTCGTATTGTTCGCGGTATTTCTTGAAATTAGCGTCCTTTAATTTTTGCAGGTTCTGCAATTTCCACCGCACGGACGGAAACCGCGCGAAATCATAAACGCTCCAATCGGGCGTTAAGCTCGCTGCCGCCAGCAGAAATTGCCGGTCTTTTTCGGTTAAGTTTTCGCGGACGGTGTTCACCAATTTCAGCCGCACGCTTTCAAATTCCTCGTAACCGAACTTTTCGTCGCTCATTCCCTCGAAGTGATTTTCGAGCGCGGCGCGCTGGTCTTGAAAATTCGGACTGACGACTTCGTGGACGGGGCGGTCGCTCGACAGCAGGCAGTAGAGAAAGCCGGTTTTGACCGTCTCGGAAAAGCCTTCGTTTTCGAGCAGGTATTTAACGTCGAACAAATCGCGCGGGTGCTGGCGGTCGAGAGCGGCGCAGATCTTGCCGCCGTAAAGCTGACCGAAAGGCACGATATGAATTTGGCAAAAGGCTTCAAACTCATTTTGCGCCTTCGCGCAAAGCGGCATCTCCTGCGGTTCGTCGAGCGCGCCGCGAGCGACCAGGTTGACTTCGATTTTGACTAAAACGCCGCCGAGCGACACGAGCAACTTGCCGGCTTCCATTCGCGGCGTTATGCGCGCCAATGGTGCGACTTTTATAATGCTCAGGCTGATTCGCTCCAAAGCCGCCTGAACGCCGGCAAGCGTCGCCGCGCGGTCTTCGAGCGGCAGATACGTCAAATCAACGTCAACCGAAAGCCGCGGCATCTGCTCTCTGACGAAAAGATTGATCGCCGTTCCGCCGTGCAGCGCGAAGCATTTTTCTTTGGCAACTTCGGGAAGGACGGCGAGCAGGAGCGCGACTTGTCGTTTATAAACCGCTTTTTCCATTTTCCTCTAATTTTTTTGGAACGGTTATCCGGTATTTGGCGACGTAAACGCCGCCGCGCTCGACCAGTCGTTTGCCGCTGCCAAGCTCGATGGTTTTTAGATTCAACTGATTAAACCAGCGGTGTCCCGCTTTTTCCGCCAAATACAGAAACAAGCGTTTGACTTTGACCGACTCGCATTTTTCAAGTAAATCCTGCACCTCTTTCGGTCTTAAATTATTGAGTCCTTCCATCAGCTCGTAACACTCGACGATCCCCTGCTTCTGCGGGGCGAGATAAAGACACTCCATCAGAGCGCGCGCCGCGCCGGAGATTTTCAGCTCAAAATTTTTAAGTTCTATTTCAGTGATACCAAGACCGGCGGGCAAAAAAGATGTTTGGTGATAATCAATTTTTACGCCCCAATCGCGTTTTTGAAACCATGCGGGCAGTTTTTCCCTTCTCTCTCCAAAAACGGTAATACTGCCGCTCGCTGCCATTTCCAGATAATGAGCTTTCCCGAGCAAAGACAAAGCGGTTTTGCCGCCGGGATGAATGCTTAAACCCGATTGCCTTTGCAAAGCGTAAATCGCGCCTTCATAGCCCACCCGGTCACCCGCGCGAATCATTGCTCCGCTGCCGATTGATTCAAGCCATTTACTCGTTCGATACCGGTCTTGCAGACTGAAACTGTAACCTTGTTCGGCGAGCCAATCCGATTGCAAAACCACGCCCGGCGGCTGCGATTGAAGAAGACGGTTTATTTTTGTCGCGTTTCCACCACTCACAGTGCGATTATAGGGGGATTTTCAAACCAAAGTAAAGTCCTTGATTTATTAAATACCCGATAAATCTACTTTTAGTAGAAGAATGAGACTTATTTCAAACCAAAATGTGAAGAAATACGTTTAAAAACGAGGGGTGGATTTAGCGAATGGATTTGCCGCCTTTTGCGGATTTTTCAAATCAACCGGCGGCTGTTCGATTAACCCGAAAGAGCCTAAACTTTTGAGCGAAGGGTTCGATTCAATTTTATCAACTTGTTCGAGCGGCAGTGCGCCGCCTTTCCATCTGCGACACGAATCGGGCGAGACGACTAGAAACCACGTCGGCGCGTCTTCCCGAGCAACGCCGGTCGGAATCGCCCAAAGAGTAAACTGATGATATGAAATGCGCGTGTAAAAGTAATAATAATTGCGATGATTGAGAGCGCGATTCGAGACTGAAAAGGAGCGGCTTTCATTTTTATTCTCCCAAATCACGCCTTCGAGTTTTTGCAAATCGTCGGGAAAGCCGCCGCGTTTTTCGTGAAAGCGCAGCAAGTCGCGCATCATTTGCGAAACCGCTTCGACGGGCAAATCGTCCGATTTTTTCCGGTCATCGCGCCACAGCGCGTAAACGTAGATGACGACGACCAGAAACAGGGCGATGGGCGCGACGATTAAAGATAATTTGATTCGGGCGGCGGTCATAAAAATTTCTAAATCACGCTCCGGTTGATATTGAGCAAGGAGCGGTCGTAAACCTCTTGAGACGCGGCGCGAACTTCGTCTGGCAAGCCGCTCAGGGCATCGGAAATCGCGCCTGATTTTTTCTTCTTGGCTTTTTTAGTTTGCTCAACTCCTGCATCAATGATTTTGGTCAAAACGACTGTCGCCGGACTGATGATTGTTGATTTGCCCGCCCCACTCGCGGAAGCCACCCTTATTCGGTCAGCGACATCTTCTTCATCGTTCAGCGGTTCGGTTAAATTCGATTCAGTTTCGCCTGTTTCCTCTTGGAGAATTGCCGCGCTGCTCATTGCCTCCGACACTGATTCTTCAACTGCCTGTTCCATATTTACGGGCTGAGTTTGCGCCGCTTGTTCCGTATCCGTTTTGTTTTCAAATGTGGTGGGGATTGAAACGCTATCGGAAGAATCGGCAGTTTGTTCAAGGCGATAACCGGAATCCACATCGCCTAAAAACGGAGCGCGAGGCTTGCCGTATTCCTTTGCCACGAATTTGTTTTTCATAAGGGCGAGCGGCGGATAAGCGGCTTTAATCGGCGGCGCGGTATCGCAAATGACGAGCAGTTCTTTGTGCGCGGCGATTTGGCGGATTTCGCCCGCGTGCATCAGGGAGCGTTTCTGCTCGGCGTAGCGGACGTTATCATTTTTCTTGCCCGGAAAATCCTGATAAGTTTTAGCGAAAATCGTTGTATCTCCGAGCTGCTTGGAAGCGTATTCGGCGGTTACGTCGTCGAGTCCGGGCAGAAAGATTTTCGTCATTACCGTTCCCAAAATCGCGTTCGCCTGCTCTTTCCCGTATTGGTCATACATTTGCGGCAAATCCTGATAACCTAAGCCGAGACCGACGCCGCGCCCGCGCCCGATGCCGGAAATGCGTTTCACCTCACTGACGTTTAATTGATAGGCTTCGTCAATCAAAACAAAGCACGGATGTTTCGGCTCGTTCACGCCGTCGAGCCGCATCTCCAGCACGGCTTGACCGAGGAATGTCGCAATGAATTCTTTATACATTTCCGCCGCGCCTTCGGAGACGACGAGGTAAACGGCTGTTCCGGGTTTTCGCAGCTCTCTAAAATCAATCAGGCGGCAGCCTTTTTCGCGTTCTTCAGTTGTCGGATTCGTCGTAACCATTCGTGCAGGCTCAAGCGTGAACGGGCGGAGTTTGTTGTATAAGCCGATGAGAACCGAGCCGCGCGACTGCACCGGAGCTTTGCAGAAAGCGAAATACGCTTGCTGCGCATAAAAGCTCGGCGACATTTTCATCGCCGCGCCGAAAGCGTCCGTGTCCTGCGTTGCAATCAGAAAATCGGCGGCAAAAGACGGAATCGCTTTTTCACCGTAAACCGCCGCCAGATGCAGCAGTATCGCGGTCAGGGCGAGCTGTTCCGCGTCGCCCCAAAACGGGTCTTGCGAGGTTTTCTGACGGTTTTCAGCACCGATCATCATTCCGGCAATCTGACAGGCGAACGCCGGATTTTCTTTGCACTGGGGAATGAAATTCCAACGGTCGCTCTTTTCCGGGCTATTTAAATCAAGTCGAAACACGCGCCGCGCGCCCATTGCGGTTTGCTCGCACAACTCGCCTTTCGGGTCGTAAACCAGACACGACGAGAGTTTCAGAATCGCCCTTATCATCCGCATAAAAAACGTCTTCGATTTTCCCGAACCCGTGGGACCAAACATTACGAAATGCCGCAGCCATTGATTTTTCGGCAAATACAAATCGCGCCCGCCGAAAATTTTCGCCAAAGGCAGCGCGTTTTTCGGCAGAGATGTTCCCGACAACCTATTGACAAGATTTTTGGCGATTAAGTCTTTCAGATTCGCCCAACGCGCTGAGCCGTGCGACGTACTCATCGTCCACAAACGATAAGACCACGCGAGCAGATAAGCATCGAGAAAAGCGGCGGCAAGCGCGCATAAAGCGAGCGACCAGAAGACAAGCCACAATAAACCGGACACACCGAGCAGGTAACCGGCAAACAAACTTAAAAACGCGCCGCCAATTCCCAGAAGAATATAAAACACGGCTTGCCCGACATCGTTTGCCCATGCCCAAAACGCTTGATAAGCGGGCAGATATTGCTCGTTCGCCTTTCGCGGGATGCCGACGGACGCGTCGAGTTCTTCAATCCATTCTTGGGAAAACATAAACCTGCAAAAGCCCGGAGGCGGAAGCGACTATCCCTTACAACGGGCGCACAAATAGGAAACGATTGTAAATTCCGTTTCGTTGTAAATTGCGCGCGAGCAATTACTAATCAATTCACTCGGCAAAACTTTTTTCAAACAGCAATCGCAAAAACCTTCGCTTCGCTTATTGAGAAAAAGAGTTGATTTTATACGAATCTTTTCAGAACGGGCAGCCTTGCGCTGATTATCTCTGATCGCGTTTCCATTCAATTTAGAGTTTGTTTGTTTCATAATTTTTTACTGATTCTTCGGCAAATTGCCAAGCAAGCGTTTTTCCTCTATAAGAATTTGCTCGGAATTTGCCTCTTTCGGCAGAATTTCGCCGCGCCATTGCTCAATCGTCCAACCGGCAGCGACGATTGCGTCGAGCGGCGCGAACGGTTCGGGCATTTGGGCTTGATTTGTAGAAGCCGATTGAAAATAAGTAATGGTTCGCTTGTCCAGAGACGCGAGCGGAAACCGCATCATCAGCGACGGACTTTGCCAGATTGCTCCTTGTTTCGGGCTGGATAAAATCTCGAATGCGAACGGCTGGGATTGATAGCGAACAAGAAAAAAACTCGACGCGGATTCTAATTTGCCGTTCTCAAAAATCATTTCGGGCGGCATTAAATCGCGCGTTTTCACCGCGTTCAGAACCGTTTCCAAATTTGTTGGGATATATATCTTCTCAGAAAATTCGGAGAAAACGGCGAGCGACATCGCCATCCCTAACGCGCCCGTTTCGCGCAATCGAACGGTCGTGTCATAAACTTCGCCGTGAAAAAATTCCGGCGCGGCGTAAGTTCGGTTGCCAGCCTTTGAATTTTCGGGCTGGTCAAATCCTGCTTGTTCAATGAAGGCAACTTGCGCGTGATTTCGGTTGGCGGAAAAAAGTCGCATCCCGGCGAAGACGGCGACGAGCAGAACGACCAGCGCAATGACGTTGAAAGTCGCTGACGAGAAAAAGGCTCGAATCGCGTTTGACGATTTCTGCGATTCAAATCGCTTGGTTTTCGGCTTCGCGTCATCATCTTTTGTTGTTTCAAGCTTCGCCGATTTATCTTTTCTTTTTTTCGATTCAATCATAAATAAAATTTCAAACACAAAATTCTCGTTCGGTCATAAAAACAGTGCCGTTGCCTAAAAGCATTCGCTTCCAATCCGTGTCGCGTTCCGCCAGCCACATATCAACAATCGGGTGAAAAGCCGTCGCCGCGAGTAGCAGATAATCGAGCTGCAACTTTAAAAGTTCCTGCGCTTCCGTCGTTTTGACGAAATAGCAGAAATAGCGAAGCAGAGCCGTCTCGTCCAAGTAAACGAGTTGGTCGCGCTCGAAGGCAGCCGCGACATCAATGGATTCTCGTAAACTCGGATAATCTTCGAGTCCGGCAACGCCGCGCACCGCGTCGAGCAGTTTGATGGCGAACGCTAATTGCGCCGTCGAAGCGTTCGGGCAGCGAACGCGCAAAATCTCCAATTCTTTGGCGAGAGACGGCGTGTTGAAGCGCGAAAAAATGTGGCGCGAAACGAATGGCGCGGAAAGTTTGTGCCGCAGATCGTTCGATGTCGTCACGACAATCGGACGCATTTTCCAATCGCCGATACCGACGAATCCGTTTTGAAGTCGCGGCACATAAACCAGCCCGCGCTCCAGAGGCATCAGCATCGAATCTTCAATGCTCGCGCCGAATTTGTCGCTTTCATCGAGCAGCAAAATCGGCGGCGCAGACTCCGTTTCCGGTTTTTTTGCAGCTTGCGCCGCCAAATCGTAAGCCAAGCCCATTTCGCCTAAAACGAGAAAATCGCGTTTCCATTTTTCGCGTCTGGCTCGACTCATCAAAAAATCGCGCTCCGTTTCAGGCAAATCTTTGGCGAGCCGCAGATGCTCCTGCATCCATTCCTTCTGTTCTTCTTTGTCCCAATCGTAAAGAATTTCTTCCTGTTTCAGACCGTCGCGCCCGGCGACGATGCAAATCGTTAAATTGCAGGCGGAGGCTAAGGCTTCGGGAAAAGCGGTTTTGCCGCTGCCGCGCGTTCCCGATACGAGCCACGCCCGACCGGATTTCAAGCTCTGGCAGAAGTCGGAAAAATTTTGCTCTTCGGGAACGTAACCGGCGCGGCAGATTAAATCGTAAAGCTCCAGTTCGCGGTTTTCTAAAACTAAATTGCGCGGGTTAATTTGCGCCCTGTTTATATCGTGCGGAATCATTTTCTACAACCTTAAAATTTAATGATTTTCCATCGTCGCCAGAGCTTGTTCGGCGAGGCGGCGAAATTGCGGTGTCATTGCTCCAAGCGCGGCGCGGATTTTATCGGGCGAGCCTTCGCTGAAAAGATTTGCCAATTCATCGTCCGTCAAGCCGGTCGCCGATTTTGAGTTTTGCGCCAGCCTACTTTCATCGGAAACTTCGTCTGGTAAATCCGTAACCAGAACATAAGCGTTCGTTCCGGCTGAAATTTCGACGAACTCGCCCGATTGACTCGCGCCTCCAAGTTCCTGCGATAACACGCCGGAAGCCCGCGTCGTGGAGTCCGAGATGACGACCGTTCCGCCCGAACGTCGGCTGCCGATGACATTGACAGCGGACGCTCCGACTTCGCGCAAACCCGACAGAACGCGAGACCACGCACTCTTTATTTTGCGGCGGCGACCCGTAACGCCTGATGCGCCGTCACCGCCCATCACTTCGCCCTCGAACTTCACTAATCCGCCGCTCTTCGGGTCAATCAAACCGAGAACCGAAACGAAGGCGCGTTTGTATTCGCTGCCGCGCAGAGTGCCGACTAAAATTGTGCCAGCCGGATAAGAATAATCTTTTCCCGAAACCGCGCGCGTCAATTCCATTCTGACCAGCCCGCCCGAAGCGCGAAGCGTAAAGACCGCGCCAAGGAATCGAATCGGCAAAAGCGTTCCGAACGGGATTGGTGCGGTGGCTTTGCTGACATCGAAATTTTCGCGTCCGAGAACTGTTTGAACGACGTTCGGGACGACCGAACTCGAAAGCGAATTTTCTTTTTTCGACGCGCCGAAAAAGAGCGAGCGTGCCGACGGTTCTGATTCGCTGTTCGTTTTCGGCGGCGCATTTTTGAGCGGATTCGATTTGCCGGAATTTGAGCCGCTCGCGTTTTGCTCGGCTTGCAGCGAAACATTTTGCGTGCGCGCCTCCCCGCCGTTGATCGTCACCGGCGCGACGCTGGCGGTGTTCGGATTCGACGATTGCGAAAACGAATCAGGCACGACGACGGGTTCGTTCAAATCGGTTGATTTATTCGGCTGTGCCGTAGAAACGGACGAATCGCCGTTTGAATTTTACCGTCGAAGTCAAATTGTCACCGCTGCTACCGCTCGGCGTTTTCTCCGCGACGAGATTGAGAGCCATTTTTAGCTTTTCGTCTTCGGTTGCGGGCGCGGCGGTCGCACCATTGATTTTTACGGTGCGGTCAACATTCTGTTTTTTTGTTTGCGCGAAAACGCCGATGCCGAAGAACCAGCACAAAACGGCGAGAAGCAAAACGAAGCAGAAGACGAAACCGACAAACGCCAAAAATAGTTTTTTCTTCGATGGTTTGGCGAGCCGAGTTTCATCAACAGAATCTTCTTCCTCGTCAATTTCTTCGGGCAAAGTTTCGCTCGCCGACGACGCGCCATCAGCTGCGGCTTGTTTTAATAATTTTTCGCGCGTCTCTTCCGATTCGGAAACGGGCAGCGCGGCGGGAATTTCATCAACAGTGGTTGCGGTCATTTCAGTTCTACTCCTTTTTGGCGCCCGCGTTCGGCAAAACAATGACGGTCGGCGAATCGGCGGCTTCGCGGTGCGAAACCAGCACGCGCAATCTCTGACTCGCGCCCATAATGGGAGCGCGATAAACGAGCGCGTAATAACTGACAGAGCCGGGCAGAATTAAACCTTCGAGGCTCGTCGTCTCGACGTAAGTTCTCTCCAGCCGCTCGGTTTGCAGCGCATTACCTTTATCGTCCGTCGTTTGAATTTCGAGTTCCGGCGTTCCGGGAACGAGCCTCAAATTGGCGGTTGATTGGTTGCGGACGGCGACGACAACTAATCTTTGCTCCGCGTCAATTTCAGCAACCGCAGAGACCGCCAAACTCAAACCGTTTTTGGCTTCCGACCACGCGCCCAAATTTTTCTTCGGATTTTTCAGGGCATCGGCAAGGCGAGCATTGACGAAACGCGATAATTCGAGCGCGGTTTTTGGCTTTTTGGAAGATTTATCCGCATTAGGTTTTTGGCTGATTGAACCTTTGGAAACTTCGAGCGACGTTTGAATAAAGTTTGAAGATTCATTGGTAGCTTTGACTTCCCCAATGGTTTCGCTGGAGATTTCGCCGCCGCCGCCAACGAGTTTCGAGTTCGCCCGCGTATTGAATTGATTATTTGTTTTAGCGTCTTCACCGCCGAGATTGTAGGCGAGTCCCGCCGCGCGTCTCGCGCTAATGACTTCATCGCGGTTGTAATTGATGACGCAGCGATGCGCGTTTTTCCGCAAATCGGAAACCGGAACGAGTTCCAAAATCAAAACCAGACCGGAACGCATTTGCAAAGTAATCGTCGCCGAAGGCGTTGCGCCGCCGCTATCGCGCGCCGCGACGAAGCCTTCGCCCGGATAAATCGTAATCGAACGGTCGGTTTCTTTGGTCGGCGATTGAAAAACGGAAGCGAATTTCGGATTGCCTTCGTGAATGTAATAAATGCCGTCGGATGCCGGAAACTCGACGATTGAAACCGCGTTTTGCGCCAGCCCAAGACGAACAATCGTCGGCTGTTTCGGATTGACGGTGACGCTCGCCTCGCCCGACAGAAAATCGGTTTCGGCGGAATTGATAATCGTTACCGGATTAAGAGCATTCAAGACGAGCGCGTTCTGAGTGATTGTTTTGTCTGCTTTAGTCGGCTGAATGTTTTTTGCGATAAGGCTTTGCCTGCGTTTTTTAACGGGGCGTTTGACCTGCGCCGGCACTTCAAGCGCGCAGCACAAAAAGAACGCTGTGGTGATGACGACGATTTTGATTAAAGCGAATCGCCGCAAATGTAGTTCGTTGAAAAAATGTCTTAAAAATTCTTGGTTTTGCATAAAAATCCTCTCTCACGCGCCGGAGCAATGCCTTTGGCGCGAAAACTAAAATCGAAAAATAGTAGGTAATTAACTTTTACTTCGGGGCAGTGTTTGATTGGCTCGGCAAATCCGCATCATCATTTGTCTGCGGCGGCTCAACAGTTGTCGAAGAAGTATCTTCGTCGGCGAGCAAAACAATCGGCGAGGATGATTTGCCGTTCACCGGCTCGACGCGAAAACGCAGAATCGTGAAACCCGTTCGCAGGTTATTGTCGTTACGCGCCGGCGACATCGGCGCGTCTTTCAAAAGAAATTTGCATTTTAATTGCACGGCTTCTTCAACGTCCTGCCCGTTGGCTTTGCGCCGCACGCGCCGGATGCCGATAGCTCGTAAGACGTATGGGTCGCGCTCGTCAACCGACAAGTCCTGCAACTCCCACGACGAATTGACGCTTTCGGCTTTCTCCGCCGCGAGCGTGCCGTTTTGTTTTAATTTTGCGGCAAACGATAGCGATAAATCCGGGTCGAGCATTCGCAAAAGTTTGTTAACGTTTGCTTCCCGCGTCGTCTGCTCGACCGCGTAAAGCGATTTCAAAAATTCTTTGACCAGATATTTTTTGTCCGTGTCGTTCGGACGGTCGGGCGCAATCTCCACCGATTCGGTCGCGCCGTAATCGCGGTTGTTCAATTCGACGACTCGACCGGAAGTTTTATCAACGACAATTCGGTCGGCGCGTCGCACCGAAAGATAGACGTTCATCACGACGCTCGCCGCGAGGACGAAAAGCAAAACCCAAACGGCACGGAGCAAAGAAGAAATCGTCAAAACATCTTCCGGGTCGCGGTTAATCGCCGCCGAAAAATCGAGCGGCGCGTTTTCCGTTGTTTGGTGAAAAACCGAAGCATAACCGCCGTCGCCAAAGCTCGTATGCAGTTCTCCGTTTTCGGCGGCTTGCGCGCCTGAATCTTTATTCATAAAAAATTTGTAAATCCGAAGCTAAAAATCAAAAAAGAATTGTTTGGTGTTGCCAATGAAAAACTCTTAGGGCAAGACGAGTGCCAAAGCAAAGGTCGGAAAATATCAAAAACTTCTGAAAAACTGATCGGGAGAATGCTAAAAACCAGAGTCGAAAAGGTAAAAAAGAGAAAGAACGAAACGATGATTTATACTTGGTGCAAAAATGCACCAAATTAAAATGCTCTGAAACGTAGATAAAATATAAGGTTAATGAGAAACCAAAAAGTGCTTGGTGCAAAAATGCACCAATGGTGCAAAAATTCGCCAAATCCTCAAGCCGAAATAGAACCGTTAATTTGCCAAGCGTGCGGAATTTTTGCGGAGTTCGCGCCGACGGACAGAGCAGCGCGGGCGAAAATTAATTCTGCGGGCGATAGGCGTAGCGCATAAGCACTGCGAATCAAGTCGCTCGCGTTCCCGCTCGTTAAATCGGAAAGTTGAGTGACGCTCAAGCCGGTGAGTTCCGCCGCCAGCAGAATTTGTTTTTCAGAAGCCGCGCGTTTTCGCCAAGGCTCGTCGCGCCGGATGAGTTTACTTGCTCGTTGCCCGGCGGCGAGCCAAGCGTCGGCAATATCGAGAGCTTGGGCGCGCGAGCCGCCGCCGCCGCCGCCGTGAAAATCGCCTTTCACGCAGCCGCGAATCTCGAAGAACGCGGGCGCGGTCTCATTGATTTCTAAAAAGTCACCGTCTTCGAGCGGCATATAAAGACACGCTCCGAGCGGAACCCAAGCGAAACGCGAAGCCCGTTCAATTTCTTCGATGACATCGAAAAAGAGCTGCGCGTCTTCACCGTTCAAAAGCGACGAGCGTAATTTTTCGCGCGTTTTCCACGAGCGTACAGCACGGTTAAAATCGGCTTGTTCATGCAGTGAAACGCTGGAAGAAAAATTATCGTCGTCGCTCGATTCGCTAATCGCGCCGAGCAATGTCGCACGTTGCGGCGAGCCGGAAGTTTTTGAGCTGTCCGAATCTTTTAACTCGACGATAACCGCATCCTTTTTTCCTATCGAAACGGACGGGCGCAGTGCGCGTCCAATCATTTGCGGACCGAGAACCGCCGCCGAAGCATTTGTTGCCGGACGCGCGATGATTACGCCGCTCGTCTGCGGGCAGTCCCAACCTTCAACGAGCAGTTTGGCATTGACTAAAACCTGCGTTTCGCCATTCTCGAAACGACGCATAATTTCGTTATTTTCATTACGGTTCATCGCGCCCCAAACGGCTTCGGCAAGAATTCCGTTTTCCTGAAAATTGCTGGCTAAATTCTTCGCGTGAGCGACATCAACCGCGAAACAAACCGTTGGGCGATTGAGCAGATGTTCAAAAAAGGCGGCGACAGCCACGTCGTTTCGCGCCGGATTGTTAACAGTTCGAGAAAGCTCGCGCTCGACAAAATCGCCGTTTTTGATTTTCAAGCCTTCGAGCGAAGTCGCCGTTTGTGCGTAAAAGCCGTAAGCCGGAACGAGGTAGCCGGCACGGGTTAATTGCGAAATTGTATTCCACACAGCAACCGTGCCGAAGTAATCAGGCGAGGCGATTGATTCGCCGTCGCCGCGAATGTGCGTTGCGGTTACGCCGATTTGCAATCGCGCCTGGCTGAAATAATCGAGCATTTCCCGAAAGGTGCGAGATGCCGCGTGATGGGCTTCATCGCAGACGAGAACGGAAAAATAATTGGGCGGCACGCGCCGCAGTTTTTCTCCGGCGAGCGACGCTGCTGTTCCGACGACGAAATCGCCGCTTAAATCAAAACAGCCGTCGCCGATTTTCGACGTGCGGAGTTCAGGAAAAAATTGTTTGGCGCGTTCAATCGTCTGCGCGACGAGTGCGCGGCTCGGCACGACGAGCAGAGGTTTCCAACCGAAGCGCGCCGCGACTTCTGCAACAAACGCCAATATCAAAACGGTCTTCCCTGCCCCGGTCGGCTGGATGCACAGCAGGCGACGCGGAAAATCTTGCGATGTGTCGCCCTTTAAAAACCGATTCTCTGCCGCACGCTTCGCGTATTCGAGTAAAACGCAAAGAGCTTCGGTTTGATAATCACGAAGTTCGAGTTTCATAAATAAAAAAGCTGGAAGGACACGCTTTCCGGCAAGACGCTGTGATTTAAGGGTTGAAATTATTTCTTGACGGGCGCGGCAAAAAAGGTCGAGCGGGCGACGTTTGCCGTTTGGCGAGTATCTTGGCTGATTACGACCACGCCGTCGTCTAATTTTACTTTGCCGTTTTCGCCCGCGACGTAACGGTTGCCGGAGCGCGGATCGTAAAAAACTTCCGTCGATTTTGTTTCATCCGGCTTCTCATTGTTCGCGGTTGGAGTAATCTGATTTTCCGCTACTACAACTTGGCTTTGCACCGTCTGTTTTGTAACGGGAATAATGAAATTCGGCACTCGTCCCAACTCTGCGTCAAAAAGCGAAACGCGAGCCACTGACGCGGAAATCGCGTTGGGAAAGTTCGCTTTGAAAGAAGCGTTCGAGAAGGTTTGACGAACAATCAACCAGCGATAAATCTTCAGTC
Organism: uncultured Pyrinomonadaceae bacterium; assembly: GCA_964237245.1. Taxonomy (GTDB): domain Bacteria; phylum Acidobacteriota; class Blastocatellia; order Pyrinomonadales; family Pyrinomonadaceae. The sequence continues at coordinate 22,549 of CAXSHW010000058.1, forward strand.
CGCGCCCGACGTATCCGATGGTTTCGGAATATGGCGGAACGCCGCCGAGCGTTTTTTGTCCGCTTGCGTTGATGATTTTTCGCCCGTCGCGCAAGGATTTTCCACTCAGATACGCCGTCACTGTCCCTTCGCCGGAGTTGTAAGCCGCGAGAATCGAATCAATGCGCCCGCCGAAAAGATTCGATAAATACCTCACATACTTTGCGGCGGCGCGAATTGCCGGAATCGGTTGATACGGGTCGGACAAATCAAAACGCGCGGCGGTCGAAGGAATAAACTGCATCATTCCGCGAGCATTTTTTGGACTCTGAAGCCACGGGCGAAAGCGCGTTTCGTTATAGGCAATCGTCCACAAAACATTCGGGTCAACGCCTTCATCGTTTGCCGTTTTCAAGATTTCCCTTTCAAAGAAAGCCGCCCGCGACAGCACATTCAAACGCGAAAATTGCTGTCTGGTCAAAACGGTTTGCGCGTTCGCGGCTGCTTGAAATTGAACGGCAAAAAAAGCGGCGAAAAACAAAAAAAGAATTCTGAAAGGACGCTTTTGTCGGTCGCGTCCGGCGGCGAAATTAAAAATCATTTTCTCTAATTACCTCGAAAAATTTATTAAATTGAAAACAAGAATCTCAAAAGATTTGAGTTTTTCGGGATTGCTCAAGAAGCTCAAGCGCAACCTTTGTGCCGCGGGCGACCAGACCGGCGCGAAACGCCGTTAATTCTTTGACTTTCGCTCATCGGCACACCTCTTGCACTAAGCCTAAACCGAACCGAGGAGCCATCTCGAAAAAAACGGGAGAAGCTCCAAAAAAAATACAAATAAAAAATTTCGAGGAAAAATGATAAACGGTAAATTAAAAAACTGTGGAACGCCTCCCGTATGCGCGGCGAGCAAATTACAAACAACAATTTCGGGCGCGCCGGCGACCTGCCTGAAATATGGCAAGGCAAGTTTTCCGGCTCTGGCGATAACGGGAGCGAATTTAATTTTGAGCCAAGCCGTTTTCGCGCAGGGTCCGATTTTTTCCGGCGATGCGGGAAATCTCTCGAACATCATCCGCGAGGGTTTGAAGCTGATGGCGATTCTGCTTTTCTGTCTCGGCGCGGTCGGCGTGGCGTGGGGAATCTTCAACAAGATGACCGGCAAGGAATGGGGCAGTCAGGTCTTCGGCGCGATTTTGGCTTTCGCCTTCGGAACGGTCGTCGCCGTGTTCTGGCAAATCGCTCAGGGACACGCGGTGAGCGTTGACACCAACTTTTAGAAATAAAATGCGAAGACGATTTACACGACCCAACATTTTTCGTCAGTTAAAACGCTTCGGCGTTTATCAGGGCGATTGGAAATATATTCTTATCCCGACCGCCGCGGCTTATTTTCTGCCGTTCGTTTTCGGACTTTGGTTTTATTACGTCCCGCTCGGATTCCCGCTCGGACTTTTCACGTTTATCGCCCTTTTGGGGACTTTCAATTTCCTGCGGGCAAGCAAGCCGGAATGCTGGCTGAAGAACAAGTTCGATGCAGCGACTGATAAATGGACGGATTTTCGCCCGCCGATTAATGAAGAATTCGGACAAACCGACTGGGTAACCGGCAAAAAAGGTAAATAAAAAAATGGACACCGCAAATTTAACACTGGCAAACACGCTTTTCGCCGTTTTGGGAAGTTTCTTTTTAGGCGGAATCGGTTTGGCAATCGGCTGGCGAATTCTGCCGATTGCCAAATCGCGCCGCAAATTTCCCCTGCCTGAAACGGACGAGAAAATTAAAATTAAACCTGCCGACGAAAACTTGTCTCGCACGAGCGGCGGGCGTCTCTTTCCGACTGAAATTTTAGGTCTTGAAGGCAACGTCGTGCGCTATCGCGACGGCAGTTTCGCTAAGGCTTACCGGTTTGAGCCGGCAAACACGCTTTACGATGACGAACGCCTTACCGAGCAGCGCGTAGAAGAACTAAAAACGCTGCTCAAATTCGAGAAGCCGGAAAAAACGATTATTCAATTTCGCTTTGCAAGTAAACCCGACGACGGCGCGACGCTGCGAAATCATTTGCGGACACGCAACACAGAGAAAAGCGATTCGCTTGCTTCCCTGCTGCAAGCGACGAACCTCGCCGTTTACGAAGAAGCGGTCAGAAGCGGCGAGATAAAAACGCAAACCGCCACCGTTTGGATTCGAGTGCCGACAAAACACCGAGGCGACAAAAGCGTTTTCTCGCGTTTTGTTCCTTCCCTTTTGCGCGAAGTAAAATCCGGCGGCATCTTCTCGCTTTTAATCAAGCCCGTCATCACCGGCAAAAACGCGCTCGCGCAGGAATTTTTGGCGCGCGAAATTAATGCCGAAAAACACTGCCGCGAAAAAGCGGCGCGGATTTTTCAGGCGTTTGAAGCGAATTTCCCGAAAGAACTTTGCCTTAGCGAACTTTCCGCCCAGGAAGTTTTCGACGAAATGTTTGCGAGCCACCGGCGCGAACATCTTCAGCCTCCGAAATTGCCGAAGAAGAAACGAATTGACCTGCGGCGTTATTTGACGAGCGCGAAAATAGAATGCAATGAGACAAATTACGTCCGGCACAACGGCGCGCTCGCCGCTCTGGTGAGCTTGAAAACTCTGCCGCAAGGTTTCGTTACCGCCGACACGATGCGCTATTTGACGGCGACGAGAAATTTGAGATTTCCGCACGAAATTATTGTAGATTTCACGACGGTCGAAAAGTCGAAAGCGAAAAAAGATTTGCAGAAACGCATTGACCGCATAGACGGAAGCCGAAACACTTGGCTCGGATTTCGGCAGCTCAAAAAAGATGCCGTCGTGATTAAAGCCGACCTCGAAAATCTGCTCGAACAAGTCGAAGGCGACAATGAAGAGATTTGCCGGATTCGCCTCAATGTCATTGTTTACGGCGGAAAACCGCACAGTAAAAACGAACTGCTCGAAGCAATCAAAACGCTCGACGACCGCTGCGATGAATGTATAGCTTCCATTCGGAAAAGAACCGGCGCGGATGCCATTCGTGAAGATGCGGCGCGCCAGCGGGCGATTTATCCGCGAATGCTCGCCGGTGAATTATCACACCGGAAAACCGGGCAGGAACTCGTCGAAACCGCCGATTCGGTTATCGCCTTCGTTCCGACCGAAACGAACTGGCGAGGCTCGCCGCGACCGCACAGCATTTTCACGACTCCGACGAATGCAATGTTCGGTTTAGACCTTTACGACCGCAGCTTGATTAAGTCGCCGACCGTCATAGTTACGGCGGCATCGGGCGAAGGCAAATCGTTTCTAGCGACGATGCTGATAACCGACATCCGCGCTCATCGCGGACAAGTGAAAGTGCGCGTGATGGATTACCGCTATTCGTTCAAACCGATTTGCCGCCTTTTTAACGGCAGGCACATCGAGTTCAACGAGCGCGAACCGAAGCCGATCAACATCTGGAATTATCCGGGAATTGAAACGGGCAAACTGCCGAACAAGCGCCAACTCGCAATGGTTTTAACCGACATTTTGATTCTGAGCAAAACGCCGCGCACGGACGCGATTACGAGCGCGATAGCCTCTACGGTGATTGATGAAGTTTACAAAATGGCTAACGCAAGGAACGGCGAAGGGCGACCGAAGTTTCAACCGACTCTGGGGCATTTTCTCGATGTTCTGAAAACTTATCACTGGCAGAACGCGCAAAAGGCGCGAGCCGATGAGCTTTATCTGAAATTAAATATCTACCGCAAAGATCCTTGGCTGAACGCGCCGACGCATCCCGACTACGACGCAAATTCAATGTTCGACGTTTTCGAGCTTTCGACTATCAGCCAGCTCGACGAGAAAATTCGTGAATCAGTTGGCTTCCGCATCAGCGCGCAGATTATGCAGGAGATCGGCGAGGAAGACGCGCAGCAGCAGAAAACTCCGATTCTTTTTATCTGCGACGAAGTGCGCGAAATCAACAAGCATTTTCCGGCTATTCAGGAACTAATGGCGGAAGCCTCAGTTACGGGACGCAAAGAAGGCTTGGTGACGATTCTTTTCTCGCAAGCCTACGAGCATTTCACCGGCACGCCGGAACGCCCGAATGTTTCAGGAATTGATTTAGTCAAAAATTCCAGCGTGAAAATCATCGGCAAACAAATCGGCGGCTTTGAACGCCTTAGCGAGGACTGCGAACTCTCGAAAGAGACCATCGCCGCCGTCCGCGCAATTAACAATCGATACGGGCGATACACGCAGTGGCTGATGGTCGTTGGCAGCGGAGGCGACAAAATTATCGAAATGGCGGAAGTTCACGCTTCGCCGACGATGGTTTGGGCGAACACTAACGATACGAATGAAGCCAATGCTCGCCGCCTCGTCGAAAATCTGCGACCGGATTTGCCGCTTGCCTTCGTCGTCAGTTGGCTTGCGGGTAAATATCCGCGCGGGCTGACGGCGGCGGGGCTGACGAATTTAAGCGAATCGGATTTAGCGGAAACCCAAACAGGAGGAATCCTTTGATGAAAAACAAAACTTTAAGTTTTCCGAAACAAATTTTGATGAGTCTTGTTCTCTCTTCGATTCTGCTCGGCTTCGATGTCAAACCGACTCAAGCACAGTTCACGGTTTTCGATCCCTCGCAATACGCTTTGCAGATTGCCAAGAAGATCGAAGAATCCGCGCGGTGGGTCGAGACGATTAATCATTACGTGGCGATGTATGAAAAAGCCGCCCAACAATATCAGAAAATGGTCGAATCGGTCACGAATCTGCGCGGCATTTTAGACAAGGTTGACGAGCAGGTTATGGGCCACAAACAACTGATTACAACTTACGCGCAGTTGGGGCGGCTGATACGCGGCACGTTCGAGTTAAAACGGCGCATCGAAAACACGATTACCAGTCAGATTCAATCGGTCGTTAACATTTCGCGCCGCATCAGATCCGGCATTTTCGATATGGATCAGAACAAGCGCGATTTGGACGATTTTCTGCGCCATTCAATCGGCAGGCGGGCGGATGCGGAACTGCAGAATCTGGAACGTCTCGCCAAACTCGATTCTGAATTGGAGCGAATGCTTTACGACCGTGAAATGATTCTTCTGGATTTAGCCAAACTCTACGAAGAAC
>CAXSHW010000059.1:0-13996 GCA_964237245.1 uncultured Pyrinomonadaceae bacterium
TTTCGCATAAATTTCAAACGATAAATTTATTGATTTATCAATTGTCTTAAAACATACGGCAAGATACCGCCGCCTTTGTAGTATTCGAGTTCAATCGGCGTGTCAATTCGCAGAGTTAATTGAACTTCTTCAGTTTCGCTCTCGCTGCGGTTAATCCGCAAAGTTACATTTTGGCGCGGTCTGACCTCGGAGTTTTCGAGTCCGATTAAATCAAAAGTTTCCGTGCCGTTTAGATTTAAACTCTGCGCCGATTCGCCTTCTTTGAATTGCAGCGGAAGCACGCCCATTCCGACGAGATTTGAGCGGTGAATGCGCTCGAACGATTGCGCGACGACGGCTTTGACGCCCATCAGCATCGTGCCTTTGGCAGCCCAATCGCGCGATGAACCCGTGCCGTATTCCTGTCCGGCGAAAATCATCAGCGGCGTATTCGATTCTTTATATTTCATCGCCGCGTCGTAAATCGTCATATCTTCGCCGTCCGGCTGATAGCAGGTAAAACCGCCTTCTTTCGGCGCGACCATCAGGTTTTTGATGCGGACATTGGCGAATGTGCCGCGCAGCATCACGCGGTCGTTTCCTCTGCGCGAACCGTATGAATTAAAATTCATCGGCTCGACTCCGCGTTCCTGCAAATAAAGTCCGGCGGGCGAACTCGGCTTGATCGCGCCTGCCGGCGAGATGTGGTCGGTCGTTACCGAATCGCCGAAAACGGCAAGTGCGCGAGCGTCTTTGATGTCATAAAACTCTCCGGTTTCCATCGAAAAATTCTCGAAATACGGCGGTTCTTGAATGTAAGTCGAATCGGCGTCCCATTGATAAACGTCGCCTTCAGTCAAAGGAATGTCGTTCCACAGAGGATTTTTTTCGGCGAACTCGCTGTAAAGCTGCTTGTAAGTTTCAGGGTCGAAGGCGGCTTGCAGAACATCTTTTACTTCGTCGAGCGAAGCCCAGATGTCTTTCAGATAAACGTCGTTTCCGTCCGTATCTTTTCCGAGCGGCGTTTCATTTACATCCTTGATAATCGTTCCGGCAAGCGCGAAAGCGACAACGAGCGGCGGCGACATCAGAAAATTCGCTTTGATGTTCTGATGAACGCGCGCTTCAAAGTTACGGTTTCCAGACAAAACCGACGCGGCGATTAAATCGTTTTCGACAATCGCTTCTTCGATGGCAGGATCGAGCGGACCGGAATTTCCGATACAAGTCGTGCAGCCGTAGCCGACGAGTTCAAAACCGAGTTTGTCCAAATACTGCTGCAAATCGGTTTTTTCCAGATACTCCGTAACGACGCGCGAACCTGGCGCGAGCGACGTTTTGACATAAGGCGGAACTTTCAAGCCTTTTTCGACCGCTTTTTTCGCTAGAATTCCGGCGGCAAGCATCACGCTCGGATTTGAAGTGTTGGTGCAGGAAGTTATCGCGGCGATCAAAACGTCGCCGTGTCCGATGGAAGTTGTCGTCTGCTCGACATTCGCCGTCACGTCTTCAACGCGGTCGGGAGTCGGACGATTGTTAATCATTTCAACTTCGGTCGTTACGTTTGTGTTTTCAGGAGTCGTATTGCTTAAAGCCTGCGCCGCCTTGTTATTAAGATGAGGAGTCACGGTCAAAACAGGAAGCGGAATACTCGCAGGCGATTGCGCGCCGCCGCCGACCGAAACCGTCGAAACGTTTGTTCCCATCGTAACCATAAACTGTTTTTCCAAATCTTCCGCGTCTTTGCCGTAACCGCCTTCGGCGAGAGGTTTCGTAAATAATTCACTGAATTTTTCGTCCAAATCGGTCAGCGCGATGCGGTCTTGCGGGCGTTTCGGTCCGGCGACAGCGGGAACGATTGTTGATAAATCGAGTTCGAGCGTATTTGTGTAATCAACTTCACCTTTGAGCGGAATGCCGAACATTTCCTGCGCGGTAAAATAATTGCGAATCGTCGTGATGTGTTCTTCGCTTCTGCCCGTCGCTCTGAAGTATTCCAGAGTTTTTTCGTCAACGCCGAAGAAACCCATCGTCGCGCCGTATTCGGGCGCCATATTCGCAATCGTGGCGCGGTCGGTCGCGTGAAGTGTTCTCGCGCCTTCGCCGAAAAATTCGACGAATTTACCGACGACTTTCGCTTCGCGCAGCATTTCGGTAACGCGCAAAACCAAATCCGTCGCCGTCGCGCCCTGCGGCAAATCGCCCGACAGATGAACGCCGACGACATCCGGCGTGAGAATATAGACGGGTTGTCCAAGCATTCCGGCTTCGGCTTCGATGCCGCCGACACCCCAACCGACGATTCCCAGACCGTTTATCATTGTCGTGTGCGAATCCGTTCCGACCAGAGTATCGGGAAAATAAACGCCGTCGCGTTCAAACACGCCTTTTGCCAGATATTCGAGATTGACTTGATGCACGATTCCGATTCCCGGCGGCACGACCGAAAAATCATCGAACGCTTGCGTTCCCCATTTCAAAAACCGGTAACGCTGTTCGTTGCGCCGAAATTCCATCTCCATATTTTTCTGATACGCTTCATCAGAACCCGCGTAATCAACCTGCACCGAATGGTCAATCACCAAATCAACGGGAACGAGCGGCTCGATCAAACCCGTATTCGCGCCGACTCTTTCAACCGCCGAACGCATTGCCGCAAGGTCAACCAGCAGCGGAACGCCCGTAAAATCCTGCAAAAGAACGCGGGCGACGACAAACGGGATTTCGTTCGAGCGTTCGTCGTTCGCGCCCCATTTAGCCAAATTGCGAACGTCTCTCTCCTGAACTTTTTTCTCGTCGTAATTTCTGAGAACCGATTCCAAAACGATGCGAATCGAAATGGGGAGACAGGAAATTTTCGCTAAACCTTCTTTTTCCAATTGCGGCAGCGAATAAAACGCGCCGTCTTCGCCTGTGCCTGTTTTGAAAGTCTGTCGGGTATTATAAAGATTGTGTGTCATATTTGATTTTGGATTTTAGATTTTGGACTAAAAACTGCTTTATACTTTGAGTTTATGGCTTTTTGACGGAAAATTCAAAAATCCTTTATATCTCGCTTTTAAGTTTGCACTAATCGCGCTATATTCAAACTTCATTTATTTCAACACCCGAACATAAAATTTTTAATTTTTGCCATTTTAGACTCTGCAATCTATGAACGAAGGCGACAGTAGAATCAATGAATTTTTCGAGGTTTTCCGACAAAAAATTTGTGCAAAACCTGCGTCGCTTTCGCGTGCGAATCCCGCGCAACCTTTCTTCATATAAATTTTACGCTTATCTCGCGGTTTTAGGACCCGGAATCATCGCCGCCAGCGCGGGCAACGAAGCCAGCGGAATCGCAACTTATTCAGCCGCCGGCGCCGAATACGGCTACACGCTTTTGTGGAGTTTTATTCCGATGACCGTCTGTTTCGTTTTCGCGCAGGTTATGTGCGTGAAAATGGGCGTCGTTACCGGACAAGGTTTGGCTGATTTAATCCGCGAACGATTCGGCGTGCGCTGGACGACGCTGGTAATGCTGGCGCTCTTGATTGCGAACGCGGGAATTATCGTCGCCGAATTCGTCGGAATCGCGCAGGCTTCCGAGCTTTTCGGCATTTCTCGCTACATAACAATTCCGATTACGGCGGTTGCCGTCTGGTGGCTAATCGTCAAAGGCACGCCGAAACGGGTCGAACAGATATTTTTGTTGATGTCTCTGATATTTTTGACGTATATCGTTTCGGCTTTTCTGTCAAAACCCGATTGGGGAAAAGTCGGAACGGAATTCGTGACGCCGAGTTTTAGTTTTGAAACCGGATATTTGTTCACGGTAATGGCTTTAATCGGAACGACAATCACGCCGTTTATGCAGGTTTTCGTGCAATCTTCGGTTGTTGAAAAAGGAATGGACAAGGAAGATTATCCGATTGCCCGCGCCGACGCGATAATCGGCGTCGTTTTCGCCAACTTAATTGCTTTTTTCATTGTCGTTTCAACCGCCGCGACGCTTCACACGCAAGGCATCAAACTCGAAACCGCCGCCGATGCCGCGCAAGCTCTCGCGCCGGTCGTCGGCGAATACGCGAAATACCTTTTCGCGGTCGGGCTTTTCGGCGCGTCAATGCTGGCGATGGGCGTTTTACCATTGGCGACGGCTTATTCGATCAGCGAAGCGCTCGGATTTGAAAAAGGACTCGGACATTCGTTTCGTGAAGCGCCGATTTTTCTCGGCATTTTTACTTCCCTGATTTTAATCGGCGCGATTGTCGCTCTGATTCCGGGAATTCCGCAAATCAAACTGCTCTTATTTACGCAGTGCATCAACGGTCTTCTTCTTCCTTTTATTCTCGTCGCCGTCGTTTCCCTTTCGGGCAGCCGCGAGATTATGGGCGAATACAAAAACGGCTTTTTCTTTAATCTCATCGCGTGGATTATCACGATTATTCTCTCAATTCTCTCGCTTTTATTGCTTATAACGACGATTAGAGATATTTTTTAAACGTTTTAAATTCAGGATTCAGGATTCAGGATTAAAATTTGAATGCAAGTTTTTGAATTCTAAAACTAAAATGTGAATCTGAATCTTGAAATTATCTATGAAAGAATCCAGCCTGCGAAGAAAAGTTTTTTTATATGTAAGTTTTGCCGGAATCGTTGTTTTTCTGCTGATTCTGATTCCGTTTGTCGAAAATTTATTGACCGCGAATATTTCCGCTTTTAAGGAAACGGTCAACGAATATACTTCCCGCGTGTTCGGCAAAACCGAAGGTATGATGGCGGAAACTTTCGTCGCGCTTCTCGCGCAGCTTTTTCGCATCGTAAAAGTGATTTTATGGATGAGTTTGATAGTTTCGACGATACGTTTTTTGAGAACTCTGATTTTCAGCACCGCGTTTCGTTCGAGCGCTTACGAATTTTCGAGTCTGCTGCAAAACGTTTTATCAATAATCGTTTACATCGTCGCGTTTTTCATAATTTTTAATTCGCAGTTTCCGGGCGTTGATCTTGCCGCGCTTTTTACGACTTCGACAATTTTAGGCGTAATTATCGGTCTCGCTTTGCAGGATACTCTGGGAAATCTTTTCGCGGGTTTGGCAATGCAAGCCGATCAGCCGTTTCAAATCGGCGATGTCATCTCAATTCCGACAAAAGGCACGGGCGTTGTTGATAATATCTCGTGGCGCGGCGTAAAAATCCGCACGTTTCAAAATAAATTTTTAATTATCAGCAACAGCGTTTTAGGCAAAGAAGCGATTGAGGTCGCGCCGCGCGAGAATTTGAATGCGCGAACGGTTTTCTTTAATACGGTCTATACAAACTCGCCCGCCAAAACCATTCAAACCGTCCGCGAAACGGTTCGGCAAATCGAAAATGTTTCGCAGAAAATCCGTCCGATTGTTCGCGTCAGAGACTTGGGTCCGAGCGGAATTGATTGGGAAATAAAGTATTGGCTTGAAGACTATTCAAAATACAACGACACGGACGCGCTTATTCGCCAGCGAGTCTGGTATGCGTTTCAGCGCGAGCGCATCGAATTCGCTTTTCCAACGCAAACAATCCATATCGAAAACAAGGCGCAGGATGAAACTTTTGTCGAAAACACCAACGATATTTTTGAACGTCTCAGCAATGTAGCGATTTTCGCGCCGCTTTCCGATGAAGAAACGCAAAAATTAGCGACAAGCAGCCGCGTCAGAGTTTTCGCGCCGGACGAGGCGATTGTGCGTCAAGGTCAAAAAGGCAAATCAATGTTTGTCATTCACAAAGGTTCGGTCAAGGTGCAGATAAAAGAAGACGACACGGCTAAAACGCTTAACGTTCTGCGCGAAGGCGATTTTTTCGGCGAAATGGGACTTTTGACGGGCGAACCGAGAACGGCGACGGTAACGGCGGAAGAGGAAACCGAAGTTTTGGAAATAGACAATCTTTGCTTGAAACCGATTCTCGAAGAAAATCCGCCGCTCGTTGCGAGTTTCAGCCGCATAGTCGAAGAACGCCGTCAACTTTTAGCCAAGCTGCAACCCGAACTTAAAATTGTGAAAACCGAAAATAACGCGGGCGTTTTTAACTCAATCAAGAAATTCTTCGGACTCGATTCTTAAATTAAACCTTTACCTTCGCGCAAAAAAAATCGTGAGCCGAAATTCTTCGGTTCACGATTTTTGAAAAAGTTATCGAAAGTTTTTAATAAAGCGTGAAACTGTATTGGACTTGTTTGGTAACGGTTGTCGGAACGCCGCTCTTTTTCGCAGGTTCAAATTTAATTCCCCTTGCCGCCGCAATCGCCTGTTCGGTCAAACCGTAAGGCGCTGTGCTGACCGGCGAAATGCTTCCGATTTGTCCGTTCGCCAGAAATGTAACGCGCAAAGTAACCGTTCCGGTAAATTGATTTTGTCTGGCTGCGTCCGTGTATGGAGCGCGTGGTTTGGTGGTAATAACAACGCCGACGGTTGGACCGACTGGCTCAGGTTTTGTCGGCGGTGGTGGTGGTGAACCTGGTACTCCGCTGCCTGTTCCGCCTCCGATTCCCGTTCCTACGCCGCTTCCGAATCCGGAACCGATTCCCGAACCTGCGCCGTTTCCGCGTCCGCTTCCCTGTCCTCTTCCAACGCCGGAGCCTTGTCCGCCGCCGCTTCCCATACCGTCAGATGAAAGCGTATATTTTGAATTCGGATCGCCGTAAGGCTCATCCGTCTGTTTAATTTGTTTTGTTCCCTGCGTCGTCGCCTGCATCTTTAGCTCGAAATTATCCTTTTGCGGAATTGTTTTCGACGGCGAAATCAAAGGCGGATCGGGCATTTGCGTCGCAAGTCTGCCTTTTGAAGTCGGTGTTTGTTCTTCACGACCGCTGCCGCCGCCGCCGCCCGGATCTTTGTCAATTTTCGATTTCGGTTGCTCCTTTTCTACTTCCATCGGCTCATCGCTGACAACCGGCACGCTGATATAATCCTCTGAACTAATCGCTCCGACCAGCAAATCTTTATTGTAAAGCGAATAAATGACACCACCGACGATCAGGCTCATCATAAAAAACATCGAGCCGAGAAGCAGCATATTGCGCTGACCGACGTTTTTTTCCTCGATAACCGTAACGTGAAATCCGTCGTCCGCAAAATTGTTTTGACCGATGTTTGCCGGTTTATAATCGTTGTTTGCGGTTTGATATTGATGACCGTTTCCGCTGCCGTTCGCTCCCGCTGCGACAGCCGCCGCTGCCAAAGGCTTGGCTTTTTCAACTGTCGGCTCTTTCACGGGCGGATTTTCCGTCTTTGCGATTTCGGAAACTTTCGCTTTTGCCGTCGGCTGTTCGGAAACAACTTTTTCGACGGGCATTTGAAAATCGTTTGCCGTCTTTCCGTTTGTGGAACCGCCGTTTGCGGAAAACGCGCTTATAATCGCCGGTTCGATTTTCGGGGAAGTCTCATAGATTCTGGTCGCAGGCGTCACCGGAGCCGTGAAATTACTAACGTTCGGCGCGTCGGCTTTCGGAGCTTCGGAAACTTTAGGAATTTCCGTCGCCTTGTTCACCGAGTTTTTTGCTTCTTCCTGAACCGGATTCATCTCGAATGCTTTTAAAGTTCCGCCGCAGTTCGGACAAAATCCGAATCTCTCAGCGAAACTCTCATCACAAGCGGCACAATGCTTTACTATCTTTCCCATCTTTTTAACCTCTTAAACTTTTCAGGCTTTTTCTCAAAACCTTCTGACAAACTACTTTATATTATAAACGGATTTTTACGGATGTTAAGTATTCGGGAAAATTTTAACTTAACGATATACTAAAATACAACACTTTTATAGATGCTTTATCGGTTTGACCGGATGCCTGCGACGAATCTAAAATTTTTATTCGCGGAAAACGCATCCGTTAAACGAAAAACGCTATCGAAATCGTTTCCTTTTGCCAACGAAAAAGGCTTGCTTTGCAACTAACGATTAACTTTTTCGATTCACTCATTTTAGCTAACAAATATAATGAACTATATTACCAATTTCAAAAAATTTACGATACTGCTTTTAGTTTTGTTTCAATTCGCTTTGATTTCATCGGCGCAAACGAAAATTTCCGAACCGCGGCAGGAAAAACTTTTGAACGGTTTGAAGCTGCTCGTCTGGAACGAGCCGGGCGCGGAAAAAGTAACGATTAAACTGCGCATCCACAGCGGTTCGGCGTTTGACCCGCAAGGCAAAGAAGGCGTGATGGCTGTTCTTGCCAACGCTCTGTTTCCAAACGACGCGCAAAGAGATTATTTTGCCGAAGATTTGGGCGGAAGTCTCGATGTAACAAGCAATTTCGATTATATTCAAATCAACGCGACGGCAAATTCAGACCAGTTTCTGCCTCTGATTGAAACTCTCGCAAACGCCGTTACCGCTCCGCAAATCAACAAGGAAAACACTGCGAAAGTCGTCGCCGCGCAACTTGAAAGGGTTAAAAAACTTGAAAAAAGCCCGCTTTACATTGCCGATCAAACCGTTGCAAAACAATTGTTCGGCAATTTTCCATACGGCAGAGCGCAAATGGGAACGAGCGAATCTCTGGCAAAAATTGATTTTGCCGATTTGCTTTTCGCAAGGCAGAGATTTTTAACCGCCGATAACGCCACGCTCGCCATAATCGGCAGCGTCAAACCTGAACTCGCTTACAGCGCAACCAGACGTTTTTTCGGCTCGTGGGAAAAAGCCGACAAAAAAGTTCCGGCGACATTTCGCCAGCCAGACGCGCCAAACGTCGAACTGATTCGAATCGAAACTGATGATTGGAATCTAAATTACTTTCGGTTTGCCGTTCGCGGATTAGCCAGAAACGATAAAGATTTCGCCGCCGCCGAAATTTACAGCGCGGCTTTATCCGAAAGTTTAAATCCCGACTCTGAAATCGTTGACAAAATTCTAACCGGCGTTGTCGGCTCGCGGCAGACGTATCTGCTTGGCGGAAGATTTGATTTCGCAGCTTCGGTAAAGGAAAGAGAAAAAATTGATAAACTCAAAACCGGCGATTTCCAGAAGGTTTTCAGCGAACCGATAAGCCAAGCGGAATTTTCAAAGGGCAAGGCGAATGTAATAAAAAACTTGACCGAAAAAACCAACTCAACCGAAAAAATTGCCGACTGGTGGTTGGACGCAGATACATATAAATTGCCTTCGGTCGCCGAACAAATTCACGCTTACGACGCAATTACCTTGGCGGATGTCCAGCGCGTCGCGCTCAGATTTCAAAAAGAGCCTGTCGTTTCCGTTTTTATAATTGCCAAATCTAAAAATCAAACGCAAAATAGTCAATAGAAATAAGGATTATATTTTAAGTGGCAAACGAAAGAACCGCTGACGAACTTAAACACGCTCGCACCGTAAGAGAAATGTTTTCGCGCATCTCGCCGAAATACGATTTTCTCAACCATTTTTTGTCAATTAACATTGATAAAAGCTGGCGAAAACTCGTCGGCAAAAAACTCAAAAACGTTTTGGATAGAAAAGACGCGATTGTTTTGGATGTCGCTTGCGGAACTGGCGATTTGTCGCTAGAACTGCAAAAAGGCGCGAACGCGAAAATAATCGGCACGGATTTTTGTCGTCCGATGCTCAAAATCGCGGCTGAAAAGAACGAAAAAGAAAATGTCGCAATTCCGTATATCGAAGCCGACGCGCTTTCTCTGCCTTTTAAAGACGCGAGTTTCGATGCCGTAACGATTGCTTTCGGCTTGCGTAATCTGGCAAATTGGGAAGACGGTTTGCGCGAGCTTTTGCGGATTTTGAAACGAGACGGAAAGTTAGTCGTTTTGGAATTTTCCAGTCCCGTCGTTCCGGGTTTTCGCCAAATTTTTCAGTTTTATTTCAAAGGAATTCTGCCGAAAATCGGCGGCGTGTTCAGCGGTTCGCGCGGCGCGTATGAATATCTGTCCGAATCGGTTTCGAGATTTCCAGACCAAAAAAATCTGGCGAAAATGATGAGCAAGGTCGGCTTTTCCGATGTAGAATACAAAAATCTGACCGGCGGAATCGCGGCAATTCACGTCGGTGCGAGAAAATAATTCCCGCAGTTGTCGAATTAAAAATCTCCGCATAAAATCAACTCGAACCGAATGAAATATAAAATTCTAAATTTCCTACGGCAAATCGCGCTGCTTTTGTTGGTCGTCTGGACGGTCGTGTCGCTGGTTACGCTTTTAATCGAGCTTGTTCCGGGCGATCCGGCGACTGCGATTTTGGGCGACCAGGCGACATCCGAACAAATCGCCAATTTTAATCAGAAACACGGACTCGACAAACCGGCGTTTATCTTTTCATATACGGGCGAAAAAGGTTTGGTTTGGAACGGCGCGGACAATCGCTATCTGGATTATTGGAAAGGCGTTTTGACGGGCGATTTGGGAAATTCTTTCCGCACAGACCGTCCGGTTTTGGATATGATTCTGGAGCGTTATCCGTCAACAATCGAGCTTGCGCTCGCCGCTTTGATTATCGCAATCGCTATTGCTGTTCCGCTCGGCGTGCTTGCCGGAACGCATAAAAATTCGCTCGTTGATAATTCTTCCTCGTTCATTGCGCTGCTCGGAATCAGCTTGCCGACTTTTGTCATCGGACCGTTTCTGGTTTATATTTTCGCGGTCAAACTCGGCTGGTTTTCGCCGACGGGAAGCGCGAATCCCGAAGATATAGTTTTGCCCGCCGTAACTCTCGGCGCGGCGCTTTCGGCGATTTTAACCCGAATGATTCGTTCGAGCGTGATTGAAGAACTCGGCGAAGATTACGTTCGCACAGCACGCGCCAAAGGTTTAAGCGAACGAAAAGTCGTCTATAAGCACGTTTTGAAAAACGGTCTGATTCTGGTTGTTACGGTTTTAGGTTTGCAACTCGGCGTTTTATTGGCAGGCGCGATTATCACGGAAAAAATTTTTAGCTGGCAAGGTTTGGGACTTCTGCTGCTTGAAGACGGAATCGGCAAACGCGATTATCGCCTCGTGCAAGGCTGTGTTTTGGTAATTTCCGTTACTTATATTTTAGCAAACTCTCTGACGGATTTGGTTTATCGCTGGCTCGACCCAAGAATACGTTTGTCGTAAATTATTTAACATTTATCAATTAACAAAAGCGAAATGATAAATGTTAAATGTTAAATGTCGAATGAATCGTTTGACTTATATCGGACTCACAATCGCCGCCGTTTTTATTTTAACGGCGATTTTTGCGTCATTCATCGCCACGCAAGATGTCACGGCGCAGGATTTGGCGCTGCGCTACGCCGCGCCTTCCGCCGCGCATTGGTTTGGCACGGACGCTTTGGGACGCGATGTTTTTTCGCGTGTCGTTTTCGGCGCGAGAATTTCTCTGGAAGTCGGAATTATCGTCGTTACGGTTTCCGCAATCGTCGGCATTTTCGTCGGCGCGATTGCCGGATTTTACGGCGGCTGGATTGATAAAATTCTGTCGGGTTATATTTTTAACGTATTTCTCGCGTTTCCCGGACTTCTTCTGGCAATCGCGCTCGTCGCTTTTTTGGGCGCGGGACTCAGCAAATTAATTCTCGCCTTGTGCATAATCGGTTGGGTCGGTTACGCGCGCGTGATGCGCGGGCAGGTTCTGAAAATTCGTGAGTATGATTTTGTGCAGGCGGCGCGGGCGTTGGGCGCGAGCGATTGGCGTATTTTGTTCACGCATATTCTGCCGAATGCCGTTCAGCCCTTAATCGTTCAGGCAAGTTTGGGAATGGCTGGCGCGGTTTTGTCCGAAGCATCCTTGTCGTTTTTAGGTTTGGGAATTCCGCCGCCCGCGCCTTCGTGGGGAACGATGATTGAAGAAGCGCGCGGTTTCGATATTCTCTACAACGCGCCGCACGTTCTGTTTTTCCCCGCAATCGCTATCGCTCTCACGGTCTTAGCTTTCAACTTTATCGGCGACGGATTGCGCGAATATCTCGACCCGAAACAAAGAAAAAGATGAAGTAATGGAAAATGGTAAATGGTAAATTCGGAAATATTTTTTCATTTACCACTTACCATTTTCCATTTACCATTTTCCATTTACCATTACTCACATATTCAATTCTGAACTGATAAGCGGGCTTTCGATAATTGATAGCGAATTTTTCAGCGGATGTTCGTTGATAAATTTGCTTGCCGAATCAGAGGACAGAGGTTTTGCGAAAAAATAACCCTGACCGAATTCGCAGTTTAGGATTTTTAATTTGGCAAGCTGTTCGTCGTTTTCGATACCTTCGGCAATAACCTTCATCTTCAAATTTTGCGCCAGTTTTATTATCGTGTGGACAATCTCGCCGTTTTCCACGCTTTCAACCATCCGGCTGACAAACGAACGATCAATCTTTAAATAATTCACCGGCAAGCGATGTAAATAACTCAGAGAAGAATAGCCTGTTCCGAAATCGTCGAGACTCATTTCAATCCCGATGTCGCGCAGAGCGTTCATCATCGTCACGGCTTTGTCGCTGTTTTCCATAACGTGGCTTTCGGTTACTTCGAGCTTTAAGTTGTGCGGGTCAAGCTGCGTTGCGACGAGCGCGGCGAAAACCTGCTCGACCAAATCCGGCGCGAGAAATTGTTTTGACGAAAGATTGACGCTCATTTTAAGCGCAGATGTCCAAGGATTCTTTTTTTGCCATTCGCGCATCTGACGACAGCTTTCGTAAAGAATCCAGCGACCGAGCGGAATGACCAAGCCGGTTTCCTCGGCAAGCGATATAAATTCGCCGGGCGTAACCAACCCGCGCGTCGGGTGATTCCATCTGATAAGCGCTTCAAAACCGGCTAAATTGTCGGTTTCGAGACTGACAATCGGCTGGTAATAAAGACAAAATTCGCCGTTTTGCAATCCTTGCCGCATTTCGGTTTCGAGCTGAAGTTTGCTCATCGCGCGGGTGTGCATTGATTGGTCGAAAACTTGATATTGGGCTTTGCCTTTGGCTTTGGCGCGATACATCGCAATATCGGCGTCGCGTAGCATATCTTCGGCGCGGAGATGTCCGCAGCTACTAAGCGCGATTCCGATGCTGGCGGAGACGAAAACCTCCCTTTCGCCGAGATTGAACGGAATTTTAAGGTCGTTCTGGATGCGTTCGGCGACCAGCAGCGCGTCGTTTGTATCGTCAAGTTCATCAAGCAAAATCGTAAATTCATCGCCGCCCAGACGCGCGAGCAAATCACCGAAACGTAAAGATTCTTCCAATCGGCGCGCGGCTTGTTTCAATAAATTATCGCCTTCGATGTGACCCAAACTGTCATTGATAATCTTAAAGCGATCTAAATCGAGGAAAAGCACCGCGTAATTTCTCGGATTTCCGCGTTTTCCGCGCTTAATTGTCTGCTGCAAGTGATCCATAAACAGCGTTCGGTTGGCGAGTCCGGTTAAACCGTCGTGAAATGCGTCGTGGAGCAATTGTTTTTCGACAATTTTACGCTCGTTGACATCTGTGAAAACGCCCATCGTTCCAATTACTTGCCCATCGGCGTTGATAATCGGCGCTCCGCCAATCAGAACCCACATCATTTCGCCGGATTTTTTCCTTAATCGTATTTCATATTGCCCAGAAACTCCTTCCAACCTTTTTTTATTCACTTCTTTGACAAAGTTTCGTCCTTCTTCGTCAAACAAAACATCGGAAGGTTGTCCGAGCAATTCCTCGCGCCGGTAGCCGGACATTTCACAAAAACGGTCGTTGACAAATTCGATTTTGTTGGTTTTACTCGCCTGTATTAAGCCTTCGCTCATACTTTCGAGCAAAGTTCTGAACTTATATTCGTTTTCGCGCATCGCGGCGCTGACCGTTTTTTGCTCTTCAATATCGGTGTTTGTCCCGAACCATTTAATAACTTTGCCATTTTCATCGCGTCCGGCGGTCGCGCGCGCCAAGTGCCAGCAATAAGTTCCGTCCGCGCCTTTCAACCGACATTCCGCTTCGTAATAATCGCCGGTGGCAAGCGATTTTCTCCAGCGTTCGAGACAAACCTGTAAATCTTCGGGGTGAATATATTCACTCCATCCTTCGCTTAAAACTTCTTCCAGCGTCCGCCCGAAG
>CAXSHW010000059.1:14006-19558 GCA_964237245.1 uncultured Pyrinomonadaceae bacterium
CACTGTACGTGCGCCCGAAGTATTCGAGCGTCCGACCGTTGACGTAATCTAATTTGCCGTCCGGCTGCGCCGTCCAGACCTGGTGCATAATTGCTTCGCCGAGGAAGCGATAAAGCTGTTCGCTTTCTTTTAGCGCTTCTTCAGTTTTCTTTCGCTCGGTAATATCGAGCATCATACCTTGCCAGCGCAGCGGCTCATTTTCTTCATCGTAAACAAAGCGACCTTTGTCATAAATCCAGCGCACCGTTTCGTCTCCGGCAATTATGCGGTATTCGTATTCATTATCAATTCCCAGACGCATCGTTTCTTTTGTTTCCCGCGCGATTCGTTCCCGGTCGTCCGGGTGAACGCAGTTCATCCACAAATTCGGCTTGCTGAACCAATCATCGAGCGAATAACCGAAATCTTCGATTTTCGGGCTGATATAAATCGGCGCGTAAGGCGGCTGCGTCTCGACTTCATAAACGGTCAACGGCAAGGTTTCAATCAAATTCCTAAAACGTCTCTCACTTTTTCGCAAGGCTTCTTCGGCTTGTTTATACCCGGTTACGTCGTGCATCACGACAACCGCGCCTATCTTTCGATTCTGTTCGTCAAAAAGAGCTTTGCCACTGGAAATAACCGTTCGCATTCTGCCTTCTTTCGGCATAATAACCATTTCCGCGTCGCTCACGCTGCCTTCCTGCAAAGCGCGATAGAGCGGCACGTCTTTCATTTGCATCGGCGTCTTTCCGTCAGAATAATAAAGGCTGTAATGTTCCGCCCATTGATCAGGCGCGAGCGAAACTGCCGGCAATCCGTGAAATTCGCGCGTCGCTCTGTTGAAAAGCGTCAAATTGCCTTCGGCATCGCAAGCGACGATACCGTCGGAAATGTTTTCAAGAACTGTCCGTAAAAATTCTTCGTTTTTATTTAATTGCTCTTCAGCCCGTTTGCGTTCGGTAATATCGCGGAAACTCAAAACGCGCCCGACGACTTTATCGTCCAAAATCTGCGGGTGGATGTAGCGTTCGTAAATTTTCCCGTCCTTAAAATATAAAATATCAATATTTTTATTTTCCGGCTTTCGGTTCAGATGCTTTGTCGTATCAACAAATTCCTGTGCGTTGCAAAGCTGCGTCAATACGAAATTGACGACTTTTTCACTGTCCCGCGAATCAATAATCTCGTCGGGAATTTGCCACATTTCTATAAACCGTTGATTGTAAGTAACGATTTGATTATTCAAATCAACTACCAGAATACCGTCGGCAGTCGCTTCAAATGTCGAAGTCAGCAGCGAAAGATTTTTTTGTAACGCTTCTTCGGCTTTTTTACGGTCGGTTATGTCGCGCTGCGTTCCCCAAACTCCGACGAGCCGTTCATTTTCGATGATGCCTATTACATTATTAAGAAAATATTTGTCTTTTCCGTTGACATCAATTTCGCGTGATTCGCCATTTTCAATTCGACAGCCTTTTTCAAAGAAAAGGCGAAAGGGTTGATAAGTTCCCGGTTCGGACTGAAGAAACAATTCAGTGATTCGTTTTCCGGTAAAATTCTTTGCTGCGCCATAGCCATACATTTGCGCCATAGCGTCGTTACATTCGGCAATAAAAGCGTGTCTCTTAAAATGTTCGACAGAATGTTCAACGGAAGTGTTCAAATCAATCGGTTCGTCGAACTCAATCCGGGAAATGCCTTCGCTGCTGCGTTCGATAAATTTCCGGTAACGCGCTTTGCTTTCGCGCAGCTCGTTTTCCAGCCGCAGACGCGATGAAATATCTCGCGCGATTCCCTGCACGCCGACTTTTTTTCCCGCCTCCAAAATTAAACGATTGCTGATTTCCAGAGAAATCCGGCTGCCTTCTTTGGTAATAATTTCAATTTGATAAGTTGTCGGAGTTTTGCCCGTCAATTTGTGAGCGAGCATATGGCGGGCGATTTCCAGACTTTCGGGCGCGACGACTTCGCCGAAATTCATTTGGCGGGCTTCTTCCTGAGTAAATCCGGTAATAGATTCGCCGATTTTGTTGAGAGAAGTAAAATTTCCTTCAAGATCGGTCGTGTAAATCAAATCGTTGGCGTTTTCAAACAATTCTCTGAATCCGGCTTCCGATTGCCTGAGATTTTTTTCGATTTGTTCGTTTTCAGCGTTATAAGTTAAAAGATTTTTTTGTAATTTTTTCAGGTTGTGAATCGTGAACCACCAAGCCAGCGCCGATAAAAACAACATCACAGCCATCGCTATAACCGACAAATATAAGTAGCCGGCTTCAAAAAGTTCATCGGAAACAAAAGGCTTAATTTCCAGCGTGCGAAAGGCTTGCCAGACAAAAAATAAAAGAACGGCTAACGTCAAAATTAATACGGTAGTAAGAAAAGAAAACGAAAACCGATTTTCCGTTTTTATTCCGGCAGTGTGAGTTGTTTCAGAGTTTTTCTGCTCCATAACTTTTGCGGTCTTTTTAAGGCTGGCGAATTTAATTTTGAATTTCACAGACGGCTATTTTTAAATCGGAAAGGAAAAATGTTTTAATTGGAAGTGCGAAAACTAAATGTGAAATTTCTGACCGAAGGAATGCGGCGAACAATTTTTACCGTTCGCTCTTAAGATTCTATATTATTCGTTTGTTTTTGTAAAACATTTTTTATTATCTTTATTCTTGCTCACGATATTCGATTTATCAAAAAATCGAACAATAAAATCAGTGTCTTCCGTAATTGTCGAAAATCTGTCTAAAACTTATCCGACTTCTTTTCCGCGCTTGAAGAAGTTTTTCCGCTTGCCTGCGAAACCGGCGGTTGAAGCCTTGAAAAATGTTTCGTTTGAAATTGCCGAAGGTGAAATTTTCGGACTAATCGGCAAAAACGGCGCGGGAAAAACGACTCTGACCAAAATTATCGCAACTTTAGTTCAGCCGACGAGCGGGCGAGTTTCCGTAAAAAATTACGATTCTGTCAAAGACGAAGTAAAAGCGCGCTCGCTAATCGGTCTGGCAACCGCCGAAGAACGTTCGTTTTACTGGCGCTTGACCGCCGAGCAAAATTTAATTTTCTTTGCGCGTCTTTACGGTTTGACGGATAAAGAAGCGCGAAAGAGAATTTCAGAAATTTTTGAGCGATTAGAATTTACCGAACTGAAAAAACGTCGTTTCGCAGAGCTTTCGACCGGCAATAAACAGCGTCTGGCGGTTGCCCGCGCTCTGCTTCCCGCGCCGCCGATTCTATTATTAGATGAACCGACGCGCTCGCTCGACCCGCTCGCCGCAGCCGAAACGCGCGCGCTTATTCGTTCTCTTTCGGGCGTTTCCATTCTCCTGACCTCGCACAATCTTTCCGAAGTCGAAGAACTTTGCAGCCGCGTCGCAATTATTTCAAAAGGCGAAATTCGCGCTGTTGATACGCCGGAAAATCTGCGCTCTAAACACAAGCAAACTCAAAAAGTTAAAATAAGTTTCGGTGAAATGTCCGAGGATTCTTTGGAAACTTTGTGCGATAGATTATCCGCCGGATTGCCGACATATAAAATCGAAAATCACGCCGGAACGCTTTCGCTCTTTTTTCAGCGCGAAGCCGACGACGAAATTCTAGGTAAAACAATTTCATATTTTAATGAACTCGGCGCAAGAGTTTTGGATGTAGAAACCGAAAAACCGACGCTTCTCGATGTTTTGGAAAGCTATGAGTAAAAACACTTTGCAGCTAATTTTCCGCAAAAATTCACTAAACTTTATTTAAGTTTTACTTTAAGAGTTGAAAAGCAGACTGTTAAAGTAATTTCTCAAAGAAACAATGGACGAAAGAAAAGCGCAGATTTTCTCGCTCGGCGACGCGGCATTGACAATAGATTTCGGAAACAAAGTTTCGGTTGAATTGAACAATCGTGTTTTAAATCTTGCTGACTTTATCATAAAAAATTCGTTCGCGGGCTTTGAAGAAATCGTTCCGGCTTACAGTTCTCTGACGATTTTTTATAATATCTCAAAGGTCAAAAAAACCTTTCCAGAATTTGCGACGGCATTTGAAGCAGTCAAAAATTTCGCCGAAATCGCCTTGAAAAATTCAAAAGATTTACAAAAAAAAGATTCGCGTTTAATAGAAATTCCAGTTTGTTTTGATGAGAATTACGCGCTCGATTTAGAATTTGTCGCTTCAAATAATAATCTTTCGACCAAAGAAGTCATCGAAATTTTTCTCTCTCGAACATATCGAGTTTTTATGCTCGGCTTTTTGCCCGGATTCGCTTACATGGACGAAGTTGACGAAAGAATCGCCGCGCCGCGCAAGCAAACGCCGCGTGTAAAAGTTCCGAAAGGCAGCGTCGGAATTGCCGGACGACAAACCGGAATTTATTCGCTCGGATCGCCCGGCGGCTGGCAAATTATCGGGCGAACAAACGTTGAGCTTTTCACGCCCGAAGCCGAACCACCGACATTTTTGCAGGCGGCTGATTCGGTTCAATTTTACGAATCAAAGTTCTAATTTCGTTGATTTCAAACGAGTTCGATTGTTTGTTCATAATGCGGCACGACGACTTTCCAGCCGAATCTTTCACGAATATGTTCAGCCATCGCTTCGGCGGCTTCGGGTTCGCCGTGAGTTGTGAAAACTGTTTTCGGCGTAACTTTTAAGTCTGCAAGCCAGCGCAAAACATCTTTCCAATCAGCGTGCGCGGAAAAGCCCTGCACCTGTTTTACGCGACAATGAACCGGAATCCAATGTTTCATAATGCGGACTTCCTTTTCGCCGTCCTCGATTCTTCTGCCGGTCGTTCCCGCCGCCTGATAACCGACGAAAACAATTGTCGCTTTCGGGTCGGGCAGCATTCGCATCGCGTGATGCAGAACGCGCCCGCCGGTCAGCATTCCCGAAGCCGAAATGATAATTCGCGCGCCTTTTTCATCGTTCAGACGCTTCGATTCTTCGCGTGTCGAAGCCGTCCGCATCGAACACGTGCGAAGCGGGTGCTGTTTATGCGCTAAAATGCTGGCATATTCCTCGTCGTGTTCTTCGGAAAAACGGTTATAAACCTGCGTCGCCTGCGCCGCCATCGGCGAATCAACGACGACGGGCAAAACAGGAATTTGTTTTTTCTCTTCCAAATCTCGAATCAGATATAAAACTTCCTGCGTGCGCCCGACGGCAAATGCCGGAATCAGAATCGGCGCGTTGCGTTTCGCCGCTTCGTTGATAATATCGGCAAGTTGGTCTTCGCTCGAATCGTCGCCGTGCAGACGATTGCCGTAAGTTGATTCGCACATCAAATAATCGCAGTCGGAAGGAATCGCCGGGTCTTTCAAAATCGGCTGGTCGTAATGACCTAAATCGCCGGAAAAAAGGAATTTTACCGAATCGCCATTTTCTCTCGCATTTTGCATTTCGACAAGAACGAGACTCGCGCCCAAAATATGTCCGGCGACATTGAACGAAGCGAGAAAGCCTTCGCAAATCTCGACAGGTTTGCCGTCATTCGGAACAGGATTTAATAATTGCAAAGTCGCTTTCGCATCATCTTCGTCATAAAGCGGCAGCGCGGGCGAATGAACGGTTAAATCTTTGCGGTTGCGGTA
>CAXSHW010000059.1:19568-27514 GCA_964237245.1 uncultured Pyrinomonadaceae bacterium
CTTCTTCTTCCTGAAGCCGCGCCGAATCGGGCAGCAAAATTTTCATCAAATCGGCAGTCGCGCGTGAAGTAAAAACTTTGCCGGAGAAACCTAATTTCACAAGTCGCGGCAAAAATCCGGTGTGGTCAATGTGCGCGTGCGTGATGATAACAGCATCAACATCTTTCGCGTCAAACGGCGGGTCTTGCCAGTTTTTTTCGCGCAATTCTTTTAAGCCTTGAAAAAGTCCGCAATCAACGAGAACCTTTTTGCCGTTCGATTCGAGTAGATATTTTGATCCGGTAACAGTTCCGACGCCGCCGTAAAAAGTGATTTTTGCCATTCGTTTCTCCGTAAAAGTAGAATTTCGTGCGTAACGATTTTCCACCTTTTGACATTAAAATCAAAACTTCACCATTAAATTTTTGAATGGAGCAAGCAAAAGCCCGCGCGTGAGCAAGAGCGGAATCACCGTGTTTGACTTTTCCGCCTTTGTTCACGCGCGGGCTTTTGTTTATAAAAATTTGCTTTCGATTTTCATAACGCAATATATACAACAATAAAACGCTGCGAAAAGCGAATTTGTGACAGATTGTTTTCTTAGACCGGCGAGAAATTTTTGCTTAATTTACGAATTCTTTGGGAAACCAGAGAACTTTGCTTTTTTCGGTAGATTTCGACTGTTGTTTTCGCACTTGAGCGTGCTGCAAAAGCTGGCTGATAGTTTCGCCGTCTTTCCAGAAAGTCGCCGCGCCGAAATTTAATACGAGATTAATTTTTTCCCGGCGGGAAACGACAAACGGATTTACGGAAAACGCTTTTTCGATGCGCCCGACAATTTCTTTAGTCGTTTCTTTATCGGCGGTCGGTAAAACCGCTAAAAATTCATCGCCCGACGAACGCGCCAGAAAATCCATTTCTCGAAGCTGTTCCTTGATTGTTTTAGCGGCAAACGCTAAAACACGGTCGCCCGTCGCGTGTCCGTATTTTTGATTGAGTTCGCTGAAATTTTTTATATCAACCGTTAAAATCGAAAGCGGGCGCGATTCTCGAAAACGCTGCGACTCGGCGATTTTATTTTCCGCGATTAGATAAAACGCCCGCTCGTTCGGCAAATTCGTCAAAGAATCGGTCAGAGCGTTCACCAGATTTTTCTCAAAGGCGAAAGAACTCAAAAAAAGCGGCGTGACGCGCTCGCCGACGGCTTCGAGCAGTATTAAAGAATTGTCGTCGAAATCTTCGGCGTTTTTTCCATAGAGCGCCAGCACACCGAAAATTTCCGCGCCGCGCCGGAGCGGAACTGAAACGACGGAATTTAAATTCTTTGTAATTTCGGCGGAAATCGCGCTTTTTCCGAAAAGCTGACCTTCCCCGATTTGAGATTTACGGCTGAGCAGCGCTTTTTCGTTAAGATTTTTATCGCAGCTAACGTCGAGATGCGCCAAACTTTCGGCGTTTTCACCATCTGCGAAGGTCGCTTTCAGCCGCGTTTTGTCTTCATCGGTTAGAAAAAGCGCGACGCTCGTAAAAGGAATTATTTCTTTAATGCGGCTTGCCACGAGCCGAAACATATCGGCGGATTTCAGCGACGCGCCGAAAAACTCGCTCGCTTCTTCGAGCGCGAGAAGTTTCATTTCAATTTCGCCGCCGAAAACACTTTCGGAAATTTCCGCATTCGCATCAATAAACGAATCGCTAAGACGACGTTTTTGCAAAACGTAAGCGCGCGCGCAGCAAATCAGATAAAAAGAAACAACGCTCAGAAAAATGGCTATTTTCGTTCCGAAACCGAGATCGGAGCTTGCCGCGAAAAAGGTAATAATCAACGCGCCGAGCGAAAAAACAGCCAGCGAAAAATGATTGAGCTTGAAATCGGCAGTCTTATTTCTTGATGAATTTTGAGTTTCCGAATTGTTCATAACCTTGGAAAATGCGATTTGGAGGAATTTGAAAAGACGAGACGCGGGCGGAAATCTTCTCTGTTTGTAAGATAACCGTTTGGCGCAAAAGAAGTCAACAACTGTTTTTGTCAGCCGCAAATTCATATTTTTTTACGATTGCAGGCGAGAAATATTATAAAAATAGTTGTCGAATTAAGGTTTTTTGGCAACTTTTAATTTGACTAAATACTTTTTGCTATTTATATTGACCATTGTGCCAAAATTTAAATATCTTGGAACACGATTGCCCAAAAAGCAGTTGGCAAATAATAAATTAAATCTTTGAGAAGACAGGAGAACAAAATTAAAATGAAGAAGACTTTAGCTCTTTCAGTAGTATTAGCTTTAGGCGCGATGGGAATGGCTTGCGAAACGGTAAGCAACACCAATGCGAATAAAATGAATTCAAATATGTCGAACAGTATGATGTCGAACAGCACGATGTCAAACGGCTCGATGTCAAACGGCTCGATGTCCAACGGCTCAATGTCGAATGGCTCGATGTCGAACGGCTCAATGTCAGGCAGCGGAACAATGTCGAACGGCTCAATGTCGAACGGCTCAATGTCAAACGGCTCGATGTCGAACGACAAAATGATGTCGAACGGCTCGATGTCGAACGACAAAATGATGTCGAACGGCTCGATGTCGAACGGCAAAATGATGTCCAATAGCTCGATGTCGAACGGCAAAATGATGTCCAATAGCTCGATGTCGAACGGCAAAATGATGTCGAATGACAAAATGATGACAAACGGCAAAATGATGTCCAATAGTTCAATGTCAAACCGTCCGTAGTTTGGCTTTTTTTAATTTAAAAGCAGAAAAGCGCGTTGATTTTCAAGTCAACGCGCTTTTTATTGTTTCTCAAATTTTATTTGTCAAATAATTGAGCTTGCAATTCTTCCCTCGCGGTTACGGGTTTTTGACAGGTAAAATTCTCGCAAACATAAGCCGTCGGTTTGTCGTCAATCTTTTTTCTATCTTGAAGAAGCGGAATCAGTTCGTCGGTTGTTTCGGCTTCTTCCGCCGAAACGAAAACTTTGTCGGGCAAATAATTCGTCCAAACTTCGCGTTCGAGTTCGTTTCCCTTTTCGCCTAAAATAACAATTTCTTTCGTCGGATTCAAATAAAATTCCATCGCGGAAAGAACGCGCCCGAACGATTGCGGGTAACGGCTGATTTGCGCGGCGACCAGCCGTAAAATCGTTATGCCAAAGCGTTCATATTTTTCGTCGCCCGTGAGTTTCGCCAGTTTCAGCAAAACATCAGCCGCCGCCGAATTTCCCGAAGGCGTCGCGTTGTCGTAAAAATCTTTCGTGCGAATGAGCATTTCTTCGTGATTATTTCCGGTAAAGAAAAATCCGCCGTCGTCCGCGTCCCAAAATTCCGTAATCATCAAATCAGCCAGACGCTTTGCTTCTTTTAAGTATTTCGTTTCGCCCGACACTTGAAAAAGCTCGACTAAACCGTCGGCGAAATTCGCGTAATCTTCCAAATAAGCGTTCAATTTTGCTTTTCCGTCTTTGTATGTTCGCAAAAGATAACCGTCTTTCTGCAAATTTTCCAAAATAAAATCGGCGTTTCGCTTCGCAATTCCCAGATAATCCGCGTCTTCCATAATCGCGCTCGCTTCTGAAAAAGTCGCCAGCATCAAACCGTTCCAGGCGGTCAAAACTTTTTCGTCGCGGAACGGTTTGATACGTTTTTCGCGCTGTTCAAACAACAATCGCTTGCCGCGTTCCAAAACTTTTTCTAACTCGTCTTCGGAGATTTGCAGTTGCTTTGCCGAAATTTCCAGAGAGTTTCTGACATTCAAAATATTTTCCTCTTCAAAATTTCCGTGTTCGCTCACGTCGAAATAAAAATTGAAAATTCGCGCGTCGGCTTCGCCTAAAATTTCCGCTGTTTCGTCGGGCGTCCAGACAAAAAATTTGCCTTCGACGCCTTCCGAATCGGCGTCTTGCGCGGTGTAAAATCCGCCTCGCGCGTCGAGCATCTCTCTTTTAACGTATTCCAGAGTTTCAACCGCGATTCGTTTGTAAAATTCATCTTTCGTGATTTGAAACAGATGCAGATAAATTCGCGCTAATTGAGCGTTGTCGTAGAGCATTTTCTCGAAATGCGGCGTGAGCCAAATCGCATCCACCGTGTAGCGGTGAAAACCGCCGCCGAGCTGGTCGTAAATTCCGCCCGCAGCCATTTTCCGGCAAGTTTTCTCGACTATACGAAGCGCATTTTCATCTTTCGTTCGATAAAAATACCGCAGAAGAAATTCCAGAGACATCGAGGGCGGAAACTTCGGCGCGCCGCCGAAACCGCCGTTGACCGAATCGAAAGATTTTACAAAGCTCTCGAACGATTTATCCAAAAGTTCCAAAGACAGATTTCCGCCTGCCGGTTCGGTCGTTCCGATTTTTTGAATTTCGCTCAAAATGTCGTTCGCCGAATGCTGAACTTCGTCTTTTCGTTCTCGATACGCTTCGCTGACGCCCGTTAAAATTCGCTGAAAGCTCGGCATATTGTAACGATTAACGGGCGGGAAATAAGTTCCGCCGAAAAAAGGTTTTTTGTCAGGCGTCAAAAAAACATTCAGCGGATAGCCGCCGCTGCCGGTCGTCATCTGCACGAACGTCATATAAATCTGGTCAACATCGGGACGTTCTTCCAAATCAACTTTGATACAGACGAAATTTTCGTTCATTATCGCGGCGGTCGCTTCGTCTTCAAACGATTCGTGTTCCATTACGTGACACCAATGACACGCCGAGTAACCGATGCTGATTAAAATCGGTTTGTCCTCGTTTCGCGCCTTCGCAAACGCTTCGTCGTTCCAGGCGAACCAATCAACCGGATTATAAGCGTGCTGCAACAGATACGGACTCGTCTCGTTTATCAGACGATTGGCAAGTTTCGGTTTGTTCATACTTTTAGTTTAGCCTGTCGTTTAATAATTTCGCAAAAAACTTGGCAGTCTTTCAGCAGTTTGATATATTGTTTACATTATGACTCCGCGCTGTATCGCCAAACTCTGTCCGAACATTTCTCGACCAAATCTCTTCGGCGATTAGTCTTTTTTCTTTCAATCATTCAGAAAAAGTCGGATTCGTCCGGCAAAAGTTTATTTTCAGCGAATTGATTTTTTGCTGCCAACCTGAAAATGTTTTCACATTTTCGATAAATGGAGAGAAAATTTATGACACCGACAACAAAACTCGAAAAACCGATTATCAAAACCGAACTTCCCGGACCGAAAGGACGCGAAATTATCGAAGCCGACGCGCGATACGTTACGCCGTCTTATCCGCGACCGGATTACAAATTAGTCGCCGAGAGAGGTTACGGCGTGTGGATTGAGGACGCCGACGGCAACGTCTTTTTAGACTGCAATGCCGGAGTTGCAGTCTGTTCGACCGGACATTGCCACCCGGAAATCGTCAAAACAATTTCCGAGCAAGCCGCGACTTTGATTCATATGTGCGGCACGGATTTTTATTACCGGCAGATGCCGGATTTGGGCAAAAAGTTAAATGAAATCGTGCCGATTTCCGGCGAGACGAAAACGCATTTCGCCAATTCTGGCGCCGAAGCGGTCGAAACTGCTCTGAAACTGGCGATGTATCACACGCGGCGGCAGAAATTCATCTCGTTTTTCGGCTCGTTTCACGGCAGAACTCTGGGCGCTTTAAGTTTAACGTCATCGAAAAAAGCACAGCGACTCGGATTTATGCGGCAGGCTTTAGACGTTGTTCACATTCCGTATCCGAACCACATTCGCTCGCCGCTCGCCGGTGTGACAGATGAGGAAAGCGCCTCGAAAGCGACGATTGACTGGATTGAAAACCGGCTTTTTCAAACCACTACGCCGCCGGAAGAAGTCGCCGGAATCGTCGTCGAAGCCGTGCAGGGCGAAGGCGGCTACATTCCCGCGCCCGCGAATTTCTTAAAAGAAATCAGACGAATCTGCGACGAACAGGGCATTATGATGATTGTTGACGAAGTGCAGTCGGGAATGGGACGCACGGGAAAGATGTTTGCAACCGAGTATTACGACGTCGAACCGGATATTATGTGTTTCGCCAAAGCGCTCGGCTCAGGTTTGCCGATTGGCGCTTGCGTCGCCCGCGCCGACATAATGGACTGGCACAAGGGAGCGCACGCTTCGACCTTCGGCGGAAATCCGGTCTGTCTCGCCTCGGCGCTGAAAACGATTGAACTTTTGCAAAACGGATTAGTCGAAAACGCGGCGACGGTCGGCGAATACCTGCAAAACGGCTTGCGCGAATTGTCGAAGAAATACGACCAAATCGGCGACGTACGCGGACTCGGAATGATGATTGGAGTCGAGTTTGTCGAATCAAAAGCGACGATGAAGCCCGCGCCCGAACTCCGCGATAAAATCGAAATGGCGTGTTTCAATCGCGGACTTATTATCTTAGGCTGCGGCGCGAACACGATTCGCTGGTCGCCGCCTCTGATTCTGACAAAAGAAAACGCGGATGTCGCGCTGGAGATTTTCGACGCGGCGATTGCGGATTCGATTTAGTATTCAAATTATCAGCAAAAGGCTGAATAACAAAACTATTGCCTGCCGCATTTTGTTGTTCAGCCTTTTTCCTTTTATTTACCGTCAAACAAATTCGACCGATTATCTAATTTCACCTTTTGCGCCCGTTTTCCTGCATCAGCCGTGCCGCTTTAGCGCGTGGAACATTCGGCGCATACAATCCCAGCCCGTTGAAACGGGCTTATCGTAAAACGGCTTGAGCCAAAACCGCAAGGACGTTAAAACGCCTTGATTCAAATTTATTAATTGTCATCGCGCCGTGAACGACGCGGCTATTAAAAACAATTATTCTGAAAACAAACCTGCCTGATTTTCAATCTTGGCTTTCTGCGCCAGTTTGGGGACTTCTTCCATCAGCGGCAGGTTCATTCTCGCGCCGTCTAAAATATCTTGAATTGTAACGATTTGCAATCTATTGAACGCGGCGAAGTTTTCCGGCTTGAATTGTCCCTGCTGTTTGGCGAATTCGAGCATCGGTCTTGTCGGTTCGGTGCGCGTGATGTAAATGCCGCACGCCGCGACTTCGCTTTTGACCGTGCCGAACAAATCGCGCACTTCCGATACGCCGACGTTCTTGCCCGATTTGACCGATAGCAGAACGGGCAAAACTTCGTCCTTCGATTTGCGCGTGTAGGCAACGCCGTCAATGCCTTTGTCCGCGCCTTTTTTCTCGTTAATGACGGCGCGATTGTCCGAATAAGTGAGAATCGCCCATTTTTCAAATTCTTTGGAGGCGCGGTCGTCCTTTTTATGAATCAGCGCGTCAACCGATTCCATATCCTTCGGAACGCCGTGCCGTTATTTTAATGTCATCGAAGATGACGAACAATATAGCCTAGCGAGAATCGCTAGGAAATCGTATCAAACAACAATCCGTCGCTGAAGGCGACGAACATCTCAATCCCAAACATATTGTTCATCATATTCAATCTCATATTTATTCAATAATGCACGATATTCATCTTTGAAATCCTGCTTTTGATGATGTTCTTTTTGTCTTTTAATATAATTTACGACGGTTTCAACCTGCGATTGTCCGATGGAAAACGCGCCGTAACCTTTTTGCCAATAGAAATTGTTAAATTGATTGTCTTGCTTTTTGATCCAACTCGAACTGTGGCGTTTTATATCGCCGATTAATTCGGGAATATCAATCTTCTTTGGCAACGAAATTAACAAATGAACGTGATTTGCCGCGCCGTTGGCAATAATCAATTTCGCCGCATTATTTTCAGCGATGCCGTGCATATAACCGAACAAACCGTTTTCAATTTCCGGCGCAATTAAGTTGGCACGATTCTTCGTTGAGAAAACAATGTGAGCCAGCATTTTAAACAATGATTGCGGCATATTTTGTTCGTCGCTTTCAGCGACGGTTTATTTTTACATCTCACCTAGCGATTCTCGCTAGTGCTAAGTAACAAAAGATATTGTAGTAATGATTTGTTTTTTGTAACATT
>CAXSHW010000060.1:0-27113 GCA_964237245.1 uncultured Pyrinomonadaceae bacterium
TCATCAAAATCGGGCGAAGACGGTCGCGGTTCGCTTGAATAATCGCGTCGTAGCGTTCCATTCCTTTGGCTCGCAAACCGTTCGTGTGATCAATCTGCAAAATAGCGTTTTTCTTGACGACGCCGAAAAGCAGAAGCAGTCCTAATCCGGAAAAGATATTTACAGTCTGTCCGGTCAGCAAAAGACTGAGGATGCCGAATGGAATCGAAAGCGGCAAAGTCAGCAAAATAGTGACTGGATGGATAAACGATTCGAACTGCGCCGCCAGCACGATATACATAAAAATAAACGACAAAGCGATTGCCAACGCGAAATAAAACAACGATTTTCCGAGTTCTTTGGACTGTCCGACATAGCCGGTCGAATAACCGGCTGGCAAATTCAGTTCTTTGACGTATTGGTCAATCGCCGAAGTGATATTCGTCGCCGAACCGCCCGGTTTTGTATTTGCCAGAAGCGTTACCTGGCGTTGACGATTAAGGCGGTCAATCGAACTCGGACCCGTGCCTTCGGAAACTTTTACAACGCGGTCGAGCGAAACGAAACCGATTTTCGAGGACGGAACAATCAGGCGTTTCAAGCCTTCGACATCGGTTCGATATTGATTGATGGCGCGAACGCGGACTTCGTATTGGTCTGTGCCTTGATTGAAAGTCGTCGCCTGCGTTCCGGCGACCAGAGTATTTAAAGCCTGTGAAACCGCGCCGATACTGACGCCCAAATCCGCCGCCGTGTCGCGGTCAACCGTCAGACGAACTTCCGGCTTGCCGCTTATTAAAGTCGAGTCAACGTCAACCGCGTCGGGAATCGTTTTCATTTTTTCGAGCAGTTTCGTCGAAATATCTTCCATCACCTTCAAATCAGGACCGGAGATGAGAAATTGCACGTTCGCATTGCGGAAACCGCCGCCGGAAAATGCTTGAACGGGCTGAACGCCGGTTCGCAAATTCAAATTGGCGTAACTGTTTGTAAGCAAATCACGCGCCTGCGCCATCAATTGTTCCTGCGAATTCGAGCGCTCGCCGATGTCGGAAAGACGCACGTAAATAGTGCCGTTGTTGACGATTTGCTGTTGTCCGCCGCCGATGGTCGTCAGCGTATCCCGAACGCCGTCCAATTTGCGCACGTCGGTTGCGATGCGCTCGAAAAGCTGTGAAGTCGCCGACAAACTATAGCCTTCGGGCGCGCGAATCGAGATTTCAAACTGTGACTGGTCATCAACCGGCAGAAAGTTTTTGCCGACAAACATAAACAGCGGAATGATGCTCAAGAAAACCAGCGCGCAAAGCAAAACAATCAGCCAGCGATGCTGCATCGAAAATCGCAAAAGCCAAGCATAAGCGCCGTCAATGTAGCGGTAAAAACCCGACGATTTGCTGTCTTTGTGTTCAATCGGATTGTCCGCAATAATCGGCTTGTCGCGCTGCGAACCTTCGAGCATTCCGTCGCCTTTTATTTCCTGCGCGGCGGCGTTTTCAGCCAGATTGCTTCCTGCGTAAGCCGAGCCTTTTTCTTCGGCAATGTCTGTGTATTCGTTTGTCGGGTCTTCCGTTATGTCTTTGCGTTTAATCAGCCGCGCGGCGAGCATCGGCGTCAGCGTGAACGAAACAATCAAGGAAACGCCGACCGCAAACGCCGCCGTCAAACCGAACGACGACATAAAACGTCCGACGATTCCTTGCATAAATCCGATGGGAACGAAAACCGCCATCAAACTCAAAGTCGTCGCCAGAACCGCCAGACCAATCTCGCGCGTGCCTTCGATTGCCGCCTGAAACGGATCCATTCCTTTTTCTTCGACGTAGCGATAGATGTTTTCAAGTACGACAATCGCGTCGTCAATGACGATGCCGACCATTAAAGTCAGCGACAGCATCGTGATTGAATTCAAGGTGTAGCCCATCGCATACATCAGCGCGAAAGTCGAAACAATCGAAGTCGGAATCGCAATCGCGGCGATAAACGTCGAGCGGAAATTCCACAAAAACAGAAACACGACAACTGCCGCGAGCAATCCGCCGACGATTAAATGTTCTTCGATTGAATGCAGGGAATTTTCAATAAAAATCGAATTGTCGCCGATAATCTGCATTCGATAATTCGCCGGCAAAGTCGGTTCTATTTCTTTTAATCTGTCTTTTAATTCGCGGGCGACGGCGACCGTATTTTGTCCCGATTGTTTCGATACGACAAGAGTTACGGCAGGCTGACCGTTCAAGCGCGCTTCGGTGCGAAGTTCTTCGGCGCCGTCTTCGACATAACCTAAATCTTTGACTTTGACCGCGTAAGTTCCGCGCGTGGCGACGACGACATCGGCGAATTCTTCGGGTTTTTTAATTTTTCCGGCTGTTCGCACAGACGTTTCGGTCGCGCCCTGGTCAAGTCGTCCGCTCGGAAATTCGACGTTTTGAATGTTCAGAGCGTTTGATATTTCAGCCGCCGTGATGCCGTAGGAACGCATTTTGTCCGGGTCAACCCAGACGTTGATTTGACGTTCGCGTCCGCCGATGATGGAAACTTGACCGACGCCGTTGACCGATTCGATGCGTTCTTTGATTTTATGTTTGGCGACATCGGTTACATCGCGCAAATTCACGGGCGCGGAAACGACGATTCGCAAAACCGGCGCGGCGTCCGTGTCGAGCTTCTGCACGGTCGGCTGTTCGGCTGTTTCCGGCAAATTCGGAATTACCGTTTGCACGCGATTTTCGACTTCCTGCGCGGCGACGTTCACGTCTTTTTCGAGAACGAATTGAACGAAAACCTGGCACGCGCCTTCGGTCGAAGTCGAACGCAGCTCGTCAATGCCGCTAATCGTATTGACGGCTTCCTCGATTTTTTCCGTAACTTCGGTTTCAATTTCTTCCGGCGACGCGCCCGGATTGATAACCGTTACCGTGACGGTCGGGAAATCAATCTTCGGAAAAAGGTCAACGCCGAGAGAGAAAAACGAAAATGCTCCGACCGTAACGAGCGATAAAATCAGCATCGTCGCAAACACGGGACGTTTTACACAAATTTCTGCTAACCACTGCATAATCTAAAATTCCAAATTTGCAAATTCCAGATTCCAGATTCGCCATTCGTTTGGAATATAAAATCTGGAATATGAAATCTGAATTACTGTCTGACGGAAACTCCGTCGTAGAGTTGTCCGACATTGGTTACGGCAACGGCTTCGTTTTCCTGCAAGCCTTGCTGAATTTCAATCAAATTATTTTCCAATACGCCTGTTTTGACAATACGTTCCTCGGCGCGACCTTCTTTGACGACGAAAACTTTATTCGTATCGCCATCGGCTTTGACGGCAGCGACGGGAATCATTACCGTCGGTTTCGGCGTTGTCTGCGTGATTCTGACCGTCGCAAATTGTCCGGGTTTGAGCAGTCCGCCGACATTTTCAATTTCCGCTTCGACCGTCAAAGTTCTCGAAGTCGAGTTCAAATTCGGCGAAATTCTCACTACTGTTCCGGCAAAACTGCGGTCTGGATACGCGCTGACCTGCGCCGAAACGCTCTGCCCGATTTTGACCAATCCGACGGATTGCTCCGGGACATCAATTCGCAGGCGCAAAACGGATGTGCGGACAATCGTCGCAACTTTTTGATTCGTTGCGGCAAACTCGCCGACATCGGCAACTCTTTCCGATACAAAACCGCTAATCGGTGCATAAACGGTCGCATCGGAAATCGCTTTTTTAGCCGTTTCGGTTTGCGTCTGCGCCGCGTCTTTCGCCGCCTGCGCCGAGCGAACCGCCGCTTGCGCCGTTGTGACTTGAGCTTCGGCGGTATTAATCGCCGCAAATCTTTGATTGCCTGTGTTTATCGCTGCCTGATACTGCGATTGAGCCTGGTCGCGCGCCGCTTTTCGCTGGTCGTAAATTGAGCGCGAAACGTCGCCTGATTCGAGCAGACGCTCGTTTCTGGCAAATTCTTTTTCGGCTAAATCGAGCGCGGTCTTTGCCGTTCTTACTTCCGCCACTTGATTTACGTCAAAACCCTGACCTGCCGGCAAACCTAGCTGCGCTCTGACTTGCTGAACATTCGACTCCGCTTGCTGAACATTCGATTGCGCTTGAATGACATTTGATTGCGCCTGCAAAACCGTCGCGTTTGCCTGCTCAAGCCTGATTTGCGCGTCGCGTGAATCGAGCTGAACCAGAACGTCTCCTTTATTGACGTAACTGCCGAGGTCGAAATTAACCGCCGTAATTTTTCCGCCGACCGTCGGCGCGACATCCGTTGTCGCGTCGCTTGCTAAACTGCCGGTCGCTTCAAAATATGTCGGCATATTTTGCACAACCGCCTGCGCCGTCTTTGTTTCGACGACGGTCGGCAAAGCGTTGGCGTTGTTCGCATTGTTTACGTTCTCGGCTTTCGAGCCGCGACACGCCGCGATTCCTAAACCGAAGGACGCGATTAAAATTGCCAGAAATATAAGTTTTATGCGTTTCATTATTTGATTTTAGCGGTTTCGCGCAAAGCTATTCGTTTATTCCGTTTAGTAAGATTTCCGTGAATGACCGCGCCGCCTCTTCATTGGAAATATCCAGAAGCCTCCGTTTCGTATCCCACAGAGTATTGTTCAGCGAATGATGAATCATCATTCCGACGAAAGCGCGAATGATAACACGCGGCTCTATGTCTTTGCGAATCGCGCCGTCTTTTTGTCGCTTTGCGATATATTTGCTCAAGAAATCATACATCGGCACGATGTTTTGACGAACGAACATATCCGCGAGTTCGTGTTCTTCGAGCGCCGAATGAAACAAAAGCCGCATAAATTCCGGGTCGCGCTCGTGACGATTAAGCGCGTTGAGCATCAAACGGCAAAAAACTTCCCGGTCATCTTTTTTCGCCATCGCCTCGTCCGCCCATTCAAACGAAGTCGGAGTTCCGCCTTCGCACGCTTTATAATCGAGAATGGCGTGATAAAGCTCGCTTTTAGTGGCGAAATGACGAAAGACCATCGCTTCGGAAACGCCCGCGATTCGCGCTATTTCTTTAGTCGTCGTGCCGCTGAAACCTTTTTTGGAAAACAATCCGATAGCGATTTGCAAAATTTGCGAGCGCCGCTCGCCGCCCGACATTCGCCCGGTTGTCACTTCTGTTTTTTCTACGTCCCGAATCAAATTTTTATCAATAACTCCTCATTAGTAAGTGCTTACTTACTTTCTCATTTGAGCAAACGGTTGTCAAGAGAACTTGTGAACTTTTTCATAAGAAAATCCGTATCAACCAGACAGAGCAAAACAGCATCAAAACGCGAACCGCTCTGAAAAGTTTAGCTCGGTTAATTTTGTAAATTCAAAAAGGAGATTTAGAAAAATGTCAGAGACAACAGCGAACAACGACCGGAGTTTGGTAAAAAAGGAAGTTACCAACGGCGCTGATAAAACGGCAAACGAGTATATGGATGATTTTAAGGTGCAAGCCCAGGAATACGGACAAAAATTTCAGGACGCGGCGACTAAAGCCAGAGATTACGCCAATGAGCAATTTTCCGTCGCAACCGATAAATTCAAAGAATTACAGCAGAAAGACCCGAAGGAACTGGTCGAAGACGCCAAAGAATACGCGCGTCAAAAACCGGCGCAAACTATTTTGATTTCGGCGGCGGTCGGTCTGGTTCTGGGTTTTTTGCTTAAACGCAAATAAATTAGAAATACTTTAAGTAAAAAGCGGCGACTCAAAACTTTTGAGTCGCCGCTTTTTTGTTTTTACTTGAAATAAATCGCACAAACCCGGATAGCTCGGAAAAGCGCCTGATTTCCGATTTGTTAAACGACTTAATATTAACCGCCCGCCTAAACCTGAGCGTGGATAAGCCGGCGCACCTGGTCGCCGAACAGCACGTCAATTTTTTGCGGTTCGATAACAGCCATCACTTCGCCTTGACCGAAAGTCGAATGAGTCATCGCTTGACCTTTACGATATTTGCGTGTGCGGTCATAAGCGCTTCCGGCTTTGCCGGTCATTCCGGTTGATGTTTTGACACCGCTTTTGAAGGTGCTGGTCGTCGTGCAGGCGTCGCAGGTTAATTTGGTTATTCGTCCCTGTTTGGTAACCGTCAAAACCGTGTGATTCTGTTCGGTATCACAAGACGAACAAAACACTTCAACCTTATCGTCAATCGCATATTTTTTCTTGTCCATAAAACATCTCTCCTTAATTTTAATCGTATAAATTATCTTGAACGAAACGAGCGGCTTCGACCTTTAGACAAAGAGCGAAACGCCTTTTTCGGTTTCTCGAAAATCGGCAAAACGCCGCCGAAATCCGGCAGTAAAACACGCTCGACTTTTTGTCCTGTAAGACGCTCAATCGTCCGCATATTTAATTCTTCGCTCGGTGTAACTAGCGTAATAGCCCGTCCTTTGTGTCCGGCTCGACCCGTCCGCCCGATGCGGTGAACGTAATCTTCCGCGACTTCCGGCACATCGTAATTAATAACGTGCGAAACCGAATCAATATCAATTCCGCGCGCGGCAACGTCGGTTGCGACTAGAACGCGCGTCTTTCCAGATTTGAAACCGCGCAGAGCGGCTTCGCGTTGCGATTGCGAACGGTCGCCGTGAATGCGCGTCGCTTTATGCGAGCGGGCTTCGAGAACGTGCGAAAGACGATCCGCGCCGCGCCGTGTGCGCGTAAAAACAAGAACTCGTTCAAATTTTTCGCGTTCCAGCAAATCGAGCAATAAAACCATTTTCGACTGCGGCGCGACCGGATAAGCCGTCTGTTCAATCAGTTCGGCGGGTTTTCCGTTGCGGCTGATTTCGATATATTTCGGCTCGCTGTTCATCATCGAATCGGCGAGTTTTCCGACTTCCGGCGTTATCGTCGCCGAGA
The DNA here is from genome assembly GCA_964237245.1 of uncultured Pyrinomonadaceae bacterium. GTDB lineage: Bacteria > Acidobacteriota > Blastocatellia > Pyrinomonadales > Pyrinomonadaceae. Next base: position 6,849 of record CAXSHW010000060.1, read on the forward strand.
AAAAGAGCGTTTGACGTTCCTTCGGAATAGCCGTGAGAATACGCTTGATGGCGGGAAGAAATCCCATATCGAGCATTCTGTCGGCTTCGTCCAGGACGAGCGTCTGTAATTTTGTAAAATCAATCGCGCCGCGCTGCATAAAGTCCATCAAGCGTCCGGGCGTCGCCACGATTATATTCGCGCCGCGCAAACCGTCCGTTTGATGTTTGTAACCCGCGCCGCCGATTAGAGCGACACAACGCAATTTCTTCGGCGCGAATTGCCTGCAAGTCGCTTCAATCTGAGTCGCCAGTTCGCGTGTCGGCGCAAGCACTAAAACCGCCACGCCGTTTGTTTTATTTTCTGTAAGTTTTTGAATCAACGGAAGCAAAAAAGCCGCCGTTTTTCCCGTTCCCGTTTCGGCGCAGGCAATAATGTCCGAGCCTTCTAAAATCGCGGGAATCGCTTGTTCTTGAATTGGTGTCGGCGTTGTAAAACCGACCGACTCACACACGCGAAGAAGCGCGTTTTGCAAGCCTAATTGTGTAAAATCCATTAAAATCCTTTGTTGCTTTGCTCAATCGAATAATCGAGAGCGAAAAATCTTTTATCTAATCTAACTTGCTAAAAGCAGCGCTTAGTATCTGAAATCGAAACGGCAGAACACTGAGTTGTTATGATTCTTTAAGACTGATTAAGACGAAATTTTATAAAATCCCAAACAATCCTCAACGAATCTCAACTTGGGTTTATTCAGGAAACTGTTTTCAATAATGTTTAAGCGGCTTCGACAGCTAACAAATAACTCGTCGAAGCCGCTTTGGTTAAAAAATCAGCGCGGAAAAATTACCAGCGCGAACCGCCGCCGCCGCCGTAACCACCGCCGCCGCCGCCGCGATTACCGCCGCCGCCACCGTAGCCGCCGCGACCGCCGCCGCCGCCGCGATTACCGCCGCCGCCGCTGCGTTCTTCACGAGGACGCGCTTCGTTGACAGTCAAACTGCGACCGTCAATTTCTTTTCCGTTTAACTGCTCGATAGCAGCCGCGCCTTCTTCTTTGGAAGACATTTCGACGAAACCGAAACCGCGTGAACGACCCGTGTCGCGGTCTTCGACGATGTTGACTGATTCGACCGTTCCGGCTTGTCCGAAAAGTTCTTGTAAATCTTCGTTAGAAGTGTTGAATGATAAATTACCGACGTAAAGTTTAGTAGACATAAAAAATCCCTTCTCCTAAAATTAAGGAGTATCAAAAGAAGTTATTAACGAAGTGGACTTCAGCGGAAACGGTTGCTAGCGAAGGCTTGCGGTCAAATGGCTTCTATTAGTTATAAACGAACCTAATCTCGAACTATCCAAAACGCTACCGTTGATATACAAGAGAAGGAATTAACTTTTACACCATACACTAATCCAGCGAAATAAGCAACGTCGCGGAAATCTGTAAAAATAATTAACGGTAATCGCCTTTCTCAGCTACATTCTTTTTCTCGAAAATTACGAATTTTTAATAAGCCGAATAAGCCGTCGTTAAAGGAACATCGCCGTTTTGTCCCCAACGTATTGCGGCAAAACCGTTTGTGCTTTCGAGCAGATACCAGTTTCCTTCACTCTGGCGAAAAACGGCAATGTCCGTTCGCCCGTCGCCGTCGTAATCGCCCGGAACGGGTCGGTCTGTGCTGATGCCGAATTGCGCGGCGGCAAATCCGTTTGTGCTTTGATACAAATACCAAACGCCGTTACTTGGGCGATAAACCGCGAAATCGGCGCGTCCGTCGCCGTCATAATCAGCCGGAACAGGTTTGTCGTCGCTCAGACCGAATTGAAACGCGCGATAAGTCGAATCGGAACTTTGCAAAACCCACCACGTTCCTGTGCTTGGGCGATAAATTGCGGCATCGGTTTTGCCGTCGCCGTCATAATCGGCAGGAACAGGTTTATCGCCGGTCGTTCCCCAATTAATATACAGCGAAGTATTCGTCGAACTTTGCAGAATATGCCAGAAACCATTTCTGTAAATAGCAAAGTCAGATTTATTGTCGCCATCGTAATCACCGCCGAGCGGCACATCGGTTGAAAGTCCCCACTGATAACAATTGGGCGCAGTATTTGTTCCGTTAAAGCTGCAAAAATAGTTGTATGATTGCTGAACCGAAGACCAAACCAAATTGCTTATAAAACCGCCTGAATAATCTTCGGGAAAAAGATTATTCACCGGAGTTTGCGCCGTGTAATACTCAAAGCCTCCGCGACTGTGCAACAGATAAAAAGTTTTGTTTGACGGACGATAAACGCCGATGTCAACTTTTTCGTCCTCGTCATAATCAGTGATTCTGTTTGCCAGCGAAGTAATCGAATTGTATCTAACGGTGAAAACACTAGGTGGAACTTCCGGCGTGTAAGGTCTTCTGGAATATATTAAGGTAATTATTTTGCCGTTACTCTGAACTGCAACATCGGCAAAGGATAGAAAATCCGCCGGATTTTCAGGTTGCGGTGTTTCGGCTTTACCTATCAATTGACCATTGCCATTCAGTAAATTTATTCTTCCGTTGCTAGAAAGCGCTAATAATCTTCCGTCGGAGAGCAACTTTACCGCCCCGTTGATTGTAGTTTGAAAACTCATATCAGGCGCGCCACTGGGCAGAAAACGCTGAATTTGATTTCCTGAAGCAACTATTATTCTCCCATCCGGTTGTATTAACAATCCATATGGAGTCGGGCTAACTTGGACAAATCCATTTTGTCCGAAAGTATTGTCAAATGTTCCATTCGGGTTAAGCCGAAAAATAGAACTGTTGTTTGTAGAAATTGTTCCGACAGCTAAAATTTTTCCGTCAGCAGTCAAAGCAAGTGAACGAATTTCAGAAAACTTTGGAGTATTGGAAGAGTAAAACCCGCCATTACCAAAACTTGTATCTATCGAACCGTTTGAATTTAACCTAACTATCTCGTTGATTGAAGAACCTGTTCCACCTGCTGCAACAATTTTCCCATCAAGTTGGATAGCAACATCATTTAGATTGCTACCCGGACTATTGCGGTTAATACGAACTTGTCCGTTAGTGCCGAATGTTTCGTCAAAACTTCCGTCAGCATTCAAACGAACAATGTAGTATTCCCAATTCAGCGATTCGATACCTCCTAGTATGGTTCTCCCGACAATGACGATTTTTCCGTCAGATTGCAATTTTATGTTGCCTAGAACACCGCCTTCACCGAATGAACGAGTGCTGCCGCCGTTGAAAGTGTTATCAATAATTCCGTCAGCCTTGTAACGAACAACACTGATTTGTCTGTATCCAACACCTGGGGGAAATCCTCCATATGCAACAATAATTTTATCGTCAGGTTGAATTAAAACTTTACTCTCGGCAAATACTCCTTGGAAAACGCTCACTTTGCCGTTGTTTCCGAAAGATTTATCCAAAACTCCGGTTGCGAAAAGCGACGAATTCAGCAGCAGTAAAAACGAACAAATAAAAAACAAACGATGAGAGAATTTGAAAGCAGACAATTGATGAAACTCCTTTGCGTTCGGCTTGAGCGCGAACTTCGCTGATAATAGCAGGTATTCTGCATTTCAACAATGTTTTTGCGGAAGCGAGTTTCTTAAAAACTCCTGGTTTTCAGCCAATTGCTCGCCGCGTCTTTCGCCGTGCGTTTGTTGCCGTCAACTTCGTAATTCAAATGACGCATTTCGTCGGTCGAAATCGAATTCGCTAACTTGTTGAAAGTTTCCTGTAAAATCCCGGTTTTGTCCTGTCGCGCAATGAAAACTGCTTGATACGGCGGAAAATAATGTTTGTCGTCGGCGAGTTGAAATAAACCGAGCGCGGAAATTAAACCGTCGGTCGAATTTCCGGCGATGATGTCGAGTTCGCCCGATTGCAAAGCGCGATAAGTCAAACTCAAATCCATTTCGCGCGGCTGTTTGGCGAAATTGAAATTATACGCTCTGGCAAAACCTTTGTAGCCGTCGGCGCGCGACATAAAATCCTGACCGAAACCGGCTTGCCAGTTTTTTGAAAGAGAAACGGCATCGGAAATTGTCTTTAAATCGTTTTTGCGAGCGACATCGCCGCGAATCAAAATCGCAAAATCGTTGGAAAATCCGAGCGGCGGACTTAGAACGAGGTTGAATTTTTCAGCGTATTCGTCTTTCGTTTCGTCATAAACTTTTTCCGTGTCGGTAATCGGCTGATGTTTCAAAATCGCCGTGTAAGCCGTGCCGGTGTATTCGGGATAAACATCGAGATTATCGGACAAAAGCGCGTCGTGCGCGAGATTGCCGCCGAGTTCAAATTGCCGTTCGACATTTATTCCGCGTTTTTCGAGCATCTGCGCGATAATTTCCGCCAAAATTACCGATTCCGTAAAATCTTTTGAGCCGACGCGAATCGTTTGTTTTGAATTTTCGCCGTCGCTTTTAGAATTTGAAATCTGGAATTTGGAATCTGCAATAAAAGGCACGGCGAAAATCAACCCGACGAAAACCGCCGCGCTGACGGCGACGAATTTTCTCCTGTTCGCGGAAGTTTCATTTCGCAGATTTTTAAGCTGATAAATTTTCTCGATTTGTCCGAGCGCGAAATCGACGAACAACGCCAGCAGTGCCGAAAAAATCGCACCCGCGAGCAGCAGATTGTTATCGTTTTGCCTGAGTCCGCGAAAAATATAAGTTCCAAGTCCGCCCGCGCCGACCGCCGCCGCAATCGTCGCCACGCCGACCGCAATCACGACCGCGACGCGAATTCCGGTCAAAATCACGGGCGCGGCGAGCGGCAGTTCGACCATTCGCAAAATCTGCCAATCGGTCATTCCCATCGCCGTCGCCGCTTCTTTAACTTTGCGGTCAACGCCGGAAATGCCCGTCACCGTGTTGCGGATAATCGGCAGAAACGAATAAACCGTCAGCGCGATAATCGCCGTTTTCGCGCCGATGCCGCCGATATACGCAATCGGAATCAGCAAACCGAACAGCGCGAGCGACGGAACCGTCTGCAAAATATTGGCGATTCCCAAAACCGGAGTTTGCAGCGATTTGCGCCTGGTCAGCAAAATTCCCAAAGGCACGCCGATCACAACCGCGAGAAAAGTCGAAACAAAAACGAGAAAAAGATGCTCGCGCGTCAGAGCGAAAATTTCCGACCAATTTTGTTGTAAAAACTCGAAGAAATTCATTTAATTTTTTGCCACGAACAAACACGAACAAACACGAAAAAGAGAAAGAAATTTAGCCGCAGATTTTCACGGATTAACACGGATTAAAAACCGATAAAACCCAAAATATTTTTCTTTTTTAATTTTCGTGTCTTTTTCGTGTTTGTTCGCGGCTAAATCTCCAGCGTTTCCAGGTATTCACGAACCAGAGGCAAATCGCTTTTCCGAAAATTCTCCGGCGTATCAATCAAAGCGAATTTTCCTTTATCCATCAGCGCGATGCGCGAACCTAAAATAAACGCTTCGTGCAGATCGTGCGTGACGAAAACCGCCGTTTTGCCTAATTCTCTGACAAGTTTGGCAAATTCTTTTTGTAAATTCGTGCGCGTAATCGCGTCGAGCGCGCCGAACGGTTCGTCTAATAAAAGCAAATCGGGATCAGCCGCCAACGCTCTGGCAACGCCGACTCTTTGCCGCTGTCCGCCGGAAAGTTCGTGCGGAAATCGGTCGGAAAATTTGTCGGGATTTAATCCGATGAGTTCGAGCAATTCCGAAACTTTAACGTTTGTTTTCGCTTTTTCCCAATTTTCCAGACGCGGCACGAGCGCGATGTTTTCGGCGACCGTAAAATGCGGAAAAAGTCCGCCTTCCTGCAAAACGTAGCCGATTTTGCGCCGCAAACTTATCGGATTCCAATCAAAAGTTGATTTGCCTTCAACTGAAACTTCGCCCGAAGTCGGTTCGATCAGCCGATTTATCAGTTTCAAAGTCGTAGTTTTGCCGCAGCCGGATTCTCCCAGAAGAATCAAAATCTCGCCTTTTTCAACTTCGAGATTCAAATCGAAAAGAATTTTAGACGCGCCGACGGCGTAATTGACGCGGCGAAATTCGACGATTGGCTGATTCGGTTCGTTCATAAATTTTCGGTCAAAACGGCGCGTTGACGTTTGACGAAATCTTGCAGGCGCGGAAAAAATTCGTTGAATAAATCGTCGTAAAAAGCGTAATTTGCGGCAATTTCGTCTGCCGCTTGGCGCAGACTTTCGCCGCCGCGAACACGCGCCGCGAGCCTGGCAAGCGCAAATTTTACGCGCTCGAAATCGGTGTAAGCGGCAAGCCAGTCGTCGGCGATCATTCGCGGCAAAACAGCTTGAAAATTCGGCGGAAAATAGCGCGAATTTTCTTCCAGACCGGCGTAAATTTTTCGGGCAAAATCATCTAAATCTTCGTCGGCGTAAACGCTCCAACTTTTCGCCAGAAAATGATCGAACGCGACATCGAGCGCGATTCCGGCAAAGCGGCGGCGCGTTTTGACGAAAAGATTTTTTCCCGTCTGCAAATTCGCGTCCGCGTCCGTAAACGCGTCAACGTAACGATGAATCATAATTTCGACGCGCATCGCGGACGGAAATTCGTCAGCATTGATTCGTCCTTTGACAAAATCGCCCAAAAACGCGCCCGTCGCCGCTTCGGGCGAACGCTCGGCGAGAAAAAAATGCGCCAGATGATTCATTGAAAAATTATTTTACTATAATAACTGTTCAGACGATTTTTTAGAGCGAAAAATTTTTGACGATGAAGAATTTCAAACCGACCAAAGAAGATTTGCGCGACGCGACGAACCGCACGACAGAAGATTTGATTGATTACAACTTAAAGGTTTTGTTCTGCGGAATAAATCCGGGAATCTGGTCGGGCGCGACCGGATTTCATTTCGCTAAACCGGGAAATCGTTTCTGGAAAGCGCTGCATCTCGGCGGTTTCAGCGACCGCGTTCTGCATCCGTCCGAAGAACACGAACTGCTCGAAAACGGTTACGGCATCACGTCTTTCTGCAAGCGCACGACTGCCCGCGCCGACGAATTGACCGCCGAAGAATACGTCGAAGGCGGCAAAAATCTGGTTGCGAAAATTGAAAAATTCACGCCGCGATCCGTCGCTGTTCTCGGCATCGGCGCGTATCGCACGGCGTTTCAAAAACCGAAAGCGACGCTCGGTTTGCAGGCGGAAACCATCGGCAAAACGAAAATCTGGCTGCTCCCGAATCCGAGCGGTCTCAACGCGCATTATCAATTGAAAGATTTAGCGGCGCTTTTCAGCGAATTGCGGCGGAATATTGATTGAAATAAAATGGGAAACGTTTTTTACCACAGATTCACACAGACGCACACGGATTTTTTCTGTGTGCGTCTGTGTGAATCTGTGTGCGTCTGTGGCAAAAAAAATACTCTATTTGGTTTCGGATTCTATTTCTGAGGAATTTCCGCCAGAATTTTGTCAATCGCTGACAAAGTTTCGGATGAAAGTTTGACGCCCGAAGCCGCCGCGTTGTCGGCGATTTGTTCGGGTTTGGTCGCGCCGATGATCGCCGATGAAACTCGTTCGTCGCGCAAAACCCACGCTAAAGCTAACTGCGCCATCGAAAGATTTTCCGATTCGGCAATCGGTTTTAATCGTTCAACCGCCGACAAAATTTCGTCGGTCAAAAGCCGATTGATAAAGACATTCATCTTGTCGTTCGCCGCCCGCGAATCTTTCGGAACGCTTTGTCCGGCTTTGTATTTTCCGGTCAAAACGCCCTGACCGAGCGGCGACCAGACGATTTGCCCGATGCCGCTTGCCGCGCACAACGGGAAAATTTCGCTTTCCGGTTCGCGCCACAACATCGAATACTGCGGCTGGCTCGACACGAATTTTTCAACGCCGGTCATCTCAACCGCCGCTTTGATTTGCGCCGCGTTCCATTCGCTAAAACCGATATAACGCGCCTTGCCTTCCTGCACGACTTCCGACAGCGCGATCATCGTCTCTTCGAGCGGCGTATTTTCGTCGTAGCGATGACATTGATAAAGATCAACGTAATCGGTTTTCAATCTCTCAAGCGAAGCATTCAACTGCTTGTGAATCTGCACGCGCGACAAACCCGAATCTTCTTCGGTCATCGGAAAAAATAATTTCGTCGCCAAAATATAAGAATCACGCGGGCGATTTTGCAAAACTTCGCCCAAAAAAGTTTCCGCCGCGCCTTTGCCGTAAATATTCGATGTATCAATAAAATTAATCCCGACTTCAAACGCCTTTTCGACGCATTTTTCCGACTGCTCACGCTCGATTCCGCCCGAATAAGTCAGCCACGAACCCAGACTGATTTCCGAAACTTCCAATTCACTGTCGCCTAATTTTCTGTATTGCATAAAAATCTTCCCTCATCCTGTTGAATAAATCTCAGCTAAAGATTAGCGTGTTTGCCTCGATTGGCAAACTGGATAAATTTTGAGTTTTTTTAACAGTGCTTATTCCCACTCAATCGTTGATGGCGGCTTCGATGAAATATCGTAAACGACGCGGTTGATGCCGCGAATTTCCGAAGTGATTCTTGATGAAACTTTAGCGAGAAACTCGTGCGGCAGACGCGCCCAATCTGCTGTCATTCCGTTGGTTGACGTGATGGCGCGGAGCGCGATGGTTTTCTCGTAAGTGCGGAAATCGCCCATTACGCCGACGGATTGGATCGGGAGCAGGACGGCGAAGGCTTGCCACGTTTCGCCGTAAAGATCGTTTGATTTTAGTTCTTCGATGAAGATTTTGTCGCACTTTTGCAGCAGTTCGACTTTCGCGGGCGTGATGTCGCCCAGAATCCGCACGCCCAAACCGGGACCGGGAAACGGATGACGCTGGAGAATTTCGTCGGGAATGTTCAAATCTTTGCCGATCAAGCGAACTTCGTCTTTGAAAAGTTCGCGCAAAGGTTCGATCAGTTTGAGATTCATTTTCTCCGGCAGACCGCCGACGTTGTGATGAGATTTGATCGTCACGGACGCGCCGCGCAAACTGACCGATTCGATGACATCGGGATAAAGCGTCCCTTGCACGAGCCATTTCACGTCGCCGATTTTATTGGCTTCCTGGTCGAAAACGTCTATGAATTTCGCGCCGATTGCTTTTCTTTTTAATTCGGGATCAATGACATCTTTTAAAACCACATAGAATTCTTCGGAAGCGTCTACGCCGATGACGTTCAAATGCAGATTGTCTTGGTAAATCTGGAGCGTTTCTTCAAATTCTCCCGCGCGAAGCAGACCGTTGTTGACGAAAATGCAGGTTTGACGGTCGCCGATGGCTTCCTGCACCAGAACCGCCGCGACGGTCGAATCAACTCCGCCGCTCAAACCGCAGACGACATTTTCATTTTCGCCGACAATCCGGCGGATTTTTTCGATTTCCTCATCAATAAACTGTTTTGAAGTCCAATCGCCTTTGCACGAACAGATTTTAAACAGAAAATTCCGCAAAATCTCTTTGCCGAGCGGCGTGTGCGAAACTTCAGGGTGAAATTGGACGGCGTAAATATTTCGTTCTTTATTCTCGATTGCCGTCACGACATCGCCCGTAGTCGCCGTCGTCTGAAAGCCTTCGGGCAAAGCGACAACGTGGTCGCCGTGACTCATCCAAACGTCGAGTTCAAACGGTAATTCTTGAAACAATTCGGTTTTGCCGCTCAAAACTTTAGCGCGCGCGCGTCCGTATTCGCGCCTTTCCGAAGGCTCGACTTTGCCGTCCAAATCTTTGGCGAGAAGCTGCATTCCATAGCAAATCCCCAAAACCGGCGCGTTTATTTTCGCATAAAAATCCGCGTCTATTTTCGGCGCGTCCGCTTCATAAACCGAATTCGGACCGCCCGACAAAATCACGCCTTTCGGTCGTCGCGCAAGAATTTTTTCTAATGAATAATGAAACGGCTGAATTTCGCAATAAACGCCTTGCTCGCGCACGCGCCTGGCGATGAGCTGCGTATATTGCGAGCCGAAATCTAGAATTAAAATAAGTTCGTGTTGCAAATAAAAATCTCCGTCTAAGTTTTGTTTTTATCTTAAATGTAAAATTGAAAATCGCAAGTCGGCTTGACAAGCGAAAGAGAAGTTTTTAATCTTTAGATTCGTCTTCGGACGATATTCCGCAGTAGCTCAATGGCAGAGCATTCGGCTGTAAACTTGTTGCAGCTTTCACAGGTGACTGTGATTGAAAAATCGGATGAACTCAAGGAAGCCTTAACTAAAGAAATTTAGAATGGTAATCTTGAGCGAAGCCTGTTGAATGGTTTAAGAGTAAACAGGAACGTGCAGAGACTAGAGATTGAGGAAACCAGACCAATAAAATCTCAAGAAGCGTCCGACAACTTTTAAAAGAAAGTTGATGAGATAGTCCACACTCGAACGAAAGTTTGGGATAAAGTGTAACCGAAGGGTTGTAAGTTCGAGTCTTACCTGCGGAGCCAATTTTATAAAGAAAAGCGCGACGTTTATAAACGCCGCGCTTTTTCTTTTTGGTGTCTGTTTTGTTAGTGATTTATCTATTTTAGCTGAAAAATTTGCCCAGATAATACGGCAGCATTTTGCGCCACCAATCCCAATCGTGATTAACGTCTTTTCCCCAAACTTCGCACAGATGCGGAATACTTTTTTGATGCAGAACGTCACAGAATTGTTTGGTTCTTTCCGGCGCTTCAAACGCGCCCTGTCCCGTAACGAGAACGATTGAATCGGCTTTTTTCAGAATCGGCAAAAAATAATCGTCCGTCAGATTTTGGACGTATTGAATCGGATTATTGAAATAGACATTGTTGTCGTAATAGTTTTTCAGGTAAGAGCGAACGTCGTAGCTGCCGCTCATCGCAATCGTGCCGCGAAATTGGTCAGGGTGTTTGAAATAGCAGTTGGCGGCGAGATACGCGCCGAGACTCGCGCCGGTTGTCAGAGGTTTCGCGTCTTGACCGGATTCGTCGCGGATAAGCGGCAAAACTTCTTCCATAATGTAGCGGTCGTAGCGTGTCAGAAGTTCGGCTTTCCACTGCGGCGAAGCCTGCTCGTTTAAAAGGCTGTAACGATTGACCGAATTAATTGAATAAGCGCGCAGCAAACCCGATTCGATAAACGGTTTGAGCGCGTCAACCAGCAGAAAACGCTCATATTCGAGATAATCGGCGGCGGCGGTCGGAAACATCAACAGCGGAAAACCTCTATCGCCGTAAGCGACCAGCGGCATTTCCATTTCCAAATTATGACTATACCAGGATGTCGTGTCACGACGCATAAAATTTTGTCTCCAAGTGGTTTGAATTGTAAATTTTGATTATGTGAGATTAAAAGATAATTGTTTCGACCGCAAGTTTAGAGTTCAAACCGGAGTTTGAACTCTAAACTGAAATTATATTTATCTGGTAACGGTGAATTCGCGCGTCGTCGAATTGTAACCGCCGTTGTCAACGACATTTCCTTCTTTATCTATAAGTTCAAGTTTGACCGTGTGTTTTCCGCCCGACCAGCCGGAAAGCCAAATCGGTTGCCATTTGTCAAGCATTTTCGCTTCGCCGCCGTCAACCGAATAACGAACGCGATATTCGCCGCCGTCGCCCGCGAGCTTGGCGTCTGACAGCCAAAAATCAATCATTATATTTTCGGCGTCCGCGCCTTTGTATTCGCCTTTCGGACGGCTGTATGTGAGAAGCGGTTTCGATTTATCAACCGCGCCAGCCGTGGAATTTTGCATATCTTTGCCTTCGGGCGTCACGGAAACATTTGCGCTGCTCATCGCTTGATTCGTGTTCGTAGTCGTCGGTTTTGAATCGTCCGCGCCGCCGTTTTTGACTGTGAAGCGAACCATCTGAAACGCGCCCGCGTTTTTGTAGCTTTCGTGCCACGGACGCGAAGGGAAAACGCGCAAGATATGTTCGCCGTCAGCAACGTTTCGTAAATCAAATTCGCCGTCGAGATTGTAAAAAGCCTCATACGGCTGGTTGTCTAAAATGACGTGAATGTGATTTCCCATTCCGGTCGTCATATCTTTCATCGGTTTATAACCTTTCAAATCTCCGCCGAGTTGGAGTTTGACCGGCACAGTCGAACTGTTCACAGTCGCGCCGTCGGTCGGTTCGATGAATTTCAAAGTCGGCGCTGCCCGGTCTTGTTCGCCGCGCTGCGACATCATCTCATTAATTTTTTGCGGGCGCGGAACCTCCGTTAAATTTTGCGCGGAACGTTCGCCGTTCGCTGTGTCTGAATGCGCGCCGTTGTTTTCCGCGCTGCTGCTGTTGCTAACGTCTTTGTTTGTTCCCGTGTATCCGCCCGGATTTACCTGCTGCGGCGTTCTGTCGCAAGTTGCAAAGAAAACGATTGCCGTCAAAAATATAAAAAGTTTCGTCAGTTTCATAAATTTCTCCTTAAAATTTCGGGCTTGAAATGATTTTTCTTATTTTATTCAAACCTAAAAAACGTCGTTCGATTGGTTAAATACTAAACGAAGTTTTGCCGTTTGTGAAAGCCTGAACTATTTAAATAATGAACGATCTTTTAGAAAGGAAGTTTTCTACGAATTAATTAGTTTACGCCGATAGCCAACTTCGCCGGCAAAATGTTTTACAGTAATCGAGCGAGATTTTAAGGTGAAAAGAGCGGCGGAACGGAAGGACGGAAGAATTTAAAGGCGCGGAAACGACTGCGGCGGCAAGTCCGATTTTGGAGATGTCCGCGCGTCGCCGCCTTGCGGTAATGATTGGCGTGATGACGGGAATGTTTCTCGCCGCGCTCGAAGCGACCGTTGTCGGCACGGCGATGCCGACGGTTATCGCAAGTCTCGGCGGGCTGAATCATTACAGTTGGTTTTTTTCGGCTTAATTGATTACTTCGACCGTGACCATTCCAACCTGGGGAAACTTTCAGACCTTTACGGGCGCAGACTTTTATATCAAATCGGGATTCAATTTTCGCGTTCTATTGGCGGCGCAATCGGTGTCGCTTTAATGGAACGGTGCTTTCCGCCGGACTCGCCGCCGAGCTTAATAAAGTTTCTCAAACAGGCGGCAGTTTGATGACAGCCGAAAGCGCCGCCGAACTTGCGGCAAATCCCAACGCTCTGATTGAACCGTAAGCCCGCGCCGCTCTGCCGTCGAGCGTTTTAGACGCGCTGCGAGGCAATGGCAGTTTCGATACATAAAGTTTTTTGGGTCGGGACGGTTTTATCGGGAATGGCTTTGATTGTTTGTCTTTTCCTGCCGCGCCGTAGTGATGACAAAGAAGATAGTGAAATAAAGTCCAGAAGTATCGAACCGCTGACTTCATAACCGGCAATCTGTTGATAAGTTTGTAACGTTTATTTTGAAATATCTTAAAATAATTCGTTGTCCTAAATAGCGCTTTTCTATGTTTTTCACTATTTATATTTATTTTATTGAGGTTAAATTGGTGGAGTCGAGGGGGATCGAACCCCTGACCTCATGTCTTTATTGACGGTTTTATTTGCCTTTTTTTGCTCTTTTTTTTTCTTCATTTGCGTTCGCTTAAATTAAGATATAATTATACTTAGCACATTATTTCTGTTCGCTTTATTTTACTTTTGTTTATTCAATTTTTTTTGTCTTTAAGACAGTTTGGCACTCATTTGGCACTCAATTTTTTAGTTGATTTCCTCAAGTAATTCGGGCGAATTGTTGCTTGGTGAATTGACCGATTTGCTGACTTGATACGATTCCATTTCAGCGGACGGATACGGCGCAAGTAATTTTTGCAGTTTGTCCGTATCATTTTCTTTTTCGTCAAGCCATTGTTCGTAGTCTTTCGGTTTAAGAATAACGGGCATTCTATCGTGAACAGGCTCTAAAACTCGGTTGGCTTCGGTTGTGATAATCGCGCAGGTTTGGATTTGTTCGCCGGTTTCGCGGTCAAGCCATTGTTCGTAAAGACCGGCAAAGCCGAAAACTTCCTTGCCTTTCAAATGGAAATAATACGGTTGTTTCGCGCCCGTGCCTTTTTTCTGCCATTCGTAAAAACCGCTTGCCGGAATAATGCAGCGATGCGAGCGAAAAGCGTTTTTGAATGAAGGCTTTTCCGCTAAAGTTTCGGCGCGGGCGTTTATCAATTTGTTGCCGATTGATTCGTCTTTTGCCCAACTCGGAATCAAACCCCAACGCAAATTTTCGACAATTCTTTCGCCGCTCTGTTCTAAAACAACAGCGATGTTTTGCGTCGGCGCGATATTATAACGCGGCGTGAAAAGTTTCGGATTGACTTTGCCGATCTTGAACTCGGTTTCTATTTGTTTCGGTTTAGCATTGTTTGAAAATCTTCCGCACATATTTTTGATTGTAGATTAGTTGACTGTTAATAATTCATTCCAATCGGTCGTGTAACTCTGGCTTTTGCGAGTTTGCTTCATCTTCCAACTGCCTTCTGTTTTGACGCTTCCGAAACAAATTGTGTCTTTGCCGAATTTCTGATTTAATTCGTCAATCGCTTTCATTAGGTTATGCTGTCGCTGAAACTTTTCGTCGTCAAACATTCGCTTTGTCAGATTATCTTTCGGCACAAGTCCGCTTAAAATTATTCCGGCTTTGCGATATTCAAAACCTTGCCTGTAAATTCTTTCGAGCGTCGAAAGCGTCCATTCTTGAATTTCCTGATTGCTGTCAGTTGGATAAGTTGACGAGTAAGTTGCCGAATTCGAGTAAGGTTCTGGAATCGGTCTGAAACGATCCGTTCCGATGAAAATTGTGATCGCGTTGGCGGCTAAATTGTGCTTTCGCATTTTTTCGCACGCTCTCGTTAGAAAATACAAAACCGCTTCTTTTATCAATTCATAATTTGAAACGGTTTGCCCGAAACTGCGCGAACAGGTGATTGAATGTTTCTTGGTGACGACTTGCTCAAACGGCAGGCATTTCACGCCGCGCAATTCGAGCGCGATTCGTGCGCCGACAACCGTTAAAAGCCTTCTGACAAAACGATTGTCCATTTCCCGCAATTGCCACGCGGTTAAAATATCATTGGCTTTGAGTTTCAGCGCGGAACGATAACCGATGCCCCAAACATCTTCGACATTAGTTTCTTTTAGAATCGGCGCGGTTTTGTCGGAACGATAAAGATTCAAAACGCCGTGTTCTTTTAATTCGGCTTTTTTGGCGCGTTTGTTGGCGATCTTGGCAAGCACTTTCGTTTCGGCGATGCCGATGGAAACGGGAATGCCCGTCCACTTATACATCTTTTCGCGGATCGAATGCGCCAGATTATCGAGCGAATGTTTGCGCGGTTCGAGATTCAAAAAGGCTTCGTCAATCGAATAAATTTCGACTTCCGGCGTAAAGTTTTGCAAAAGATTCATCACGCGCCCGGACATATCGCCGTATAAAGCATAATTGGAAGAAAAGATTTCCGCATCGTGTTCACCGAGTAGAGATTCGACTTTGAACAGCGGCGAACCCATCGTTACGCCGATTTGTTTGGCTTCTTCGCTTCTGGCAATCACGCAGCCATCGTTATTCGATAAAACGACAATCGGTTTTCTTTTCACGGACGCATCAAAGACGCGCTCGCAAGAAGCGTAAAAATTATTGCAATCTAAAAGCGCGATGGCGTTTTGCATAAAGCGTTTAATGTTTATTGATTGAACAGACGACTTTTCCCCAAATCTCGAAATCCATATTTTCATCAACGATAATCGGTTTGTAACTATCGTTTCTCGGAATCAATAAAACTTTGCCGTCGTCGTCAATAAAAAGTTCTTTGACGCACATTTCATCCCCGATTCTGGCAATGACAATATCGCCGGGCTTGGTTTCAATCGCGCGATCAACAATCAAAGTGGCGTTCGGTCTAATTCCCGCGTCAATCATCGAATCGCCGCTGGCTCTGACGTAAAACGTCGCAAACGGATGGCGGACAAGTTCGCGGTTCAAATCAATCGAAGTTTCGATATAATCGTCAGCCGGAGACGGAAAGCCAGCCGACACGCTCGATAAAACAAACGGAATAAGCAAAGCGTCGGCAAAGTTTTGTCGGTCAAAATTAATCGGTTCGCCGACGAAGACGCGACCGCTGAAACTTTCGATTTCCTGCATAAATGCAAAACTCCAAGCTGAATAATATAAACGTCTTATATGAAACAATGTATAACACATAAGACAGAATTTAGCCAGATATGTTAGGATTATTTCGTCTAAGTTTTTCTGAATAAGTTTTAGGCTTATAATAATTGGTAGTTAGCTTGTTTTTTAGCTCAAAATAAACAAATGAAACTAAACATTCAAACTCCGAAACAATCGCTGAATAAAGCCTTTCTCAAACAGCCGATCAACCGTGATGACATCAATTCGTTTAAGAGGAATCTGCAAACTTTGATTTCTAAGATTAACGATAAGGAATCGGAAGAACATCACAAGAATTTTATCCGTGATTTTCTCAAAGACACTTTTTATAAATCGGATTACGAAATAAACACCAAAGGCAGACAAGACCTTGTGATTCACACGGGCAAAGATGCCAGCGATCCGGTCGGCGTGATTTTGGAAGCGAAAAAGCCGACAAATAAAGCCGATATGATTTCGGCGGACAATCCGAACCGCAAAGCACTTCACGAACTCATTCTTTATTTTCTGCGCGAACGAATAGACGAAAACAATATTGATGTTAAATATCTTGTCATTACGAACATCAACGAATGGTTTATTTTCGACGCGAGCGTGTTTAATCAGCTTTTTTATGACAACAAAGCGTTTGTCAAAAACTATACCGAATGGCGCGATAAACAAAAGGTAACGAGCAACACGGATTTGTTTTATAAAGAAATTGCCAAGCCTTACATTGATTCGATTGAGAGAGAAATCGCTTGCACATATTTTGACATTCGAGATTATCAAACCGCGCTCGAAAACGATGACGACAAAGACGACAAAAGTTTGATCGAACTTTTCAAGATACTTTCGCCGTCGCATCTTTTGAAAGTTCCGTTTGCCGACGACAGCAACAAGCTCGACAAGAATTTTTACACCGAACTTTTGCACATCATCGGACTTGAGGAAATCAAAGACAAAAGCAAACTGCGAATTGACCGCAAAGCCGAAGGCAAGCGCGACGCAGGCTCTTTGATTGAAAACGTCATTACGATAATTAAGACGGAAGATTTATTGCCGAATGTTAAAAATATTGAGATTTACGGCGAAACGAAAGAATCGCGGCTTTTCAATATCGCGCTCGATCTTTGTCTGACTTGGATAAACCGCGTTTTGTTTCTCAAACTTTTGGAAGCGCAGCTTGTTGATTATCACAACGGCGATCAGGAATTTCGCTTTTTAGATTCAAACACGATCAAAGATTTCGACGGACTTTACCGGCTTTTTCACCAAGTTTTAGCCGTTAATATTGATGAACGCATAGCGCAGGTCAAAGAAAAGTTTCGGCGCGTTCCTTACTTGAACAGTTCGCTTTTTGAATTTACCGATCTGGAAAGGCAAACGCTGAAAATCAATTCGCTGAATGATACGGAAACGCTGAATTTGATAAATGCGACCGTGCTGAAAGAAATCAGAAATCAGCGCGGCGAACTTCCGACGCTCGAATATCTTTTCAAGTTTTTGGACGCTTATGACTTTGCGAGCGAAGGCAGAGAAGGAATCAAAGAAAACAAACGCGATTTAATTAACGCATCGGTTTTGGGCAAAGTTTTTGAAAAGATTAACGGCTACAAAGACGGCTCGATTTACACGCCCGGATTTATCACGATGTATATGTGTCGGCAGGCGATTCGGCTGGCGGTTGTGCAGAAGTTCAAAGACGAATACGAAATTGACGTTGATACTTTTGAAGATTTGGAAATCTACGTCGGCAGATTTTACAAAACTGAAAAAGTATTGGAATTTAACGCGCTGATAAATTCTTTGCATTTGTGCGATCCGGCAGTCGGCAGCGGACATTTTCTTGTTTCTTCGCTTAATGAAATTATCGCCATTAAAAGCGAACTGAAAATTTTAGCCGATGAAAACGGCAAGACTTTTCCGACGGTTAAAATCACGGTTGAAAACGATGAATTGATTGTTTTCGACGAAGCGCACGATCAATTTTTCAAATATCAGATAAAAGACGGCAAACCGGCGAACAAAGAAGCGCAGAGGTTACAGAAAACGCTGTTTCACGAAAAGCAGACGTTAATCGAAAACTGTCTGTTCGGCGTGGACATCAACCCGAATTCGGTCAAGATTTGCCGTCTGCGTTTGTGGATTGAACTTTTGAAAAACGCTTATTACAAAGAAAGCGCGAACTTTGCCGAACTCGAAACTTTGCCGAACATTGACATCAATATCAAAGAAGGCAATTCGCTGCTTTCACGTTTTGCGCTGGATGCGGATTTGAAGGAAGTTCTAAAAAACAAAAAGAACATTATCGCCGAATATCGAAATGCAGTTTCTAAATACAAAAATGAGAAAAACCGCGACCAGAAGCGCGAATTGCTTGGAATAATTGAAGAAATTAAAGGCGAGTTTACAACCGAGATTTACAAACACGATCCGAAAATGGTTGATCTGGCGAAAAAGGAACGAAGACTTTTTGAAATAAATTCGCCGTCGCTGTTTGAAAAGTATTCGGACGGAGAACGCGAAGTTTTATCGCGCAATCTGGAAAAACAAATCGCCGCTTTGAACAAAGAAATCGCCGACATCAAATCAAACGCGATTTACAAAAACGCTTTCGAGTGGCGATTTGAATTTCCCGAAGTTTTGGACAACGACGGCAATTTTACAGGCTTTGATATTGTCATCGGAAATCCGCCTTATGTGTTTGGTGGTAATGAAGGAATTTCAGAAACTCATAAGCAGTATTTCAAACAAAAATACGTTACAGGTTCAGGAAAAATAAATTTATTCAATTTGTTTCTCGAAAGAAGCAATCAAATAGGCAAATTTAGCGGACAATTTTCTTTCATAATTCCTAACACATTTTTAAGAGTTACTTCTTATGATATATCGAGAAGATTTTTCATCAATAATTTTGAAGTTCACGAAATAGCTGATTTTGGCGATAAAGTTTTTGAAGGAATCGTTACAACTGCAATTGTTTTAATTGCGACTGTTAATACTAAAGCCGAAAATAAAGAGATAAAAGTTTCTGACGGCATTTCAATTGTAAATAGTATCGGTAGAAGTTCAATCGAAAATAACAACTACGTTATTTCATTGAATATAAATCCTAAAAAAGAAAAATTGGTTAATAAAATAAGAGAAGACAGCATTTTGCTCGGAGAAATTTGTAAAGAGTTAATCTTTGGAGTTGTTATAACAAAAAACAAAAGCGTTATTGTTTCTGATACTCAAATAAAAGGTTGGAAACCTTTCTTAGAAGGAAATGAGATTGAACCTTATTTCATCAAACCAATCAAACAATTTCTAAATTATAATCCTGAACTTTTGCATCGTGCGAGAACAAAAGAAGTTTTTGAAGCAAAAGAAAAGTTGTTGATACAAAGAATCACAGGCGGAAATCGTCCTGTTAAAGTTGCTTATGACAATGAACAACTTTACAACAAAGAGTCAATAAACAATCTTATTCTCAAACAAGACAGCGACTTTTCAATTAAATTTATTCTTGGCATCTTAAATTCAAAACTTATAAATTGGTTTTACACAATACAATTTACAAATGAATCAAATCTAACGGTAAATCTCTCAAAAGAATATTTATCACAAATTCCAATCAAACAAATCGAAGAAAAAGATCAACAACCATTCGTCGCGCTGGTTGACCGAATTCTTGAATTAAAGAAAGCAGGCAAAGACACGCAGGCGTTGGAAAATGAAATTGACGCGCTCGTTTATCGGCTCTACGATTTGACCGATGACGAGATAGAGATTGTCGAAGGTAAATAACAATAAAATGTGCTATGGAAGGCGAAGATATAGATAAAATCATAAAAGACGAATTTGAAAAGGCTAAACAAGTCGGACGGGTTAAGTTATTGCCGGACTTAAAGCGACAAAGGGATGCAAGCCATAAGATTGCTGATTTTATATTTCAAGCGATTATTGACGAACCTGTTCCTTACAATTTTTCTTCTAAAATACGTGAATTGTTATCAAATATAATTAAGGCAGCTAAATTAGAAAATGGTTTTGCTCATTCAACCTTTGCATATATCGAAATAAAGCTAATTGATAAGCTAGAAAATTTTGAGGGAAGCGATTATGAGAGAAATTTATTAGTGGGAGCAATTGATTCATTAAACTATGCAGCTTTTGCATATTTTGAAGAATACCTAGTGCTAAGTAACATTAGTTTTTAGAATTACATTTTCGTAATGGCGATTTAG
>CAXSHW010000061.1:0-26316 GCA_964237245.1 uncultured Pyrinomonadaceae bacterium
AAATATTCAAATCACAGCGTCCTTTTTCGTCAAATTTCACGCCCTCGCTTTCGAGAATTTGCTGTTGTAAATTCATTGGAACGGTCATTCTGCCGGTTGAACACGCGCCTTGCGAATTGATAACTCTTTGCCAGGGAATTTTTTCCGTCTCAGCCGCGTGCATCACGTAGCCGATTGTGCGCGGCGTATAACCTTCGCCCAAAATTTCGGCGATTTGTCCGTAAGTCATTACGCGTCCGACAGGTATTTTGCGGACGATTTCATATACGCGCTCGCGATATTTCCTATCGTTAATCGGTTCGTTATCCATTTTTAAGTCCTATTTTTTGAAAAAGTGTTTGACGGTTGAGTGATTTCATTTGCATTATTATTCTATAATAAACGTGAATTATCTTATTCTTTTTCCCAAATCGCAACGCAAAAAAAAGGAAACAGAAAAATTCCGCTTCCTTTTGTCAAATTTTTTTTCGGGACTGAATTACCGGCTGATTTTGCTGCGCGAGTCGGGATATGTAATGCGCGTTTTCGCCAGCCGCGCGTCGAGCGAAATCGGTATATATTCGAGCGATGCGGCGCCGCCGAGTTGTCCTTGAATCAAGGAAACGAGCGAATTCTGAAACGCGCGAAAACGATTGACGTTGCCGTGCATATTAAAAATCACGAAAAGAAATTTTCCCTGGCGCGTTTGAATTTCGCCGGTTAGACTGCTGACGCCGCCGTCGCCGCTCGGAAGCGTTCCGGTTTTGCCGACGACGCTGCCGCGCGAAAAGTCCGTGTCGAAACGTCTTTCGAGCGTTCCTTTATCAATGCCGGCAACCGGCATAATGTCGGCGAAAGTCATTTTATTTCTAGCTAATTCTTTTCGCAAAACGCGCAAAAGACTCATCATCGCGTTTGGCGTAACGCGATTGATGCCGAGACCGCTCGACGATTGCAGAGTGAATTCTTCGGGCGGAACTTGCGCGTTTTGCTGGACGATTCGCGCGACGGCATACGGTCCGCCGAGCATATCGCCGAGCCGTTCAGCCAAAAAATTGTTTGAATAGCAAAGCGTCGTCTTGATAATGTCGCGTATCGGCGTTGATTCGTGCGAAAAGAGAAGTCGCGCGTTCGTCGGAATCGCCTGCACATAAACGCCGCCGGAAATCGCAACGCTCGGAATGCCCGTAACTTGAGCATATTTGCCGGAGTTAGCCAGATAATTTTGCCACGAGCGAGTCGCCGCGACGGGACGTTTTGATGAATCCATCACGAGCGAAAGCGTCGAAGCCGCGCGCTGCGCCGAAGTGTTGAAGTTCATCATAAAATTGTCGCTGACAATCAAATCGCCGGTGATATTTCTGACGCCCAGACGATTCAATTCGTTGGCGACATCAATCGCGTGTTCATAATTAAAAACCGGATCGCGTCCCGAAACATAGAGATTGCCGTTGAGCGTGCCGGAAACCGCGTCAATCTGTCCGTCCGTCCAGACATTAGTCGGAAAACGGTAATCGGGACCGAAAGTTTTGATGACGGCGTAAGCGGTGGCGACTTTAACATTCGATGCCGGATTAAAAGCATAATTCGATTGGCTGTCCAGCACGATGTTGCCGTTCAAATCTTCAACCAAAATGCCCGAAAAACCGGGAATGTCCACGTCTTGCAAAACCGGAAAAGAAGTTTTTCTTGAGACGACCGGCTCGGAACTTCCTGTTTTTGCAACAAGCGGAGTTGACGAAGGCTGCGGCTGAGTCGCGCTTCCGGTTTGAACCGTAATCGGCTGCATCAGCGGAATCGGTTTCGTATTTGTCGGAGGCTGAACATTTTGTCCGAAAACGGCAGCCGCCAAATTAATCCACATCAAAACGGCGACACTGAGCCATAATGCTTTACTCTTAGCAAAATTATTCATATTTTCTTTGTATTTACCGGTGCGGCAGGCTTCTCGAAAAGAAGGCTGTTTGAATTGTATCACATTAACAATATTCATTTTCAAGCGCAAAATACCTTTTCAATTCTCGCGTCATTCAAGACAATGTTTAAGATGAATTTTTTTTGAAGTTGGATGCTGACGATTTAGAATCGCTTATGGAAGCAATACTATTTGCTTATACATCAAAAAATTTAAAAAGGAAAGTATTTTTTTTCAAAAAACATAAATATTTTCAAAAATTCCCGATTCGGAAAACCGATATAAAAACAGAAGTTTATAATTGTCGGAAAAACATTGACAATTTTCGATAAAAGGCAATAAAATCGTAGGCAAAATCTACATTTTTGTGAAAAAAGAGCTTCAACCCTTAACGATTGAAAAAATAAAAGCGGCGCATTCCGAAAGACGAGCGGAAATTCTCGATAGACTTTCGGAATTTGAAGCCGTTTGGCAGGAGGCGACGGACGAGCGTCTGTGGGAAGAAATGGTTTTTTGTTTCTTTACCGGCGGTTGTTCGGCTCGAATGGGAATTCGCTCGGTCGAAGCCGTGCGACCGATTTTGTTGAGCGGAAACACGGCGGAACTCGCCGAAGCACTGCGCGGAAAACACCGTTATCCGAACGCGCGCGCCGGTTACATTGTCGCTTCGCGCGAATTTTTGCAGGAACATTGTGATTTACGCCTGCGAAAAAAACTGCAAAGTTTTGACGATGATTTGGAACGCCGCGATTGGCTGGTCAAAGAAAAACGCATTAAAGGTTTAAGTTATAAGGAAGCCAGCCACTACCTGCGCAACATCGGTTTGAAAGGCTACGCGATTCTCGACAAACATATTTTGCGAAGTTTGGTCGAACTCGGAATTATTGAAGAGGCAAAGCCGCCGAATACACGGTCGAAATATCTGGCGATTGAAGAAAAATTAAAAGAATTAGCTCGAACAGCGGAGATTGATTTTGATGAATTGGATTTGGTTTTGTGGTCTCTCAAAACCGGCGAAATTTTGAAATGAATTTCGCGCGTGAAAGAGATTAAGGAGTATTTTATGAATTATAAATGTTTTCTACTCAAGTTTTTTCGACTTCCTTTTCTCAATCGGCGTTTGATTGTCTTACCTTTGATTTGCTTATCTTTTTTATACTCCGCATCAATGGTTTTTGCGGACGTTTCTTCCGGACAATCCGATTCAAGCGACGCGCGACAGATTGTTAGACAGGCAAAAAAACTGACCGATAAAGGCGATTTCCCCGAAGCCGAAAAGATTCTGCGGCGTCTTATCGAGACAAACCCGCAGGAATCTAAAGCCAAGTTAGACCTCGCTTATGTTTTAATCAAACAAAGACAGCTTCTTGAGGCATACAGTGTCTCAATCGAAGTCGCCAAAGCCGAGCCGAAAAATTCTTATGCCTTTGCAGTTTTGGGAACGACGCTTTTAACTGCCGGAAATTTCCCGGACGCGAGAACTTTTCTTATCAATGCTCTGAAAATCAATAAAAAAGAGCCGCTGGCTTGGGCTAGTCTGGGAACGCTCGATTTTTACGAAAATCGAATGGACGACGGATTAGCAAATTTGCGTGCGGCTGTCTATTTTGAGCCGGACGCCGCCGACTTTTGGTTTTCTCTCGGTCAAATCGCCGCGCGCGCCGAACAATACAAGGAAGCCGCCGCCGCTTACGCAAGGTTTCTGCAAACCTCGCCGCACGCCGATGTCGAAAGGCGCGACCGAATAAAAGGATTAATAAAATTTTTGCATTTTCTCGGCGACCATCAATCGCTTTACAACACGGGCGGCGAAGGGCAGTCGGTAGTTACTTTTAGGCTGGCAAACGACCGTCCGATTTTAAGTATTAAAGTCAATAAAACGGATGAACCGCTGAATTTTGTTTTAGACACGGGTTCGGGAATCTCCGTTATCTCCGAAGACACCGCCAACCGATTAAAAATAAAAGCCATTTCGCAAGGCGGCACGGCAAGAGCCATCGGTGGCAACGGAAAGTTTGAGATTGTCTATGGTTTTTTGCAATCAGTAAACATCGGTGATATAAAAATCAGAAATGTGCCTGTTTATATTCGTAAATTTCAACCGAGCGACGAACGCATTGACGGTTACATAGGTTTGGCGCTCATCTCCAAATTTTTAACGACGCTTGACTATGGAAACAAGACGTTTTCTTTGAAACGAAAGAATTTGGTAGAAAACAAAATTGCCGAAAACGATAAATTATCTCTGCCCTTACGACTTACTTCGAGCGGTTTTTTAAGCGGTGAAGTGCAGCTCGAAGGAATCGAAACACCTTTGAACTTTATTGTTGACACCGGCGCGAGCGTTTCCGTTATTTCCGATGTGCTTGCCGGAACAAAGGAAATCAGCCGTTTTATCAAAGCCGAACGGATGCGCGTTACAGGCGCCGCCGGCGTGATGGAAAACGTGCCATCTTTTCTGCTGCCGCGAGTTACCTTCGGCACGCACAGCCGCGAAAGTCTAAAGGTAATTTCCCTTGATTTGGACTTGATAAATGAGGCATCGGGTTTTGAGCAGGCGGGAATTTTAGGCGGGAATTTTTTGAAGAACTACTGTTTGACATTTGATTTTGAAAATTCAAAAGTAATATTTGTGCCTGTCAAATAATTTCAAAGTCGAAAAATTAAGATTGGCGGTTCAAAGTTAAATACAGTATTTAATTTCAAATAATTTTTTTGAAATAAAAATTTGAACCTTTTTCAGCGAATGAAGCAAAGTTTGTATCTCGAAACCTCGGTCATCGGAGCGTATCTCGATAACGGCGAACCTTTTCGGCGCGATTTGACGATTCGCTGGTGGGAACACGAACTAGCCGAATATCGGGCGTTTTCCTCAATTTTGGTCAGACGCGAACTCGAACAACTAAGCGAGCCGCATAGAACCGGCTATTTAAAGCTGATTGCGCCGCTCGCCATGCTCGAACTCGCCGAAGAAGTTGCGATTTTAGCCGACGGTTACGTTTCGCGCGGTATTTTTCACCGCAAATTCATCGCCGACGCGCTTCACGTCGCTTTTGCTTCGTTTCACAAAATTGATTATCTGGTTACGTGGAATTTCGGACACCTCGCAAACGTTCGCCGCCAAGCCAGAATTCGGCTTTTCAATACCGCCGCCGGATTTTTCGTGCCGATGATTGTAACGCCCGAATTTCTCGTCCACACTGTTTGATGCGTCTTTGCTTATTAACTCATTACGCTTTACTATTCAAAAATGTATCGCCGTCCGAAATTCCTGGAAGTTTTGCTCGAAATTCGTCAGGAGATGTCGCGCGAAGCCGATTACGATGTAGATTTATTTGCCGAAATGGTGCGCTCGAATAAATTTACGAAAAATGAAAATCAATTTGATTTGAGCGAACCGAACGGTAAAAACGGGAAAGCTAAAATTGAAGCAGCCGCAAAACCCGATTTGGAAGTTTGATTTATGGAAATTGCTTTTGATGCCATCGGCATCGAGATTACAAGCGAAACCGCGTTTAACGATTTGACCGCAGACGCTCGAAAACGCGGCGAAATTTCGCGCCTGAATCGCAACGGCGGCGTGTTGCACGGACGCTGCCTGAAGTTCGGCGAAGGCTTGGAAGTTTGGACGATGTTTTACGAATCAGGCACGGGCAAGGTAACTTACGCTGATTGCCGACCGGCTTTTCGGGCGCGTTACACGCAGAAAATTTCGCCTTTTGTTTCGACCGAATTTGACGAAGAAGGCGAAGTTTTGATTCAAGGCTTCCTCGAAGACACAAACACCGAAGTTTTGTTTGAACTGCAAAATCTGACGGAAGTCGGAGCGCGAATTTTTGAAGAGAATTTCCTGCAAGTCGGGTTGTGCGGACTGGCTTATAATGCGCGAGTATCGAAAAACGCCGAAGAAATCTATTGGAAATCTTTCGATGAAATCAAGTCTGATGTCAATGTCTGTGAAAATACCTGGAGTTTATGCGGCAAGGTCATTGCCTTCGACACGCTTCGCAACGATTTTTCGGGAAGCGATTTATACTGGCTTTATTTAAATGTCGGCGATTTAAACGTTGAAGTCATTGTCAATCGGAGAGCTTTAAAGGGCAATAAATTACAAGTCGGCGCGTTCGTCAAAGCGCATATCTGGCTGCAAGGTCATATTTTGCGGAAAGATATTTCCCGTTTCGGTTTTGAAGGCGTTGACCGCTCGTGCCGAACAATTGATTTTTGGAAACAGTTTAAGAGACAAAACTAAAAGCCGAATGTAATTCTTGCCAATCCGAAATCAATCCAAAAATCTAACAATCGGAATGCGTCGTTATCTACTTTTAAGTTTAATCGTTCTCGTCCTTTGTTCGCTTGTCGGGCTTTATTTTTTCAACCGATTTTGGACGCATCGCTACGACGATTTAATCGCGCGGCAGGCGAGCGTCTATCATTTGGACGAGAACTTAATTTGGAGCGTGATTTACGAAGAGACTTATTTCCGAAATTGGAAAATCGGCGCTAAAGAAGAAGTCGGCTTGATGCAGGTAACACCGGCGGTTGCCCGCGAATGGGCGCACGAAACCGGCTTTCGAGCATTTGAAATACAAACGGCGCAAAACACCATCGAATTCTTGCAAAAGCCGGAAACAAACATTCAAATCGGCTGCTGGTATCTGGAAAAAATGCGCGAAAAATATCACGGCTCTCCGTCTGAAAATGCGATGACGCTTGCCGCTTATAATGCGGGCGCGAGCCGCGTCGAAGATTGGACAAAAGAAGCCGACACTTCCAAACTGACCGAAGCCGAATTTATCGAAAAAATCAACATCCCTTCAACTAAATCCTATGTTTCTTCGATTCTAAAGCGTTATTACGGCAAAACCGTAACGGGTTTTTCGTTTTAATCTGACTTGATTACTTCCGAAATTATGAAAATTCTTGTCGCCGACTGGCTTTTGCCGATTTCTTCAGAAGCGATTTCGAGCGGCTCAGTTGCCGTCGCGGATGATAAAATTGTTGCGGTCGGTGAAAAAATCGAACTTATCAAAAATTTCCCCGCCGCGCCGATTGAAAATTTTGGCGAAGCCGTGATTTTGCCCGGTTTGATTAATTGTCATTCGCATCTGGAAATTACGGCGATGCGCGGATTTCTCGACGATGTTGAAGCGGATTTTTATGAATGGCTGATGAAATTAACCCGAACTCGCGCCGAAAAATTAACCGAAGCGGACATCGAAACGGCGGCGATTTTCGGTGCGCTCGAAGGCGTTCGCGCGGGCGTAACCTGTTTCGGTGACATCGGGCGTTTTGGGCGAGCCGGTTTTGAAGCGTTGAAAATAAACGGCTTACGCGGAATTCTTTTTCAGGAAACCGAGTTTTCACCGAAAAACGAAGAAGCCGAAAACGATTTCGCCAAACTCAAAGATAAATTTTTAGAATTAAAAGAAACCGCAACCGCGCTCGTCAAAGTCGGACTTTCGCCGCACGCGCCATACACGGTCAGTCGCAAACTTTTCGAGCGAATTGCGGATTACGCGATTGCCGAAAACGTCAAAATCTCAGTTCACGCCGCTGAATCAAATGAGGAATCAAAATTTTTTCAGACAGGCAAAGGTTTTTTCGCAAATCTGTATGAAAAATTAAATCTCGAATGGAACGCGCCGCAAATATCGCCAATCGAATATCTCGCTGAAATCGGCGTTTTACAGGCGAAACCGCTACTTGCGCACTGCGTCAAAGTTTCGGGAAAAGATATTGAATTAATTGCCGAAACAGATTCGCGTGTCGCGCATTGTCCGAAATCAAACGCCAAATTCGGACACGGCGTCGCGCCGCTCGAAAAGTTTCTGGCGCAAAAAATTCGCGTCGGTTTCGGCAGCGATTCGGTTGCCAGCAACAACACTTGCGATATTTTGGAAGAAGCCAGATTTGCGACGCTTTTCGCCAGAAACTTAAAAGACGCAAAGCGATTTTTGAACGCTCAAGAAATCATCGAAACGGCAACCGTCGGCGCGGCTCGCGCACTCGGTTTGGATGCGGAAATCGGAACGCTCGAAACAGGAAAACAAGCCGATTTAATTGTCGTCGCGCTCGACAACATCGCGCAAATGCCCGTTCACGACGTTTATTCAACTCTGCTTTTCGCCTCAAACGCGCGAGATGTGAAAATGACGATGGTCGCGGGCAAAGAAATTTACCGCGACGGACAGGCGAAAATGATTGACGAATCGGAAATCAAAGCGAAAATGAGACGAATCGGCGAAAAGATGAAAAATTAGTTTTATGAAATCAAATTCGCATTACACCAAAATTTTTCGATATGAAATCACTCGAATTTTCGCCATTCAGCTTCGTAATATCGCACTAACGCTTGATTGTCGAGCCGATTAATTTCAATTTCTTCGTCAGGCAAATTCGTGTCTGATGAAAATTCAAACATCGCGGCGAGCGTCTCATCGTTTAGAAATTTCAATTCCAAGTTTGGGGAAATTGTTTTCGGTGTTTCAAAGGGTTCGAGTTTTGCAAGCGCGTAACCCCAAATTCCGAAGCTCGGAACGGTTGTCTGATACGGTTTGACATAAAAACCGCTCGCTTCCAATGTTTTGACGATGCACCAGAAAGATTTTCGGGCAATCAGCGGCGATGTTGTTTGAATAACGACTGACGAATCTGGCTTTAAATGCGTTTTCAGAAGATTGTAAAAGCGTGTCGTGTAAAGTTTTCCGAGCGCGAAATTATTCGGGTCGGGAAAATCTACGATGGCGACATCGAACGGTTCGGTTTGGGTTTGGTCGAGCCAGACAAAAGCGTCTGCGTTTGTCACGGAAACGCGCGGGTCTTCAAACGAATGTTTGTTTAATTCGGCGAGCGGCGCGAATTTTTGGGAAAGTCCGCTCATTTCCGGGTCGAGGTCAACTAACGTGACGCTTTCGACCGACGGATATTTTAGGATTTCGCGCAATGCAAGTCCGTCGCCGCCGCCCAGAACTAAAATGCGCTTCGGATTCGCGCCGAAAGCCGCCATCGGCGGATGAACGAGCGCTTCATGATAGCGGTATTCGTCGAACGAATTAAACTGCAAATTTCCGTTCAGAAAAAGCGCGTAGCCGATTTTGCCTTTGGTGACGATAATTCGTTGATAAGACGAGCTTTTCGCGTAAATTATGTCGTCGGTAAAAAGCGCGTCTTCGGCGAGTGATGTCAGCGAATTAGCTTTGATAAACGCGATGATGAGCAAAATGATGATGACAAAACCTTTGACGCGCATTGCGGTGACGTTTTTTTTCATCAGCGGCAATAAAAGCCACGTTCCCCAAATCGCCACTGTCGCATTTAACATTCCGAAAAAAAGCGAAGTGCGGACGATTCCGAATCTTGGGACGAAAAACAGCGGAAACAGTAAGGACGCGACGAGCGCGCCGATGTAATCGAAAGCGAGAACGCGCGAAATCAAATCTTTGAAATCTAATTCGTCTTTCAAAATCCGCATCAAAAGCGGAATTTCCAAACCGACGAGAATTCCGATGACGAAAACAATTCCGTATAAAACGACGTGGAAATAAGAAAGTTTGGCGAACGACAAAAACAGAAGCGGCGCGGAAAATCCGCCGACAACGGCGACGGCGAGTTCGATGTCAACGAATTTTTCGGCGATGTGTTTTTCAATAAAACCCGAAAGCCACGAGCCGACGCCCATCGCAAACAGGTAAATGCCGATTATCAAAGAAAATTGCGTTACCGAATCGCCCAAAACATAACTCGCCAGAGTTCCCGCGAGCAATTCGTAAATCAAACCGCAAGTGGCGATAATAAAGACGTTCAGGAAAAGTAGAGGCGTTCGATTCATTAGAAAAATTCAAACAGGATGCACAGGATAGACAAGATTAAAAAGCATTATCCTGCTCATCCTGTTTATCCTGTTAAATTTTCAACTGCCGCTGATTGCCGCCGCGATGATGATTGCCATTCCGATAATCATCGAACCGATAAGGATAGCGAGCGAAGTGTTTTGATCTTCTTCGATTTCCTTTTTCACCGAAAACGGCACGACGCGCACAATAATAAAAAAAGCCGCCGCGAAAACGACCAGACCGATCAGAACAAAGATAATCGTCGTCAGCAAAACCGGCAGCAAATCGTCTAGTTTTACAATTAAAGCCAAAAAGTTAAACATTTATTTTCCTCCGCGAAAACCTGTGTGAATAAACGGAAACGCAAAAGTCGAATTATGACCGGAATTAGCAAATTCCCAGCCGAACCAAGCCGACGTGACATACAGCAAAATTATTGCGATTCCGAAAATAACGTAAAGCGTTTTGAACATAAATTTATTAGTGGTAAGTGCTAAACGGTAAGTGGTAAGTGAATTTAATTTAGCATTTACCGCTTACCATTAACCATTATTTCCGAACATACTTTCGCTCCAGCGACGCGATTCAAACGTAAATTTACGAATCAAACCGAAAAACGGCAAAATTGACAGCGCGATAAACGCCAGAATAAAATTTACGCCGCGCGTGACGTTTTGCTCGACTTTGAGCGAAACCGCCAGAGGCTGCTGCCAGTTTCCCCAACTTCCTTCGACGCGCAGACTATATTTTCCCGCAGGCAAAGACGACATCGTGGCGTCGCTCGTTTGTCCGCCTTCCGTCCACGCTTCGCCGTCCTCGACGCCGTTATAATATTCAACAGCAATCGGCACGGATTCGACGTTGTTGTTTTGCTCGTCAACCAAATCAACATCCAAATTCGCCCACGAATTATTGATGCCCGGCGCGTTCGCCGTAATTTTGACGTTGCGCCTGCTTTTAATTTCAAACGTCTGCGAAAAAACAATCTGCGAAGCGTTTTCGTTTGCCAGCGGCGGCAAAACAATTTCCTGCGACAGAGCGTTGCTCGAAAAACCACTTACGGGAATCATAAAAATCGCCGCCGCGCACAGCAGCGCGAGCAGCGCGAATCCGGTCTTGATATAAAATCCGCCGGTGAATGGCTGATTCGGCGCGACGTTCCACGGTTTCGGCAAACCGGAAACGCCGAACGCTTTTTCGACTTCGACGTTCGTCAAATAAGTTCCGAGCGACCAGTTCATTTCATTCGGCGTCTGTTCGAGCGAAAGCATCTGCGGCGCGTGGACGTAATCAACGGCGCGAACCGTTTCGCCTTGCTCGACGCGCCAGTAAAATTCGCCTTTGACATATTCGACGACAGCGGGCGCGTCTTGAAATATCTTAAAAGTTTTGCCGTTATAATTTGCCGTATTTCCCACGACAGAAACTTCCGCCGCGTTGATCGTTTCGACAAAATTCCAATGATTGTCCGAATGAACAAGCCAGCGAAAACCGATTGAAGCGTTGTAAAGCAGATATTCGTGCCAGAAATATTTCATGCCTTCAATCGTCACGCTGCGAACCATCGCGCCGATAATTTTGTATTTTTCGCCCGTTTGAAAAGTTCCTTCCGCGCCGATTGGCAAAACAAAATCGTCCGACGGCGAAGGATTGAGCGCGTGCAGATAAGTTAAATTCCCCTGATTTACGTCAAGCAAAGACTTGCAAAACGGGCAAGTTACACGCTCGGTTTTGTCCGGCGCGACTAAATCTAACGCGCCGCCGCAGTTCGGGCAACTCATTGCAACGGCGGAAACTTTACGCGCTTGTCTTTCAGCAGATTTCGCGTTTGCAAGTCCGATTTCGCCGAGCGAAACTTCGCGTCCGACAAATACAAACGGTGGATTTTCTCCATAATCAATCGTGCCGAACACGCCGCCTTTGCCCGACAAATCGGCGTAATCGCTGCGTTCATTCGGCGTTAGTTTGTAGGGAATTTCGCCGTCGGCGGCAACAGCGGTCGCCGTGCCTTTTTCAGTCACGACGAGCGGCGTTTCAGACGGAA
The DNA here is from genome assembly GCA_964237245.1 of uncultured Pyrinomonadaceae bacterium. Taxonomy (GTDB): domain Bacteria; phylum Acidobacteriota; class Blastocatellia; order Pyrinomonadales; family Pyrinomonadaceae. The sequence goes on from CAXSHW010000061.1 coordinate 11,774, forward strand.
TTTCAGGAACGGATTGACCGAGTTGCAAAACTTTAAACGGCGGAACTGAAATGTTTTCCGGCAGCGGTTGATAAAAAGTTAAATAAAATTTCCCTTGCGCTTCGGCGAGCCAGCCGACCCAGCCGTTTGCAAACGTCGCATACCATTCGTCCCAGAATCCGCCGAGTTCGTGTTTTAATTGCGCGCGTCCGGTCAGTTCAAATCGGTTTCCGTTCCAAACGCCGTGCAAGCCAATCTTCAGAGGCGATTCTGATTCGGCGATTTCCGCGACTTTTCCCAAATCTTCGAGTTTTCTGTCTTTTCGAGCGACGGCGGAACGGCAAAACGGACAAACAAGCACGATCGTCGAACCGGATTTAAATTCAATCGGCGCGCCGCACGACGGACAATTTGCCTCGAAAACGCTCACCGTTCACCTCCGACAATTTTCGATTGCGAAATGCGAAATGCTGATTGCGAAATTGAATTTTTATTGGGAAATTCGCCTCTGTTTATTTTCTGAACGCGAACGTTTTTCGCGCCGAGCATTTCGCGTAAATTCGCGTCCCAATTCCATTCGGGACGACTTTTGCAGCAGTAAAGATTAAAAGTTGCGATTTCGTGTTCGGGATAAGTATGACAGGCAAGATGCGATTCGGTCAGCGCGACTAAACCCGTAACTCCTTTTTCGCCTGCAAATTGATGCCAGACGTTTTTGCCGACGGTTTTCAAATTCAAATCGGCGATGATTCGCGCGAAAACTCCGCGTAAAATTTCCGCGTCGCGCAGTTTCTCCGCCGCGCAGCCTTCCGCTTCAACTAACCATTCAGTTCCGACAATCATCTGAATCAAATTACGTCGCTTTCGCCCGAAAAGTTTGTTCTAAAATAGCTCGAACTTCGTCTAATTTTCTGCGTTATAATGCCTTGTGGAAGTTATGTTGCAAAAAACTATAACCAAAAAATTCGCATTTGTCATATTTTCATTCGCTTTGGCAGCAATTTTTTCCGGTTGTTTTTCCGTTGCCTCGCAAAACGAAAATCAAACCGCAAACAGTAAAACTGAGGAAACTTCAAAGAATTATCAAAAACCGCAAATTGTCGGGCGAATCGAATCAAGCGAAATAACTGAAAGCAGCGGAATCGTCGCTTCGCGTTGCAATGCCGGTGTTCTCTGGACGCACAACGATTCGGGCGATGACGCTTTTATTTACGCGATAAACATAAAAGGCGAAAAGCTCGGAACGTGGAAAGTTTCGGGCGCGAAAAATAAAGATTGGGAAGACATCGCCACCATCAAAAATAACAAAGGCGAATGTTTTTTGTATCTCGGCGACATCGGCAACAACGAACGTTTGAAAAGCGAAATGACAATTTATCTGGTTAAAGAACCGAAAGTTTCCGACGCTGATAAAACATCGAGCCGAAAAAATCCGCAAACGACCGAAGCGTCGGAAGCGATAAAATTCGATTATCCCGACGGGCGGCACGACGCCGAAACTTTGCTCGTTCATCCGCAAACCGGCGACATTTACGTTTTATCAAAGACTTTGACGAGCGCGTCGGGCATTTATAAAATGCTGAAAAACTATGATTTAGATAAAGTAAATCGGATCGAAAAAATTGCGGATTTCGCAGTTCCCGCGTTTCCGAACGGTTTTTTAACCGGCGGCGACATTTCGCCCGACAGCAAGCGCGTAATCATTTGCGATTATTTCAACGCATACGAAATCGTTCTGCCCGAAAAAGCGAAAAATTTCGATGAAATCTGGCGCGAAAAACCTTTGATTGTCGAGTTGGGCGAAAGAGCGCAGGGCGAAGCCGTCGGTTATTCGCCTGACGGCAAAGAGCTTTTTGCCACGAGCGAAAAGCTGAATTCACCCGTTATCGAAGTTAAAAGAAAATAAAATTCATCTTATTTTACCGGAAGCGGCGTCGGTTCTTCGCCTTCTTTCGGCGGTTCGCGGTGCAGGCTGTTTTCAAAAATATCAATAATCCGGTCGTGCATCGCTTTTGCGTCAGCGTTGTTCGGGTTCAATTTCAAACCTTTGCGAAAATCGCCGAGCGCGGAACGATATTGCGCCACGTCGGTTAATGCAAAAGCGCGGACGAAATACGCTTCGGCTAAATCATTTTTCGCTTTCTCGTCCTTTTGATTTTTTTTGAAAGATTTTTCAGATTTTTCAATGTCGGCGGTCATTTGGCTAACGTCAATTGCTCGCGCCATCGGCGAAGAACCGCTCGAATCTGTTTTCGACGGATGTATTGCGGAAGTTTGATCCGCGTCGGAAGAATGACTTGACACGACCAGCGAATTATCAGGCATCTGCGTCGAAACATTCTTTTGAACCGAAACATTTGTGTTTGCGGTTTGCTGCGTCACCGTGCCGCAATTGATTGAAAACGCTGCTAGAAAACCGACAATTAAAATCTTTTTCATTTCAAAAATTTCTCCACAAAAACCGCGCCGCCGAAGGTTAAAAATAAAATGATGCTGACAAAAGCGTTCGTCGTAAAAAATGCCGCGTTCAGACGGCTCAAATCGTTCGGTTTGACGAGCGTGTGCTGGTAAATCATTAACGCGCCGGTCGTTACAACGCCGATCAGCGCGAGCCAGCCTAAATCCGTAAAAAGGTAAAGCAAAACAAGGACGAAAAACGCCTGAGCGTGAAAAACTCTGGCAATCAAGAGCGAATTTTTAATGCCGAAACGCGCGGGAATCGAACGCAGACCTTTCTTCCGGTCATATTCAAAATCCTGACACGCATACAAAACGTCAAATCCGGCTGTCCACATCATTACCAATAAAGAAAGCAAAATCGGAATTTCCGAATCGAGCGATCCGCGCACGGCAATCCAGGCGCCGGTCGGCGAAATCGCCAGCGCCCAACCCAAGATTAAATGCGAAAAATTCGTAAATCTTTTTGCGTAAGAATATCCGAGAACGCTCAACAGAGCAATTGGCGATAAAATCAATGTCAGCCGATTTAACTCAAAAGATGCAAGCAGAAACAGCGCGACCGAAAAGACGAAAAACGTCCACGCGAACGAAACGGAAAGTTTTCCGCTCGGCAATTCGCGTTTCGCGGTTCTCGGATTTTCCGCGTCAAAATTTTTATCAATTATTCGGTTAAAACTCATCGCGGCGGAACGCGCTCCAATCATCGCGGCAGTTATCCAGACGATTTGCCAGACTGTCGGCAAGCCGTTCGCCGCTAAAACCGCGCCCAAAAACGCGAAAGGCAGCGCAAACAAAGTATGCTCGAACTTTATCATCTCAAGCGTCGTTTTTAATTTTTGCCAAAAGTTTTTCATTCTATTTCAAATAAAAATTCAAATGAATCAAATTCAGTGCCGAAAGAGAAGTTTAGCAAAATCGGCGCGGTTTTTCAGTTGCGAGTCGCAATCTGCAAATTTTTCAATTGCGGAATCGCAAAATGCGTTATAATAATTTTGTCGTTCGATGCGACGAATCAGCGCAAATTTCCTCCAGCAAATCCAGAATCTAAAATCCGAAATCTAAATGCCTTCAGGTAAAACACACGATGCGGTTACATTTTTTCTCGTCGCGCCGACTTTTGCGGCGACCTGGAAGATTTCGCACAGCGTTTCGCTCGCGGCTATTGTCACAATCGCGTTTGTTTTCGGCGGTTTGATGTTCGGACCCGACCTTGATACGCGCTCGACGCAATACACTCGCTGGAGCTTTTTTTGTTTTTTGTGGTATCCGTATCAGGCGTTTTTCGCGCATCGTTCGCGCTGGTCGCACGGACTCATTTTCGGCACACTTCTGCGAGTCATCTATTTTATGGGCGTGCTGACGCTTTCAAGTTTTATAATCGCTTATTTTATCGCAATTTATTCGGGCGGAACAGCGCCGAATCTGTTGGAATTTGCGGAAACCTGGCGGCAAATCGGCGAATCCGCGCGCTCGAATTTCGGCGAAAATATCTTCGCCGCAACCTTCGTCGGACTTTGGCTCGGCGCGGCGAGCCATACGTTTACCGATATGGTCGGCTCTTTCGTCAAACACGGGCGAATTATGGAGTTTTTGTAAAAGGATAAATAAACAGGTTGATTTCGTATTTATCCTTTATCCTTTTTTTACCTTCCGCTTCTCATACTGACAAGGCGAAACGCATGTTTGCGAACCGGGTCTGAAACGTTTCGATTTTTTGAGAGCGCATTCAAATCTTTTAATTGAAGGCGACTCAGAATCGTCATTACATTTGAAATCGGCGTTCGCGGATTACGCGCTAGATTATGCGCGACTGAATAATTTCGAGACCAATTTCGATTGATAGCGATTTGCCGCAGAACATCTTCGGGAACTGAACGCATTGCCGCGATGCTTTCAACTTCCTGTTCGGTGATGCGAGGATTATTGATGACGGCTTGCGAGACGATGCGATTCGGGTCACGGACGAGAATGTTGCGGGCTTCGCGGTCGCCTTTCATCGCCAGTTTTACGCGATCTTTCATTCCCATTCGCATAATGCGATTAATCATCGAAATGCGCTCGCCGGAAATTTCGTCGTCTTCCGCGCTCAAATCGCCGAGAATTTTATTAACGATTGATTCGCGCTGTTCTTCGTTTTCTTCGTAAAATTCTTCGATGTAATCAAGCGAAAGCCACGAATCGTCAACGTCAGCATCGGAAACCTCGATGTGTTCGGCGAGCAGAATCGCGTCTTCAAAACTCAAGTTTGAATCGGTCGCACCTTCCTGCAAATTTTTGCCGAACTCGGAATTTTCGATGAACTCGGCGGCGGCGTCTTTGCCGCGCGCGCGAAGTTCGTCGGCGATTTGCTGCGCGCCGCGTTCCTTTTCAAAAAATTCGCGCTTTATTTCCGAAACGCGCCTTTCCGCTTCCGCCGTCCGATACGGATTGGCGATAATCGCGTCAATTATCTGCGGAGATTTGATTAAAAGCTGCTGATTTAGGGAAAGAAGTTCGAGCAGTTCGCCGTCGGCGGTTTTTCTCGCAAATTTTATAATTGCGACGGTCGGCGTTTTCGGATTTGTCAGAATCGCTTCGTGAATCTCCTTCGGCAAATTTTCCGTTTCGGCGAAAAAAGCAAGCACGCGCGGCGCGATTTCGACGGATTTAATTGTGTTGCCGAGTTCCGTTTTGTCTTGCGCGGCGAGTGTGTTTCTGGCGTTTTCGGCAAGTTCGGCATCTTCTGTCCGGGCAAGCGAAACAAGGATTTCAAGCAAATCATTTTGCGGCAGAGGCAAAACGCCGCGCGCGGCGGCAAGTTGAGCGGCGCGCGGCGCGGTTCCGCCGACGATGGCTTTGACAGCCGGATTAGTTGAATTTATTTCAAAATCCATAAATTTTTTTGAAGATAAAAGACCATTATAATTTTAGATAATTATAAAGACTCGAAAGTTTCGAGCCGCAATCGGGCAAATCATTTTAACACAAATCGCCCGCGCCAATCTTTATTCTTGACAGTCGAATTTGCTTAACTTAGTCTAAATACTGGCGAAAGAAACACTCTTTTAAGATAGCAAATTTCTTCTTTGCAAAGTTAAAAATTACAGATTTCAAAAACAAATAATGATAAAAGACGATATAAAAAATCTTATCGCGGAAAAACGCGCTCGCATCGGCGTCATCGGACTCGGCTACGTCGGTTTGCCGCTGATTGTCGAATTTGCTCTGAAAGGTTTCGAGGGAACAGGCTTTGAAGTTGACCGGAAAAAAGCCGACGAAATTAACGCGGGCAAATCCTACATCGTTGACGTTACGGACGAAAACGTAAAAAAATGCGTCGAAAACGGAAAATTAAAAGCAACGACTGATTTTTCCGAACTCGAAAAATGCGACGTAATAATTATTTGCGTCCCGACGCCGCTTCGCAAAACAAAAGACCCGGATATGTCTTATATTTTGGCGGCTGGCGAACAGATTCAAAAACATCTGCGTCGCGGGCAGCTTATAATTTTAGAATCAACGACTTATCCGGGAACGACCGACGAAGTTTTGCAGCCGATGTTTGAGGAAAAAGGCTTCAAATTGGACGAAGATTTTCTGCTCGCTTTTTCGCCGGAAAGAGTTGATCCGGGAAATCCGCAGTTTCAAACGCACAACATTCCGAAGGTCGTCGGCGGCGTTTCAAAAGATTCGGGCGAAATCGCTTCGTTTCTTTACTCGCAAATCGTCGAAAACGTTCATTCGGTTTCGTCGGCAAGAGTCGCCGAAGCAGCAAAGCTCTGGGAAAATACTTTTCGCGCAATAAATATCGGAATGGCAAACGAAATGGCAAAAGTCTGCAACGCGCTCGGCATAGACACCTGGGAAGTCGTCCGCGCCGCCGCGACTAAACCGTTCGGCTTTATGGCGTTTTATCCGGGACCGGGAATCGGCGGGCATTGCATTCCGCTCGACCCGCATTATTTAAGTTGGAAAGCCAGACAGCACGGTTTTGATTCGCAATTTATTTCACTCGCCGAGCAAATCAATTCGGGAATGCCGGCGTATGTCGTCAAACTCGTTTCCGACGCGCTAAATAATGAGCATAAAGCCGTGAAAGGCTCAAAAGTTCTGATTTTGGGCGTGGCTTATAAAAAAGATATTGACGATATGCGCGAGAGTCCGGCGCTTTCCGTCATTGATTTGCTTCGCTCAAAAGGCGCGGAAGTCGTTTATCACGATCCGTTTGTGCCGGAAGTTCATTTTGATCACGCTTACACTATCGGCGACGGCGATCCGCTTTTTAATTCCGATTTGACCGATGACTTGATCAAATCTGCCGATTGCGCGATTATCTGCACCGAACATTCGGGCGTTGATTATCCGCGTGTTTTACAACTCTCGCCGCTCGTCGTTGACACGCGCAACGCGCTTTCCGAAGAACTTCGCAATGCGAGTAAGGCGAAAATTGTCCGACTTTAAATTACAGATTACAAATTCCGAATTCCAAATTGCCCTTCGCTAACCGGAATCTGGAATCTGGAATCTGAAATCTGAAATGTTAAAAATCCTAAACATCGTCGGGGCGCGTCCGAATTTTATGAAAATCGCGCCGATTGTCCGCGAAATGAATGAGCGCGAAAATGAATTTTTGCCGCTGATTGTTCATACCGGACAACATTACGACGCCGCAATGTCGGATTCTTTTTTCGCGGATTTGGGAATTCCCACACCGGATTTTCACCTCGAAATCGGTTCGGCTTCGCACGCGGTTCAGACAGCGCGGATTATGACGGCGTTCGAGCCGATAGTTTTGGCGGAAAACCCCGATTGGGTCTTGGTCGTCGGCGATGTTAATTCAACGATTGCGTGCGCGCTCGTTTGCGCGAAACTCGGCGTCAAAATCGCGCACGTCGAAGCCGGACTTCGTTCGCGCGACCGCACAATGCCGGAGGAAATTAACCGCATTTTAACCGATGCAATCTCTGATTTATTGCTCACGACATCTCAGGACGCGGACGAAAATCTAAAAAACGAAGGCGTTTCCACAGATAAAATAAAATTCGTCGGCAACGTGATGATTGATTCGCTTTTTTACAGTTTGAAGCTCGCTGAAAATTCGACTGTCCGCGAAGATTTGAATTTAAGCGGAAATGATTACGCCGTTTTAACTCTGCATCGTCCGTCAAATGTTGATGAAAAAGAAGTTTTCGGCGGTTTGCTCGATGCGCTTATTTCGATTTCCGAAAAACTTCCGATTATTTTTCCCGCGCATCCGCGAACCAAAGCAAACATCGAAAATTTCGGTTTTGCGGAAAAAATCGAAAATTCAAAAATTAGATTGATCGAACCGCTCGGTTATCTGGATTTTATGCGGCTTTATTCGGGCGCGAAACTGGTTTTAACCGATTCCGGCGGGCTTCAAGAAGAAACAACTGCTCTCGGAATTCCGTGTCTAACCTTACGCGAAAACACCGAAAGACCGATTACGATTGAAATGGGAACAAACATTTTGGTTGGCACAAATTCCGAAAAAATCAAACAAGCCGCATTTGCGATTTTGTCGCAAACGGCAAATTCAAAAGACAAAAAAATTCCGCCGCTCTGGGATGGACGAGCGGCGGAGCGCATTTGTGATGTCATTTTAATGAAAAATTGAAAATGGATTATGGAAAATAAAAGTCAAGTTTATTTTCCATAATCCATTTTCAATTTTTTATTATTTTGATTCTTCCATCGGATATTTTGCTTCTTTCCAAGCCGCCGTTCCGCCAAGCAAAGCATACGCATTTTTAAAACCTTTTTCTCTCAAGATTTGCACCGCACGGGCGCTGGTGTGTTCCTGCGGTCAGGAACAATAAGCGATAATTTTTTTGTCTTTCGGAACTTCCGTATAGCGCGTTTCAAACGCATCCGCCGGAATGTTTATCGCGCCTTTGATGTGTTCTGTTTTATATGAAGCCTCGCCTCGCGTGTCAATAAACAAAGCATTTTTCGCGTCAAAGTCTTTCTTTGCATCGGCTAAACTGATGCGCGGCGCTTCCTCTGCTGTCGCCGTCGGCGCTGGAGTCGCCGTCTGTAAATTGGTTTTAGCGTCTGTTGTCGCCGTCGTCAACGGCGCATTGTTTTTGACGCTTTCGGATTTGCCTGCGGTCATTGCTTTCTGACATTGCAGCATCGAAAGCCCAAAAACAAGCGTCAACGTAATCGTTAAAATAAATTGCATTTTTTACCTCCGTAAATTTGGTTTTCAATTAAGAATTATCAATCGTCGGTTCGCCGCCCGCGACTTGCGTCGGATAGCTGCCGTTCCAGCACGCGACGCACGCGGAATTTTTTTCAAAACCAATCGCATTCATCATTCCTTCGAGCGAAAGATAACCGAGCGAATCGGCTTCGATGTAGCGGCAAACTTCGTCAACCGACATTTGCGCGGCGATCAAATCGGCTTTGCGCGGCGTATCAACGCCATAATAACACGGCGAAACCGTCGGCGGACAGGAAATTCGCATATGCACTTCTTTTGCTCCGGCTTCGCGCACCATTTGGACGATTTTTTTGCTCGTTGTGCCGCGCACAATCGAATCGTCAACTAAAACAACACGTCTGCCGTTGATTAAATTGCGAATCGGATTGAGTTTTAAGCGCACGCCGAACGAACGAATGCTCTGCGACGGTTCGATAAATGTGCGTCCGACGTAATGATTGCGGATAATCGCCTGACGATAATTGATGTTCGACTGCGCCGCGAAACCGATTGCCGCCGCGACGCCCGAATCGGGAACGGGAACAATCAAATCGGCTTCGACCGGATGTTCGACGGCGAGACGTTTGCCCATTTTGTGGCGCGATTCGTTGACCGAACGCCCGAAAATCGTTGAATCGGGACGCGAAAAATAGACGTGTTCAAACGCGCAGACCGATCTCGGTTTTTCTTCAAACGGAAAAAACGAATGCAGACCGTTTTCGTCAATGACGAGCATTTCGCCCGCGCGGATTTCGCGCACATATTCGGCGTCAATCAAATCAAACGCGCACGTTTCCGAGGCGACACACCACGCGTCTTTTAATCTTCCCAAATTCAGCGGTCGAAATCCGCGCGGGTCGCGGACGGCGATTAATTTGTCGGGTGTCAGAAAAAGAAGTGAAAACGCGCCTTCGGTTTCGCGCAAAACTTTCGCAATCGCTTCAATTACGTCGCTCGCTTCGCATCTGGCAATCGAATGCAAAATCGTCTCCGTGTCCGAAGTCGAAGAAAAAATCGCGCCCGCTTTTTCGAGTTCGCGGCGTTTTTGAGGAGCGAAAGGCAGATTTCCGTTGTGACAGACGGCAATTTTTCCGTGCTGGCAGGCGACGGAAAATGGCTGAACTTCACGAATCGTATTGCGTCCGGCGGTCGAATAGCGCGTGTGTCCAATCGCGCTTGAGCCGGTCAGCGTTCGCAAAACGTCTTCGCCCAAAACGTCGGCAACCAAGCCCATCGAGCGAAACTGGTGCAAATTTTCGCCGTCGCTCGACACGATGCCGCACGCTTCCTGACCGCGATGCTGAAGCGCGAAAAGTCCCAATTGCGTCAGCGTCGAGGCTTCGCGGTGTCCGAAAATCCCGAACACGCCGCATTCTTCGTGAAATTTATCGTCGTAAAAGTTCATCTGTTTTATTTTGCCACAGACTTTGCGCAGATGACAGAAGCAGACTCAAGAGCTTTGCGCGAATTTTCGCAGAGACAGACGAAAGAAAATTTGTATCTGACTGCAATCGTTTGTGTTATTTTGTAATCTCAATCTGTTTCCCAATCAAAAATTATGAAAATCGAAAAATTCTATGCTCCCGAAGGCAAAAAGCTGAAATTAAAAGATTACGATCCCGATTTTACGGGCGATTATAAAGACAAAGAAAACGCGATTGACGATTTGCGGAAAAATGTCGAGCGGTTGTCGAAATTGCAAGACGTGCTTTACGCGGAAAATAAACACGCGCTGTTGATAATTTTTCAGGCGATGGACGCGGCGGGCAAAGACAGCGCGATCAAGCACGTAATGTCTGGACTTAATCCGCAGGGAACCGAAGTTAATTCGTTCAAACAGCCTTCGAGCGAAGAATTAGACCACGATTATCTGTGGCGTTCGATGCGCGTTCTGCCCGAACGCGGAAAAATCGGCATCTTCAATCGTTCGTATTACGAAGAAGTTTTAATCGTCCGCGTTCACCCGGAAATTCTGCGGTTTCAGCAGTTGCCCGACAAGATGCGCGACGACAAAGACATCTGGAAAAAACGCTTCGAGCAGATTCGCAATTTTGAAGAATATCTGACCGAAAACGGCATCACGGTCATCAAATTTTTCCTCAACGTCTCGAAAGACGAACAAAAGAAACGCTTTCTCGAACGCATTGACACGCCGGAGAAAAACTGGAAATTTTCCGCGACCGACGCCAAAGAACGCGCTTTCTGGGACAAATATATGCAGGCATACGAAGACGCCATCGAAGCGACCAGCACCAAAAACGCGCCGTGGTATATCGTTCCCGCCGACCACAAATGGTTCACCCGCGTCGTCGTCTCTGAAGTCATCGCCCAAAAACTCGAATCGCTCGATATGAATTACCCGAAACTCCGCGAAGAACACCAGCAGGAATTGCTCGAAGCGAAAAAGGTTTTGGAGAGCGAGAACTGATAATTGAGCAAGCAGTGATTTACCTGTTTTCTAATTGGTATTCCTTTAATATCGCTTGCCATACTTCGATGTGGTAGTTCTTCACTTCGGTTGAATTTTTCGCGTCTCTTATTAATTCTTCCGTGTAAGTTTTTATAAACTCTTGATAATCTTCGACGAAACGCAAATAGTATTTCAAACTATGAATGATGCCATTTGGGATAACTTCCAAATCGCGTTCTTTTTTTATTTTTAAGATTAGCTTGTTAATGTATTCTTCTTCCGTTTCATTCAGAAAACTTCCTTTGTAAGTCGTCAAAACATAATATCTTTTCACGCTCGTATTTTCGGTTTTCTTGACGACATCGAAAATTAAGTTGCGGTCAATAGCGATGTTGTGTTTGATTTCGACCATCTCAAACGGCGTTGTGTCGTCGTTCCAAATTTCAATATCTCCGTAACCGTGTTTATCAGCGGAAGTATGAACATTTAGCGGTCTTAAAACTTTCCCTTCATATCGTTTTACAACTTTGAATAATTGAATATATGCAGAGTAAATAGCAATTACGGGCAGTCTCGAACTTGATTTACCGTCGAAATGCTTTGCCAGCATATTCAGAACGCCGTTTATATTTAATACATCTGAGAAGTCGGCGCTTTCTATTGTTTCATCGAAAACCGTTTGATGTTTTTGGGAAAGCAAATGAAGTCGAAACAAGATATAGGTCAAACAATCTTTCAAGTCGAAAGACGAATTTTGTATCTTGTCCATTAAAGTTAAAAACGGTTCGATTAATTGCTTGCTTCTAAACGGCAACTTTTTGCCTTCGGTAAAATTCCAAACAATTTCAGCGCGAGTCGCTTTCGTTAAAAATGCGGTTTCTTTGTTGGCGTATGTAGGAAAATATTTTTTGAAAAAAGGCGACGTAACTTTTGTGTCGAGAACTCTCGCCGAATAACCGTTTTCAAATTTCGCCATATGAAGACGAATATCTTGTTCGGGCGAAATTATCTTTTTCAATAAACTCGTGATGATCACCTGAACCAACGATTTGTCGGTGTCAATTTTTTCAATAAAAATATCTACGCCGGATTTTATATCGTCTGAAATTTTGTTCGAGGTTACGTCAATTGCCATTTCCAACGCTTTTGCGTAATTTTCCTCAAGTATTTCCGTTGGGTTCATATAAAAAATTCTTGTTGAGTAGAACTTTGCTTCAATCTTTGATTCGCAAGTTTCACATAATTCGGATTTATTTCAATTCCCATAAACTGACGATTTAAAGTTTTCGCCGCCAGACAAGTCGTGCCGCTTCCGCAAAACGGGTCAAGAATCGTGTCGCCTTCTTTGCTTAGAAGTTTGATTAATTCTTGGATAATATATGATGGATAAACGGCTGGATGATGATTGTCTTTTGTTATTTCGACTGGACTTTCGATAACGTCCTTTTTCATCCGATTGCCCAAAATCTTAATGATCGTAAAACCGTTGTTTTTGATTTGATTGTTTCGCCCGCCTTCTTGCCCGCCATAAGCCAATTTGTGAATTCCGCGAATTTTCATTCTGAATCCGACAATCTCGCCTTTATAAATCGAAGTGATTACTTCATTTAATTCGTGTTTGGCTTTTGCTTTTTCCTTTTCGCATAAATCGGAATTTTCAATTAACTCAAAATACTTTTTGCCGAGATTTTCCGATGGTTTATTTTTGCCGTTTTTATTGAACTCGTCTAAATGACTTAAATAATTTTCCAAATCGAAATAATAATCTTTAGACTTGGCGAAAATAAAAAAAGGTTCTGTTGCTTGAATCAGTTTTCGTTTTTCTTGACGCGGCGTCGGATTTAGCTTTGACCAAGTTAGTTGATTGATGAGAAAAACTCCACTGTTTTCGGTTGCTTTAATTGCAAATTTGTAGGGAATCAACGCTAAATTGCCGTTTAAATATTTGTCTCCGAGATTAAAAACAATCGAACCGGTCTTTTTGGTTACTCTGACGCATTCGTTAAAAACCTTCAGCAGATTTTGCAGATAATCGTTTTCAGTCGGTTCATTTCCTATTCCAAAATTGCCGTTTCCATAATCTCTCTGCTGAAAATAAGGCGGCGAAGTAATAATTAAATCAACGAATTCGTCCTCAAACTGTTTTAGAATTTGAAGATTATCGCCTATGATAATCGTGTTTTTTTCGTTCGACATACAGAGTTTAATTTTAACTTGAAAGTTACCACATTTTTAATTTTGCCGACAATTATGAAGAAACGTGATTTGATTCGTGAATATCTGTCGTTTTCGCAGGTCGAAAAAGGTCTGGCGAAAAACTCTGTCGAGAGTTACGAGCGGGATTTGGCGAAGCTGCGCGTTTGGGCGGAGAAAAATAATTTTGAGATTGCCGGTTTGAGCAGACAGGATTTGCGCGAGTGGCTGATTGATTTGGCGGGCGCGGATTTGTCGGAAAATTCCAAGCGTCGTCTGATCAGCGCTCTGCGCGGGTTTTATAAATTTTTGCAGGCGGACGGACACATCGTAAAAAATCCGGCGGAAGATTTGATCGCGCCGCAAAAGGGCGCGTATCTGCCGAATTTTTTGAATCAGACGGACATCGAAAATTTGCTGAATGTGCCGGACAGCTCAGGCGAAATCGGTTTGCGCGACCGCGCGATTTTGGAGTTGATGTATGCCTGCGGTTTGCGCGTTTCCGAAGCGGTTGATCTGAAAATCAGCGATGTTGACGTTGACGCGGGAATTTTGACCTGCAAAGGAAAGGGAAGCAAAACGCGTAAAGTTCCGGTCGGCAAAAGCGCGATTGAATGGTTCAAAAAATATCTGATCGTCAGACGGCAAAAGGAAAATATCGAAATCAGCAATGTTTTCGTCACGGTTGCGGGCAGACCGATTAATCGTCAGACGATTTTTTTATTCGTCAAAGAATACGCCGCGAAAATCGGTTTGGAAGACGTTTCGCCGCATACTCTGCGCCATTCATTTGCGACACATCTGATTCAAAATCGCGCCGATGTCCGCAGCGTTCAGCAGCTGCTCGGACACGCCGACATTTCGACGACGCAGATTTACACGCACATTACCGACATACATTTGCGAAATACTTACAACAAATTTCACCCGCGCGCGCATCAAACATTCGATTCCGGCGAAAATCAAAGAACCGATTAAAATCTAATTTCGACAACTTGCAAGTTATCGAAAACTTGGCTATCATTGCTATTTTGCTAATTGGCTCAAAAAGCCGATTGAGTGGTTTGATAATTAACGAGCATGGGTGGTCGAGCGGTCAAAGGCAACGGGCTGTAAACCCGTCGGATTAATTTCCTACGTAGGTTCAAATCCTACCCCATGCACCATTTCGATTGCGGATTTTAGAATGCGAATTGCGAAATGAAGGGAATAAATCTGCAATTCAAAATCCAAAATCGGCGTGCGGGAGTAGCTCAATGGTAGAGCGTCAGCCTTCCAAGCTGAATGTTGCGAGTT
>CAXSHW010000062.1:0-25802 GCA_964237245.1 uncultured Pyrinomonadaceae bacterium
GAAACAACAATTGCGAAATCCGGCAATCGCTTTTAGCTAATTTGAGAAAGTCCTACAGTAATTGGACTGAAAGGCTGCGACTCGCCTTTTGACAGAATACCGCGAGACCATCTCGGATCTAATATGTGTTTGCCAAAAATCCCATGACCGCCGATTATTTGAATAAATCCTTTCGCTCATTAGTTTGAACCGTCCATTTAAAACCGCTTGCCGGAGTTTTGAAAACTACATCAAACTAACAGTTTAAACGAAGATGACAAGCGAATGACCAGCCGACATAAGGCGAAACCGAAAGAGACAAAAATTTCGTGAAGCATTCAAATTTCAGCCGCGACCGGAAATTCAATTGTCTTCCATTGGCAGTTTATTTTGGAGACAAAAACAATGAAAAACAATTCAAATTTATCCGGCGCGCTCGGCAGAATGTTTTCGCTTATCTTGATATTGACCGTTCCGCTTTTAACACCGCTTACGGTTTCCGCGCAGCAGGATCAAACGAATCAAACCGTTCAGCAGACGGAAAAGAAAAAAGATCAATCGAAAAAAGCCGACACCGACAAATCTAATTCAGAAAAATCAAATTCGCCGTCTAATCAGGCGACCGGCGACAATAAATCCAAACCGCTGGCGGTCAATGAAGACCCGTCGAAAATCGGCACACGCAACATCAACAAAGGTTTCGTCGGCTGGCTCGGCGGCTCAAAGGAAAAGGAGATAGCTTTTGGACGGCAGATTGCGGCGCAGGTCGAGCAACAATCGAAAATTCTCGACGACCCGATTGTGACCGAATACATCAACCGCGTCGGGCAAAACATCGCGCTTCATTCGGATGTCAAAGTTCCCGTGACGATCAAAGTCATTGACAGCGATGAAGTGAACGCCTTCGCGCTGCCCGGCGGATTTATGTTCGTCAATAAAGGTTTGATTCTTGCCGCCGACAACGAAGATGAACTCGCCGGCGTGATGGCGCACGAACTCGGTCACGTCGCCGCCCGTCACGCGATGGAAAATAACGGTAAATCGCAGCTTATCAACTACGGAATGCTCGCCGGAGTGATTTTCGGCGGTCCGATTGCAAGTCAGGTTTTATACAACGGCGGCGGAATGCTGCAAGGGTTAATCGGGCTGAAATTTTCGCGGCAGGCGGAAGAGGAAGCCGACCGTTTGGGCGTACAGTATCTTTACGCCTCCGGCTACGACCCGACCGGAATGGCGACGATGTTTGAAAAACTCGCCGCGAAAGATAAAAAGAAAACAAAGGGTTTCGGCAAACTTCTGCTCGATCACCCGGATTCGCTCGAACGGCGCGATACGTCGCTCTCGCTCGTCGCCCGATTCCCGGAAAAAGAAGAATACATTATCAGCACGTCGGAATTTCAGCGCGTCAAAGCGCATCTGCTCAAAACGACGAACGCGAAAGCGGGCATCACCGGCGACCTTGACGACGGCGATCCGGGCAAACCGACTTTGAAACGCCGCCAGCCGGACTCGGGCGGCACAACGACGGACAGCACTTCCGACGGCAGTTCGTCGAGCGACGCGCCGCCGCCGCTCAAACGGCGCAGTGACAGCGATTCAACGACGACCGATTCCGTTAAGCCGTCCGATTCGACCACCACCACGACGACCGAAAAGCCGCCGCAACTGAAACGGCGCGGCGATCCGTCACCTTCGCCGACACCGAATCAATAAAACCGAATGCGACAACTATCAAAGAAAAAGACAAGTGCCGAACATACTTGTCTTTTTCTTTTAGTGCTATATTTTCTGTGGAAGGATAAATGAAAATTACCGTGAAACATCCAAAAAATTTAACTGATGCGATTTTTATCAATCAATACAGCTTCGGTATTTTTTGCACGATTTTGTTGTCAATCGCCGCTTTTACTCCGGTCAGCGCGCAGAAAATAGCGGCTGATTTAGTCATTATCAACGCCAATATGCAAACGATGGACGATGCAAAACCGAACGCCGAAGCCGTCGCCGTGACCGGAAATCGAATCGTCGCCGTCGGGACAAACGCCGAGATAAAAAAATTATCCGGCGCAAATACTAAAACGATTGACGCGAGCGGGCGGCTCGTGCTGCCGGGTTTTAACGACGCGCACGTTCATTTTCTCGAAAGCGGTTTTCAGTTGAGCAATGTTGATCTGCGCTCGGCAAAATCGCCCGCCGAATTTGTGCGGCGAATCAAGGAATACGCCGCGAAGCTGCCGAAAGGTCAGTGGATTCTGGGCGGCAATTGAGATCACGAAAACTGGTCTCCGAACGAATTGCCGACTGCCGAGTTGATTGACGGGGCAACGCCCGACAATCCGGTTTTTATTTACCGGCTCGACGGACATATGGCACTCGCCAACAGTCTCGCGCTCAAACTTGCCGGAGTTGATAAAAATACAAAAGATGTCGCGGGCGGCGAAATCGTCCGCACCGCTTCTGGAAATCCGACCGGAATTTTGAAAGACGCGGCGATGGATTTAGTCACTAAAACTATTCCCGATTATTCGTTTGACGAAAAACTCCGTGCCGCCGCAGCGATGAGCGATTATGCCGCATCAAACGGTGTCACCAGTATTCAGAATATGACTCCGGGCGTGGATGTCGGCGTTTTTCAGGAACTGCTGCGGCTGCACAAACTTAAAACCCGCGTTTATCTCGCCGCGCCGCTCGCTGACTGGAAAAACGTCACGAAAATCGGCTTTCGCGCCGCGTTCGGTTCGCCGATGATTCGCATCGGCGCGATGAAGGGCTTCGCCGACGGCTCTTTGGGTTCAACGACCGCGTGGTTTTTCGAGCCTTACCTGGACGCTCCCGACACTTCGGGACTTCCGGGCGCGGAAATTCCGACGATGTATGAGGAAGTTTCCAACGCCGACAAAGCCGGACTGCAAGTGATGATTCATGCCATCGGCGACCGGGCGAACGACACGATTCTTTCGATTTACGAGCGGGTCGCCAAAGAAAACGGCACGCGTGACCGCCGCTTCAGAATCGAACACGCGCAGCACCTTCGGCTTCAGGACATTCCGCGTTTCGGGCGCGATAAAATTATCGCTTCGATGCAGCCGTATCATTTGTCGGATGACGGACGTTGGAACGGCAAACGACTAGATAAAGAGCGTTTGAAGGGCGCGTATGCCTTTCGCAGCCTGCTCGATACAGGCGCGATTTTAGCGTTCGGCACGGATTCGCCCGTCGCGCCGATCAATCCGCTTTTGGGAATTTACACCGCCGTCACGCGCCGCACGCTCGACGGCAAAAACCCGAACGGCTGGTTTCCCGAACAAAAAATCACCGTCGCCGAAGCCGTCCGCGCTTACACTTACGGGTCGGCATACGCGGAATTTCAGGAAAATGAGAAAGGCACGATTTCAGCGGGAAAACTGGCGGATTTGGTGATTCTGTCCGCTGATATTTTTACGGTAAGCCCGGACGAAATCGAAAAAACAAAAGTTTTAACGACAATTGTTGACGGGCGAATTGTTTATGAAAGCCAAAATGGAAAATAAATCGAAATATTTGATTCGGCTGTGCCTCTTGTGTCTGATATCAGCGGCGATATTGCCCGTTGCCGCGCAGGATAAAACCCGGAATCGCGGCACGTTCAAACATCCGATTATTGACAGCCGGATGAGCAAAAAACAAGCCTTCGACGGGCTAGACCCAAACTGTCCGGCGGAGATTCGCCGCCGGCAGAGAATCGTTAAATTAAAATACTACTCGTTCGACAATTCGATTCATCAGGGGCAGTTGGTGATTGACAAAGATTTGGTCAAAGACATCAAAAAGATTTTCAAGGCGGCGTTGCGTGAAAAATTTCCGATTTACTCGGTCATCCCGATTTCCGCCCCTCAGTTTCGCCAAAACGGACGCTGGAGCGACGATCTTTCGATGATCGCCAATAACACTTCCGCCTTTAACTTCCGCGAAAAAACCGGCGGCGGCGCGCTTTCCAATCACGCTTACGGGCGCGCCGTTGACCTCAACACCGTGCAGAATCCGTATCTCAAGGGAAGTATTTTGCTGCCGCCGAACGGCAATTACAACCGAGGCGCGGCGGGAACTTTCACGTTCGACAACCCGCTGGTGAAAATGTTCATCGCGCTCGGCTGGACGTGGGGCGGCAACTGGCAAACGCCGACTGATTATCAGCACTTTGAAAAGCCGCTGCCAATCGTTCCTCAAGCAATAAAATAAATTTGATAATTACGTCGGAAATTACGATTTGATAAAAACTTTCTGTCAGATTAATCCACCCGTTTGTTTTGATGAAAAGGCTTTTGAATAAAAAGATGTCGCGCGAAAAAAACAAAACGGGAAAAATATCAATCTGAGCTTACTAAAATTTGCTCAGGTTATCCTTTTAGCCGAATAATAGGAGAGAGGACTGCGGGGAAGTAGTCCTCTTTTTTGCGTTTTTACCGTTAAAATTTATCCTTTTTTATATCATCGGATAATCGTAAAATGCTTAACTAAAAAATAAACGGTCGAAAACTCGCAATGAATGGTGATTCATTTTGATTTTTCGCGCCGAGTCGGTTATTATAAAAATATGCTTCCCCGCAAAAATAATAAAATCACTTAGGAGTATTATATAAAAATGACACATACGACACACGAAAGCCATTCGCACGAGCATGGCGAGGGTTGCGGGCATACACAAATTCAACACGGCGACCATACCGACTTTTTGCACGACGGACATCTGCACACCAAACACGATTCGCATTTTGATGAATGCAGATTGGAAGTGAGCGACGCAAATCCGGCGAACTGCGCCGAAGTCGCCTGCGCCTGCAAACACGACAACTGCGGACACGAAAGCGTCCCGCACGGCGACCACTTCGATTATCTGGTGGACGGCAAACTGCATCACCGCCACGACGGACACTGCGACGATCACGGCGCGGTAATGGTGATGTAAATAGTTTTTAGATTTATCAAATTAGAGCGAATCGGATTATTCCGGTTCGCTTTTTTTGTGTCTTTACATAAAAACTCAAGACGGAGAAATCTACCGTTCGTTGGACGATTAAAGCCGACTGTTAAATTTATGTTTTCGCCGCCGCCGAAATGTCGTATAAAAAAGTTTTTATCCGTATAATTTAATATTTAACAGTCGAACAAAATGAATTTAATCGCCGGACTGACCGCATTTTTTCTCGGCGCACTGCACGCGCTCGAACCGGGACACGGAAAATCGGCAATCGCTGCCTACGCCGTCGGGTATCGCAGCAGTTTTCGCCATATTTTGGTTTTGGGTTTATCAACCGCCGTCGCGCACACGGCGACGATTTTGGTGTTGTCGCTGATTCTCGGCGCGGCGGTTTCGGCGGTTGCCGACCAAAACGCGCAGCGGTGGATCGAAATCGGGAGCGCGCTTTTGATTTTGGGAACGGGCGCGTGGCTCTGGCGGCGGGTGCTGCAAAATCGTAAAAAAAGCGGTGACTGCGCGGGCGCGGAATGCGGCTGCCACACCAAAAAAAGCGCGATTGATGAAAGCAAACCCGTGTCGTTCGGCGTGGTCAGTCTGCTCGGCATCAGCGTCGGGCTGCTGCCGTGTCCGACCGCGCTCGCCGTGTTGATTTCCTCGATGACGGCGGGACATTTTTTCGGCGGTTTGTGGACGGTCTGCTTATTCAGCGGCGGCATCGCATTGACCATTTAGCGGTCGCATTGGGCGCGTTTTTCTTCGCCAATTCCGCGCCGGTTAATCGTCTTCAATCTTCATTGAGCGGCTCGCGGGCGGCGCGGTTTCTGCCTTTTTTGAGCGCGTGGATTATCATCGGGAGCGGGATTTTTACCTTGTTTCGCGCCGTTTTTAATTTCTAGGGAAAAAAAAGCGGCGAAAGTTTATGAATATCTGGTTTTCCGTTCTCGGCAGCGTCGTTTTTGTCAGTCTGCTGTCGCTCGTCGGGATTTTCGCGCTGACGAAGCGCGGCTTTCACTATTTGAATTTGCTGCTCACTTATTTCGTCAGTTTAGCCGCCGGAATAATGCTCGGGGCGGCGATTTTTCACCTGCTGCCCGAAGCCTCGGCGACGGCGGGCGGCATCAATAAAACATTTTCGTTTCTGCTGGCGGGAAGTTTTATTTTCTTTTTCACGCTCGAAAAGCTGCTGCTTCTGCATCATCATCATCACGAAATCAGCGACACGGATTTGTCCGCGATTCCCGAACAAACAGCCAAGCCGCGCCCGTTCGTCTGGATCAACCTGATCGGCGGAATGATCCACAATTTGATTGACGGCGTGACGATTGCCGTCGCTTTTCTGATTACGCCGCCGCTCGGACTGACGACGGTTTTTGCCACCGTGCTGCACGAAATCCCGCGCGAGATCGGCGATTTCGCCGTGCTGATTCACGGCTGTCTGCCCGTTAAACGCGCTTTTGTTTTCAATATGCTGACAGGCGTGGCGGGAATTATCGGCGCGATTGCCGTGCTTGCCGTCGGCACACACTTAAAAGGCTACACGAATTATCTGCTGCCGATTGCCGCCGCCAATTTTCTCTACATCGCGCTTGCCAACCTTTTGCCCGAACTGAGCCACATCCGCAGCCGCGCCCAATCGCTCAAACAAATTCTGCTGATAATTTTTGGAATGGCGACGATGTATTTTCTCAAGCAGTTATCGAATTAAACCCGCCTTTTACCGGACTTTCCGCACCCGATTTCACTTCGTTGCCCGCAAACTACCGTTCATTTTTACACCGCGAAAAATCGCCCGATTGTTTCTCCGGGCAAGCCGTTTATTAAAAAGTTGTCGCCCGCCTTAAAACAAAAGATTAAATTGATTGTTTGAGCAAATTAACCGCTCGAAGCGCGAACGATAATCGTCGGCTGAACGGCGGCAAATATATCAATCTGGAGTAGTGAAATTGCAATGGCAAAAAGATGTCAGATGACCGGCAAAAAGCCTCTGAGCGGAAACAATGTTTCCCACGCGAATAACAAAACGAAGCGGCGTTTTCTGCCGAATCTGCAAAACAAACGCTTTTATCTCGAAAGCGAACACCGCTGGATTCGCCTGAAGGTTTCGGCTCGCGGAATCAAAACAATCACCAAAAAAGGTGTCGAACAAGCCGTCCGCGAAATGCGGGCGCGGGGCGAGAAGATTTAAAGGGAAAAGTTAAAAGGCAAAAGGCAAAAGTTAAGAGCAGAAATTCTTTGATAAAAATTATGGCAAAAGGAAAACGCGAAAAAATCAAATTGAAAAGCACCGAATCGCCGCACACTTATTACACGACGAAAAACAAGGCGAACACGCCGCACCGTCTGGAATTCAGGAAATTTGATCCGATTGTGAGAAAGCACGTTCTCTACAGCGAATCGAAATGATTGCTCAAACACGCCGCGCCGGTTTAACCGCGGAAATAGAATCTTTCGGCGAACTTCTGCTGCACCATCAATGCTGGTTTTTCGGGCGCGACATTCATCATCCGCAGGGAAATTTATTGATTCGGCGCGGCTTTGAACGCTGCGGCGTAAGCGAGGGCAAGACGGGTTCAAACTGTTATCGTTTGCAAAACGAAGAACCGTTTGAAGTCAACTTATGGGGCTGGGGCATATTTTTCGGCAACGCATCAATGGGCGGAATCTTTATCAAACGCTTCGATTTTCGCCCGCGGCTTTTTGAGAACGGAAAACTCGCCGCGCCCGTTTTCAAAAGCGAATATCTTCCTTTCAGCCGCCTGCCGCGCAAAGATTGCGAGGTAAAAACGGCGCGGCATTTGACCGTTGACTTTATCCGCTGGATCGTGCGTTACGAAGAATGGATTGAAGCGGAGTGCGGAAAAAGCTGGCGCAGAAAAAATTTGCGCGACTGGGACAAATCCGCGTTTCCGGCGCGAAAAATTAAGCAGAACTGGCGCGAACTGCAAAATAAAATCGGAGAACTATAAAGGAAAAAAATAAAAATTATGAAAAAAGGAATACACCCCGAATACCGTAAAGTGGTGTTCAAAGATACATCGGTTAATCACGCATTTTTGACGCGCTCGACCGTCAAGACCGACAAAACTATTAAATGGGAAGACGGAAACGAATATCCGCTCGTCGAGATCGAAATCTCGAACGTCTCGCATCCGTTTTTCACCGGACAGCAGCGGCTGGTTGATACCGCCGGGCGAGTCGAAAAATTCAATCAACGCTACAAACGAGGGAGATAAACTTTATGAGCAAACTGCCCGTGACGATTCGCTCTGAACAATTGAAAATACCGTTCACGAACCCCGCCCAAACGCTCGAAAACGAACGCGGCTGGCTTGATGTGACCGGCACCGCCGTTTCGTGGATTTGTTTGATACACTGCGTCGCGCTGCCGTTTTTTATCTCGCTTGTGCCGCTCATCGGGCTGAGTTTTCTGCTCGACGAACGCGTCGAATGGCTGATTATCGGCGCATCGGTTTTAGTCGGCGCGGTCAGTTTGCTGCCCGCCTATTTTCGGCGGCACGGCAAAACGCGCTCGCTTCTTTTGTTCCTCGCCGGCATCGGGTTAGTCGTCGCGGCGCATCTGCAATTTGAGGATAATCTGCTGCTGCAAATCCCGTTTCTGCTCGCGGGCGCGGGTTTGATTACCGCCGCACATCTCGTCAACCGCCATTTATGCCGCACCTGCACTGTTTGTGTAGATTCCGCAAAACAGCATAAAACTTGATACCGATTCGGTCGTCAAATAATCAGAATCGGAATTTATATGCGGCAAAATATAACGATCTATTTATACATTCCCCCGATGGTATCGTTCATTTTTTCGCAGCTTTCCTGAGCGTCCGATTCGCAGGAAACGCAGGTTTCCAGTTCAATTGATGCGAGACCCAAATACAAACTGTAAGGACCCGGCAGCGTTTCGCTTCTTTCGCCCAGATCAAGCGCGGCTTTTTGATATTTTTTCATCAGACTCTCGCACTGAGCGGAAATTTGCGAATCGTTCTTGTTCCTCAGCGGCTGCATAGCAATGCCCTGTTGCTGAAGCCCTTTGATTTTCGAGAGAACTCGCAAAACCGGCGGCGGCAGATGCCGCATGACAGGCGTGGTTTGAGGCACAGGTGTCGCCGGAGTTTCCGGCGCGCGAGAAGACGGAGCGGGAGAATCCGCCGTCTTAATATTGGCAGAAGGATTTTGGCGCACACAGTTTGCGGCGAAAATTACGATCAATAGAAGTAAGAGTCGGTTCATTTTGTAAATTAGGAAATATTGGCGAAAGATTAAAGTTCCCTGTCCAATCACATCCGGGCAAAGTATTTTCTCTGAAAAGCATTTTCCCGGCTGCCCGTCAGCTTTCATCTTAGAATATATCCAGCATACCGAATTTATTTTTTGTTTTTGAATCTTCTTGTGATTGAAAAATCAGTCGTAGTAAAGCCGTTAATCGGATGCAAACGATGCAAATTACAATATCAATAAATAATTGCAACAATTAGAACTTCAGCCGTTGATTCCTTTTGTCGCCGGTAACAGTTTACAAGAAAAAACCTTAAAGAAATTGTTTGCTGATTTTCATCTCGCTTCTGCGTTAGCTACCGTGTTTTCGCCAAAGATGTCGAAGTTGGAAATTCGCGCGACATTTTATTCAATAAAAATGGCTATCCGTGAAATTTCCCAGTCCGTTCACTAAAAACTTGTCGCGCGAATTTTTCGCTTTCGGTAAAGTTCATCGTTTGACCGGACGAATCAATTAAAAACCGTAATCTTGATTGGTGAAGAGATTTTGACGATTGCTCGAAAACAATCAATCTATCGAAAAACGACTACGGCTAGAAAAACTGGAAAACTGCCAAATTCAGGGCAGCATCGGCAGACTTCCGAATATTACTCGCCTCGATATTATTCGCAACATCGCGTCGTCTGATTTTAACGCCTCGCAGATTCAGTATCAGCGGTGACTGTTAAACGGTTTTGATCGGCAATTTTTGTCCGGCGCACGTGTCGTTGTTCTTCGGTTGAAGATTAGTTTCTCGCTGACAAATTTATGAAAAAAACGATTATCACGGCTGTCGTTTTCGCTTTGTTCGGAGTTTTCAGTATTTTAACTTGACAAAAGCAGTTGACGGACAGAAATTGACGCGAGCCGCGCCGTCTCAGTCCGCCTTCAAATATCCGCCGAAAGCGACGCTTTACCGTTTCAAGGTGATTTCCGGCAAAGAGCAAAAATTCGCCGAGTGGATGAAGTTTTTGAGCGATCATCACGCCGCCGTTATTGAAACGCTTGACCGCGAGAAGACTTATTTTGAAAGCGTTTTTACCGAAAAACTTGACGGAAAGATATTTGTTTACTGGCTCGTTTTTAACGGAACGGGCGGCAAAGCGGTCGAGAGTTCGCCGCTCGAAGTGGACAAAAAGCATCTCGAATACTGGAACGAATGTATCAAAAAAGGCTCGCGGACGACTTTTGAGACCGAGTTTTATTTAACGCCGCAGTTTTTGGACGAGGCGGTTAAAAAACATCAGAAAGCGGAAAAAGAATAATTCAAAAAATAATATGAGCGAACAAAATAACCGAATTGATTTTGACAGCGACAATGCGATGCCGGTTGAAGATTATGAAAATTTGGCGCGGAAATTTATTCCCGGCTACGACGGGCTTTATTCGCTCGCCGAGGTTTTATTGGCGGAAAATTTGCCCTCACGGGCGGAGATTTTAGTCGTCGGCGCGGGCGGCGGCAAGGAAATTACAACCTTTGGCAAAGCGTTTCCCGATGCGCGTTTAACGGGCGTTGATCCGTCGGAAAAGATGCTCGGCGCGGCGCGTGAGTTAGTCAAAAAAGCGGATTTGCAATCGCTTGTTACTCTGCGGCGCGGAACGATTGACGATTTGGACGAAACGCAATTCGACGCGGGCAGCGCGCTGCTCGTGATGCACTTTTTGCCCGACGACGGCGAGAAACTGGAATTCTTGAAAGCGATTCATCGGCGTTTAAAACCGGGCGCGAAATTTATTCTCGCCGACGGCTGCTTTGACAAAAAATCAGCGGATTTCGATTGGCTGATGAACGCTTACAAAAACCACGCAACATTAAAAGACGCACCGCCGGAAATAATCACCGAAGCCGTCAAAACGATTAACGAAAGCGTCCATTTCGTTTCCGAACGGCGCGAACTCGAACTTTTGCGTGAGGCGGGTTTCGGCGAAATAAAAAAGTTTTATCAAGGGCTGTGGGCGAACGCCTGGACGATGACTAAAATCTAAAAATCAAAATGTATGAACTTCAGCAAACTGCTTTTCGCGTGTCTTTTCCTTTTAATTTCAAGCGTTGCCGCTTTCTCTCAAGACGGAAAAATCGTCGAGACGAAATTGTTCGCGTTCGGCGAGCAGTTCGTTGCCGAGCGCGTGAAGGCGAACATAGCGGACAAAGAAATTTTTGACAAAACAACGGTGCGCGAAATCACCTATTTGAGCGACGATTTAAAAATTAAAGTTTTCATCGCCGCGCCGAAAAACGGCAAAAATCTGCCGGTGATCGTTTACAATCGCGGCGGCAACCGGGAATTCTGGATGCTCGACGAGTTTGAACTTTATTTTATGGCGAAATTCGCCGCTTGGGGCTACGTCGTCGTCGGTTCGCAGTATCGCGGATGCTGCGGCAGCGAAGGCAAAGACGAATTCGGCGGTGCAGATATTGATGATGTATTGAATTTATTTCCGGCGTTAAAAGAAATTCCCGAACCCGATCCCGACCGCGTTGGAATGTGGGGCTGGAGTCGCGGCGGGATGATGTCGCTGCTCGCGCTCGCCAAAAACGTCAAAATTCGCGCCGCCGTCATCGGCGCGCCCGCCGTCAATCAGTTCAGCGCGTTGAAACGCAGAGACGGCGAAGGCTTTGAAAAAGAAGTTTTCGCCGGATTGATTCCCGATTACCGGAAAAATAAAGACGCGGAATTAAAAAAGCGTTCGCCGATTTTCTGGACGGAAAAAATTCCGTCAAACATTCCGATTTTGCTGATGCAGGGCAGCTCCGACTGGCGCGTGGCGGCGCAGGACAATCTCAATTTGCTGAATAAATTCTACGCCGAAAAAAAGGTCGTCAAATTCATTTTGTATCCGGGCGCAGACCACGGCATCCGCGAATACCGCGAAGAAACCAACGAGCAGACGCGCCTTTGGTTCGACAAATACGTGCGCGACAAATCGCCGCTGCCCGATATGGAACTGCACGGCAGATAGGGGACGCTAAAATTATCAAAGCGAATAAAAATTAAAAGTAGTCTGCGCGATGCTCAATTGAACGATAAATTTTTCAATCAGGATATTTTCCGCAGCCGCACGACGTATCAACTGACGCGCTTTCAGGCGGTTCGCTCGATTATAGATTACGACATTTCAACCTCGCGTCTGGGTTTGAGTCTGCTTTACGCCTTCACGCCGCGCCCGAATTCCGCCGTTTACGTCGGTTACGGCGACGCGCTTTTTAACGGCGTTGACCCGCTCAATTTCGAGCGGCGGCGTGGATTCATTCAGCAAAGCCGTTCGCTGTTCGCCAAGTTTTCTTATAATTTCAGGTTTTAGTATTAACCGTAAATTGTCGCCTTCCTGCCGTCCGTTTCTCATTCCCGAACATTTGTTGAAAAGTTGTCGCGCAGTAAAACGGATTTCGTTCATTATAAAAATTGAAACGGCTTCTATCGGTTATCTCCTTGGGCGTATTTAGGAACTGCTTCCGCCGCAGGAAGTAGACACGCTTGATGACAAAGCGGAGCCGTTTCGATTTTTTGCGCTCGAAAACGACAAAAAATCGACGGACGAAAAGGCGAATTGAGAATGATTTTAGAAATCGAAAATTTGCGTAAAAGTTTTACCGCGCCCGACGGTTCGCGGCAGAATGTGGTGAATGTCGGCGAATTTCATTTGGAAGCAGGAGCGCAAACCGCTCTCAAAGGCGAGAGCGGTTCGGGCAAGACTACTTTTTTGAATCTGATCGCGGGAATTTTGCAGGCTGACGCGGGACGCATCACGATTGACGGCGTGGAGATGTCCGCCCTTAACGAGTCGAAACGCGACCGTTTGCGAGCCGGAAAAATCGGTTATATTTTTCAAACTTTTAATCTTTTGCAGGGTTTTACCGCGCTCGAAAACGTCTGTCTGGGAATGGCTTTCGGCACAGGCGCGGACGAAAAATACGCGCTCGCGCTGCTTGAACGAGTCGGCTTAAAAACACGCGCCGATTATCGCCCGCGTCAATTGTCGGTCGGGCAGCAGCAGCGCGTCGCCGTCGCCCGCGCTCTGGCAAATCGCCCGCGTCTGGTTCTGGCAGATGAACCGACCGGAAATTTAGACCGGGTTCGCGCCTTTGAATCGCTCGAGCTGATTCGTGAAGTGTGCCGCGAAAATGAAACCGCGCTGCTGCTCGTCAGCCACGACCAAGAGATTTTAGGGAAATTTAAACGGGTGGAAAATCTCGCCGCCATCAACCGCGTCGGTGAAACGGGAGAATTTAAACAGGATATTCAGGATAAACAGGATGTTTTATTTTTATCCTGAATATCCTGTTCATCTTGTTTGAATAATTATTGAGAATGAACCAATTGTTTTTAATCGTTCGCCGCAGTCTGCGCCAGCACGCCGTTTCGACCGTCGTGACCGCGCTGGCGATTGCGCTCGCCGCGGGTTTGGTGATGAGCGTTTTTGCGATTCAAAAACAGACTTACGCGGCGTTCACGGGCGGCGATGTCGGCTTCGACGCGGTTTTAGGGGCGCGCGGCAGCCAATTGCAGCTTGTTTTAAATACCGTATTTCATCTCGAAACTTCGCCCGGCAACATTCCATATTCGATGTATCGGGAAATTGCCGCTAATCCGCAGGTCGAACTGGCGATTCCTTACGCCGTCGGCGACAACTACAAAGGATTTCGGATCGTCGGCACGAGCGAAGAAATTTTTACGCGCTTTGAATACCGGCGCGGGCAGAAGTTCGAGGTGCAGCCGGGCGGCAGATATTTTAATCCCAACGCGAAAGAAGCGGTCATCGGAAGTTTCACGGCGCGTGAAACCAATCTGAAAGTCGGCGACGTTTTTCAGCCGTATCACGGCTTGATTTACGACGAGAAAAATCGGCATAACGACGATTACACGGTCGTCGGCATTCTGGAGCCGACCAATTCGCCGTCCGACCGAGTGGTCTGGATTCCGCTCGAAGGCATTTATCGAATGTCGGGTCACGTGCTGCGCGGCACGGGCGAAAATTACAAGGCGAAGGAAGGCGAAGCGATTCCCGACGAGGCGAAGGAAGTCTCCGCCGTGCTGCTCAAATTCAAATCCACGCAAGCGGGGATGAATTTCGACCAGTTGATCAATCGGCAGGGGAAAGCCGCGACGCTGGCTTATCCAAATCGGGCGCACAATGGCGGAACTGTTTGACAAACTCGGCTGGCTCAACCGCATTCTCGAACTCGTCGCCTATCTCGTGGTCGTCGTCGCGGCGTTTTCGATTCTGGCGAGCATTTACAATTCGATTAACGAGCGGCGGCGCGAATTTGCGATTCTGCGCGCATTGGGAGCGAGCCGCCCGACGGTGTTCGCGGTGATTTTATTAGAATCCGTGACGATTGCCGCCGCCGGAACGCTTTTGGGCTACATAATTTTCGCGGCGATTATGACGGCGACCGCTTACATCGTCCGCGAGCAGACGGGCGTGTTTCTGGATATTTTCCGGTATGATCCGACGCTCGTTTACACGCCGATTTTGATGATCATCGTCGGCGCGCTCGCCGGCATTTTGCCCGCGCTCAAAGCCTACGGCACGGATGTCGCGGAAAATTTAACGCCGGTTTCTTAGGGAAAGGGTAAGAGAGAACAGATGAAGGCTGCAATGCGTTTGACGAGTTTGATTTTTTGTATCTGGGCGATTTCTTCGTTCACGGCGTGTCACTCAGCCGCCAACGGCAATAAAAATTCTGATTTGAAAATTGCAAACAGCGATTCGGCGGCGCAGACTGAAACGCCGAATACCGATTCAAAGACAAACGCTAATCAAACAGCGACGACGCACGAACATCACGCGCCGCACGGCGGAACGCTCGTCGAATTAGGCGAAGAATTCGCGCATCTGGAAATCGTTCTCGACGCGGAAAACGGCTGGCTGACGGCTTACGCGCTCGACGGCGAAGCGGAAAAAAGCGTCGCCCTCGCGCAATCGGAAATCGAAATCGAAATCGAAAAGCCGCAGAAATTCGCCGTCAGACTCGAAGCGCAGGAAAACGCTTTGACAGGCGAGACCAAGGGAGCGACATCGGAATTCAGCGGGCAGGACGCGCGGCTGAAAAATTTTAAAGAGTTCGACGCTTCGGTGAAAGAACTGATGATTCGCAGCGGAGAATTTAAAAACGTCCGGTTCAATTTTCCGCAAGGAAATGAAACCGAAAAACGATGACAATCGGCAGTTACGAGGTCGTTATGGAAAATAAAAATGAAACTTCAAAGTTCTTCGCTATACTGAAAAACGCCGTGTCTTGCGGCGTAATTTTTGTCATTGTCGCGGCGGCTTTGTCATACGGGACGGGCAAATCGGAAGTTAAAACCGAGGCTCAGGCGGGCTATCAGGCGATTGCTATTTCCGACCTCGCCGATTTCGATTACTACACGCCGCTGCCGGGCGAAAAGCCCAACCAAAAACTGCTCGCGGAAAATAAAATCCCCGAACGGATAAAAGCCTTAAACGGCAAGCGCGTTTCCATTACCGGCTTCGTGATACCGGTTGACATTGACAACGGAGGCAACGTCCGCGAATTCGCCCTGAACGGCAATTACGATATGTGTTTTTACGGCGCGCCGTCGCAGATTAATCAGTGGATTCACGTCAAAATGCAGCCGGGCGCGAAAGCTGCGTTTTCGCATTATCCGACGACCGTTTCCGGCACGCTGGAAGTCGGCGAAATCGTCCAGGACGGTCAGATCATCAGTCTTTACCGTCTGACGGGAGATAAAGCATCGAGCGCGTCGAGGAGAAACGGATTTTCGTTGTTTGAAAGCGGAAATTAATCGTCTGAAAAAGCGTTTTATGTGCCGCGCGTTTCTGCCCGTCTTGAAAAATTTTCGCCGCGCCAATTTTTATCGGAACTTTCGGCGGCACCGGGCATCTCAAAGATTGAGAATTCTTACTATATTTAATTTATAAATTCAGAGGAAATTAACAGAAAATGAGTTTAGCAAAAATGAAACTGATGGCGGCGACTTTGCTTGCCGCTGTAGTGTATTCGATAATTCCGACCGCGCTCGTTCGCGCCGACGAAGGAATGTTCACGCTCGACAAAATCGCCGGGCTGCCGCTCGCGCAGAAGGGTTTGAAAATCAAGCCCGAAGACATTTACAATGCGGCGGGAACGGGTTTGAGCGTCGCCGTGCCGCGCCTGTCAATCGGCTGTTCAAGCGAATTTGTCTCGCCCGACGGTTTGATTTTGACGAATCATCACTGCGGCTACGACGCGCTGGTGGCGGCTTCGACGACGGCGCACAACTACGGCAAAGACGGTTATCGCGCCGCATCGCGCGCCGAAGAACTGCCTGCCAAAGATTACAGCATTGACATCACGCTGCGCGAAGAAGACGTAACGGCGCGCGTTTTGGACGGCATCAAAGCGGACGACGACGCGGCGATAAAGCAGCGCGTTGACGCGATTGAAAAAGAAGAGCAGGCGAAAGCCGGAAACGCGGACGTGCGCGTGCAGATTCAATCGCTCGACAACGGTTTGTTTTACTACTTGTTCGCGTATCAAACCGTCAAAGACATTCGCGTCGTGTATGCGCCGCCTTACAGCATCGGGCAATTCGGCGGCGACCCGGACAATTTCGAGTGGACCAGGCACGGCGGCGATTTTACTTTTCTGCGAGCGTATGTCGCGCCCGACGGAAAAGCCGCCGAGTATGCAAAAGACAACGTGCCGTTTAAGCCGAAAAGATTTTTGACCGTTTCGACCGAAGGCTTGAAGGAAAACGACTTGACGATGATTCTCGGCTATCCGGGCGGCACGACGCGCTACCGCGAAAGCGCTTCGATTGATTACAACGAAAACGTCCAACTGCCGTTCACGGTGGATTTATTCAACGCGCGCGTGCAGGCGCTCGAACTTGCCGGGCGCGAGTGCGAGGCGAAGCGCGTAGCTCTTCAGGGCGACGTTTTCAATTACCTGAATTCGCTCAAAGCCGACGAAGGCGGCATCGTCGCGCTGCATCGCTCCGGTCTGGTCAAACAACGCCGCGCGGACGAAGCGAAATTGACTCAGTGGATTCAAGCTGATGCGACGCGGCAAGCGAAATACGGCGACGCGCTCGCGCGCCTGAACGCCGCTTACGCCGAATACTCGAAAACCGCGCGGCGTGATTTGGTGCTGCGAAGTATGCTGCAAATCGCGCCCGTTCAACTTGTTCTTGCGGCGCAGAGCGGGCAAGTTCCGAAAGACCGCTTGAAAGCCGCCGTGCCGGAAATCGCGGCAAGCGAGCCAATCGTCAACCGCGAAGTTTTCAAATTCTTATTGCGAAAAGCCGCCGAGCTTCCCTCCGACCAAAGAATCGCGGCGATTGAAAAACGCTTCGGCAATCTGCAAGGCGAAGCCAGAGAACGCGCCGAAGCCGATTTCGCCCAAAAAGCGTTTCAAAGCGAAACCGTAACGACGGAGAAAGGCTTAAACGGCTTGCTCGATATGAGCGCCGAGCAGATGAAAACTTCGCAAGAACATTTGTTAAGTTTTCTGAATGAAATCGCTTCCGACATTCCGACCGCCGCCGCGCATCAGCAAACGCTGAACGCCGCTCTCGCAAAAAATCGCCTGCCGTTCATCAAAGCGATGAGCGAAATGAAAGGCGCGGCGCTTTACCCGGACGCGAATTTCACCGAGCGTTTCACATACGGCGAAGTCAAAGGCTATTCGCCGAAAGAGTCAATCGTCGAAAAGCCGTTCACGACGCTCGACGGCGTGTTTGAAAAAGACACGGGACGCGAACCGTTCAATTCTCCGGCGCGCCTAAGAGATTTGTGGGAGCGCAAAGACTTCGGACAATACGCCGTAGGCGGAACTGTTCCCGTAGATTTTTTAACGACGAACGACATCATCGGCGGCAATTCCGGCAGTCCGGTTCTAAACGCCAAAGGCGAGCAG
The DNA here is from genome assembly GCA_964237245.1 of uncultured Pyrinomonadaceae bacterium. Classification (GTDB taxonomy): domain Bacteria; phylum Acidobacteriota; class Blastocatellia; order Pyrinomonadales; family Pyrinomonadaceae. Next base: position 18,088 of record CAXSHW010000062.1, read on the forward strand.
GTCGGCATCGCGTTCGACGGCAATTACGAAGGCTTGGGCGACGATTTTTTCTTTAACCCGAACCTGGGGCGAACCATCTCGGTTGACATTCGCTACGTGCTTTTCATCACCGACAAATTCGGCGGCGCAGGCTGGATTTTGAAGGAAATGAATATCAACGGCGGCGGTAAAAAAGCGATTACTGCGGCTAAATAAAGCTGTTAAGAAAAAAAGGAATGAGGCAAATCAATAGGCTTCATTCCTTCTTTAAAATCTTAAACAGAATCTAAACCTTTTTATACTCAAGTCTTTTTCCGTTTTTCGATGCTCATTCTGCCGATTTAATCGAGCGGAATTTTTCACCTCGACTCTAATTTTCCATAAATAAATTTGTCTTCGGCAAGATTTCGTCCCGTTTTCGATGATTCGCGCTTTTCTTCATTTTCCGTCTATTGCGCGGAATCATCTGCCTGTTGGGAAAAATAATTCAGTCAAAGAAATTAGATTGCCGCCCGACCGTTAAATATTTAACTTTAAAGGCTGGATGATTTTTCCCGCTTTTACGTCGCTCTTAAATTTGCTCGGCTTTAGCGTCGGCGCGGCTCTTTACGCTTTGCTGCTGATGGTGATCCGGCATCCGGTGAAATCTTTTGACGACGGCGACACTGAAATCACTCATTTTTCAATTGATTGGCTGCTTTTAGCGACGGGCGTTTTGGGGCTGTTGTGGAACGCGGGCGGATTTTTTGAATGGCTCAATCGGGATTTGCTGCACACCAGATTTAATCCGTTTTTTCTCGCCGCCGCTTACTCTTCTCTGGGGTTTTTGCCGGCGGTCGTCGTTCATTCGGTGCTGCAAAAATCGGACGGCGAACGGGAAAAGCAGAGCGACGTGAAAGCGCGGCTACTGATGACGGCGGCTTACGGTTTGAGCGGACTCGCAGCAATTTGGCATTTTTATCAGGCTTTCTCGTTCGATTTCGCGCCGTCGTTCGAGGCTCTGCGGCTGCTGATGTTCGGCTATTTGATAATTTTAGCTGTTCTGCTCACATCGAGTCTGCGGCAGTCAATCGGGCGCAAGGCGATTTGGGCGACCGCGCTCGCGGTTTTCGCCGTCTCCGCGCTGCATCTAAGCCATCCGCACGAACACGATAATTCGTGGTGGGTCGAAATCGCCGGACACCAAGCCGCGCTGCCGCTCGCCTTGGCGATTCTATATCAGGATTTTCGCTTCGCTTTCGCCGATTTATTTCTCAAACGATTTTTTTCCCTACTTTTGACGGCGGCAGTTGCGGGCGGATTTTATTTTCTCGTCGTCGCGCCGCTTTTTGCGGGACAGACGATTTCGGTCGCGGGTCACGCGGAATTTATCGCCGTCAATCTCGGCTTCTGGACGTTGACCGCATTTCTTTACCCGCCGATCAAACGCCTGTCCGAATGGCTGGTTAATCGAGTCATCCTGCGGCGTGTCAATTACGAATTTTTGCAAACAAAAATTATGCGCGAAAACGCTCAAACGGAAACCGTCCAACTGGTTTTGGCAAATGTCTGCGATGAATTGAAAACCGCTTTGACGGCGGGCGCGGCGAATTGGAAAAAGACTTCGGCGGGCGCAAATGCTGTTCAAAACTCTTTCGTCAATCCGAAATCGGGCGGGGCGGAAATTCTGATTCCGACGACCGACTTGCCGAATTACCAAATCACGCTTGAAAATTTCAAAGGCGGTCGCCGTCTGCTCTCCGGCGAAATCGAAATGCTCTCCGATGTCGCTTTGCAGACGGCGCGGCGGATTGACGCGCTGCGCGTGACGCACGAGCGGTGCGAACAGGAACTGCGCGAACAGGAATTTTCCAAACTCGCCACCGAAGCCGAACTGCGCGCCCTGCGGGCGCAAATCAATCCGCATTTTCTTTTTAACGCGCTGACGACCATCAGTTATTTGATTAACACCGCGCCGGACAAAGCCAATGAAACTTTGATGCGTCTGACCAAACTGCTGCGCGGGGTGCTGCGTTCGACCGACGAATTTTTAAGTTTGGGCGATGAACTCAAACTCATCGAGTCTTACTTGGAAATCGAACGCGCCCGCTTTGAAGAACGGCTGACGGTGAAGATCGAAGTCGCGCCGGAACTTTTCAGTCTGCGCGTGCCGTCGCTGATTTTGCAGCCGCTCGTCGAAAACGCCATCAAACACGGCATCACGCCGAAAAAGGAAGGCGGCGTTATTTTAATTAAGGCGACGCAAACCGCCGAAAATCTGGTTTTAGAGATCAGCGACACCGGCGCGGGAATCAAAAACGAAGACCTGCAAATCAGGCGGCAAAACCGAATTGGTTTGAACAATGTCGAGGAACGTCTGCGCTTATATTTTGCGGACGCGGCGGATTTCGCGATTGACAGCCGCGCGGGTTTGGGAACAACCGTCAGAATTGCGATTAACTTAAATCAAATCAAACAAATGAAATACGCCTTCGCGCGTGAAGCGGTCGCCGCTTAAAACGCCGAATTTTTTGAAAAATTAACTTAACAAAATACTATTTATGGAAACAAAACTGAGAGTGGTGATTGCCGATGACGAGCGTCCGGCGCGGCTGTTTCTCAAATCGCTTTTGACGGATTTTGAAACGGTCGAAATCGTCGGCGAAGCCGAAAACGGCACCGAAGCCGTCGAAATTATCGAGAAAACAAAGCCGGATCTGGCACTGCTCGATTTGCAGATGCCGGAAATTACCGGCTTGGAAGTTGTCAAACTGCTGCGGAAAAAGAATATGCCGCTTGTCGCGTTCGTCACGGCTTACGACGAATACGCGATTCAGGCGTTTGAACTGAATGCCGTTGATTATCTTTTGAAACCGGTAGAACGCAGCCGTCTCGCGGAAACTTTGCGGCGGGCGCACGACCGGCTTGAAACGGACGATTTCCGCGAATCCGAAGTCGTCAATCTCCGCGCCGCGCTTGCTGATTACGAAGAAAGTACGCGCCAGCCGTTTCTCGACCGCATTCCGATTAAAGAGCGCGACGAAATCGTGTTGCTGCCCGTCGGTGAAATCGCTTCGATTGTCGCCGACGGCGAACTGCTGAACATCACGACGGGCAAAAATCGCGTGTTCGTCATCAATTTTCGGCTGAAAGATTTGGAAGCCAGACTCGACGCGACGAAATTCGTCCGCCTCTCGCGCGGCACGCTGGTCAATCTGGAAATGATCAAGAAAGTCAGCCCGCTGCCCGGCGGTTTGTATCAGGTTTTGCTCGCCAACAACCAGCAACTCTCTTCGAGTCGTCTGCAATCGAGGGTTTTTCGCAATCAGTATCTGAAGTTATAACCTGTTTGATTCGCCCGAAATACGGTGAAATTAAAAATACGAATGACCGTTTATTCAATCGAATGAACCGTTCATCTTTGACAATCGGCTTTCAATAAAAAAGCGGTGTCGTCAAATTTCGATTGCCGCTTAGTATTAAATGTTACTAATTCGCAATTTATTCAAAATTTAGTTAAAGACCAATCAAGGATTTTATGAAATACAAAAATACACGGCGATTTGTGATGCTGGCAATCGCTCTTTTCGGATTGCCGCTGCTGACGCTGGCGCAATCGCTCGGCACTGCCGGAACAATTACGGGAACGGTGACCGACCCGAACAACGCCGTCGTCAGCGGCGCAACCGTGACGATCAGCAATTCCGTAACCGGATTTACGCGCACGACGACGACCGATGCTGGCGGCAGTTTCCGGTTTACCGACGTGCCGTTTAATAATTTTACAATTCGCACTGAGGCGAACGGTTTCCGCACGGGAGCGCAGGGCATTACCGTCCGCTCATCCGTGCCGATCAATATTCCGGTTGCGCTGACGCTCGGCGACGCGACGGCGACCGTCAACGTCAGTAGCGACGCGAACATTATCGAAGACATTCCGACCCCGCGCACGCAGGTTGACCAGACGCAGATTCGTCGTCTGCCGCTCAACACGCCGGGCAACGGTCTGAGCGATGTCGTCACCTACGCGTCGCCCGGTGTCGTCGCCGATTCCAACGGCTTTTTTCATCCTTTGGGCGATCACGCGCAGTCGCAGATTGCCCTCGACGGGCAGCCGATTGCCGATCAGCAGTCGAAAGCCTTTTCGACGCAGATTCCGGTCAACGCGATTCAGTCGCTCGACGTAATTACAGGCGCAGTGCCGGCAGAATTCGGCGACAAAACGAGTTTGGTAATCAATGCGATTACCAAATCGGGACTCAATCAAAGACGCGCGACGGGCAGCTTTTTTCAAACCGTCGGACGTTTTCGCACCATTCAGGACGAAGCGAATGTAGCTTTCGGCAATGATAAAATCGGAAATTTTACGGCGTTTAACTTCGAGCGGTCGAATCGTTTTTTAGACGCGCCGGAATTCGTATCCTTGCACAATCGCGGAACTTCGGGCAGCTTTTTCGACCGGCTCGATTACAGCCCTTCGACGACGAATGTTTTTCATCTGAACCTATTTTACGCCCGCAATAATTTTCAAACCGCCAATACTTACGAACAGCAGGATTTGGGACAGGATCAACGCCAGAAAGTTGAAACATTCAACATCGCGCCGGGTTTCGTTCACGTTTTCAACGCTTCGACCGTGCTGACGATCAATCCGTTTTACCGGCAGGATCAGGTCAATTATTACCCGTCGGCGAATCCGTTTTCCGACCAGACGACGACCATCAGCCAATCGCGCCGACTGGCGAATTACGGCGTACGCGCCGATGTCTCCTACGTCAAAGGCATCAACAACATCAAAGTCGGCGGGCAGATTCAGCGTACCCGTCTGAATGAAGGTTTTGCATTCGGCATCACCGATTCCGGTTTTAATCCGCTGTGTTTCGACGCGGACGGAAACCCGGTCGAGGGAATAACCTGTGATGGAACGACCACGGCAAACGACGACTTTCTGCCCGGACTGCTGCCTTACGATTTAACGCGCGGCGGAAATTTATTCAATTTCAACGGGCGGACGACGATCAAACAGGAAGCGGCGTATATTCAGGACGCGCTCAATTTCAGCAACGGTCTGACCGTCAGTTTGGGACTGCGTTATGATAATTATCGCGGTTTAAGTAAAGGCGATTCTGTGCAGCCGCGCATCGGCGTGTCGTATCTGATCAAATCGACGAAAACGGTTCTGCGCGCGTCATACACGCGCAATTTTGAAACGCCGTATAACGAAAATTTGATTTTATCGAGTTCGACCGGCGGCAACGGTCTGGCGGACGGTATTTTCGGCGACACTTCGGCGACACCTTTGAAACCGGGTTATCGCAATCAGTTTAACGTCGGTGTTCAGCAGGGCTTCGGCAGATACGTCGTCGCCGATGTTGATTATTTTGACAAACGGACGCGCAACGCTTACGATTTCAACGTCATTTTGAACACGCCAATCGCGTTCCCGATTTCGTGGGACAGATCGCACATCAACGGCATTTCATTTAAGGTCAATCTAACTAATTACAAAGGTTTGAGCGCGTTCTACACCGCCGGACATACCCGCGCATTATTCTTCCCGCCGGAATCTGGCGGTTTGTTCTTCAACTCGGATTTGCCCGAAGGACCTTTTCTGATTGACCACGACCAGAAATTCCAGCAGACGGTGCAGGCGCAATATTCGTTCGATCAATTCAGAAGTTTTCATAAGTTCGCGCCTTACGTCGCCTTTACTTACCGCTACGACAGCGGTTTAGTGTCCGGCGCAGTGCCGGATTATGACACGGCGTTAGGATTCTCCGCCGACGAGCAACAGCAAATCGGTTTGTTCTGCGGCAGTCAGGTTGCCACTTTGACGAATCCGATTACGAGTTGCGCGTCGGCGAATCGAGGAGCGATTCGCCTTCGCATTCCGGCGGACGGCACGGTGAGCGACGATAAAAACCCGCCGCGCATCGCCCCGCGCAACTTGTTTGACTTAAATTTCGGTTCGGACAATCTGCTTCGCACCGAACGAGTCAGATTAACCGGACGTTTTTCCATCGTCAACATCGGCAACAAAGTCGCGCTCTATAACTTTGAATCAACTTTCAGCGGAACGCATTTCGTTACGCCGCGCGCGTTTCAAGGTCAGGTCGGCATCACTTTCTAAACAAAATCAGAAATTCGGCGACCAGCAGGGAAGAGCGAAAATTTTTCGCTCTTCCCTGTTCTTTAGTCAATGGATCGTCAGCGGTATTTATCGAGAAAGAAAATTCAGCAGAAACGACTTGCGTTATTTAATCAACGATGCCGTTAATGCACACGTTAAATACGATTTGCCTCGTGCCATCAGAGATTAGGTCAACCAAAGCCAAGCATCAAAGGTTGATCTAAAAAGCGATTTTGATAAGACCAATCCGTTTTTTGAAGTATCGGCGAGCCTTAGTAATGACGATCTAAATAACACTTTGTATAACGGCAATCCGGCGAATCGTTTTTTGCTCGCGCTTGGAAGCGTAATAAGTTCTCACATCGAACAGTAATTATTTGCCGGAAAGTTTGAAAAAAGAAATTTGTTTCGACCTCACCAATGAATGCTCTTATACTGTCGGCGCGGTGTGAGATACCGAAAAGACAGCCTGCCGCCAGGACATTATAATGCAGACTTCCAGCGGAAGCGTATCGTTCGGTGACCGCGCAAGACTGGCAGGTTCAAACGAATTTGAAAACCCCGAATGGACGGCTTATAACTTCAGCAATTTACGTCAGTATAAACACGGCGAGTCACTGCTCGACATCGGCGATAAAATTGTCGGCGGCGGCAGGTCATCGGAAAAGATGTCGCACGCGAACGCTGAAATCGGGCTGATTGTTAATGATGCCGATTACTCAAACAACGCGGGCGAATTCAGCGTGAGAAATCAAACTTTCCGGTTATCGCCTCTACAAATTTCCTTTCTAAGCAAAGTTAGATGGAAAGCAGTTTGGCAGCAATTTCGCCAGCGCACCGTATGAACGAACTTAAAAGGAGGCAATCTCGATGAACTTAAACGATCACAACCGCACAAAAGTTTTCGTATCCGCCGAAATCATCCGCCGACGCGCTGCGGACATACCTTATAAAACACAACCACATTATTGTTCGTAATTGCTCGACATATTCAGGACTCAAAACGGGAAAGTTCATTCGGATCGCCGTCCGCAGCCGCGCGGACAACGAATCGCTCCTTAAAATCCTGATTGGCGTTTATTTACCAAAATGATTTGTTGAGATTGAAATTCGGAATCTAAATAAGTCGAAACTCCAGGGCATTTGAGCGCGCCGTCAAAGCGGATGTTTGCTGGCGGTTCGTTATTAATATGCAGTCACTTTGAATAAAATAGGAAAATAAAACAAAGTCGGTTTTTCAACTTTACTCGTCTTTTCGACTGCTGATTCACGTCTTATTTTGTCTTCAGGATAGAGTCCGAATTGCCGCGCAGTTTGTCGGGCGCATCAACCAAATGCATCCCGACTTCTGCAAATAAGTGCTTTACCTTTTGCGGGTCAAGCGGTGTTTGATGATCTTTCGGCGGTAGTGTGCGCGCCGGTGCCGATTCGCCCAATTCCATGATTGTCCTTTCGAATCCCGCCGGATTATACAAATTGAGAATGCGCGCGGTTTCCGAATCCACGCGAAACGAATGAACCGTCGCCCGCGGAATAAACAGCAGCGAGCCGGATTGACCCTTTTGTTCCTGGTCTCCGAGCAGAAACGTGATTTCGCCGTCAATGATGTAAATGGATTCGTCCTGGT
>CAXSHW010000063.1:0-18656 GCA_964237245.1 uncultured Pyrinomonadaceae bacterium
TCCTCGTCGGGCAAAAAGTTGATGCCGACGTAATTGTAAAGCGGGTAAATCGAGATGATAACAATCGCGCACAACCCGACGACAACAAATCGAAAACGCATCGAAAGTTTCAAAAGCCAGGTGTAAACGCGATCAATATATTTGTAAAAACCCGAATCTTTGCTGTCTTTGTGATTTTGAATTTTAGATTTTAAATTTTGAATTTCGTCATTCGCCGGTATTCCGTCGCCGCGAATGTCCGGGTTTTCGTTTCGATTTACGCTCTGATATTCGGCTTCGTCCTCGCCTTGAACATTGAACTCGGAGTTTTGAACTTCACTCTCTTCTTCCTCTTTCGGTTTTATCCAACGCGCGGCGAGCATCGGCGTCAGAGTGAACGAAACAATCAACGAAACGGTAATTGCCGCCGCGCTCGTCAGACCGAAAGACGACATAAAACGTCCGACGATTCCGGTAAGAAAACCAACGGGAATGAAAACGGCGAGCAGGCTTAAAGTCGTCGCTAATACGGCTAAACCGATTTCGCGCGTGCCTTCGATTGCCGCTTGAAAAGGATTCATTCCTTTTTCTTCGACAAAACGATAGATATTTTCAAGCACGACAATCGCGTCGTCAATGACGATGCCGACCATCAGAGTCAGAGCGAGCATCGTCATCTGGTTGAGCGTGTAACCGAGCGCCGCAATCAGCGCGAAAGCCGAGATAATCGAAGTCGGAATAGCGAGCGCGGCAATCAAGGTCGAGCGGAAATTCCACAAAAAGAAAAAAACGACTATCGCGGCGAATAATCCGCCGAGAACGAGATGCTCTTCGATAGCGTGAAGCGAGGTTTCGATAAATTCGGATTGGTCGCGGACAACGCCGATTTGAACGTCTTTCGGCAGCGTCAATTGGAGCTGCGCCAGTTTTTGCTTGACGCCGTTAATTACCGAAACCGTGTTCGCGCCCGATTGTTTGATGACGGCGAGCGAAACCGCCGGATTTCCGTTCAGAGAAATCGCGCTCGTCGGGTCGGCGCCGGTATTTTGCACGCGCCCGATGTCGCTGATTTTTACTGGATAGCCGTTGACGTTTTTGACGACGATATTATTAAAGTCTTCGACCTTCGTCAGTTTGCTCAAAGTGCGAAGAGTTACGCTTGTGGCGCCTTCATTTAATCTGCCGTTCGGCAATTCCTGATTTTGCGCCGTAATCGCGGAATTAACATTAGCGACGGTCAAATTGTAAGACCGCATTTTGTCAGGATCGAGATAAATTCTTATCTGGCGAGAGCGACCGCCGTAAACCTGCACATCGCCAACGCCGTCAACAGTTTGAACTTTTTCCTGAATTTCTTTCGTAACAAACTGCGTCAAATCCACAACCGAACCCGGACGACTGATGGCGTATTGAATAATCGGGCTGGCATTCGGGTCGCTCTTTTGAACAATCGGCGCGTCGGCGCTTTGCGGCAATTGCCGGACGACGCCACTGACTTTATCGCGGACTTCCTGCGCGGCTACTTCCGGGTCTTTTTCGAGCGCGAAAGTAATCGTCACCTGCGAGCGTCCGAGCGACGAATTGGAAGTCATCTGGTCAATACCGGTCACAGTGTTAGCCGCGCCTTCGATCACGTCTGTAACTTCGGTTTCCATTTCCTGCGGCGCCGCGCCCGTGTTGGTCGTCGAAACCGTAACTGTCGGCAAATCAATCTGCGGAAAACGGTCAACGCCGAGCGTAAAAAAACTAAATCCGCCGACAACCGTTAAAAGAAGCACGATAACGGTGGCGAACACCGGACGATTAACACAAATTTCAGCTAACCACTGCATAATCTTTTATAAAATCAAGATTTAGAACCTTTGATTCAGAATCTGATTTTCCTATTTATCGAACGTTGATTCTCGAATTCTGGATGTCATTGCCCGATTTGCACTTTCGCTCCTTCGTAAAGTTGTGCCAGATTGCTTGTTGCAACCATTTCGTCCGGGTTTAAGCCGGATATAATCTGAATATCGTCGTTTTCTTCCTGACCGATTTGCACGACGCGCAACTTGGCAACGCCGTCCTGAATCACGAATGACCGATAAGACTGCGTGTTCTGGTCATTATAAACCGCCGATTTCGGAACAAAAATGCCTTGTCCGCCGCCCGGTCGCACGATTTGCGCCCGCGCAAACATTCCCGACCGAAGCAGATTTTCGTTATTCTCAACTCTTGCCTCGACCAAAGCCGTGCGCGAACCGGCGTCAACCGACGGATTTATCGCCGTCACCGTTCCGGCAAATTTTCGGTCTTTGAAGGCATCAATTTCGAGCGAAACGTTCATTCCGACGTGAATAAAAGGCACTTCCGCCGCCGTAACCTGAATCTGCATTTTTATCGGATTGGTTCTGAGCAGCGTAATAATCGGCGTCGCGGTCGTTACGTATTCGCCGACGGCGGTCGGGCGATTGCTGACAAAACCCGAAAAAGGAGCGCGAATAACCGTATCGGCGACTGCCTGCTGCGCCGTCGCAACTCCGGCTCGCGCCGCCTCGACTCCGGCTTGCGCCGATTTTATCGCCTGATTGTTTTGCTTTGCGGCGTTGACGGCGGCTTCTAATTGCTGTTTCGCATTGTTGACCTGCGCCTGCGCCGTGTCGCGCTGAGTTCGATAAGTTTCATAGTTCTGCATTGAAGTATCGCCCGTCTCGACCAAATCGTGATAGCGTTTTTCGTTTGCCTGAGCTTGACGCAGTTGCGCGAGCGCCTGTTCGTAATTAGCGTTAGCGGCGCGAACTTCAGGTATTTGAGTAGCCTGAAAACTGCTTGTCGCGGTCAAACCGAGACGTGCCTGCGCCTGGCTGACGCCGGATTGCGCCTGAACGACGCCCGCTTCAGCTTGCCGCAATTGCAGTTTCGCCGTGTTTTCGTCAAGCTTGGCTAAAACGTCTCCCTGTTGAACGAAATCACCGACATTGACCATCGTATTCGTTACTTTTCCGGCTACTTTCGGAGCGACATCCGACGTTTCTTCAGCGACGAGGCTTCCCGTCGTCTGAATAAACGTCGGAACTTGACGCGATTCGACTTTTGCCTGAGTTACAGTGATAACTTCATCGCTTTTCTGCTGTCTGGCATTGGCGTCGGCTTGTTCTTTCGTCTTCGATTCCGAGCGATTACAAGATACGAACAACGTCGAAAATACAAAAGTTAAAATTACCAATCGAACGGAAAACTTCCGCTCGAATTCTGAAAAAATCATAATTTACTGTGCAGCCGTTCAATTTACTGAAACGGCACAACGATTTTAGAAAAATAACTGAATTTATTCTAACTTAAAAACGGATGCAGTAAACGCCCGAAAAGTTACAATTGATTATCGAAACCAATTTCCCGGACGAAAAAATCGCGCGCGTCGTTTTTGCTAAACCACAGAATAAATTAACTTTGCAGCTTATTCTTAAATTAAAACAAGCAACGTAAAGATTTGTAAAGGTTGCCGAATCCTTTATCTGAAAATTTTCGATTGCGCTTTCCGTAAGTCGTTTAATTGCGTTCGCTTCGAGTAAATCTAAATCGTCAAAAACAATTGCCGGTAATTTTAGTAGAAACGTTTTTGCCGCGAAAATAGGAGTTCGCGTAAAAATTGACCGGAAAAATTCGGTTAAATTGACAAGCAGCCGAATTTTATCTATTTTTTCAGAAATATAGCTGACCTTTTTTCGTCGATAGGCTATCATTCTAAAAATCCTTTGGTGTCAAGAAAAACGCGCGATATGCTTTTCGGCGATGTTTCTTCTGCACGAAAACACCAAAATTGGTTTATCACTACTTTTAACCGAATAACTTAAAAAATATGAAATCAACAAATGCCGTCGCTTTGAAATTATTCATTCGTTTTCTGCCCGTATTTTTGTGCGCCGTAATTATCGCGCCGACATTTAACATCTTCGCGCAGGAAGAAAAAAATGCGGAAAAGGCTGCCGAAAATGTGAAGCAGGACGAAGCAAAAAAAGCCGAAGATACTAAAGCCAAACCGGACGAGGCGAAAAAACCCGAAGACGCGAAAAAACCGCTCGACCCGATGTCGTCGCCGACTTTTTCCGGCTTGAAAATGCGGCTCGTCGGACCGGCTTTTATTTCCGGTCGCGTTATCTCTTTTGCCGTTGACCCGAAACAGCCGAGTCATTATTTCGCGGCGGCGGCTTCGGGCGGCGTATGGAAAACAATTAATTCGGGCGCGACCTGGACGCCGGTTTTCGACAACGAAGGCTCATATTCAATCGGCACAATCATCCTTGACCCGAAAAATCCGCTCGTCGTCTGGGTCGGCACGGGCGAAAACAATTCACAGCGCAGCGTTTCCTACGGCGACGGCGTTTATAAATCCGAAGACGGCGGCAAATCCTGGAAAAATATGGGTTTGAAAACTTCCGAACACATTGGAAAAATCGTCGTTGACCCACGCGATTCAAACGTCGTTTATGTCGCCGCGCAAGGTCCTCTGTGGAGCGCCGGCAAGGAACGCGGTCTTTATAAAACAACGGACGGCGGCAAAACGTGGGCGCAGGTTTTGAAAATCAGCGAAAACACGGGCGTTTCCGACGTAGTAATTGACCCGCAAAATCCCGACACCGTTTACGCCGCCGCGTATCAGCGCCGTCGTCACGTCTGGACTTTGATTGACGGCGGACCGGAAAGCGCGATTTATAAATCGAGTGACGCGGGTGCGACCTGGAAAAAAGTCAAAATGGGTTTGCCCGCCGCTGATATGGGACGCATCGGTTTGACGATTTCACCTGCGGACAACAACGTGCTTTACGCGACGATTGAAGCCGCCGACAGAAAAGGCGGAATTTACCGTTCGACCGATAGAGGCGAAAGCTGGGAACGGCGCAACGGATTTGACGCGACCGCGATGTATTATTCACAAATCGTCGCCGACCCGAAAGATGTTGACCGCATTTACATTCCGAATACTTTTATGATGACTTCGGACGACGGCGGCAAAACCGTCGAGAGGCTCGGCGAAAAATCCAAGCACGTTGACAATCACGCGATTTGGATTAACCCGGAAAACACCGATTATTTGCTCGTCGGCTGCGACGGCGGCATTTATGAAAGCTATGATCGCGGCGTGAATTGGAAATACACAAGCAATTTACCGATAACGCAGTTTTACGACGTTGCGACCGACAACGCCGCGCCGTTTTATTACGTTTACGGCGGCACGCAGGACAATTCGAGCGTCGGCGGACCTTCGCGCACGCACAGCGCGTCGGGCATCGTCAATTCCGATTGGTTTATCACGCAGGGCGGCGACGGTTTTCGCTCGCAGGTTGACCCGGAAGACCCGAACACGGTTTACGCCGAATCGCAAAACGGCGGTTTGATTCGCTTTGACCGCAGAACCGGCGAGCGCGTCGGCATCGAACCGGCAATCGGACGGAACGAAGACCCGCTTCGGACGAATTGGGACACACCGTTTATCGTCAGCCCGCACTCGCACACGCGGCTTTATTTTGCGGCGAATAAGGTTTATAAAAGCGATGATCGCGGCGACAGTTGGCAGCTCATCAGCCCGGACATTACGCGCGGGCTTGACCGCAATAAATTGCCGGTAATGGGCAAAATTCAGAGCATTGACGCGGTTGCCAAAAACGCTTCGACCGCCTTTTACGGCAACGGCAGCGCGCTCGCCGAATCACCGAAAAAAGAAGGTCTGGTTTATGTCGGAACTGACGACGGACTCGTTCAGGTAACGGAAAACGGCGGACAAAGCTGGCGCAAAATCGAAAAATTTCCGGGAGTTCCCGAAATGACTTACGTCTCGCGCCTGACCGCTTCACAGCACGACGCGAACACGGTTTATGCCGCTTTCGACAATCATTGGAACGGCGATTTCGCGCCGTATTTTTTGAAAAGCACTGACGCCGGAAAAACCTGGGTTTCGATAAAAGGCGATTTGCCCGCGAACGGTCCGGTTTTGGCGATTGCCGAAGACTACGTTAATCCGAATCTGCTTTTTGCCGGAACGGAATTCGGCGTATTTTTCTCGACCAACGGCGGGCAGAAATGGACGCAGTTAAAAGGCGGATTTCCGACGATTGCCGTGCGCGATTTAACGATTCAGAAACGCGAAAACGATTTAATCATCGGCACATTCGGACGCGGCATTTACATTCTCGACAACTACGCGCCGCTTCGCGCGATCAGTTCTGAAAATTTGAAACAGGAAGCCGTTCTTTTTCCGGTCAAAGACGCGCTGATGTATATTCAGACGCAGCCGCTCGGCGGACGCGGCAAGGCTTTTCAGGGCGAATCTTACTATACGGCTGACAATCCGCCGTTCGGCGCGACTTTTACTTATTATTTGAAAGATTCGCTCAAAACCCAAAAAGCGCGGCGCCAGGAAATTGACAAAGCGGCTGAAAGACAGGGCGCGAATGCGATTTTGCCGAGCGGCGACCAATTGCGTGCCGAAGAGGAAGAAGAAGCGCCCGCGATTATCTTTACGATTAGCGACGCTTCGGGACACGTCGTGCGCCGTCTGACCGGAGCGACGACTGCCGGAATGCAGCGCGCAACCTGGGATTTGCGCTATCCGCCGAATTCGGTTTCCGCCGCGCCTTCGCCGGATGCCGACCCGGATTTCGTTTTTGAAGGCGGCGGAAGCGGCGCGCTTGTGATGCCCGGCAAATACAAAGTTTCGTTTGCAAGGCGCGTCAACGGCGTAATGACGCAACTTTCCGCGCCGCAAGAATTCACAGTAACGGTCGAAGGCTTGGCTGGAATGTCGGCGGAAGACCGCGCCGCGCTCGTAGATTTCCAGCAAAAAGTCGGACGACTTCAACGCGCGGTGACAGGCGCTCTCGAAACTGCCAACGCCCTCAAACCGCGACTCGCGCTTATCAAACGCGCTCTGCTCGACACGCCGAACGCCGGAGACAAACTGCTCGACGACGCGGCAAATCTCGACAAGCGGACGAACGAAATTCTTCGCGCCTTGCGCGGCGACGTGGTTTTGCGAAGCCGCAACGAAAACACCGCGCCGTCCATCAGCGAGCGCGTATCGGCAATCGTCGGCGCGCAAAGAATGTCAACCGCGCGTCCGACGCCGACGCAAATGACGCAATACACCGTCGCGGCGCAGGATTTCGAGCAAGTTCTCGCGCAGCTTCGCACATTGGTTGAAGTTGACTTAAGCAAACTCGAAAAAGAGATGGAAGCGGCGGGTGCGCCGTGGACGCCCGGACGCATTCCGCAGTGGAAAGAACAATAGCCCGTCATTTGATTGGTATTTTGTAGAATTAATCTATGACGCGCTTCAGTCGTAATGAAAATCGGCTGAGGCGCGTTTTTTATGAAAATATCGTTACTCTTCCAAATAATTATCGCAAAATCTTTTCGCGCCATCTTTGCGGCGGCGTTTCTGTTTGCCTGAGCTTCGGTTGGTTTGGCACAGGCGACAAATCAACCGATGACAGACGTGGCGGCGGCAAACAACAATTTCGCCCCAATCGCCGCGCAGCGATTGGGAAAGCGGATCAGGCAACTTGATATTTAATGCAAATTAATAAATTCGATTCTCGTATGAAAATTATCAAATTATTTTTCGGGCTTTTTGTTTTCGCGCTTTTCTCGCCGGTGTTTTTGCGAGCGCAGAGCAGTGAAATTTTCACTTTAACCGACGAGGCTTTGAAAGGCGATTCGGCTGTCGAGCTTAACAAACTGCCCTGGAAATATCACGCCGGAGACGATGCGGCTTGGGCGGCGCGGGATTTTGACGATGTGAATTGGGCGCGAGTCGAAGATACGTCGTTTAAGCAGGAATCGCTGATGGAAAATTGGCAGGGTCGCGCGTGGTTTCGGCTGCATCTGCAAATTGATGAAAATCTGGTCGGTAAAACACTCGCGCTTGCCGGAACGCAGCGCGGAGCGGCGTATGTTTATCTCGACGGGCGGAAAATCGCCGAGTTCGGGTTAATTACCGATTCGGAAATCTCCGAATATAATCCGGGAAAATTGCCGATTCCTTTCAAATTTGAAACGGCGGGCGAACACGTTTTGGCGGTGCGGTTTGCTTCAAACACTTTTGCCGATTTATCGTCGGGGAAATCACAGTGGCTGATAAACGGCGGCATTTATCCGAGTTTTTCATATTCGATAAGTTCAGCGGAAGATGTCGCCGAAATAATCGGTGAATATGCTTTTCAGAGTTCGATGCGAATCGGATTTTTCTTCGTCGGCGTTTTGCTCGCGCTCGCGCTGCTGCATTTTCTGCTTTATATTTTCTACCTCGTCGAACGCGCCAATCTTTTTTACAGTATTTATGCGGCTTCGTTCGGGCTTTTTGTGCTTTTCAATAATCTCATATCGTTCGGTCATCAGCCGGTTTTTGTGTCGGTCGTCTTACGAATTATTGCCACACTGATGCTCGCCACCACATTTATCGGACTGATCGCTTTTCTGCACGTCGTCTTCGGTCGCCGAATCGGGAAAGTATTCTGGATATTTATAGCTTTGTGGGCAATAAGTTCGGTTATCGGTATTTTTTATCTCAACAACGCCGGAAAATATCAGATTTTTACCAACATCACAATCGGTTTGACGTTCACTTTTTGTATCTTGATTCTGGTCAACGCGCTGCGCGAAAAACGTTCCGGCGCGTGGATTGTGATGATCGGCGTGCAGCTTTTGATGCTTGGAATGACGTTGAGTTTGTTCGAAGGTTTGAAAGTTATAAATTTAAACGAAGTAGTCTCGACTGTCAGCCAACTGGCAATTATTCTCAGCGTTCCGATTGCCGTTTCAGTTTTTCTCGCCCGCAATTTCGCCCGCACGAATCGTGATTTAAAAACGCAGCTCGCGCAGATTGAAACGCTTTCGGCGCAAAAAATCGAACAGGAAAAACAATCCGCCGAACTTCGCGCCGAAAACGAACGCCGCGCCAAAGAATTGGAAGAAGCGCGTCAACTCCAACTTTCGATGTTGCCGAATAAGTTACCGCAACTGCCGAATCTGGAAATCGCCGCGTATATGAAACCCGCCACCGAAGTCGGCGGCGATTATTACGATTTTCACGTTTCAAAAGACGGAACTTTAACCGTTGTCGTCGGCGACGCGACCGGACACGGACTGAAAGCCGGTTCGGTCGTTACCGCGACGAAAAGTTTATTTAATGCTTTCGCCGAACAGAAAAATATTCCGCAGATTTTCATGCAGACGAGCGGCGCGTTAAAAAAGATGAATCTGCGCGGGCTGTTTATGGCGATGGCGATGCTCAAAATCAAAGACGGCGTGATGACTCTGTGCGTCGCCGGAATGCCTTCAGTGTTAATATATCGCGCGGAAAGTAAAACAGTTGACGAAATCAGTCTTCGCGCGATGCCGCTCGGAAGTATCACAAAAACAGTTTATATTGAACGCGAAATTTCACTTGGCAAGGGCGATTGCGTCGTTTTGATGAGCGACGGCTTTCCCGAAATGTTTAATCCTGCAAACGAAATGCTCGGCTTTGACAAAGCCGCCGAACTCTTGCCGGCAATCGCCGCGAATTCACCGCAGGAAATCATCAATTATTTAATCAAAGTCAGTGACGATTGGGCGAACGGCAGAGCGGCGGACGACGATGTAACTTTGTTGTGCTGAAAGTCGGTTGAGATTTTCTCTTCGTCTTTGGTTTTTTTCATAACGAATCTGGTTTGTTCCGATAGGCATTTAATAAAAATATGACTCGTAAAAACTTTCGATTGCTTTGGCTGACAATTTTTCTATTACTGACGGGGGCGACGCTCCAAGCGCAGACTGTTCAGTCGCTCGCGGTGACGACGGACGATTTGGCGAACGGCAAGCAAATCGCGCTCGATAAATTGGCGTGGAATTATCACGCGGGCGATGATGCGAATTGGGCGAAGCCTGAGTTTGACGATTCATCGTGGGAAACTCTGAACGGCACGCGGATTCCGATTGATCGTTTGCCTCAAAACGGATGGCAGGGAGTCGGCTGGTTTAGGCTGCGCCTTCGTTCTGACGCGGCGGACACGCTGGCGTTTGAAATGAAACAATGGGCGCAAGTGAAATCTTTGTTGACGGGGTTTTGGTTAAAAGTTTCGGCATCGTCGGCGCAAGCGCCGAAACTGAGCAAGGCTATAATCCGAACGAAACAAAATTTCGAGTCGCATTGGACAGTGCCGGAGATCACACGATTGCCGTACGTCATTCCTGCGCGGCTCTGGCGGATGCGAATGCCGGCTGGAGCAAATTCCTAAACGACCACGATTCGCAAAATTTAGGCATCGGATTTGATTTGCGCGTCTCCAAACTCGATTCATACTTGTCGGAAACCGATTCGATAATTCAAAAACGTTTTGGCGACGGAAGAGCAGTCGGCTTATTTGTTGCCGTCGGAATTTTATTTTTATTGATCTACGGATTTTATCCGCGCGAGAAAACATATCTTTTCTTCAGTCTTTTTATTTTGAGTTTCGGATTCTATATTCACGCCAGAGGAGTGATCGCCGCCAGCCACGCCGACATCGCGGATATTGCAGCGTTGGGGCAGCTTATCAATGTTCTTATCGTGGCTCAAAACGTCGCTTTTCTCGCGTTTCTTTACGTCACGCTCGCCGATGTTATTCCGCGCCGGTTTTGGATATTTCTCACCGTCAGCGGTTTGTGGCTGATTGCGGGATTGGCTTTTCCGAATTCAAACATGAGCGTAATACTGAACGTCTTAATTGGTTTTTTTACGATTATCGAGTCGCTGCGCCTTGCAGTGCAGGCATTGCGAAAAGGCGTTGACGGCGCGTGGATTATCGGCATCGGCGTACTTTTGCAGGCATCCGCGCTGACCAGAGCTATGTCCGGTTTGCTGGGCTTCCCGTTTCCGCAAAATGTAACCGACATCATGCGGAATATTACGAATTATGGTCTGGTCATCGTAATCTCGATTTTTCTCGCCCGCCGTTTCGCGCGAACCAACAAAAGCCTCGAAACGGAACTTGAGCGTGTCAAAGAATTATCCGAAAAAGAACTGCAATACGAACGCGACAAAGTTGAATTTGAACGCCGCGCTAAAGAGTTGGAAGAAGCGCGTCAGTTGCAGCTTTCGATGCTGCCGAAAAAAATGCCTAACATTGCAGGACTTGAAATCGCGGCGTATATGAAACCCGCGACAGAGGTCGGCGGCGATTATTACGATTTTCACGTTGAAGCGGATGGAACTTTAACCGTTGCCGTCGGTGATGCGACGGGACACGGTTTGAAAGCCGGAACGGTTGTGACGGCGACGAAGAGTTTATTTAACAATCTTGCCAACGCTTCCGACATTCCCGACACTTTGCGGCAAATCTCGCGTTCCTTAAAAGCGATGAATCTGCGCGGGTTGTTTATGGCGTTGACGCTGATTAAATTAAAAGACAACAATTTGAGCGTCGGCGCCGCCGGAATGCCTTCGACGCTCGTTTATCGCGCGGCAACGGAAACCGTCGAGGAAATCAGCATCCGCGCCGTGCCTTTGGGAAGTATGACGAATTTCAAATATCAAGGGCAGGAAATCGCGCTGCAAACCGGCGACTGCGTGGTCGTGATGAGTGATGGATTTCCCGAAATGTTCAACCCGTCAGGCGAAATGCTCGGATTCGATAAAGCCGCCGAAGTGTTAAAGGAAGTCGCCGCGCAGACGCCGCAGGAAATCATTGACCGCTTTGTCGAAGTGAGCAATAGTTGGGCTGGCGCGCGTCCGGCGGACGACGATGTAACTTTTGTCGTGTTGAAAGTAGTTTGATTTTTGGAAGATTATATATTCGAGTTCTTGTCGCCAACGGCGACCGACATTATAGCCTATGGTGCAGACGTTTCGCCGAAACCATAGGTAGTTTGACAATTATTCAACCCGTCGCTGAAAGCGACGAACATCAATGGTTGTTCGTCGCTTTCAGCGACGGAAAATCTTTATAACCGCCGACCTAGCGATTCTCGCTAGGCTATAATGGTTGTCGCCGTTGGCGACTAAATCCGAGGTTGAATACAGTTTCATAGCGAACGCAAACAAAAACAAACTTAAAGATTTGTATTTTATCCGTAATATTCGCACAATAACTTTAATTTTAACTTGTTCAAGGAGAAAAAAAATCTATGCCAAATCCATTTTCGGTCGAGACCGAATCGAGCGGCGATTTCGCCGTCATCCATCTGGCGGGCGCGGTTGACGCGCACACCGCGCCGCAATTTGAAGAAGCCGTTCAAACGGTAATTGAAAGCGGACAAAATAAAATCATTGTTGACTGCGAAAAATTGACTTATATTTCGAGCGCCGGTCTCGGCGTTTTTATGGGTTTTATCGAAGAAGTGCGCGACGAAGGCGGCGATATAAAAATCTGCGGCTTGAGCGATAAAGTCAAACAGCCGTTTGAGATTTTAGGCTTTGAATCGCTCTATGATTTTTGTCCCGACGTTGAATCAGCCAAAAAACAGTTTGACGAGCCGGTTAAAGGAGATTTCTAAAATTATGCAACCTATTGAAAGAAAATTTATGCTGCAAGTTCCGTCTTCGACCGAAAATCTCGCGCTGATTCGTGAATTCGTCGGCAGCGCGGCGCAACAAGCCGGTTTTGATTCATCGGAAATCGCCAAGCTCGAACTCGCCGTTGATGAAGCGTGCGCCAACGTCATCGAACACGCTTACGGACACGACACGACCAAAGAAGTTATCGTTCGCGCGACTTTGGACGACGAAACGCTCTCGATTGATGTCGAAGATACCGGACACGGCTTCGACCCGAATTCAGTCAAACAGGAAGAACTCGACCAGTTAATCAGCAAACGCAAAACCGGCGGACTCGGTATGCGCCTGATGAAAACCTTGATGGACGAAGTTCACTACGAAATCGAGCCGGGCAAGAAAAATGCTCTGCATATGATGAAAAAACTCAAGAAAAAGGCTGAATAATGACGGAAACCGCACTCAATTCTTCTCGGCTCGAAGCCTTGCTCGAATCGGCGCAACTGCTGAATTCTTCGCTCGATTTGGACAGTTTGCTGCAGCATTTGTTGCGAACGATTATGGGACAAACGCTCGTCGGTCGCAGCTTTGTCGCCGTCGAAACCGACGGAAAAATGCGTTTCGCGCAGATTCGCGGAGTAAAAAGCGCGAAAGTCGGCGATGAATTCGACGAAGAAATCGTTCGCGTTGCCGGAATTCATTCGATTTATCCAATCGGAAATCCCGAACAGCCGACCGGACTTTTGGGAATCGGTAAACCGCCGGGCGGCGAGATCGCGGCGGAAGAGGAAGAATCGCTCAAAGCATTGCTCGGACTCGCCGCCAGTTCAATCTCGAACGCGCAGGCGCACACCGAAACGCGCCGTTTCAATCAGGAATTAAACGAGAAAATTCAGGAACTGCGCGCGCTGCTTGATTTGGTGCGCGGTTTGACCTCGACGCTCGAACCGGAAGAAGTCGCGCGGCTGCTTGTTTTGACTTTGACCGGACGCTGGGCAGTCGGCAAATACGCGCTCGCCGTTCAAAAACAAAATCATCCGACGGTCGAGCGGCAAAAGGGAATCGCGCTTCCGACAGTCGAAGATTTCGGGGCGATTATCGGCGAATTGCCCGAAGCCGTTTTAGTAAAAGATTTGCCTGAAAGTATTTTCAAAAACTCGCTTCTCGACCAAAAAGCCGAATTACTTTTTCCTCTGCGTTCGTCTGAAACAACAAACGGCGTTTTAGTTCTCGGCTCGCGGCTCGGAAAAATCGCTTATACCGAAGCGGATTTGGAATTCGGCGCGGGACTCGTCGCGCAAGCCGGCGTCGCGTTTGAGAACTCGTGGTATGTGCGCGAAACGATTGAACGGAAGAAAATGGAACAGGAACTCGCGCTCGCGGCGAGCATTCAGGAAGGACTTTTCCCGGAATTTCTGCCGAAAATAAGCGGTTACGAAATCGCGGCGCGAAACCGTCCGGCGCTTCAGTGCGGCGGTGATTATTACGATGTTTTACCGATTGAAAAACAGAGCGAAACAGGCGAAAAATCTTTTCTTTTGTGCGTCGCCGACGTTTCCGGCAAAGGCTTGCCCGCATCGCTTCTGATGAGCAATATGCAGGCGACTTTGCGCGCGCTTTTGGGGCGAGTTCCGACATTGGTCGAACTTGCCTCTTTGACGAATAAATTGCTTTACGCGACCACGCCGTCCAATAAATTCATCACCGCGATTTTGTTCGAGATTTTCCCTGATTCCGGCAAAGCGAATTATGTCAGCGCCGGACACGGCGACTGCGTGCTTTTGCGAAACACGGGCGAAGCGGAAAAATTCGATTCAACCGGCTTGCCGCTCGGAATGATGGATTCCGATATGCTCGAAATGCTCGGCAAAGGCTACGAAGAAAAACATCTGCAAATAAATTCCGGCGATTTGCTGGCGCTCTATTCCGACGGCGTAACCGAAGCCTACGACATCTTTGAGAACGAATGGGGCGACGAAAGATTATTAAAATGTCTGCGCCCGATTATTGAAGAATCTTCCGAAAAAATCGTCGGCAAAGTCTTTGAAGCGATTGACGATTTCGCCCAAACCGCGCCGCAGCACGACGATGTTACTTTGATGATTATCAAGCGTAAAACTTAGTTTTGTTGCGGTTAATTATGAAATTCAATAAATCTTTTGCCGGTTATACTTTCAGTTTTTGAGTAAAACCCAGGTTGTCATACATCTTAGATTTTGCACGTTCGTCGTCTTGAGCGGCTCAAGCCAAACGCCGCCGAATTTTTCGGTCGCCGCAACCAGCATTTTTTCATTTACGAGAAATCGTTCCGAACCGTCGGGCAGTAAATACTTGCCGTCGCCGGTTGATTCGATTTTATCTTCGATTCCGATAGATGAAGCCAATCGCGCGAAGAAAAAGCCTTTCGGTTTCAGCACACGCCACATTTCAGCGAGCATCGCGTTAAAATGCGGCGCGTTTTCAGCAAAATGCAAAACCGCGCTGCTGATAACCGCGTCGAATTGTTCCTTTTCAAACGGCATTTTCTCGACACTCGAAACCTGAAAATTCTCCGGCGATAAATTTGGAGAAAGCATTTTAGCAGTTTGCCTGACTTGTTCGATTGCCAGTGAATTTTGGTCAACCGCGAAAACTCTGAAATCGTTTCGCAGAAAATAAAAGAGATTTCGCCCGCCGCCGCAACCGGCATCGAGAACGCTCATATTTTTGTCGAATCTGTTTTTCAAGATTTGGTCGAACAGGTAAATATCTATGTCGCCGAACGATTCACGCGCGTTTATCATAAATCGAGTTTAGCTTAATTTCGATTTGCCGCGTTATATTATAAAGATAAAAAAGGTTGAAATTTGCCGGAAAGGAAGAAAAAATGATAACTGTTGCCAATCGAATTTATGTTAATGCGGAATTTTCCGAAGATTTTGAGCGCGTGTTTCGTGAACGCGCGAAATTAGTTGACGAAATGCCCGGATTTGTTTCCAATCAGGTTTTGCGTCCGGTCAACGAAGGCGAGCCTTATGTCGTTTTCACCATCTGGAATTCGCGCGCGGATTTTCTCAATTGGGTGCGTTCCGACGCTTTTACAAAAGGTCACGCGCAATCGGGCAGTTTGCCGAAAGAAGCGTATTTCAAACCGAACGTTCTGGAAATGCACGAAATCATTCAAGATTCGAGCCGACCGGATTTAGAACCCGAACCGCGCGGCGGAGCTTTCAAAATGCACTGATTCGGCAAATTATTTACTGAAGTTTTTGCGCGAACAGCCACGGCAGCAAATCTTTTTCGGCGAGCGCGTTGAGCCAGACATTATGACCGACGTTCGGAAATTCGCTGTATTTAACGTTGCCTCCGCCTGCTTCGAGCGCCGCTGCGATTTGCCGCGATTCGCTGACTTGAACAATTTTGTCGTCCGCGCCGTGAAAAAGCCACGCCGGAGTTTTGCCGACGCCTTCGACAATCGAAGCAAAACGGTCGCCTCTGATAAACGGACTGCCGCCGCAAATCGAAACAAGCGCGGCAAATCGTCCGGCGTGGCGCGAAGCGAAATACCAAACGCCGTAACCGCCCATCGAAACGCCTGTCAAATAAATTCTTCGCTCGTCCGCGCCGAATTCTTCGACGGTTTGCTGAAGCGATTTCAAAACCATTTGTTCCATCGTTCGGTCTGACCAAAATCTTTCCAAACTGCATTGCGGCAGTAAAATTATCGCCGGAACTTGCGCCAGATAATGTCGGGCAAGCGCTCCGCCCGCGCCGGTCGTCGGGACAAATCCTCCGCTTCCGCGCTGTCCGATGCCGTGCAGAAAAATTATCAACGGCAATTTTTCCGCATCTTCGATTTGCGGCGGAATATAAACTTGATAAGTGTAATCAACCGAATCAACTCCAACTGTCCGACTTTCAATGCTTCCCTGTTCGCCGCCTTTCACGGCGTTTGCAAGCAAACCGCCGGCGGCTGACAAAATTTCTTTGTTCATAATTATTATTCGATATTAATCGTCATTTCGCGCTAGTTCAGTCCGACGCGATACTTTATAAAAGTTTAAGTTTCGCTGTTAAAATGCGCAAAGACAAATCAAATTTTGTTGTATTAAAATTTTCCGAATTGAGAAATTCAGATGTGAAAATATCAGGGCGACCGGAGAAATTCGGACAATTTGACGTTTGCGATAATTTTATCTAGGCTCAATTCTAAATTATGCCGGGAACACTTTATCTTGTCGCCACGCCAATCGGAAATCTTTCCGACATCTCCGAGCGAGCTTTGCAAACTCTTCAAACGGTCGACGTTATCGCCTGCGAAGACACGCGCCACACCGGAAAATTGCTTAAACATTTCAGCATTTCCAAAAAACTCGTCAGCTATCACGAACACAATGAAACGACGCGCAGCGAAGAATTTGCCGAATTATTAAAACAGGGAAAATCAATCGCCGTTGTCTCTGATGCCGGAACGCCCGCGATTTGCGATCCGGCGCTGATTATCGTGAGAAGGGCGCACGAAATCGGCGCGAAAGTTACCGCGATTCCGGGCGCGGTTGCATTCGTCAACGCTTTAATCGTTTCGGGACTTCCGACCGATTCCGTCTTTTTCGGAGGATTTTTACCGTCAAAAAAAACCGACAGACGGAAGCGTTTAACGGAAGTAAAGGCAATTCCCGCAACGCTCGTTTTTTACGAAACGCCGCATCGGATTGCAAAAAGTTTAGTTGATTGTCTGGAAATTTTGGGAAACCGAAAAGCCGCCGTCGCACGCGAAATCACAAAACTTCACGAAGAAACGGTTTGGGGAAATCTGGAAGAACTCGCGGAAAAATTTTCGCAAAATCCGGTCAAAGGCGAAATCGTTTTGGTCTTCGACCGGGAGGAAATTCAAGATTCAAAATTCAAAATTCAAAATTCAAAGTCAATCACTGAGCGCGTCGCCGAACTCGAAAACGAAGGTTTAGACCGCAAGCTCGCGCTCAAAAAAGCGGCGAAAGAATTTGGCGTGGCGCGTTCGGAAGCGTATCGAATTTTGCAGTCGGAAAAAGAGCAAGGCTAAAAATTAAAATTGCTTTTTCGATAAAACGCGCAAAACTTCCGCGACGCTCCACGCTTGCGCGAAACAGCCGCGCGGCGTGAAAGGCGCGTTGCCGTCAAAAATTTCCGAGATTTGTCCGATTCCGGCTTCACACATTTGATTTTTAAAGCCCGCTAAAATTTCATTGACGCGATTTTCGGTTTGTCGCCCGTTCGGGTGAACTTTTCGATAAGCGTCAACAAATCCGCCGATGAGCCAAGCCCAAACCGTGCCTTGATGATACGCCGAATCTCTCTCGTAAGGCGAACCGGTGTAAATCGGGCAATACCGCGAATCTTTTGGCGAAAGCGAGCGCAGACCAACCGGCGTTAATAGTTCATCTTCAACCTTTTGCACAATTTTTTGCGCTCGTCCGATGCTCAACATTGTGTTTGGAAGACTAACCGCGAAAATTTGATTCGGTCTGATGCTCGCGTCTTTTGCGTCGCCGTTAATCACGTCAAAAAGGCATTCTTCGTCGTCGTTCCAGAAAATGCCATTGAAACTCGTCTTAGTTTCGCAAGCCATTTCCGCGTAAATTTTCCCGTCTTTCGCGTCGCCGAATTTTCTTGCGAAATCCGCCATAATACAAAGCGCGTTATACCAGAGCGACTGGATTTCGACGGCTTTTCCCGTGCGCGGCGTGACGACGAAATCGCCGATTTTCGCATCCATCCAGGTTAGCTGAACGCCCGTTTCGCCCGCATAGAGAAGTCCGTCCGCCGTGTCAACTTTAATTTGATAGCGCGTTCCGTAAACGTGCCAGAGAACAACATTGACGAGTTTTTCGTAGATGTTTTCACGGACAAAATCGTAATCTCCGGTTTTTTCGACGTAAGCGCGAAGGGCTTCAAAATACCAGAGCGTCGCGTCAACCGTATTGTATTCGGGAGTTTCGCCAGCGTCCGGGAAACGGTTCGGCAGCATTCCTTCGGAAATATGTCGGGAAAATTCGAGCAAAATGCTTTTGGCAATTTCCGGTCGGTTTGTCGCCAAAGTCAAACCGTTCAGCGCAATCATCGTGTCGCGTCCCCAATCGGAAAACCAAGGATAACCGGCGATTATCGTTTTTCCCGCGCCGCGCGAAACGATGAATTGGTCAGCCGTGACGACGAGTTGTTTTGCAAA
>CAXSHW010000063.1:18666-20745 GCA_964237245.1 uncultured Pyrinomonadaceae bacterium
ATCGTCTTCGGCATTCGAGATTTTTATCAAACTTTCGCGTCGCTCGATTTCTTTTTTTTCAAACTTTTGCGCGTCCGAAACCGTTCGTTTTTCGGTTGAAGCGATAATAACCGCGTTATCCGACAAATCAAATTTCAGACTGAACGGCTGAAACAAATCTTCCCGAAAATCAAAACCGCGTTCTTTCTCAATCGCGTATTCAAAATTCCGATACCAAACTCCTGTCTTTTCAACTGTTTGCGCGTTATGCGCGAAAAAAAGCGGCGGCATTTCCGCATACGGCTGAACGGTTGCGAGGTTTTCCGACGCTTCGTAATTTGTATTAAAATCGGTGTTCGCGTGCTGCAAAGCGTGATAATCGCAAAATGAAAGCAGCGGTTTTAATTCGAGTTGAATGTTGGAATCTGGAATCTGGAATCTGGAATCTGGAATCTGGAATCTGACGACAATTGTATTTTCGCCGTCAATCATAAAAATTTTCTTTTCGATTTCGATGCCTTCGACTTCGAAAGTCCAGACGGGAAAAGGCGCGAGGCGAAAGTTTTTTAAGTATTTGAAGCCTTGCGGATAAATTGCGCCCGGATATTGATTGGCGGAAAGTTCAAAAGATTTGCCGTCAATAATCAGCGTTTCCTCAAATTTGGAAACCATCGAAATGCGTCCGAGCGGCGGTTTGGTTGCGGCAGTCAAAACGGCGTGGTAACGGCGCGTGTTTGCGCCCGAAATCGTGCCGGAAGCGAAACCGCCGATGCCGTTCGTTTCAAGCCATTCGCGGCTGCTCGCCGTTTCAAAATTTGTGCAAATCTCCGAATCAAAGCTAATCATTTCGCTCGTCTAAAATTCCTTCTAAAGTTTTCAGTTATTCAAAAGCGTAACGCAAGCCGAAAGATTTGCAAAGTTTTGGAAGATTAAAGCCGAGAAAACTTTGATTAAAACAGAGATGTGTAGCAAATAACCGCGCCGACGCAGGTGATGACGAACGCGCTTAAAACGGGCAGAGCTTTGAAGACGGGATTTTTTCCAAGTGTCGGATTGTCAAAAAACTTTCCGATATAGAGAAATATCAGCCCGACGCTTGTCAACGTCGTCGCCAAACCGAAACTGAAAACGAGCGTCAAAACGATTCCGTAACCGATGCGGTTTAAGGAAATCGCCGACAGCATTAAAACCAGCGCGGATGGACACGGCAAGAGACCGCCGGAAATTCCGAGCGCCAGTAAATTGCGCCACGAAACGGTTTTCGGCGGAAGATGCGTGTGGGTCGAGCCGCCGTGCGTGTGCGTCATTTCGCCGCCGATTGCGTTTGTTTGGGCGACCGCGCTTTCGAGCGTTTCAAAATCGTGTTCGTCGAGCGAATGCGTCGCAGTTTCCTGCGCGGAAAGACTGTTTGTTTTCCAGCCTAAAGCGGTAAACAGACGGTCTTTGAAAAGCGTCAACCCGATAAAGAAAACCATCAAGCCGGAAACGAAATTTAAATACGGCATCAAGGTTTCGGGCAGAATGTATTTTGAAGCGAAAAGCGTCAGAAGTCCGAGCGCGAAAACGCCGAGCGTGTGTGTAATCGTTACCGTCAAACCCAGGAAAATCGCGTGTTTGAATGTTCCGCGCGAGCCGACCAGATATGCGCCGACAACAGTTTTGCCGTGTCCGGGCGAAAGCGCGTGCGCCGCGCCTAAGGCGAAGGCGAGCAGAAGTCCGAGCAAAACGATTGACGGCGTGATTTCACCGTTTATCAAATCGGCGAATCGGTCTTTTTCAACCGGCGCGGAAATGTGTCCGTCGCGGTTTTGCAAAGGTTTGACATCGCCGGCAATCGGCGCGGACGAGAAAGAAAATTGCGCGGTTTTTTCTCTGAGCGGCGAAGCGATGCTTTCCTGCGGATACGCTCTTAAAGCGTTTGTAATGCCGCTGCCGAAAGCCGTGCTGTTGAAGATATTGATGCCCGAAACGCGCTCGACGACGATTTCGTCCCAGCCGACTCGTTCGACGTAATTTTTATTTTCAAATTTGAATTGATGAATGGCGTTCGCATCCGCGTCAGGCAAATCGCCGATTAAATCCCATTCGACGCGCCTCGTC
>CAXSHW010000063.1:20755-21034 GCA_964237245.1 uncultured Pyrinomonadaceae bacterium
GACCGATATTTGTTTTTGTCGGTCGAAGTTCGATTGCCTGACCGTCAACGGAAACTTGCAGATTCCCGATATATTCCGGCGAAATCGTTTTCGCGTAAGCGTCGAGTTCCGCCTGCGAAAGCACGTTGTCTTTGTTCGTATCTATTTCTTGCGAGGCTTGAAAAGTGGGAATTTCTGCAACGTCAATTACCGAGTGAATTTTTACCTGCGATTTTTCGACTTCGATTTGCGCGAATTGATTGATGCTGAAATTTCCCAGCGGATGCGCCGCCGCAATTG
>CAXSHW010000063.1:21044-25257 GCA_964237245.1 uncultured Pyrinomonadaceae bacterium
GGGCAGGTGTCCTCGCCCTCCTCGACCTCGAGGCCGCAATTGCGACAAAGGCGAAAATCAAGACTGCTGAAAATAAATAAATCTGTTTCCGCATTGTGTTTTAAAACTTTTTAACTGACTTCCTGTAGAGCTTTCTTTGCATTTTCGGCTTGAAAAATATCAAAAGCCGGATTTGTTTCCTCTACCTTTTTCAAATACTCGGCGGCGGCTTTTTTATTCCCCAAACTTTTTTCAATCATTCCCGCGTGATAAAAAATTCTGGCGTCTTTTGTTTTCAAGCGCATCGCTTCGGCGATTGCGTTTTTCGCTTCTTGAAACTGTCCTTTTTTATACAGACACCAGGCGTAAATGTCCGCCGTGAAAATATCTTTTCTGTTTTCGTGTTCGCGCGTCGCAATCTGCAAGGCTTCGTCGAGCTTCGTATCGTGGTCAGCCCACAAAAGCGCGAGTCGGCGCTGATCTATGTTACCGAATTTCTCTTCGATAAACTGTGCCAATTCATATTGCTTTTCAGCTTCGTCCGGCTTTCCGAGTCTCGTATAGACATCGCCGAGTTGGATAACATCTTCGGTATTCGGAACGCGATTGTTCGAGTCCGACAAAAATTTGGCTGCCGCTTCAAAATCGTTTTGCGCGGCGCGGGCGCGTCCTTTTCCTGCCAGAGCGAAATGATAATTTGGAAAAGTCTGCAAAGACTCGTCATAATCTTTTTCGGCTTCCGTGTAATTTCCGATTTTAAAATATTCGTCGCCAAGGTGAACCAGACACCAAGCCTGCGGTTCTTTGTCCATCGGGTCGGCGATTTTTGCCGCCGTTCGCATTGCGTCAATCGCGCCTTGCGGGTCGCCGTTCAGCGAACGAACATAAGAGACGCGGGCGTAAGATTCCATATTCGGACGAATGTCAACCATTTTCTGCACCGCGTCAACCGCCTCTTTATAGTTTCCGAGTTCGACATTGGCGTCGGTCAACGCTCCGTAAAGAAAAGTATCCTGTTGCGGAGATTTTGACTGTAGTTTCGTCGCCGCGTCGAGCGCTTCGGCAAAACGGTGAAAAGTCAGCATCAGAGATATTCTGAGTTTTTGCGCGATTGGATTTTCAGGCTCAAGTTCAAGCGCGTGATTAACTGCGGTTTGAGCGTTTGTATTTAATCCGAAATCGCCCGTTTCACGCGCCAGATGAATGTAAGCGACTGCCAGCGAAGTGTAGCCGTTCGCTGCGTTTGGATTTTTCTCAATCAATTTTTGCGCCGCTTCAATTTGTTGATTTGTCAGGCTTGTTACTGTGGAATTTTCCGATTTACTTTCTACCGCTTCGGGTTTCGCGCTTGCCGATGACGAATTTTGAGTGCAGGCGCCGCTCAACATAATAATCCAGATTAAACACACAATCGCCGCGCCGTGAATTGTAAAAGATTTCATTTTTCGCATAACTTTACCGCTATTAACAAATCAAGCGGCAATGCCGCTCAATTTGTCTTTCGATTTTATAGAAAACGCCGAGCGACCGAAGCGCCCGTTGCCGCAAGTTGGCAACGGGCAATTCATTCGAGCGGCGTTTTCAAATTCTCCTTAAATCGCCGACCGACTACGGAGTCGGGGTCGGACTTGGAGTCGGAGTTCCGGTTGTTACACCGCCCGTCGAATTCTGAGTCGCCGGGAAATCAACCGGACGCGGCGTGTTGCCCGCATTCGGCGTATTCAGATACGGGAAACGGGTCAAGAAGCCTTCAAAGTTCGCAGCAACGCCGTCGCCGAAAGCATTGTTCGGGAAGACATTAGTTGCAGGAGTGAACGGCGTTCCTCCTAAAAGCGCTCGAACCTCAATGTCAACTACGTCGTCAAAAACGCGGCGTCCATTCGGAAAACCGCCTAAATCGTTACCGAGAATACCCAAACGGCTGATAGCCGCTCCGGTGGTTACCGGAATCGCCGTGTTCAGACGCAACATTTCGTGCGGTTGTCCGTCGTTGCCGCCAATGACCGTCGTAAAGGTTGGTCCCGTAGCCGCATTAACCGGAATACCTAGCGCGAAAATTTGCGCAATATCATTACGCGGTGCTGGCGGAATGTTAATAGTAAAACGATTGCCGTTGAAATCACCGTAAGCTCCTAAGGCGAATCGAATAATTTTCGGAAGCTCCGGGTCAAGCACAGCAGCAATAACTGGAGCTGCTGCTGGTGATGAATCTAATGAAGGCGGCAACGAGTTGAACGTATCTTTCAAACCGAGCGGCACGACAACTTCATTAACGAGCGGGCTGCCGAGACGAGATACTTGTCTCCACGCACCTTCGGAGTTTCTTGTTCCGTCCGCTTGAATAACTCTTGTTCCGCGACGGCTGGCGGTCGAGAAAATACCGATTACCGCGTCCGCAGCCAGCGAATTTGCCGGAATCGCACGGGAACGGGTTAAATCCTGAATCGGAACTTCGATGGCAATCGTACTGACGTTTTTGGTTCTTAGAGTATCAACACCGCCCGTCGCCGCGCCGACTACGCGAAAGTTTATATCGTCGAACGCGCCGCCGAGGTCAATAAAGAATCCTTCGTCGCGCTGCCCGCAGAAAACTTTGCCGCCGTTCGGCAAGCTGTAAATTGCCGGTTGCGCTAAATTCGCTTCATAATTCGGCGTAACGCGCGGTCCGATATTAGCGGGCGGCGTTATCAAACCGCCGGCGAGAAAGCGACCGCGACGACCGGAAGTGCGGTCAACGCGCGTTACGCTGTAAGTTTGCGGCATATTGTAATCCACATCGGTGAGCGAAGTGATAGGACCGTCGGCGTTGACGGTATTCTGTCCAAGCACCGTGGCTGTATTACGAATTTGCGTCGTGAACTGAAATTGATAAGTGATATCTTCGAGTCCGTCGCCGGTATTGTCAATTTTGATTTCATACAGCGCGGTGTCGTCGAAGCGATAAAACTGCGGTCCGCCCGAAGGGTCTTGAAGCGGAATAAAATTAGCGATAATTGTAACAAAACCGTCGCGTCCCGTTTCGGTACTGCGGAAAGCATAGACATCGGTATTATCAATATATCTGTCCATACTGGTCAGCGGCGCTTCGGCGTGGCTCGACGCGAAAGTCGGCAATCCCGTAAGTCCGAGGCACAGCGTTAAAATAAAGAAAATGCGAGTCATTTTCAAACCTTTCTCATACAAAGTTTTTTTCATTATTTACTCCTCTTGTAGTCTACAACTTGCGATTCGTTTGCGTCTTCGTCATTTATTTTTATTTATTTATGACAAAGATGGCAAACGAATCGCAAATCGTCAATCGCAAATTTGCTTAGTGTGTGTCGTAGTTAGCAACCGGATAATCTCCGTTTTGCCCGAACTGAACAGCCGACGTCGTATTGGTGGAACTTTGCAGGGTAAAGTATGTCGCCTGCACCGGACTCCAAACCGAGATGTCGGTTTTTCCGTCGCCGTCGTAATCGGCTTGCGTCGTCAGGAACGGCTTTGTTCCAAACTGCACCGCACGGAAACTGAAATTACCGCTGTTCAAAATATACCAATTATACGGAGTTCCCGCGCGAACGACAGCAAAATCGTATTTACCGTCGCCGTCATAATCGCCGGGGACGACCAAATCGCTGCCCAAACCGAACTGAACAGCTTGGAATCCGGCTGTGCTTCGCAGAACGAAGAACGTCGCCGCACTGGTTCTGTCAGCACCGCTTCCGCGATAAACAGCTAAGTCAAACCTTCCGTCGCCGTCGTAATCGCCCGGCGCCACGACATCCGTGTCTAATCCAAATTGTGTGCCGCTAAAGGTTAGATTGTTGCTGGTCAAAATAAACCATGTCATCAAACCATTCGCACGGCGCACAACCGCATAGTCAGTTCGACCGTCGCCGTTGTAGTCACGGGCTACGGGTTCGTCTCCGCTCTGCCCGAACTGCACTGCTTGAAACGTATTATCGGAGCTTCTCAAGATATAGAAGAATCCGTTGCTCGGACGCCAGACGGAAATGTCCGTTTTGCCGTCGCCGTCATAGTCACCGGGTGTTTTGACATCATCCACTAAGCCGAACTGCACGCTAAGAGTGGTGCCGTTTGAACTTCTGCGAACAAACCAGGTGTTATTGGTCGGACGGAAATTAACGTAATCGGATTTATTATCGCCGTCAAAGTCCAGAACTGCTCTACGCGGAGCAGGCGTCACCGTCGGTGTTGCCGTCGGAGTAGCGGTTGGCGTCGCCGTCGGTGT
>CAXSHW010000064.1:0-24720 GCA_964237245.1 uncultured Pyrinomonadaceae bacterium
AAGGCGGGCGATTTTGTCGCTAACGAATCTTTGAAAAACGCGCTCAATGAAGCGGTTCGTTCGCAGCGTCTTGCCGACGCGAATATCAGCGAAGCGCAGTTACAGGATTTGAGCAAGGACGTTGAATTTTCCGTCAAAAAGGTTGATGAACGCGGCAGCGAAAAAGATTCGGACGGCAGTTTTGTCGCCGCGTTTGTCATCGGTTTGATGATTTACATTACCTTACTGATTTACGGTCAGCAAATTATGGCGGCGGTTATCGAAGAAAAAGAGACGCGCATCGCCGAAATTCTCTTTTCGTCGGCAAAGCCGTTTGAATTGATGATGGGCAAACTCGTCGGCGTCGGGCTTGCGGGTTTGACGCAGCTTGCGATTTGGATAATTTCCGCGCTCGTTCTTGTCGGCATCGGCTTGGCGAATATGAGCGCGGCTGGAATGAACATTTCGATTCCCGACATCACGCCGCTCACGGTCGTTTATTTTTTTATTTTCTTCATCTTGGGATTTTTTATTTACGCGACGATTTACGCGCTAATCGGCTCGATGGTTACGACCGTGCAGGAAGGCGGGCAATTTGCGATGTTTCCCGTTGCCGCATTGGTCATCGGTTTTTATATGAGCTTTACGGTTATCCGCGACCCGAATTCGAGCGTCGCTTTCTGGGTTTCAATCGCGCCGTTTTTCGCGCCGATTACGATGCCCGTCAGGATAATTGCCGAAACACCTCCGTTCTGGCAAATCGCCGTTTCGATTTTATTAAACGGCGCGGCAATCGCCGTTTTAATCTGGATTGCGGCGCGAATCTACCGCGTCGGAATGTTGATGTATGGCAAACGGGCGACAATACCGGAGGTTTGGAAATGGATTCGGCAAAGCTGAATTTAATTAACAATGGATAATTGATAGTTGAAAATTTTATAATTAACTATTCGACTCGTAATTTTCAATGATGAAGAAATTCGATTACTCGCTCGATTATAAAAATTTAGATTTGCGAAAACAGCCTGAACTTTATCGCGTCGGGAAAGGCGAGCAGGGAGTTTTGCTCGTCGAGCCGTATAAATCTGAAATCGTGCGGCATTGGAGATTCAAAACGCCGGAAATCGCCGGAGAATCGAGCGAAAAAATTTACCAGATGTTTTTAGAATATAAACGTCAAAAAGATTTTGTCGGAATGGATATGGCGCGAAAGTTTCTGCAAATGGGAATCACCAGAGCCAGGCGCTACGCGAATCATCCGAGCGGCAGAAAATATAAAAAAGGAACGAGAGAAATTATTCCGATTGAAGGCGAAGATAAAATAAAAGCCGAGTCTGCGAAAATTTTTTCCGAAAAATACTATCTCACCAAAAACGACGCGGTTTATCAGGAAATGATGAAAGAACATAAACACAAATACGAAAATGGCAGTTGAAGTCGAGAAAAAATTTATATTATCGAGTGACCGGCGCGAGCAGGTTTTGGCGAATTTAAAAGCGTTCGGCGCAAAATATATCCGTGAGGATTTTGAAGAAAACACGCTTTATAGCGGCGGCGTTTTATATGAAAAAAAAGCTGCTTTGCGCGTCCGAAAAATCGGCGACAAAACCGTTTTGACTTACAAACAGCGAATCGAAAACGATTCTGATGTAAAACATCAAATCGAATATGAAACCGTTGTCGAAAAAGCCGGAGAATTGGAAAAGATAATTGAAAGTCTGGGTTTTGAAAAGGCTCTGATTTATGAAAAACGCCGTCAAATCTGGCAATTTCGAGCAGTCGAGATTGTTTTAGATGAACTTCCGTTCGGGCATTATATGGAAATCGAAGGCTCGATTATGGCGATTGCAGAGGCGGAAATGATTCTCGACATCGAAAATTTTGCGGTTGAAAACGAAACTTATCCGCACTTGACTCAAAGATTCGGCGTTCGGAAAGAGAAATTAATCGAGGCGAGATTTTAACCGGATCGAAAAATGCGAAACATCCAAAGTTTTTCTTGAATATCTGCAAGAAATTCAGTTATCATCATTCTGAGAGTTATAAAGACAGGGAGAATTATTTTATGAAAAAACAAATTTTCGGTTTCGCGCTTTTCAGTTTTATTTTCGGAGCGACAGTTATTATTTACGGAATGTTCGCTGTTAAAAGCGTTAATGAAGTTAAAATGTCGGTGGATTATTCCAATTACGCCCAAACGAAATCCTGCTGGAGAATGAAACGCGAAGCGCACGAAACAAATGTCCATTCGCCGATTGTCAGGCAGGCAATTCTTGATTTGAAAACAAAACATCTCAGATGGGAATTGGACAGAGCGCGAGTTGACGCGCCGGTTGCCTTAAATTTCTTTGTTAAAGACGGAAAAGGAACGCGATTCGTTCATTCCGAACTTGTTCCGATGTCTGCATACGGAGATCAATTCGTCAATGCGAATAGCTCTTACGAGTGGTTGGAAAACCTCGACTCTTACGAAAATTTATACGTGATCGCCGAACCGCTTTCGCATATGGAACAGGAAAACAAAATTTTCTCGCCCGAATTTGACGCCGGCAAAGCGACGCCTGTTTTGCTTTACTAGAAAACCGAAAAGTTTTTAGAAAATAATTCTAATTTCAACAAAATTTTTGCAAGTCTGTTTTTATTCTTCGTTCTTCTCGACAAGATACGAAGTTTTACAAAAACAGGCTTGCAATTTTTTTGGAGGAATTTTATGAGAAAATTTTCGTTTGCCGCTCTTATTTTTTCTTTTGTATTTTCGGCTTGCAGTATAAGTAATTCTACAACTAATTCTAATGTGAACTATAAAACCTCAGAAAGGCAAAACGCCGCATCTTCGGCTTCAAATGCGATGATGAGCAATTCTTCGATGTCGGCTGATACAATTTCGGAGAAGTCGGAAGAAAAGCAAAGCGGCGGTTTTGACAATCAAACAGACGGTGAAAGATATGCGGAAATCGAAGAAAATCCGTTTCTTGAAACTTCGCGCGCGCCGCTTTCAACTTTTTCGATTGATGTTGACACGGCTTCTTACGCAAATGTTCGTCGTTATCTAAACGACGGACAACTTCCGCCGCGTGATGCGGTTCGCATCGAAGAACTCGTCAATTATTTTGAATACGATTATCCGCAGCCGATTGGCGACGTTCCGTTTTCGGTAAATGCCGAGACTGCGATTTGTCCCTGGAACGCGAAACACAAAATCGTCTCAATCGGACTGCAAGGCAAAAAAGTCGCGCTCGATAATGTTCCGCCGTCGAATTTGGTTTTTCTGCTGGACGTTTCCGGTTCGATGGACGAGCCGCGAAAACTTCCGCTTCTCAAAGACGCTTTGCGAATTTTGGTTAATCAATTGACGGCAAAAGACCGCGTGGCAATTGTCGTTTATGCCGGCGGCAGCGGTCTGGTTTTGCCTTCGACCAACAATCGCGGCGAGATTTTAAGCGCGCTTGATAATCTCGAAGCAGGCGGTTCGACAAACGGCGGACAGGGAATTCGGCTTGCTTATAAAGTCGCACTCGAAAATTTTATTCAAGGCGGAAATAATCGAGTCATTCTGGCGACCGACGGCGATTTCAATGTCGGTTTGACGGGCGATGACGAACTCGTCAAACTCATCGAAAACAAACGACAGAGCGGGATTTTTTTGTCGGTTTTAGGTTTTGGAACAGGCAACACAAATGATTCGATGATGGAAAAACTCGCCGATAAAGGTAACGGCAATTACGCATACATTGATTCGCAGGAAGAAGCCCGCAAAGCGCTGGGCGAGCAAGCCGCCGGAACGCTTTACACAATCGCCAAAGACGTAAAAATCCAAGTTGAATTCAATCCGGCAAAAGTCGCGGGTTATCGCTTAATCGGTTACGAAAATCGTCTGCTGGCGGACAGAGATTTTAACGATGATAAAAAAGACGCCGGTGAAATCGGCGCGGGTCATTCGGTTACCGCGCTCTACGAGATTGTTCCGGCTGGGCAACATATTGAAAACAACGGAGTTGACGCGCTTCGATATGCGCGAACGGAAACCTCAACTGCCGATTTCAAAGATGAATTGCTTACCGTGAAACTGCGTTATAAAGAACCGAATGGCAACGAAAGCAAACTTTTGAGGCAAGGCTTGTTGGACGGCGAAAAATCTATCGAAAACGCTTCTGACAATTTACGGTTTGCTTCGGCGGTTGCCGAATTCGGTCTGCTTTTGCGTAATTCGCGCTACAAGGAAAATTCGAGTTACGAAAATATAACGAATTTAGCGGAAAGTTCACTCGGAAGCGATTTAAAAAATTACCGGAATGATTTTATATATTTAATAAATAAAGCAAAACGTCTCGAATAGATGAGAAAGCGGACGCAAAAAGTTTATTTTTGCGTCCGCAACATTTGGGGCAAAATTATTATTTTTTGAGTAACTGTAAAATATCTTGAACAATGCCGTCCGGTTCAAAAGGCTTTGTATGATATTTTTGAAAACCGGCGTCAAAGGCTTTTTGCTTATTTTCTCGTGTAGCAAATGCGCTTAAGGCGAGAGCGGGAATTTTGCCGCCCTTTTCGGTCGGCAATTTACGAATGCGCGAAACCAGCGAGTAACCGTCTTCTTCGGGCATTGCCAAATCGGAAATGATAACGTTCGGTAAATCGGTTTGTGATTTTTGCAGTAATATCATAGCTTTCGCCGCAGATTCGGCGCTCTCGACTTGCGCGCCGCTCTGTTCAAGCAAAAGCTGCAAAACTTCGCGTGAATCCGGGTCGTCTTCAACCAGCAGAATTTTTATCTTATTCAGGAGTTGACCTTCATCATCATTTGTAGGTTGTTCGATTTCCGCCGCCGTATCATTTTCCGCGCCGCATAAAGGCAAAGTGACGGTAAATGTTGAACCAAGCCCGACGCCTTCGCTTTCGACTTGAACTTTTCCCTGATGTTTTTCGACTAAAATTTTGACAATCGAAAGCCCTAAACCCAAACCGCTATTGTCGCGCGTCGTAGCTTCGTCGCCTTGTCGAAACTGATTAAAAATCGTCGGAAGCGTTTCCGCGCTGATTCCTTGTCCGTTATCTTTGACAATAACCTGAACGATTTCGCCGCTTGTTTTTACTTCGACCTCAATTGTATTGCCTTCATTTGTAAATTTTAGAGCATTGGAAAGTAGATTGTTGAAGACTTGTTGAAGACGAGCCGCGTCGCCAAAAACCGGAATGCTGTCTTTATCAAAATTAAATTCGAGATTTACTTTTTTCGCTTCGGCGATTGATTTTTGCAGATTACAAACCGTCTTGATGATTTCATAGATATTTATCGAACGAAACTCCATTTTGAGTTTACCCGAAGCGACCCGCGCCGAATCAAGTAAATCCTCAATAAGTTTAGCTTGCGAACGCGCGCTTTTCTCAATCGTCTCAAGAGCGTTCTTGGTTGTTTCCTTATCAACTTCCTTGGTTAACAAGATTTTAGACCAGCCCAAAATGGCATTCAGCGGCGAGCGCAATTCGTGTGAAACGACGGCGAGAAAAAAATCTTTGGCGCGATTGGCTTCTTCGGATTCGTCGCGCGCTTTTTTTTCTCGTGCGTAAACAATCGAAAGCTCTTCGTTGGCAAGTTCATTATCGGTAATGCCGCGCGCAATCCCTGATATGCTTTGAGGATTTCCAAGTTCATCAAAAAAAGTTTTTCCGCTAACTGAAATCCATTGAGATTTATTGTCCGAATATACTATTTGATATTCAGTATTGATTTGTTTTCCGCTGATTTGCGCGTCTCGAAAAGATTTTTCCGCCTGGCTGCGGTCTTCAGGGTTTATATTTTTCGTCAACGATTGCGCTGTGAAAGATTCGCCCGGCAAAAATCCAAAAAGCTCTTTACATTTCGGAGTCGCAAATATCGTGTCTTTCGTTAAATCCCAAAACCACAAACCGATATTGGCGTTTTCTGCCGCTTTCAACATTTGCTCGCGGTCGTTTTTGTTGCGTTTGATTTCGTTTTCTCTGTCGGTAACATCTTGAGCGCAGAAAAATAATTGTTTCAGTCCGTTTTGCGAATTTAACATTGGAAACAGAGACAATTCAATAATTATTTTTTCCTGTGAATTAATTCTGAAATCCAGTGTTGTTTTAGATTTTTCTCCTTTTGCGGCTTTTGAAATCGCTTGCTCAAGTTCGTCGGGCGTTTGTTCGGTGGATTGCCAATAGACCGTTTCCGAGAATTTTTGACCAATCAGAAGTTCGGGCGCGGTCGCGGTTCTCTCGAAAATATTTCCTGTTAGATTAAGAACGCAGCCGTCGGGCGTCAGAGTTCCGTAAAATGCAAAAACATTTGAAAAAATGTCCTGAACTTGTTCATCAATCTGGAATTCCATCGTATCTTTCATAGCTGAATTTTAATATTTAATTTACCTTTAGAGTAATACATTTTTTGAAGATAAATGAATCATCCGAATGGACGTTTAACTTGAATAAAAACTTTTAGGCTTGTGTACAAAAAGTCAAAACCTCATTCCCGATTTTACTGGTGAATGAGGTTTCTTTTAACAAATAATTTTAAGTTATCTATTATGTTGTTGGCTAAACCTTTACCAAAATTTGGCTAGACGGTTTTTCTGCCCGACACAAATCTAATAACAAGAACTACCAGCGCGATCACCAAAAGTAAATGAATCAAATTGCCCGCAGTGCCGAATATAAAACCCAATAACCATAAAACTACCAGAATGAGTATAATTGTTTCTAACATTCCGCTTTTCCTCCTTACAAACTCGCTTTCAAATTCTTAAAATCATTCTTACTCAATTTTTATGCCAGATAAATAAGTTCAATAATTGCAAGAGATTACAATCGTTGAAAGAAGAAATATATTATTAAATGGAATTGGCAGTATCAATTCAATACGAACAAATTTGTGCTTCAATTTTGGGATGTTGTTCTTTTTGAAAATACGATATTAGAAATTTTAGGAAATTCGGAGTATTTCAAATCGTTCAATTTGCAAATCTGCTGGTTTTCCACCAGTCAATAGTTTTCTTGAGACCTTCTTCCAACCCGACTATTTTTTGATAATTGAGCCATTTTACGGCGCGAGTGTTATCAGCCTGAGAATGTTTTACATCGCCTTTCCTCTCCGTTTGATGGTTGGCACGGACATCATTATTACCGGTGATTTTTTTTAATACTTCGAGCAATTGATTTAAACTGATTCTTTCTCCGTTAGCGGTATTTATTACTTCACCGATACCTTTCTCTGTCTGCGCGGCATTGATATTGGCATCAACAACGTTTGCGATAAAGGTAAAATCGCGGGATTGCTCGCCGTCGCCAAAGATAGTCGGCATTTTTCCGGTCATCATCGAATCAATAAAACGTGAAATGACGCCCGAATACATCGAAGCCGGATTTTGCCGTGGTCCGAAGACGTTAAAATAACGCAGACAAATTGTTTCCAGACCATAGACGCGGGAAAAAACTTGGCAGTAATATTCGCCCATTAGTTTCGCAGCCGCATAAGGAGAAAGCGGCTGCGGCAACATCGTTTCAACTTTCGGAAGCGTTTCCTGGTCGCCGTAAGCCGAACTGGAAGCGGCGTAAATTAAACGCCGAATATTTTTTTCTTTGGATTTTAGGAGCAGATTGAAAGTTCCGTTGACACAGGCATTATGCGTTTCCAGCGGATTTTCCACCGAGCGCGGAACACTCGGCAGAGCTGCCTGGTGAAAAACAATGCTGACGCCTTCTAATGCAGAGTTGAGTTTATTTTCATCATTCAGATCGCCTTCGATAAATTCAAAATCACCATTTATTTCATCCAAATTTTCTCGAAAACCGGTAACTAAATTATCAAGAATGGAAACCTTAGCTCCTCTTTTTATTAGCTCCTCAGCCAAATTTGAACCAATAAACCCGGCGCCGCCCGTAACCAGAACTTTTTCTGTCATTGACATATTTTTCAACAGTTATTGAAATTTTAAGTATAAATTAATTTGTCGGCTCAAAGAAAATTTATCTTCCGACGCCAACGTATTCAAATCCCATTTCACGCATCGTTTCAGGATCGTAGATATTTCTCAGATCCGCAATTTTGGGAGATTTTAACAGTTGTTTTACTCTACTCATATCCAACGCGCGAAATTGATTCCATTCCGTTAGAAAAACAAGTATATCAGCGCCTTCAATCGCATCATATTCGTCCGAAGCATATTCAATATCGGGCAGGCATTTTTTCGCTTCTTCCATAGCAACCGGATCAAATGCTTTTATCTTAGAACCTCTTGCCTGCAACTCTTTAATAACATCAACCGCGGGCGATTCGCGCATATCATCAGTTTCAGGCTTAAATGAAAGACCTAAAACGCTGATTTTTTTCCCGTCTAATTCTCCGAGAAGTTTTTCGATTTTCGGAATCATTGCGCGCCTTTGCCTTTCATTAACTTCAATAACCGTGTCAACAATCATCGAATCAGT
This sequence comes from uncultured Pyrinomonadaceae bacterium, assembly GCA_964237245.1. Lineage (GTDB taxonomy): Bacteria > Acidobacteriota > Blastocatellia > Pyrinomonadales > Pyrinomonadaceae. The sequence goes on from CAXSHW010000064.1 coordinate 8,425, forward strand.
GCCGAATTGTTTGGCGACGGTAGATAAAGCGCGTGTATCTTTCGGAAAACAAGAGCCGCCGTAGCCGGGTCCGGGATGAAGAAATTTATTCCCGATTCGTTTATCCATTCCCATTCCGCGAGCAACGTCGTGAACATCGCAGCCGATTTTATCACAAAGGTTTGCGATCTCATTTATAAAAGAAATTTTGGTGGCAAGAAAAGCATTCGCCGCATACTTTGTAAGTTCCGCCGCTTCGAGGGAGGTTATTACAACCGGAGTTTCAATCAAATATAAAGGACGGTAAAGGTCTTTCATAATTGCAATGGCATCCTCTTCATTACTGCCGATAACCACGCGGTCGGGTCGCATAAAATCTTCAATCGCCGCGCCTTCGCGTAGAAACTCAGGATTTGAAGCAACCCCGAAATTGGTCTTAAAATTCTGATGCTCTTTTACAAATTCACGAAGCCATTTACCTGTGCCGACGGGAACCGTGGATTTCGTAACCAAAACTTTATAACCATTCATAAAGCGGGCTATATCTTCCGCCGCCGATTGATAAAAGCTCATATCCGGCGAGCCGTCTTCTTTCGGCGGAGTTCCAACAGCTAAGAAAATAACGAGTGACTGTTCGACTGCCGATTTAACATCGGTAGTGAAGTGAAGTCTGCCTGCTTTCGTATTCTTTTCAACGATTTTATCCAGCCCGGGTTCATAAATCGGAATAATACCTTGATTAAGGCGATTTATTTTGTTCTTATCAACGTCAACACAGGTTACTTCGACACCGAATTCCGCAAAACAAGCACCTGTTACTAAACCGACATAACCTGTTCCAATTACTGCTATTTGCATAAAAATCTTAATATGTTGTTAAACTATTCACAAACTAAAACAAATTTTTACGGGTCATGTTGTTAAACATGACCCGTAATTTTAAGCCGCGTGAATTTGCAACAGCAAAAAAATGAATTTATCTAGGTGTACTAACTTCTGTTACGCCCGGACCAATTTCAATAGTTCCGCCACCGTTACCTAAAAATACTCCCGCGCCTACAGCGCCGCCAATCGCAAGCAAAACAGCCGCGATAGCTCCGACTCCGAGACCGGCAATCGCCACCGGCGCAGCCGGACCGGGTCGCATACAAGGCTTACAACCTGTCTGCGACGGGTTACCATAAGTTGCATTCGTGCCGGCAGCTACTTGTTTGTCGGTTGAACCGTTTCTTAAGGTAACTAAACCGGATGCGGTTTCCACGTAAGTTTGAGTGCATCTAACTTCGTCGGAACATCCTACATCAACGCTAAAATTATTAACCTGACCGGCATCAGCAATAATTGTCGCATTTCTCGTTGTTACGCTGGTTATGATTCCTGCTGAATTTGAAACCAAAACCTTTCCTGCGGTCAGCATTCCTACAATACTATTGTTCGTAAACTTTAGTGTGATTGAAGAATCTCCTAAGACTTCAACACGACCGTTTTTGCCCAAACTGATAACCGCGGTTGAGTTTGTTCCGGTCACAATTGTACTTCCTGTTGTAACGGTAGAATTTGAAGCCACGTTTTGTCCGTTAACTGAAACTTGTCCGTTGACGGTTATACCACCCATAACGTCATCGGGGGCTGCCATTACTGACATCGAAAAAACACACCATACGGCGACGACAGTCAAAAATGTTATAGATTTGCGAATCAAAATTTTGTTGAGCATTATATTTAAACTCCTCCTGAATTAAACCTTTTTATGTAAAATAAATCTCGATTGATTATATACGCGAACTTTGATAAATCAAAAAAGATTTGCAAATATTACCGAGTCGGACTGATGATATTCGCGCCACCGCCAAGAGTGGTAGTTGTATCATTACCGCGAGTAGCGGCGATTATAATTCCAACGGCTGCGCCGCCAAGAATTACTGCCCAAATCAAACCAGCCGAACCGCCGTTATTATCACTTGTAGTGTCGTCTTTCTGAGCGTTTGCGGCTGAGGCTGATTCGCCTGAATTAATTGTAACCGATTTTCCGCCGGCTGTATTAACGACAACGCTGTTTGCGGCGTCCAGGACGGTTACGCGACCTGTCATCAAATCGCCCGATATTCCTTTTTCGCTAAAGGACAAAGCTAAAGTCGTATTCGGAGCAAGTTCGAGTTTTCCTATTTTCCCCAAGCTGATTATCGCTCCGGCGTTTTCCGGTGTGGCAATGGTGCTTGAAGAAAAAATCGAACGACCGCTTTGAGCTGTTTCGCCATTGACTTTCACAAAGGGAGTTTGACCGTCAACATTTTTGCCTGTTATCAGAATTTCTCCCGCAATTTTTTCCGAACTAGCCAAAGTAACCATCGAGTAAGTTAGTACCGTGGCAATTAACAAGCACGTCGAAAGTGCTTTGCGAATCCATAATTTGCTATTCATAATTTTCCTCTTGTATCCCATTTAATTAAACATTTCAAAAATAAGACCTTCCAATTTTTACACGAACTTTTTATTGATGTCAATAAAAAATAGAAGGAATTATAAAAATAAAGGTAAAGTTTTCTTGGCTTTAGAAAGTATTTCATTACCAAGATTTGGAAACCATTTATACCACAGTTTGAGACAAATTTGAAAGTCTAAAACAAAAAAAGGTCATTGTTAGGATTTATCAATCTGAAATCGAGCCAAAATTAATCGGTTTTTACCCTATTTACAATTCGGATAATTTTAGTTGGTTGAAATAATTAAAGAATCAAGGAAAATTTTATTGTTGAATTAAAATCGAGTAAATGTGCCGATTTCAAATGAGCGCTTGCTTTTGAGAGTGATTTTCGTGTAGGATAATTGTTTGTTGTAATGCGTCGAGACGCATTCTGTGGGTTTCGCGCCCACTTTTTATTTTGAGCGAAAGTCTTGTTTAATGAAAACTTCGGTCGGTGAACGAATTAGAGAGATTGCGTCGCAAACGGCAGACGAAAATGGTTTGGAGCTGGTTCACATTCAAATTGCGGGAACGCCTAAAAAATCCGTTATCACGGTTTTTATTGATAAATCCGGCGGAGTAACGCACGATGATTGTGTAAAAGTCAGCCGTAAAATTGATGAGGTTTTAGAAGCCGGAGATTTTATTCCTTCAGCGTATATGTTGGAAGTTTCTTCTCCGGGTCTAGAGCGCGAACTTTACAGTCAAAAGGATTTTGAAAAATTTACCGGCAGTTTGGCGAAGGTTAAAACAGTCACGGCGATCAACGGGCAGAAAAATTTTCGCGGACGAATCAAAGCCGTCGAGAACGACGAAATTGTATTTGACGATAAAACAAGCGGAATTATTCGTTTTCCATACACTGCGGTCGCTAAAGCTAATTTAGAAATTGATTTGGAAGAAGAACTGAAAAAAAGAGAAAATGAGAAGTAAATAGCGGGAGATAATAAACCGAAATTTCTATTTTCCATTAACGATTTATGACATCTATTGGACAAAGCATCGAAGCGTTGGTAACCGAACAGGGAATTGACCGCGATTTGGTAATTGAAGCGATGAAAGAAGCGGTCAAAGCCGCTGCCCGCAAGCAATTCAAATCGCAGGACAAAACCGGCGAAAGCATCGAAGTTGACTGGAACAGCGAAGACGGAACGATTGAAATTTCAGCGCATAAAGAAGTCGTCGCCGAAGTCGAAAATCCCTCGACGGAGCTTTCACTTGCCGAAGCGCAGGAACTTGCCGGAGATGAAATCGAAATCGGCGATATGTTGTTGATTCCGCTTCCGACCGAAGAACTGGGACGCATCGCGGCGCAAACCGCCAAACAAATTCTCGTCCAGAAAGTGCGCGAAGCCATCCGCGAAAAAGTATATGAAGAATATATTGACCGCAAAGGCGAATTGATAAACGGAATGGTCAAACGCTTTGAACGCGGCGATATGATTGTTGATTTGGGAAACAACCTGGAAGCTGTTTTACCGAAACAGGAGCAAGCCCGCAGCGAAACCTGGAATCAAGGCGAGCGGATTCGAGTCGTGATTGTTGATGTCAGCAAAGACCAGAGAAACCAGCAAATTAAAGTTTCGCGCGCGTCGGCTGAACTTTTAAAACGGCTGTTTGAAATGGAAGTCCCGGAAATTTACGATGATACGGTAGTTATCAAATCAGCCGTGCGCGAACCGGGCGACCGCGCGAAAATCGCTGTTACTTCAAATGAAAAAGATGTTGATCCGGTTGGCGCGTGCGTCGGTATGAAAGGTTCGCGCGTGCAGTCAATTATCAAAGAACTGCGCGGCGAAAAAATTGATATTATCGAATGGTCGGATGAACCTTCGGTTTTTGCCGCAAACGCTTTAAGTCCGGCGAAGGTTTCGCAAGTGCGAATAACCGATGTTAATAACCGCAAGATGGAAGTGATTGTCATCGAAGACCAATTGAGTTTGGCAATCGGCAAACGCGGGCAAAACGTGCGGCTTGCGACGCGGCTCGTCGGTTGGGACATTGACATTGTCAGCGAAGATGTTTTGAAAAAGGAAATTGCCTTAAAAATGGGCAAAATGATGGCTTCCGGCGAAGCTGTTCCGATCACGGCTCTACAGATTGTGTCCAGCAATCAAGCCGAAGATTTAAAGAAAAAGGGAATTACGGATGTAGATACTTTAGCCGCGACTTCGGTAGATGATTTGGTTGACTTTTTGGACATCAGTCTTGATGAAGCCGAAAAGATTACTACTTCAGCCAAAGAAATCGTTGAAGTGCGAAATTCCCAGTCAAAACAGCCGGACGCGGAAAATGTTTCGACGCCGACTGATGAAGCAGCCGAAACTTCAAAAAACTCGAAAGATACAGAATCAGGTTCTGCGAACGAAACGAATACGACTCAGAATGCAGAAAATGAATCAATTGAAGCTGCTGCAAGTGCTGAAGCTGCAACAGAAGATGTTTCCGAACAATCGGAAACTGAAACAACGGAAAACAACAATGAAGAAAATTTAACGGAAAATGAACAATAAATTTATTCATTGCAAACAATTGAAAAAGGACAATCGGATTTATGTCTAAAAATAACAAATCCGTCAACAGAGATAAATATGCCCGTAGGAACAGCAGTTCGGATATACGACTTGGCACGAGAAGTCAAACAAGACACGAAGCGCGTCATCGAAGATTTGCGTCGTGAAGGCGCGGACGTGAGCGTGCCTTCAAACTCCGTCAGCAAAGAATTAGCAGAGAAAGTTCGCAGCAGATATTTTCCTAAAACCGAAACCAATCCAAAACGGTCAATTAAAGTCATAAAAAAAGCCACGAAGGTCGAAGAATCGGGCGTCGAACCGGAAACTCCGCAAGCGGAATCCGCTCCTCAGTTAAAATCGGAATCAGAAAGAAGCGAAACGAAGCGCGCCGTTACCTCTGAAACTTCAGAAAAAACAGCGCCGCAAAACGTCGTTCGCAAAATTACCAAACTTCAGAAAAAAGTTGAAGCCGAACCGAAAACTCAATCCGCTGATATTGAGACAAAATCTACCATTAGTGAACCGCAAGCTGAACCGTTAGAAGTTTCACAAAACACGGAAAACGCGGCTGAAATTCAAAACCCGGAACAAGCGGTTGAAAAACCGGCTGAATCGAAAACGGTAACGAGTCGGGTGCTTCGTCCGAGCGGAACACAGGTTAAAATACTTAAACTCACGCAGGAATCGCTAAACAAAGGTATTAAGCCGGGCGATAAAGTAATCAGCGACGCGCCGACCAGAACCGGCAAATTTAACAACGAAAGAGAACCGGAAAAAGGCAAAACCGATGCGCGTCGAGACGGCAAAAACGGTCGCAAGCCAGATTTACGCGCGACGACGGGTGAAACTTCCACTCCGAAAATGACTTACACGCCGCCGGTTGATCAGCGCAAAAAATTCGGACGCGCCGCCGCTAAAAAAGGCGGAAAAAGATTTGAGGAAAAAGGCGGAAGATTTGATGAAAGAGATGTTGCAGCACCGCGTCCGCGCTCAATCGAAGAGCGTATTTTAGATCAGGTTGGCTCGGTTGACGGAGCGAATCTCAAGTCCATTCGCCTGACCGAAGGCGCGACCATCCGTGAATTTTCCGAAGCGCTCGGCGTTACGCCGCGCGATATTGTTCAACTGCTCGTCAAACGCGGAATCTTTGCCACGCTCAATCAACCGATTGGCGAAAAAATGGCTCAGGAACTTGGTGTCAGCTACGGCTACAATGTCAGTTTCGTGCCGTTTGAAGATATGGTCATCGAGCAGGAATTTGAAGAACTTATTGCTGCCGATTCCGATGACACTGAATTACCGCGCGCGCCGGTCGTCACCGTAATGGGTCACGTTGACCACGGCAAAACCTCTCTGCTCGATGCCATTCGTTCGGAAAATGTCGCTGAAGGCGAAGCGGGTGGAATTACGCAGCATATCGGCGCATACAGCGTCTTTTTGCCCAATTCCGACAAAGCAGGCGAAGAACGCCGCGTAGTTTTTCTCGATACGCCGGGTCACGAAGCGTTCACGATGATGCGCGCTCGCGGCGCGAAAGCGACTGACGTTGTAATTCTCGTCGTCGCGGCGGACGACGGCGTGATGCCGCAAACCATCGAGGCTGTCGAACATTCGAGAGCCGCTGGCGTTCCGATCATCGTCGCTATTAATAAAATTGATAAAGCGGACGCGAATCCCGATAAAGTCAAACAAGGACTCGCCGGACTCGGTTTGCAGCCGATTGATTGGGGCGGCGATACGGAAATGGTTGCCGTTTCCGCGAAAAAACGCGAAAATCTCGACACTTTGCTTGAAACCGTTTTATTGACCGCCGATATTCTGGATTTGAAAGCAAGCCCGACCAGACGCGCTTCGGGAGTTGTTTTGGAAGCGAAACTCGATAAAGGGCGCGGTTCGGTAGCGACGGTTCTTGTTCAACAGGGAACTTTGCACGTCGGCGACCCTTTTATTGTCGGACAATATTACGGAAAAGTTCGCGCGATGTTCAGCGACCGGGGCGAAGCGATTTCCGTAGCCGAACCCGCGACTCCGGTTGAAGTTCTCGGACTGCAAGGCGTTCCGCAAGCTGGCGATACTTTTCAGGTTGTTTCCGACATTGACAAAGCACAGACGATTGCCAGCCAGCGTCAAATGCAAGCTCGCCAACTTGCGATGCTCAAAACGACTAAACGCGGCATTGAATCGCTCGGACTCGCCGAAGTTAAAGAACTGCTGGTTATTTTGAAAACAGACGTGCAAGGTTCGGTCGAAGTTCTACGCGCGACGCTCGAAAAACTTTCAACCGATAAAGTTAAAGTGCGCGTGATTCGTTCGGGTGTCGGCGCGATTACCGAATCCGATGTTTTGCTCGCATCGGCAACACAAGCCGATAACGTCTCGACGGCGGTTGTCATCATCGGTTTCAACGTGCGTCCCGGTTCGCGCGCCGCTGATATTGCCAAGCAGGAAGACGTTGACATTCGTCTGCACTCGATTATCTACAAGGTCGAAGAAGAAATTCGCGCCGCGATGATTGGAATGCTCGACGCGATTGAGAAGGAAGTTATTTTAGGCAAAGCGCTCGTGCAGGACACTTTCAAAGTTTCCAAAGTCGGCACAATCGCCGGCTGCCGCGTTACCGACGGCGTGATCAGAAGACAAGCCAAAGCGCGTCTTATCCGCGACGGCGTAGTTGCGTGGGAAGGCGATATTGCAACACTCAAACGCTTTAAGGAAGATGTCAGCGAAGTTCGCCAAGGATTTGAATGCGGAATAAGTCTCGCTAATTTCAACGACATTAAAGTTGATGACGAAATCGAAGCGTATATCATCGAGCGAACTGCCGCAACGGAACTTTAAGCGATGAAAAGTGAATAAAGAATAATGAAAAATTATTGATTTCATTGTTAGTTATTCACATTTCACTATCCATTTTTTATGCGTCGTCCTGAAAGATTAGCCGAAGCGCTGCGTGAACAGGTAACGGAAATAGTCGGGTATGAAATGAACGATCCGCGCTTGCAAGCCGTAACCGTAACTGATGTGCGCGTATCGGAAAATATGCGCGACGCGAAAGTTTTCGTAGTTGTTCAAGGTGATGAAAACCAGGTAAAAGCGGCGCTTAAAGCTCTCCAAAACGCCGCGACATTTGTTCGTCAGCAAGTTGCTCTCAACCTGGATTTGCGCCACGCGCCGCACATCAATTTTGTGCGCGATACTGTAGAAGAAAACGCCGTTCGCGTTGATAATCTGATTCAAGACTTAACGAAAAAAGGCGAGTTACAGGAAATTATAAATGACGAATAATAAATGCTGAATTAAAGAAAAAATTCATTATTCGACATTTACAGATCATAAATAAAATGAGTAAGGAAGCGTGATATATGATGAATAATGACTAAAAGGATTTTTAAATTCATCTCGTCATCGCGTCATCAATCATCAATTTAATAAGTGTTAAGTCAAGTAGTCGAGTTAATTGAAAACAAAAATACTTTTGCCATCACGACGCACGTCAGACCGGACGGCGACGGCATCGGTTCTTCTTTAGGTTTATGCTGGCTTTTGCGTTCGTTGGGCAAAACGGCTAATGTTATCGTCCGTGACGAAATTCCCGCAGCTTATACTCAGCTTCCCGGCGCAGATGAAATCCGCCAGGTCGCCGAAGTCAACGGCAAATACGACGCTGTTTTTGTTATCGAATGTTCCGATCTTTCTCGTCCCGGCATCAGAAATCTCGAAAATCAATTGACCGTCAACATTGACCATCACGCAACCAGCGAGCATTTCGGCACAATCAACTGGATTGACCAAACCGCGTCGGCAGTCGGCGAAATGATTTACAATCTCTGCAAAGCAATCGGCGGGCGCATTACAAAAGAAATCGCTGAATGCGTCTATCTCGCGCTCGTCACCGACACCGGCTCGTTTCATTTTCCCAACACAACCGAACGCACTTTGAAAGTCGCTTCCGAACTCGTCAAAGTCGGAGTAAAACCGGCGCAAATCTCCGAGGTCGTTTATAACAGTTACCCCTGGAGTCGCATCGAGTTGATGAGTCAAGTTATCGCAACCGTCAAACGCAGCGACGACGGCAAAATCGCGTGGATGCGCCAAACGCTCGAAATGCAGCAAAAAGCCGAATCGGTTGACGGCGACAACAACGGTTTCGTCAACATTCCGCTCGCCGCCAAAGAAGTCGAAGCCGTCTGTTATATGCGCGAAACTTTGCCGAACACATATCGCGTCAGCCTGCGCTCAAAAGATAACATCAACGTCGCCCGCGTCGCCGAAAAATTCGGCGGCGGCGGACACAAAAACGCTTCCGGCTGCCGCGTCGAAGGCGACTGGGATTCTAAAGAATCAGAAATAATTATCGCTCTGTCCGAAGCAATAGAAAAAACCGCCGAAAATTTTATTGAAAAATAAGAATTAGCTGAAATATGGATTTAACGAAAAGTTAATGCGCTGATTTTTTGTTCGTATTCGCTTTATTTCGAGTTATTTATAAGTTCCGCTTTACCTTTACGACTGATTTCGAGAATCATTCTCGATTGACACCAACCGACAAAATGTTTAATCTTCAAGCACGTTAATAATGGTTTTTCCATTCGCTTGATGCGAATTAGAATTACAAAACAACTTCTTAAACAATTTACCGAAAAGCAAGATTTCCCAAACTTTCCCAAATGTCTATACGGTAATTTTGAAATCTGTCAAATACTTTAGGACAGCCGAAAGGTTGCAATAATCGTTCGTGTCAATGTTTAAGTCGCAACACTTAGAATTAAAAACATTGAAGGAGAAAAATTATGAAAGATTTTGTTCAAAAAACTTTTCCCGGTTTGGCTGGTAAAATCGGGATTGTCTCGCTGTTGGCAATTTGCTTTGCTTTATTTGTTGCAAATGCAGACGCTCAAACAACACTTGTAAATTATGATTTTGCATCTGCCGTTGCTGGAACACCTTGCACGGCTTCACCGCTTTCTACAGCGACAGGCGTTACATCTGCATTTTCAACAGGTGGAACTGTTGGGGGAGGAACTTGCACAACTCCTGCTGGAGCGGCAGTAGCATCTCCACCGGCTTTTGTGGCAAATGCTTCAAATCAATCGGTTAGTGTTTCGAGCTTCGCTTCGACCTCAACAAATTTTTTTCAATTCCAACTAAGTGGTGTGAGTTCTTATCAAGATTATATGCTCTTTTTCCAGGCACGAAGAAGCGGCACAGGTCCTGTAAATGTTGATGTTCAATATAGTTTAGATGGAACTAGTTTCACTACTTTTTCAACAATTCAGCCTCCAAACTCGACAACCTTTACGGCTGCCACAGCTTTTACAATTGATTTAAGTTCAGTAGTTGCCATAGAAAATCAGCCTACTGTTTATTTCAGATTGTTAGGTAGAGACGGAACGAGTGCTGCTGGAACATTTGTGATTGATAATTTTCAAGTTCAAGCCACCGCTGGTGCAGTATTACCCGATTTAACAATCAGCCAAAGCGCGCCGTCATCAGTAACCGTAGGAAACAGTTATAATTACACTTTGACGGTCAATAATGCCGGTGGGACTAGCTTAACCACCGTTGATGTAGATTTCACAATACCTTCAGGCGTCACATATAATGCCGCTGTAAGTAACTGCACATCTACTACTTTAACTTCCGGCGTAGTTCAATTCAGAGGTTGTAGTGTCTCGGCAAATAGCTCAACAACTTTTACGGTTAATGTTATTGCTCCGGCAACGACGCAAACAATCACCAGCACCGGAACGAATGTTGTGGTTGACCCGAATAATACGATTGCCGAATCGAATGAAGGCAACAATACGGCGGCAACCGTTACCACAGATATAACTGCCGGAACGACCGCCGCAGTAGTGGATGTCGGTGGAAAAATAATTAACATTAAAGGTCGCCCGATTGCAGGCGTTCTTGTAACTTTGACTGACACAAGTGGTAAAAAACTTTCTGCTTATACGGATAGTTCCGGCAATTACCTGTTTGAAGCAGTCGAAGTCGGACAACTTCTTGTTTTTGAAGCGCGTGCCAAAAGATATAGTTTTACTCAACCGCTGCAAGTCGTTTCTTTGAGCGAAGAAAATGCTACGGTTAATTTTGTCGGTTATGAAGAAAGGCGCGCCTTTTAGTTTGGCAGGCAAATAAAATATAAAAGGAAGCGGGCGGAATTTTCGCCCGTCTCCTTTTTTAAAGTTGAAAATTCCAATTTGATAATTCCGTAACGCTCGTCCGTTAAGATATAATTTAGGAAAATTATGTCAATTTACGAAAACTTTCAACCGATTAGTTTGGAAGAAATTAAAACTTACGAATTGGCTTCGCGTCCGAGCAAAGTTACCGTTAAGGATTTTGCAGCACCGATAAGCGCGAGCGATTCGCTTAAAGTCTTTCTGGAAAAACTTCCGAATATTCTCGCTGTCCAATCAATTCGTGAAGTCGCAAGGCAAATTATCCGCGCTAAAAATTTAAACAAGCCAATCGTTTGGGGCATTGGCGGTCATGTCGTTAAAACCGGACTCGCGCCGATTATTATTGATTTGATGAAAAAGGGTTTTGCCTCGGCAATCGCCTCAAACGGTTCGGTTTTGGTTCACGACACGGAAATCGCGCTCGTCGGTTTTACTTCCGAAGATGTTGACGCGACGCTCGGTTCAGGCGATTTCGGCGCGGCGCGTGAAACAGGAGAGATTTTAAATCGCGCCGCAAAAAACGGGATGCGTGACCGAGTAGGTTTGGGCGAAGCAATGGGCAAAGAAATTCTGGCGCAGTCGCCCGCAAATTCTGAAAATTCGCTTCTATGCCGAACTTACGAAAATAAAATTCCTTTTACGGCGCATCTGGCAATCGGCGCGGACATCGGACATTTTCATGCTTCGTGCGACGGCGCGGCGCTCGGCGCGACAACGCACACGGATTTCAAACTTTTCTGTTCGATTGTCAGGGAATTAAACGGCGGCGGAGTTTATCTGAACATCGGTTCGAGTGTCATTTTACCGGAAATTTTTCTGAAAGCCGTAACGGTCGTGCGAAATTTGGGTTTTCCGCTCGAAGATTTTACAACCGCCAACTTTGATTTTATCCAGAGCTATCGTCCGAATACGAATGTCGTCCGCCGACCGACGGCAGGCGGCGCGGGGCGTGGTTTTTCCATAACAGGTCATCACGAACTGATGATTCCGCTGCTCGCCGCGCATATTTTGTGTGAATAATTTTAGTGTGTGAAATTTTCTTAATCTTTGAGACGTTCACAAAAATCAAATAAAAAGACTAACTTTTTTAAGGTTAGTCTTCTATTAAATGGGGCAAAACAAGTTGGAACATTTCACCTGGCTACATTTCAAGTCGGCTTCCACCTAGCTTGATTCACCGTTCATTGAGAACCATATAATAACAAATTTCGTCAAGCGTCTGTCATCTGGAAGACAAAACTTAATTTTAAGGTATCTGATTTAAAATAAAAGAACTCCGTCATTTTGACGGAGTTCTTAACAAATTCTAATTTGAACGTGAATCAATTAACGGTAGATATTTTCACCCTTGTTGTTTCTCCATTCATTTTCAAAATAATCGGCGTCTTCATCGGTGCGCGGATTTACGCCCATTACAATACCGCCGTTTTTAATACCTTCTTCATATTGAGCAGCGTGTTCTTCGGGAATTCCCGAACCAACCAGCGCACCGATTAAACCGCCCGTTAAACCGCCCGCGCCTGCGCCTGCAAGAGCCGCGGCAAGCGGACCGGCGACGATCAAGCCGATTCCCGGTAACAAAACGCTCGTTCCGATTGCCGCGATTCCGGCAATAATCGCGCCTAGAGTTCCACCGATTGCAGAGCCTGTTCCCGCGCCTTCAAGTGCTTTGCTGCCTAAGGCGCTGTCGTCACCTGCGGGAAAATATGTATCACGGGTTTTATCAGACATCAACAAATTGACATCATCTTTCGAGTATCCGCGATTGATCGCCGAGTTATAAGCTCTTTCAGCACTATCACGATCACGGAACATACCGGTCAATACACGATTTTGTGATTGCCGCGCCGCGCCTTGATTTGCTTGCGCTTCACCCGAACTTCTCAAAGATTCGTTGCCCGTAACCGCCCCGGTTGCTTGTTTGACATCTCCTGAAACCCGTTCTCCAAAAGCCGAAGCTTCTTCTCCAATTGTTCCGTCGTTAATCATAATAAATCTCCTTTTCGTTTTGATCTAATTTCTAGCCAAATAGCTTACCGTCGAATTTGCAAGACTTATGCCATAAACCAAATAAGTCGAACGAAGCCGATAAACGTTGCTTCATTCAGAAATTTAAATTATGCAATTTTTTTTCAATCCGGTGATTTTGTTTTGATTTGGAACACATTTATTTTATGATTTGTTCTTAAAGCAGACAGCACCCGACCCGAAAAACTTATCGGATTCAAAATAAAAGTCTGCAATCGGTCGGAATTTATTAAATCATTTATGCTCAAAGTTTTATTTGTTTCGGTTACTCTTGTGTTTATGAACATTTCGGTTTCGGCGCAAATTTCCGATTCTAATTATCGAATTTACGACGCGGCGGGAAATCCCGCGAATGTTTCGCAAATTATCGAAGCTGCCGGAAAGTCGGATGTGATTTTCTTCGGCGAAAATCACGATGACGCGGTTGCTCACTTTCTGCAAGCCGAGTTTTTTAGAAAAATGCAGGAAAATTTCGGCGCAAAAAGAAACATCACGCTTTCGCTGGAAATGTTTGAGCGCGACGTGCAGATTGTTTTGGATGAATACTTAAAAGATTTGATTACGGAAAAGAAGTTCCTGGACGACAGCCGACCCTGGAACAATTATAAAACCGATTATCGTCCTTTAGTCGAATACGCCAAACAAAACAGACTTGCGGTGATTGCCGCAAACGCGCCGCGTCGTTATGTAAATATGGTTTCGCGCGGCGGTCGTGAAACGCTGGAAAAACTTTCGCCCGAAGCGAAGAAATGGCTCGCGCCTCTGCCTTACGCTCAAGCGTCGGAACAATATGCAAGGAAATTTACAGCTTTGATGGACGGCGCGGGCGGCGACAATCACGATGTTTCAAAAATCCTCGATTCGCAAACGCTCTGGGACGCGACGATGGCTTTTTCAATTTCAGAATTTCTAAAAAAACAAAAAAACGCTCTGGTTGTTCATCTTAACGGAAGTTTTCACACCGAAAACCGTCTGGGAACAGCCGAACAGTTTTTGAAACTGAATCCGAAAGCGAAAATTTTGGTCGTAACGATTCGCTGCGAAGACGATTTTACAAAGTTTGATAAAAAGAAACACGAAAATCTGGGCGATTTCGTAATTTTAACCGATGCGAAAATTCCTAGAAGTTTTAAGTAAAATGCAGAGATTTTAAAGACGCTTAAATTAAAAATTCGTTTTTCCAAACATTTTTCCGAAACTTTTCCTCATTAAAATAATTTTTGACGAGTTCAATTTCGGGACGCGCATTTTCCGGTAAAACTATACTGACAACGTCGTATCGTATTTTGATTAAATGAAGCCGAAAAATTTTGCGATACATCCGCGCCGTGCGGATTATCTGTCGCTGTTTTCGCAAATCAACGGCGGCGAGCGGCGAAGCGAATTTGTCGGAAGAACGTGTTTTCACTTCGACAAAACACAAAACATCTTTGTCCAAAGCAATTAAATCAATTTCGCCTGTAATTTGAACGTCAAGACGATTTCTGCCAATCGGCGTTTTAAAGTTTGCCGCGATGAGCCGATAACCGTTTTTCCGCAAAAATTCGGCGGCAAGTTCTTCTCCGATTTGCCCGACCCGGCTTGAACTTCTTTTCGGCGAATGTTTATCTTTAAGATTGAGAAATAAAATTTCAGACATTTTCAAGAGGTAATATAAATGAATTTCAGTAGTATTAAAAGCCTTATTTTAACCGCTGCGATTTTGCCGTTCGCGGTTTTGACAACCGTCTGTCAAACGAAACCGACGGAACAAACCAACCAAACAAATGCGACAAGTCGAACGCCGCCGTCTGCCGCTCCAAACAGTGAAAATTTACCGAAAGTCGTTGAATCTGAAAAGCCTCAAACATATCAAATTAAGCCTGAGGATTTACCGAAACCCTTTGCGACCGATAGCGTTAATAACTCGTCGAGAGAAATTCCACAGCCGAAAAACGCCGCGCTGAATGTCCCGAAAGGTTTTAAAATGAATGTTTTTGCCGAAGGCGATTTTCGCAATCCGCGCTGGTTGACACTCGCGCCGAACGGCGATGTGTTTGTCGCCGATTCGGGCGCGAATTCGATTATTATTCTGCGCGATAATAACAAAGACGGCGTGGCGGACGAAAGATTTACGTTTGCCGACAATCTGAGCCAGCCGTTCGGAATGGCTTTTCACGACGGCTGGTTTTACGTCGCCAACACCGATTCGGTCGTGCGCTTTAAATATAAACCCGGACAAACCAAAGCCGAAGGCACGCCGGAAAAACTGATTTCTCTGACCGAAGGCGGTTATCATCAGCACTGGACGCGCAACGTTATTTTCTCGCCCGACGGCAAAAAAATGTATATTTCCATCGGTTCAAGCGGAAATATCAGCATTGAAAAAGACGAACGCCGCGCCGCGATCAGCGAATATAATCCTGACGGCACGGGTTTTCGCCTGTTCGCTTCGGGAATGAGAAATCCAATCGGTCTGGCGTTTAATCCGGCAACAAATCAATTGTGGACAGCCGTCAATGAGCGCGACGGACTCGGCAATAATCTCGTCCCCGATTATGTAACGTCAGTCAAAGACGGCGCGTTTTACGGTTTTCCGTATGCTTATCTCGGACAAAACGTAGAACCGCGCATTAAAGATACAAATCCTGAATTTGTGAAAAAAACAATTGTGCCGGACGTTTTGTTGACATCGCATTCAGCAGCGCTCGGAATCGTTTTTTACACGGGAAAAATGTTTCCGCAGGAATATCAGGGCGATGCTTTTGTCGCTTTGCACGGTTCTTGGAATCGTCAGCCTTTGACCGGTTTTAAAATTATTCGCGTTCGTTTCAAAGACGGAAAACTCGTCGGCAATTCTTATGAGGATTTTATAACGGGCTGGCTGACAAATGAGTCTGATAACGAAGTTTGGGGAAGACCCGTCGGACTTCTTGTTAATTCTGACGGCTCACTTCTTATTTGCGACGACGGCGGAAAAAAGATTTGGCGCGTGAGTTATCAAAAATAAGAAATTCGGTAATGAACTGAAAGTATTATTTTCTCACCGCAGAGGCGCAGAGAGAGAGAGAGAGAGAGAGAGAGAGAGAGAGAGAGTGAGAGAGAGAGAGAGAGAGAGAGAGAGAGAGAGAGAGAGAGAGAGAGGGCA
>CAXSHW010000065.1:0-5189 GCA_964237245.1 uncultured Pyrinomonadaceae bacterium
GTGAATTTCAAAGGCGATTTTCAAATAATCTTCACGCAGATCGGTTAATTTCTTGCGCAGTTCTTCTTCGCGCAAATCGGCGGTTTCGATGTTTTTTAGGCGTTCTTCAGATTCGCGCAAATGTTCCGAAACGGTTTCGATTGTGCCGCCGTATTTGCGTTTGAGCCGCGAAATTTCCGCCAGACGACTTTCGATTTCTTCGAGTCGTTCCGGCGAAAATTCCAGCCGATTGCGAAAATCTCTGACCGAAATCGCCAAATCTTCCAAAACCGCCTGCGCCGTCTGCAAACTTTCCGCGTATTCGCCGAAACTCGATTCATAATCGGCTAATTCCGTGATCCGGCGAATCACTTTTTCGAGCGTCGCAACCGTCGCTTCTTCGTTTTCGTAAAGCAGTAAATAACTTTCGTCGCTCAGAGCGGAAAGTTTTTCGACGTTGTTTAGACGCCGTTTTTCTTCGTTCAAAGATTCGTCTTCGCCCGTCTGCGGATTGATTTTTTTGATTTCATCAACCTGAAACTGCAAAACGTCAAGAAGCTGCAATTTCTGCGCTTCGTCCTGCCGCAGATTGGCGATTTCGCGCTCGACTTCGGCGAGTCCGCGATATTTTGCCGAAAGATTCGCGCGCAGACTCTGCAAATTCGCGTATTCGTCCAAAATTTCCAGATGATTTGACGAATTAAAAAGCGTCGCCTGTTCGCCCTGACCGTGAATATCAACCAGAAAAGCGCCGATTTTTTTGAGGAAATTGCTCGTAACTGATTGATTATTAACGAAAATTCGGTTGCGCCCGTTCGCCGCGAGTTCGCGCCGCACAATCAATTCGATTTCGTCGCCGTCACTCAAATCAATGCCGCTTTCATAGAAAAATTCGTGCAAATCCGCCGTCGCCGGAAGATTAAACAGACCTTCGATCTGCGCTGTTTTCTCGCCTTCCTTAATCAAATCCGAAGACACGCGCTCGCCAGTCAACGCGCCGAGACTGTCCACGATAATTGATTTTCCCGAACCGGTTTCGCCCGTCAAGAGATTCAAACCGCCGGAAAATTCGATCTGCAAATCGTCAATCAGCGCGATGTTTTTTATTTTCAGCAAACTGAGCATTACGAGTTTAGATTTTGGATTTTGGATTTTGGATTGTAAAGTCGGGAGCCGATTTTAACTGGAAAAAATAAAACGGCAAGCCTTATTAAAAGAACTCGCCGTTTGAAATCTGGTGGCTGGAGAGTGACTTGAACACTCGACCTCGGGGTTATGAATCCCGCGCTCTAACCAGCTGAGCTACCCAGCCGCAAATCAATAATTATAGTTTTAAGCCGGAAAAAAGCAAGTTTGTCGGCGAATAAATTGCAGACGGCAGAAAACTTTTGTTTGGATTGAGGTTATTTAGTATAATTTGCGGATAAACTAAAAATTTCTATCCAATGAAGATGAGAACTTTAACTCGAAGCGAATTAAAGCGAAAGTTGAAAATTTTGACTTTCTTTTTAGCTGTAATTTTGCTGTTTGTTTCGGGCGTTTCGGCGCAAAAGCAAACGGTCGTTTCGCCGCCGACCAGACAAACTAAAACAATTACGATTATAACCGAGCCGAGCGCGAAAATTTGGCTTGATGACGTTCTTCGCGGCGCGACCGATGAAAGCGGAAAATTAGTGATTAAGCCGATTACGGCGGGCAGACACATTTTGCGCGCTCGCGCCGACGGTTTCAAAGAGGTTTCGCAAAATCTGCTGCCGACACAAGCCGGCGACGTAAAAATCTCTCTGGTTAAAACTACCGACGAAGCCGAACTCGCGTTTCAGCAAGCTGAAAAACTTCAGGTTTTAAGCAAAGAAAAATCAAAAGAACTTTATAAAAAAGCATTCAGCCTGCGTCCGAATTATGCGGAAGCATATTTAGGTTTAGCGCGTGTTTTGCTCGAACAATCCGACGCGGAAGGCGCGCTCGAAGCTGTCAAAAATGCCCGAAAAGCGCGTCCGAATTATGCGGAAGCGTCAGCGGTCGAAGGCAGAATTTATAAAGCCGACGAGGAGGAAGACAAAGCCATTGCTTCATATAAACGCGCA
Source organism: uncultured Pyrinomonadaceae bacterium (assembly GCA_964237245.1). GTDB lineage: Bacteria > Acidobacteriota > Blastocatellia > Pyrinomonadales > Pyrinomonadaceae. The sequence continues at coordinate 2,067 of CAXSHW010000065.1, forward strand.
ATTGCCGAAGGCAAAGGTTTTCAGCCGGAAGCCTATACGGGTTTGGCTCTGCTTTATCAAGAAAAAGCGGAAGCGGCGGGCGCGACAGGTGATTTTGCGAATGAACAAAACTTTTACGCGCAGTCTTTGAAGTTTTTCCCTCTGTCAATCGCGCAGCTTTCCGGCGCGCCGGACGCGATAACGGTCTATCAGCTTTACGGTCTGGTTTATGAAAAAATGAAGAAATATGATGACGCGATCAAGGTTTACGAAGAATTTCTGCGCGTATTTCCAGACTCAAACGAAGCCAGCGTCGTGCGTTCGTTTATTGTTCAATTGAAAAAGCAAATGAGCGAACAACAATAAGTTTTTCTACATTGAAGTAAGCGCTCGCTTTACACAAAGTTGACCTTATGAAATGAAAAATGATTATGATAAAACATATAACCTTATTAATTTTTTTGACCTCATTTGTGTTCATAACGGTCATAACCGGAACGGCTCAAACACCAGATGAGTTGAAGCAAAAATACGGTTCGCCTGACGTTGAAGGGATTTATACAGTCCGACCAAATATAGGTTTATCAGTGATATACAAAGATAATCGGAATATTTCTGAAATGATTATAAAGTCTTTTGGTTCAGCCAAACTAATGGATTCTGACGAAGCTGAAAAAGTGCTTGACGAAGTATTTCCCGATGTAAAACGCGGAAAAAAGATTAGTGTAGGAATTGCTGAATTTGGATGCACTTCCGTTAATTTTACTGAATATGAATCAGTTATAATTAGTATTGTTAAAAGGTGTAAAGCACAGGGAGAAGGAACTTATGCAATTAGCATTCGTTGGAAAAAGTATTTCAGAAAGTAGTTTCAGCTTTTGAATATTTGTCGCGTATTTGAAGACTATCAAAATCGTTTTAAAAGATATTTCAGCTCAAAAATATTTAAATTCGATTCAATAAAAATCTTTTGTTTGACAGTTTTCCGGCGAGTGTCTAAAATCTCGTTAGTTTCCAGCCTTTATCATTAACTTAAAAGATTTTATCTGCAATAAGCGAAAGCCTTATGAACACGGAAAAGCTAGTTGGCATTGAAGTTTCCAAATCGGCGTTTAGAGCCGTCTGCTTGAAAGATGATTCTGTTTCGGACGTTTTTAAAAATTCGATACAAGACGGGCAAGATTTATTTGCTCAACTCAGCGGTTTTATCGGCGAAGTAAAAAATAGAGTCGGAGATTTTGAAAAGCTCGGAGTCGCCGTGCCGGGACTTCTTCGCCAGCAAAATAAGCGAATCGCTTTTTCGACTCATAACCCGGAACACGAAAAAATTGACTTTCTGGGCGATTTGGAAGCGGCGACCAATCTTAAAATTACCATAGAAAATGATGCTAATGCCGCCGCTTACGGAGAATTTCTGCTCGGCGCGGGACGAGGCAACCGCAATTTGTTTTACATAACACTCGGCACGGGAATCGGCGGCGCTCTGATTTTTGACGGAAAAATCTGGCGCGGCGCGTCGGGTTTCGCGGGCGAATTCGGTCAAATCGCCGTCAATTCCGACGGAATGAAACTCGAAGATGTCGCCTCAGCCGCCAACATTGTCCGCCGCACGCGCAGCCGATTTCATCAAGACAGCACATCTTCACTTAACAGACTCGACGAAGAAGAAATAAGATTGGCAGACGTAATCAACGCGGCGCAGCACGACGATGATTTCGCGCAGTTGATGCTTAAAAGAACCGGAACGTATGTCGGAACGGCAGTCGCCGGCGTGATAAATCTGCTGAATATCGAAAAAATCGTCGTCGGCGGCAAAATTATGCAAGCCGCGAACATTGTTTTAGACGCGATAATTTACCGTGCAAAAGAGCTTTCCTTCGCGCCTTCGTTTGAAGCGACCGAAATTGTCGAAAGCGAACTCGGAGAAAACTCAGCCGCCGTCGGCGTCGCGCTTCTTTCAGCAGAGCGTTAATTTAAGCACCGAAATTCTTATTTGTTTTATCAGTGAAACTTATTTAGTGAAAACTTGCACAAAGTTTGTCGAGGATTTATTTTTAGATTGTAGAATTTGCGGAATTTGTAAGATTCTGTAAAATCAATTTGAAGGTTTTACAATTCGGGTCTTAAGCGTTAAAAATTCGGTTTTTCAGAAGAAACTTAGATTTACAAAAAATCTAGGACTCGGCGAGTTATAAATTTTTGAATTAGAAAATAAAATGGCACAAGTTTTTCATCGCGGAATAAATAATGTCGCCAAAGTGAGCCTGGTTATGGCGGTGATTTTGGGCGGCGTCGCTTTTTATGTCTATACGCAAATCGCGCGGTCGTCTTATTTGACCGGACGTTATATGGAAAGGCAGCAGCCGGTTCAATTTAGTCATAAACATCACGTCGGCGACGACGGAATTGACTGCCGCTATTGTCATACGGCGGTTGAAACTTCTTATACAGCCGGAATTCCGCCGACGCAGACTTGTATGAACTGTCACAGCCAGATTTGGTCTGACAGTCCGTATTTGGAACCGGTGCGGGCAAGCTATCGTGACAACAAACCGCTCGAATGGCAGCGGGTTCACGATTTGCCTGAATTCGCGTATTTCAATCACAGCATTCACGTCGCCAAAGGCGTCGGCTGTTCGACCTGTCACGGACAAATTGACAATATGCCCGCCGTTTTTCAGGAAAACAGCTTGCAGATGGAATGGTGTCTGCAATGCCATCGCAATCCTGAAAATTATATTCGACCGAAAGACAAAATTACTGATATGAACTGGCAGGACAGCGATTTGACGACCGACGAGAGAGCGAAGTTAAAAGCCGATTATCATATTCGCAGTTCGCTGATGCTAACGAGTTGTTCGACTTGCCACAGATAAAAAATTAGTATTCAAGATTCAGGATTCAAAGTCGAAACCTTGAATTCTAAATCCTGAATTTTGAATTAAAAATTAAGGAATTAGAAACAGATGCCTAGCAAAGAAAGCAAAATAAACTTTGCGTTAATGCGAGATAGAATTCTCAGCCAAGAAGGAAAGGATTATTGGCGGAGCGTCGAGGAATTTGTGGACGCGCCGGAGTTTGAAGAGTTCGTCAAGCGCGAATATCCGACGCACGCCGAAGAGTGGGAAGACGGTTTGAGCCGCC
>CAXSHW010000065.1:5199-23666 GCA_964237245.1 uncultured Pyrinomonadaceae bacterium
TTATGGGCGCGTCGCTGGCATTTGCCGGATTGACCGGCTGCGTTATCCAACCGGCTGAAAAAATCATTCCGTATGTTCGCCAGCCTGAAGAATTAGTTCCGGGCAAGCCTCTTTTTTACGCGACGGCAATGACGCTCGGCGGAATCGCAACGGGTCTTTTGGCGCGTTCTTACGAAGGTCGTCCGACGAAAATCGAAGGCAATCCGGATCATCCGGGAAGTCTCGGCGCGACCGACGTTCGAGCGCAAGCTGCGCTTCTCGATATGTATGATCCTGATCGTTCGCAGGAAATTACTTTTCGCGCCGAACCGACAACCTGGGAAAATTTTATTGTTCAGCTTCGCGCCGGAATTAATGAAAATCGCGCGAACGGCGGCGCGGGCATCAGATTTTTAACCGAAACCGTAACTTCGCCGACCTTAATTTCACAATTCAAACAAATCTTTTCCGAGCTTCCGAACGCCAAACTCTATCAATACGAGCCGGTCAATAAAGATAACGCGACGGCGGGCGCGAAAATGGCTTTCGGTTCGCCCGTCCACACGATTTACAAATTTGACCAGGCGGCGCGGATTTTGTCGCTCGACGACGATATTTTTTCCGGTTTTAATGTCCGGTATATGAAGGATTACGCCAAAGGACGCGCGTATTCCGAAGACAAAAAGGATTTAAATCGTCTTTACACAATCGAAACGACCGTTACTTTGACGGGCGCGAAAGCAGATCATCGGCTTTCGGTCAAACCAAGTCAGATGCCGGAAATCGCCAGAGCGATTGCGGCGGCTTTGGGCGTTTCAGGCGCGGCTTCGACGGGCGCGGGTCTGTCGCCGCAAGTAATTCAGTGGGTTCAAACGATGGCGAAAGACCTGCTGGCAAATCGCGGCAAATCAATTGTTACGGTCGGCGATAATCAGCCGCCGCTCGTTCACGCGCTTGCTCATTCGATGAATGCCGCGCTCGGAAACGTCGGAACAACCGTTACTTACGCAGAACCTTTCCAGCCGAATGCGGAAACATTGCAAATTGACGGCTTGCGCCAGCTTGTAAACGAAATTGACGGCGGCGCGGTAAAGATGCTCGTGATATTGGGCGGCAATCCGGTTTATAACACGCCTGCGGATTTGAAGTTAAATGCCGACCGTTTGAACAAAATCCCGCTTCGCGTGCATCTCTCGCAGTATGCGGATGAAACGAGCGAGCTTTGCCAGTGGCACGTTCCCGAAAAGCATTTTCTCGAAATGTGGAGCGATACGCGCGCCTACGACGGAACTGTTTCGATAGTCCAGCCTTTAATCGCGCCGCTTTACGACGGCAAAGGCAGTCACGAAGTTGTGCAGCTTTTCGCCCGCGAAAATTACGATAAAAAAGATTACGACATCGTAAAGGAATTTTGGCAAAAGCAAGGCTTTGCAGGCGCGTCAAAAGCGACGGCAGCCACAACTTCAAACGGCGCGGCGGGAAACCCACAGGCGAGCGTTCAAGGCGCGGCGAACAATTCTCAAATGTCCGCGCCGAATACCAATTCGGGCGTAGCGACTGCGACACAAAATGTTTCCCCGACTCAAAATTCCGCTTCCGCGCAGCCGACGGGTAATTCCGCGTCGAACCAAACAGCCGGAGCTTCGTCGGCAGCAAGAAATTTTGACGATACCTGGCGCAAAGTCGTCCACGACGGATTTGTTCCAAACTCGGCGGCGACCGCAAAATCAGTTTCGGCAAGCACCGGATTTTTGAATCAGCCCGCCACTGCTCCGGCGAACAACGGCAATTTGGAAATCTCCATCTTGCCTGACCCGTGCGTTTATGACGGACGATTTACCAACAACGGCTGGATGCAGGAGCTTCCGAATCCGCTGACCAAAATAACCTGGGACAATGTTGCATTGGTCAGTCCGCGAACCGCGTAAAAATTCGGTCTGAATCAAACCGGCAGGGAATTTGACCCGATGACCGGCGGCAGCGAAGGCACGACTTTTGTCAATACGAAAGGCGGAAACTTATTTTCGGATTTGGTCACGCTCACTTATCAGGGCGGAAAAATCAATCAGCCCGTGCCGATGTGGATTTCGCCCGGTCAGCCCGATGACGTGATTACGATTTATCTCGGTTACGGGCGGACGCGGGCGGGAAGAGTCGGAACAGGACTCGGTTATAACGCTTACGATGTTCTCAAATCCGACGCGATGAATTTCGGCACGGGAGACATCCAAACAGCCGGCGGGCAAGCGACAATCGCTTCGGCTCAGACGCATTTTACAATGGAAGGACGTGATCTTTTGCGTACTTGGGATTTGGAGGCGTTCCGAGAAAATCCTAAAATGGGCGAGCAGGAAGACAATTACGATCTTTCGATGTATCCGAAGTATGAATACAACGGAAACAAATGGGGAATGACGGTTGACTTAAATTCCTGCGTCGGCTGTAACGCCTGCGTTCTCGCGTGTCAGTCGGAAAATAACATTCCTGTTGTCGGCAAAGAACAAGTCGAGCGCGGACGTGAAATGCACTGGATGCGGATTGACGCATATTTCGGCGGCAAGGACATAAACGACCCGCAAGGTCCGAATTTTCAGCCGGTTTTGTGCCAGCAATGCGAGCTTGCTCCGTGCGAAACGGTCTGTCCGGTTCACGCGACGGTTCACAGCGCCGAAGGTTTGAACGATATGGTTTATAACCGCTGCGTCGGAACTCGTTACTGCTCTAATAACTGTCCGTATAAGGTCAGACGTTTTAATTTCCTTCTTTATCAGGATTGGGACACACCGCAGTATAAATTGATGCGAAACCCGGAAGTAACGATTCGCAGTCGCGGCGTGATGGAAAAATGCACTTACTGCACGCAGCGCATTGCGGCGGCGAGAATCGAAGCCGAAAAAGACCAGCGTAAAATACGCGACGGCGATATTCTAACTGCGTGTCAATCGGTGTGTCCGACCGACGCGATTGTTTTCGGCGATTTAAATGACGCGAACAGTCAGGTCGTTAAACAAAAAAAGGATTCTCGGAATTACAATTTGCTCAATGAGTTAAATACACAGCCGAGAACTACTTATCTGGCAGGTTTGAAGAATCAAAATAAAGAAATGCCCGATTACAGAGCGCCGCAGGTTGAAAAAAGCGAAAACAAAAAAGGATGAACATTAGCGGATGATTTAGGTCAACAGTATTTTGAAAAACACAGAGAAATTTAATCAAAAACGCCGAAAGCTATGCAAGACGTAAAAAAAGTTGAAAGAAAAATTTTTCCGACAATGGTCGAAGGCGACCATGATTTTGCCTCTGCAACAGACAGAATCAGCGATTTAACGTTAAAGAAACGAACGCCGTCCGGCTGGTTCATCGGGTTCGCAATCGCATTTCTCGTAATGCAGCTTCTTTTAATGACGGTTACTTATTTGGTTGTGAAAGGAGTCGGAATTTTCGGAAACAATCAACCCGTCGGCTGGGCGGCGCCGATTATAAATTTTGTATGGTGGATTGGAATCGGACACGCTGGAACGCTGATTTCCGCAATTCTTTTGCTGTTAAATCAAAAATGGCGCACGTCAATCAACCGTTTTGCCGAAGCGATGACGCTTTTTGCGGTAGCCTGCGCGGGGCTATATCCATTATTACATACCGGTCGTCCTTGGTTAGCTTTCTGGCTTTTTCCATATCCTAATACGATGGGAATTTGGCCCCAATTTCGCAGTCCGCTGATTTGGGACGTTTTCGCTGTTTCGACTTACGCGACGGTTTCACTTTTATTCTGGTATGTCGGTTTGATTCCAGACCTTGCAACATTACGCGACCGCGCTAAAAACAAGTATTTCAGAATTATTTACGGGCTTCTTTCTTGGGGCTGGCGCGGTTCGGCGCGGCATTGGCATCGGTATGAGGTCGCTTATTTGCTGCTTGCAGGGCTTTCCACGCCGCTTGTTCTTTCGGTTCACTCAATCGTTAGTTTCGACTTTTCGGTTTCTCAGCTTCCGGGCTGGCACGCGACTTTTTTTCCGCCTTATTTCGTCGCCGGTGCTGTCTATGCGGGATTTGCGATGGTTTTGCTTTTGTGTATTCCGCTCAGAGCCTGGTATAACCTGAAAGATTTTATCACTGACCAGCACCTTATCTATATGGGTAAAGTTATGCTGGCGACCGGTTTGATTGTCGGTTACAGTTACATTATGGAAGCCTTTTTCGGTTGGTATAGCGCCAGCACGTATGAAGTTTTTATGATTAAAAACCGCATTTGGAACGGTCCTTACTGGTGGTTTTACTGGCTTCTGATTCTCTGCAACGGTTTAACGCCTCAATTTTTGTGGTTCAAGCGGTTTCGGGAAAGCGCGTTCTGGTTGTTTGTTATTTCGATAATTGTCAGTATCGGTATGTGGCTTGAGCGGTTTGTAATTATTGTAACGAGTATCCAGCGCGACTTTCTGCCGTCTTCTTGGGGAATGTATTCGCCGAGTATCTACGATGTCACAATGTTCGTCGGCACGCTCGGTATGTTTTTGACACTGATTTTCTTATTTGTCAGATTTTTGCCGGTTATTTCGATTTTTGAAGTACGAACGCTGTTGCCGCAGGCAAATGTTCACGGGCATCAGGAAGATTTTGAAGAAAACGTTGATGAAGTTCAAGGAGCGATTAGGACGTAAATTTTGCGAAATAAAAATTGCAATTAACCGAATTTGTCCGCCATCGGTGAAAAAGGGCAACTCACCCGTGTCAAACTGATTGCCAGCAAATTCGGTTGATTGCAAGCCAAAAGTTATGGAAAAGAATATTTACGGGTTATTAGCGGAATTTGATACGCCGACACAGCTTGTGGATGCGGCGAATAAAATTCGAGAAGCCGGTTACACAAAAACCGATGCGTTTTCGCCGTTTCCGATTCACGAAATTGACGAAGCGCTCGGTGTTAAACGAACAATTCTGCCGTTTTTAGTTTTAGGCGGCGGTGCTGTCGGGCTTTTATCGGCTCAGGCTCTTGTATTTTATGTTCACGTTTTGGAATATCCGATCATCGTCGGCGGTCGTCCTTTTTTCAGCTTGCCGTCGTTTATTCCGCCGACTTTTGAGCTGACGATATTATTCGCGGCGTTTGCGGGAGTTTTCGGAATGCTGCTGTTGAACGGTTTGCCGCAGCCTTATCATCCTGTTTTTAATGTTCCGCGTTTTGCTTTAGCGACAAGAGAAAAGTTCTTTTTATTGATTGAAACAAAGGACCCGAAATTTAATTACGATGAAACGAAAAGTTTTATGCAAGGTTTGAATGCGCAGGAGGTCTTTGATGTCGAGGATTAGGTTCAAAATTCAAAATTCAAAACTCAAAATCGGCAAAGCGACAATTTATGGTTTGCTGCTTGCGGCTTGCAGTTTGTTTTCTTTGAGTTGTCGCTATGATATGCAAGACCAGCCGCGCTATAAAGCCTTTAAAAAAAGTGAGTTTTTCAAAGACGATAAGGCGATGAGAGATTTGCCCGAAGGCACGGTCGCGCGCGGAATGCTGCACGAAGACAAGGCTTTTTACACCGGAAAAAAAGAAAATGCGGGCGGCGCGGCGACAACCGCTGCTCCGGCAACCGCGACGGATGCTTCCGGCAATACGGTTATTACGAGTTTTCCCGACGTGATTGAGGATTTCCCCGTTCCGATAACGAAACAGTTGGTTGACCGCGGCGAGGAAAGATACAGAATTTTCTGTATCGTCTGTCACGGTCCTGTCGGCAACGGCGACGGAATGATTGTGCGGCGCGGATTTCCGAAACCTCCGACATATCACGACGACCGCTTGAGAAATGCGCCGGTCGGACATTTCTTTGACGTGATAACAAACGGTTGGGGCAAAATGAACAGCTACGCATCGCAAGTTCCGGCGGCTGACCGATGGGCAATCGTCGCATATATTCGGACTTTGCAAATCAGTCAAAATCCGAACGGTAATTTAACAATGACTTCAAGCAAAGAAGCGAATACAGCAACTATGCCGGCGACATCAAAACCCGTCGCGCAGACAAACGCCAACGGTCAGGGAGGCGCGAAATAGATGTTGAGAAATTCTAATTTTGAAGCGCCTGCGGAGTTAAACCGCTTCCGAACTCTGGCACTCGGCATCGGCGGCATCGGCACAATTATTATTTTGGCGGCTGCGCTGCTTGTTCCCGGATATAGAGAATTAGCTTTGCGCGCCTGGCTTTTGGGTTTTATCTTTTGGGGCGGCATCGGTATCGGAAGCATCGGAGTTTTGCAGCTTCAATATATGACCGGCGGCGCGTGGGGCGTGGTGCTGCGCCGCATTCTTGAAGCTAGTACGCGCACATTGCCAATTCTTTTTATTCTGTTTTTGCCGATTTTACTAGGTGTAACACAAATTTATGCGTGGACGCATATGCAGAATGATCCGGTTATCCAATACCGCGAAATTTATCTGAATCCGCTGTCCTGGGGAATTCGCGCCGTTATTTATTTCGCTTTGTTGACGGTAATGATGTATCTGCTCAACAAATGGTCGCTTGAGCAAGATAAGGCGGAAAGTTTTGAAGAAGCCAGAGCGTTACTCGATAGAGCGTCTCGATTTTCCGGTCCGTCAACGGTTTTCTTTGTGTTGATTGTAACTTTCGCCACGATTGATTGGGTGCTTTCACTTGACCCGCACTGGTATTCGACAATGTGGGGATTGCTTTTCGTCGCCGGTTGGGGATTAAGCTGTTTCTCATTTTCCGTAGCGGTTCTCGCGTGGCTGTCTGATAAAGCGCCGATGAATCGGGTTTTGGGAAAACGACATTTTCACGACATCGGAAAGTTGATGCTGGCTTTTACAATGCTTTGGGCGTATTTGAATTTTTCGCAATATCTGATTATCTGGTCTGGAAATATCGCGGAGGAAACAAAATGGTATGTGCCGCGCATACAGGGTGTTTGGGGTTTCATCGGGCTGGCTTTAATAATTTTGCACTTCGCGTTTCCGTTTATGGTCTTGCTTTCGCGCGACATTAAACGCAATGCCAAGTGGCTTGCGTCATTGGCGGTTTTTATTTTGGTGATGCGAGTGGTTGATGCGTATTACTTAATCGGTCCGAGTCCGATGATTGAAAGTCACGCGCAGGAAGTCGGTTTTCATCTAAACTGGATGGATTTCGTCGCGCCTGTCGCAATGGGCGGAATCTGGCTGTGGTGGTTTTTCGGCGAACTTTTGAAACGTCCGCTCGTTCCGATAAACGATCCGTATCTGGAAAATGCGATTGCACACGGCAAGGGACATTAAAATTACGAATTTCAAATTACGAATTACTAATTAAAAACTTTCTTTCATTTGAAATTCGTAATTTGAAATTCTTAATTGATTAAATATTATGGCAACGAAACACGAAAAATCTTTTGAGGATTTTGATAAACCTTATGAAACAAACACCATTGGTCTGCGGGGTATTATCATTTTCGCAGTCGGTTTATTTATACTTGTAGTTTTTACTTTCGGTTTGATGTGGTTTTTGCAGAACGTTATGGAGTCGCAAGCGATTGCGGATAAAGACGCGCAATCGCCGATGATGATGAACGAACAGGAGCGACTTCCGCCTGAACCGCGCCTTCAAGCCGCGCCCGGATTCGGCGTCGAAAGTCCGCAAGGGCGCGTTAATTTAGAACTGAAAGCGCCGCAATCCGAGTATCGCGCTATGCACGAGCAGTGGGAAACACTCTGGAAGAACGGACAGCAAGACCAAAAAACGGGAATGGTCGTAACAATGCCGCTTGAAGCCGCCAAACAGAAATTTTTGGAACAAAGCGCCGGAAAACCGCAGCCGAACGCCGAACAGGAAGGAAAATTACTAAAAGATTCGCGTTCGATTGTTTCTCTTTCGAGCGCGGGAAGAACCGCTGCGGACGTTAGAAGATAAGTTGAAACGTGAAATTTCACAGGTGATGAACAAAGACGATTTCCGGTCTGTCTTGATAGTTAAAAGGATTTTATGAAAAAGAGTTCAGACATTTCAGCAGTTTTGAAACTGACGCTTTTGTTAGGTTTGAGTGTTTTATTGATGTTCGGAAACGTTTCGGCGCAAAAGAGCGAGCATTACAATTCGCCGCTCTACTCGCCGAAAACTTATGACCCGAACGAAGTCGGAGTGAGCAACGGAATGCCGCCGATTTTGAAGAAAGTCGGAATTGAACAAAAATTAAATTCGCAATTGCCGCTCGATGCCTTATTTAAGGACGAAACCGGCAACCAGATAAAGCTGGAAGATTATTTCGGCAAAGGCAAGCCGGTCGTTTTGGCGCTTGTTTATTACGAATGCCCGATGCTCTGCAACGAAGTTTTGAATGGTTTGACCGGCTCTTTGAAAGGAATTTCCTTTGATGCCGGAAAAGATTTCGATGTCGTAGCGATTAGTTTTGACGCGCGTGAAAACGATAAACCTGATTTGGCTAAAAACAAAAAGGCGAGCTATATAGCGCGTTACGAGCGCAGCGGCGCTGAAAACGGCTGGCATTTTTTAACCGGAACGCAAGCAGAAATTGACAAGGTTACACAAGCCGTCGGCTATAATTACCAGTTTGATGCGGCGACAAATCAATTCGCGCACGCCGGCGGAATTATGATTGCCACGCCCGAAGGCAAACTTTCGCGCTATTTTTACGGAATTGATTACGCGCCGAAGGATTTGAAGTTCGGTTTGATGGAATCGGCGGAAAATAAAATCGGAAATCCAGCCGAACAGCTTTATCTTTACTGTTTTCATTACGATCCGGCTTCGGGAAAATACGGTCTGGCGATTTTGCGCGTTCTGCGGATTTTAGGCGTCGCAACATTGCTGGCAATAGGCGGAATGATATTCGTTTTCCGGCGATACAATAAGAATAAAGTAGCGAATTTGACATAGATTTTTGACGGGGCTAAACGGTAAGCGACGAGTGGTAAGTATAAGAGAAATAGAATTTCAATCACAAATGAATTTTATAAACTTATTGCTTACCGTTTAACTCTTAGCACTGATTTTAACGATTATGCAACAGAATTCTTCGTGGGTTCCATTATTTCCCGAACAAGCCTCAACTTTTGCGGGGCAAGTGGACGGATTATATTTTTACCTGCTGGCGATTAGCGCATTTTTTACCATCGGTATTGTGCTGGCAATTATCTTTTTTGTCGTAAAATATCGTGAAAGAGAAAAATACGCGACCGGCGCGGAAATTCACGGCTCGATGGCGCTTGAGACGCTGTGGTCAATTATTCCGTTTATCATTTCGGTCACGATTTTTCTCGGCGGCGCAATCGTTTTTTATAATCAATATCGTCCGCCTGCCGAAGCGATGGAGATTTATGTGGTCGGAAAACAGTGGATGTGGAAACTTCAGCACGAAACCGGACAGAGGGAAATTAATGAATTGCACATTCCGGTCAATCGCAAAGTCAAATTGACGATGACAACCGAAGACGTGATTCACGATTTTGCTATTCCGGCTTTCAGAACAAAAGCCGACATTGTGCCGGGACGTTATTCGACGATTTGGTTTGAAGCGACCAAGCCGGGTAAATATCGCATTCAATGTATGGAATACTGCGGCTTAAATCATTCGGGAATGGGCGGTTACGTTTATGTGATGGAGCAGCGCGACTTTGACAACTGGCTTTCGGGGAATGTTTCGGGACAAACTCCGGTCGAAGCGGGCAAGGATTTGTTTGAAAATAAATTGGGTTGCGCCTCCTGTCACGCCGGAGGACCGCAGCAGCGCGGCGCGAAACTCGAAGGTTTGTTTGGAACGGACGTGAAATTAGTCGGCGGGCAAACGGTCAAAGCGGATGAAGAATACATTCGCAACTCAATATTGAATCCGAGCAGCCAAATAGTCGAAGGCTTCCAACCGATTATGCCGACGTTCAAAGGACAAGTAACCGAAGAACAACTCGTATCGTTAGTCGCGTATATAAAATCTCTCGGCGGAAACGCGGGCGGCGCGACAAATTCGACCGGTTCAAGCTCGACGAATTCAGGCAGCGGAAACTCTGCATCAAATCCTTCAAATCCGAACGGAACAAGAATGCCGACATCGCAACTGACAAACTCGACTATGACGGGCGCGAGCAATCCGAACGCGCCCGCTAACACGAGCGAACCGACCAGAAAAATTAATAACGGAAACAAATAGTAAGGTGATAAGTAGTTATGCAAAACGATGTTTCAATGGATGTTGATTATATCAAACCGAAACCGCCGGTAAATTATTTGACGAACGGTTTTACTGTCAGATCCTGGCTTTTGACCAAAGACCATAAACGAATTGCGGTTTTATATTTATTAACGGTTTCCGCTTTTTTTGCGCTGGGCGGAGTTTATGCGTCTCTGATTCGGCTGGAACTTCTCACGCCGCAGAGCGATTTGCTCGAATCGGGAACATACAATCGCGTCTTTACGCAGCACGGAATCTTGATGGTTTTCTTCTTTTTGATTCCGTCAATTCCGGCTATTTTGGGAAATTTTCTGATTCCGATTATGATAGGCGCGAAGGATTTGGCTTTTCCGCGCATCAATTTGCTCAGTTGGTATATCTATATTCTCGGCGGAAGTCTGACGCTTTGGGCGCTGATGCAGGGCGGAGTTGATACGGGCTGGACTTTTTACACGCCGTATTCGACGACATTTTCCAATTCATACGTGATGGCGGTCGGTTTGGGGATTTTTGTCAACGGCTTTTCGTCAATTTTAACCGGCTTGAATTTTATCGTTACGATTCACACGATGCGCGCGCCGGGAATGACCTGGTTCAGAATGCCGCTTTTTGTTTGGGCGCATTACGCGACGAGTCTCGTGATGCTTTTGGGAACGCCGGTGATTGCGATTACGATTTTGCTGATGGCGTTGGAGCGGCTGGCGCACGTCGGAATTTTCGATCCGGCAATCGGCGGCGACCCGATTTTGTTTCAGCATCTGTTCTGGTTTTACTCACATCCGGCAGTTTACATTATGGTTTTGCCGGGAATGGGCGTTATCTCGGAATTGATTTCAAATTTTTCGCGCAAGAAAATTTTCGGTTACGAGTTTATTGCGTTCTCTTCGCTTGCGATTGCCGTTTTCGGTTTTCTCGTTTGGGGACATCACTTGTTCGTCAGCGGACAGTCAATTTACGCCGGACTCGTTTTCTCGTTTTTGAGTATGGTCGTCGCCATTCCGTCGGCGATTAAAGTTTTCAACTGGACGGCGACGCTTTACAAAGGACATATTTCCTACGATACGCCGATGCTTTACGGATTATTTTACATCGGACTGTTTTTAATCGGCGGCTTAACCGGATTGTTCCTCGGCGCAATGGGTTTGGACGTGCATTTGACCGACACCTATTTCGTCGTCGCGCATTTTCATTATGTAATGGTCGGCGGCAGTGTGCTGGCTTACCTGGGCGGTCTGCATTATTGGTGGTCGAAAATTACCGGCAAACTTTATTCGGAATTCTGGAGTAAAGTTTCCGCGATAATCGTTTTCGTCGGATTTAATTTAACGTTCTTCCCGCAGTTTATTTTGGGTTATATGGGAATGCCGCGCCGTTATGCTTCATACCCGGAAGAATTTCAGGTTTTGAACATTTTTTCGACGGCAGGCGCGTCGGTTCTCGCCATCGGCTTGATTTTGCCGCTGATTTATTTTACATATTCGATCTTTTTCGGCGAAAAAGCGCCGGCAAATCCCTGGCTTCTGCCGGGATTGGAGTGGCGCACTTCCAGTCCGCCGCCGACCGAAAATTTTGAAGAAACACCGATTGTAACCTGGGAAGCCTACGACTTTTCAGAAGAAAGCGGCTTGGATTTGGAAGACGCGAGAAATAAATATAAGGTAACGGTTTAACCAATCACGAATTTCAAATTACGAATTACGAGACTTATTATTTCTATCATTCGTAATTCGTAAATCAAAACAAATGGCGACAAATATAGACATACACGAACATCATTATCATCCGCCGGGTCTTCAGCATCAATTTGAAGATATGGGGCAGCAGCAGGAATCCGATTCGCTCGGAATGTGGATGTTTCTCGTCCAGGAAATTATGTTTTTCGGCGGAATGTTCACGGTTTATCTGGTTTTTCGCTCGAAGTATCCGATGGCTTTCGCTGCTGGAAGTAACCATTTAAACGAATGGCTCGGAATGGCTAACACGCTAATTCTGATTGTCAGCAGCTTAACGATGGCTTTGGCGGTTCACTACGCGCAGCTCGGAAAACGCAATCTGCAAGTCATTTTAATAATTGTAACGATGCTTTTCGGTATGGCGTTTCTAGGTGTCAAAGCATACGAATACGCTGAAAAATATAATGACGGCATCGTTCCGGTAACCGGACTAAACCGGAAAACCGATAAAAAACTCATTGAGAATGAGCCGTTTGACTTAGTGAATCCCGAAACAAAAGGAAAAAATTCGCTGCCTTTTCCGGGCGCGGTTGAAAATGGCGTTGACAAATTTAATAAGAATGAATCGTCTCAGACGGGCGAACACGAAGAATACGTCAATCCGCGCGGAGATTTCATCTGGAAAGATACGAGTTTGGCTGACAGAGGATTTGCGGAACATACTCTGACCGGCACAGAGCAAATCGGCTATGAGTCAAACGGCGAAATCAGTCAGAGCAAATTCCAGGATAAAGTTCGCATCTTTTTCTGGATTTATTTTGCGATGACCGCGCTGCACGCTCTGCATATGATAATCGGGCTTGGCATAATGACGTGGCTGTTGTGGAAGGCTTGGAAATACACTTTTACGCCGGCATTTTACGCGCCGGTTGAAATGGTCGGTTTATACTGGCACTTTGTTGATATTGTTTGGATTTTCCTTTTTCCGCTGCTTTATTTGCTCGGCAGACATTTTGGAGAATAGTAAAAAATGGCAGAACATAACACGGATAGACACGAAGAACACGATCACGCGGAACATCATATTGTTGCAGTTCCGCTTTACTTGATGGTTTTCGGTATTCTGGTGGTCGGAACGATTGTAACTTCAATGGTTGCTCGTTTAGACCTTGACTGGATTTTTCCCGGCGCGAATACTTTATTGGCATTAATGATAGCTTTTACGAAAATGTCATTCGTCGCGCTGATTTTTATGCACGTTAAATACAGCTCGAAATTAATCTGGCTGACGGCGATTGCCGGATTCTTCTGGCTGGCGATTATGTTCGCCTTTACGATGCAGGATTATTTAACGCGCTCGGCAGGCGTTTTTACCGGATAATTCAAGCGTTCAGTTTTAAAAAAGCGCGGCACGAAAAGCAATTTGCTTGACGTTGCCGCGTCTTTTACTTATTAGGATAAATTGCTTTCCGCGTGTTAATATCTTCGATTTAATGGAATTATTTTTCCTGTCAAGGGCATTACACATAGTATTACAGTGAAATATATTACAGGACAACAGCCGTCAGAATACAAACATCTCAAACGTCTGATGTTAAACACAAATTATAAATCGCATTCGTATTTATTTTTACTGGCATTTCTGGTTTTGACCTTAAACGGCTGCGGAGTTTTTGAAGTTAAAACAAAAGTTCCGACCGTAACTTTGCTGAAATCGGTAGATGCGACCGAAGCGCAATTAATCGAACAAATCAATAATTTTGCCAAAATCAATTCGATGCGCGCGAAGATGGATTTGAAGTTTGAAGATAATTCCTACGCCGAATCCGGTATCGCGGAAAAATATAAAACGGCTGACGGTGAAGTCGTCGTTCAGCGTCCGGCGAATATCTTATTAAAAGTTCAAATTCCGATAATAAAAACCGACGTGGTTCAAATGACTTCGGACGGCGGGAAATTTCGTGTAGCGATTCTCGAAGACGGCGCGGGCGGTAAATACAAAAAATTTGTTCTGGGTTCAAATGACGCCGATTATTCAGCTTTGCAGGAAGAAGTCAAAAAAATGGACTTTGACGGAAACAGCAAAGCGCTGAAGCAAAACGTCAATGCTTTTTCTAATCTGCGCCCGCAGCATTTTACCGACGCGATGCTGATGCGTCCGGTTGACACAAATAATTTTTCATATTTACAAAGCACGATTTTGCAGGACGAATTTAACAGCGACGTTAGAAAAAAATCTCCTCTGGCGAGAGTTTTGCGCGGGTATTATCTGCTTGACGAGCTTCGCAAAAATGACGATGGCAGTTTAACCGTCACGCGCCGTTTCTGGTTCGACCGTGTTGGCGGAATCAGGCTCGCGCGACAGCAAATTTTCGACGCCAAAGGCGAAATCGAATCGGATATTGTTTACGGCGCGACTGGAAATTTGACCGACACGGGCGAATATAACAATCTGCCTTTGCGAATCGAAGTAACGCGCCCGAAGGAAAAATATAAAATGAGCTTGACTTATCAATCGCCGGAAAGCGTAACGATTGGCAAATCATACAACCCGAACGTTTTCGTGCTGGAAAACCGCTGGAATTTGCCGGAAGTTGACCTCGATAAAAAAGTTCAAGCGTATAACAACGGGCAGACGAAAAAGGAAATTCCGAAAACCCAGGCTAAAAATCAATAATTCAAATTAAAAACACCGTTTGTTTTGATGAAGACAATTTTACAAACCGTAGATTTAACCAAAACCTACAAAATCGGCAAGATGGAAGTTCCGGCTCTGCGCGGCGTGTCTTTGGACATCGAACAAGGCGAATTTCTGGCGATTATGGGACCTTCGGGCTGCGGAAAATCTACGCTTCTGCATCTTCTCGGCGGGCTTCTTTCGCCGACAAGCGGGAAAATTATTATCGCCGACGAAGATTTGTCGAAGGTTTCCGATGCCGAAAGAACCGATATTCGGCGTCGGAAAATCGGTTTTGTTTTCCAGAGATTCAATCTTTTCCCGACTTTGACGGCTGACGGAAATCTCCGGCTCGCCGAACGGATTCATTCGGGAAACGGCGGAAATGCGGAAAATCGCCGCGAAGTTTTGCGTCTTTTGAAATTAGAAAATAAAATGAATCACAAACCGCTCGAATTATCCGGCGGCGAGCAGCAGCGAGTCGCGCTGGCACGCGCGGTTATCAATAATCCGGCGATAATTCTGGCGGATGAACCGACCGGAAACCTCGACACGGAAAATTCGCAAATCGTGCTTGATATGTTTAAGGAATTGAACGAAAGACTCAATCAAACGATTATAATGATTACGCATAACCCGGAAGCCGCCCGGCATTGCAATCGAATCATTCAAATGCGCGACGGATTGATAGAGAACGGCTAAAAATTACGAATTTCAAATGACGAATTACGAATTTATAAAAAATCAAAATTTGTAATTCAAAATTCGCGGATTCGTAAACCGTAATTGTATGAAAAACTTTATTCTGTGGAATTACGAACGCGGAACCTGGCAATACGATGTTTTCTGTCTTTTAATCATCGCGTTTATTTTCCTGACGCCGAAGACGTGGTTTGAAAAACGCGAAAAACTTGCAACTCAAACGGTGAGTCGCGTCGTCAAAGCCGAAGATTTTTCGCTCGAAAAAAATCAATTCAAGAATTGAGTTTCACAAGCAAGCGAAAACGAAAAGCAGGATTTGAGAAATCCTTAAAGAGTTCTCAATCACAGTTTTTGAAAGGAAATTATATTTATGAAATCATTTTTAAGATTAGGTTTTGCCGCAATTGTATTGACATTATTTTCCGGCGTTTTTTTTGTTAGCGAAACAAAGGCGCAAAATCTTGTGCCGGAAATTTTAAAGCGCATGGAAGTTAATCGCACAAGTCTTACTTCACTTCGTTCCAATGTAACGATGGACAAATACAATCCGCAAATTGACGCGCGCGACACGACCGAAGGAACGGCTGTTTATTTGCCCGCCAAGGGACGCGATGCTCTTGTGCGGATTGATTGGACAAAACCTGTGCAGGAAACATTGTCCGTCGTCAATAAAAAATATGTAATTTATACGCCGCGTCGCGGACAGGCAATAACAGGAAATGCCGATCAGGCAAAAGGAAAAGGGAAAGCCGGCAATTTGTTTGCTTTTGTCAGTATGTCGAAAGAGGAATTAAAAACTAATTTTACTATCAAGTATTTAGGGCAGGAGAATGTAGTCGGAAACGTCCCGACTTGGCATTTGGAAATGACACCGAGAAATGCCGCATCTTTTAACTTTAAAACCGCTGAAATTTGGGTTGACGGAAACGGTATGCCTTTGCAGATAAAGATTACTGAAAGTAATAACGATTCAACCACGCTTTTGTTCTCCAATCTGCAAAAAAACGTTACAATCAATGCATCGGTTTTTAAGGTGGATTTGCCGAAAGGAACGAAAATTATCAACGGTTAATTGGCGGTTTATTCAAATTTCAGCAAAGGCTCTGGCAAAATCCGTCAGAGCCTTTTTCGCTCTAATTTGAAAAGAAAGGCTTTAGCAACTATAATTTCAAGTTCGATACTTTTCGCAGGATTCCTGGAGTAAAAAGCAGAATGCCGAAGGCAAGCAGTTTTAGCCGGTTCACGCGCGGCGTCAGACATACGTTTCGCGCTTTCGCTTCGACAAAACATCCGGTTCTGGTTCACATCGTCCCGATGCGGCGATGCAATTTGGCGTGCGCTTATTGCAACGAATACGACAAAACGAGCGAACCTGTGCCGATTGACGTGATGCTCGAACGGATTGATAAACTCGCCGAATTCGGTTCGTCGGTGATCACGATTTCCGGCGGCGAACCGATGATGCACCCGGAGATTTACGACATCATCACGCGGATTCGTCATCACGGAATGATTGCCGGTCTCATCTCGAACGGCTATTATTTTCAGCCGGAAAAGATAAAAAAACTCAACGAAGCCGGACTCGATTATTTGCAAATCTCGATTGATAACGTCAACCCGGACGACGTATCGAAAAAGAGTTTAAAGGTTCTCGACGCGAAATTAAAAAATCTCGCCGAACACGCAAAATTCAAAGTTAACATTAACTCTGTCGTCGGCGGCGGCGTGGCAAATCCTGACGAGGCGTTAATTATCGCCAACCGCGCCGTCGAGTTAGGATTTTCTTCAACCGTCGGCGTCATTCACGACGAGATGGGTTTGAATAAAGGTTTAACCGAAAGGGAAAAAGAAGTTTATAAAGAAATCAAAGCCAAAGGCACGAGAAGTTACGCGCGTTGGAATTGGTTTCAGGACAAAATCGTTGACGGCGGCGAATATGATTGGAAATGTCGCGCAGGCGCGAGATATTTATATGTTGACGAGGGCGGCATTGTCAGTTGGTGTTCGCAGCAGCGCGGAACTCCGGGAATTCCGCTGCTCGAATACACGCACGAAGATATGCGCCGCGAATATATCACCGAAAAATGGTGCGCTCCGACCTGCACGATTCAATGCGTTCACCAAGTCGGACACCTTGACGCCTGGCGCGACCCGCAAATTTCGCTTTCAAATTACAATAATCGAAATGGCAAAGGCTTGAAAAAAGAAACCGTCGCGCAAATTTTAGGCGCTGATTAGAATCGAATCCGATTGAAATTCGTTGCGGAAACTGGGCAAAAGGGAATAATATGCAAACATAAAAATTTATTTTGGAGTTTTAGCAATGCGCATTCAAAAGATATTCGAGGCGAGAAATTACACTGTTTTATTTCTCGCCTTTTTTATTTTCGTTCTCTCCGCTTTCGGTCAAAATCAGGCAGTTCCACCCGACGAAAATACGATTCGCGTCAACACGGATTTGATTCAGACAAACGTTACGGTCGTTGATAAAAGCGGGCATTTCGTTGATGGGTTAAAGCAAAATCAATTTGAATTGCGTGTTGACGGCAAGCCAATGCCTGTTAAGTTTTTTGATGATATTGGCTCCGCGAAAGCGAAAGAAAATACGCCGAACGGACTGAAATCGCAAATCGTTTCACCAAACGGTTTCAGCCCGACTCTACATGACCGCAAGGTGATTTTCTTTGTTGATGATTTGCATCTTTCCCTGGACAGTCTTGCCCGAACGCGCTCGACTATCAACCATTTTATTGATGACGAAATGATGCCGCGCGACAATGTATTAATATTTTCGGCAAGCGGACAAATCGGATTTCTTCAACAATTCACCGACAACAAAGTCGTTTTGCGGGCGGCACTCGCGCGGCTGAAATTTTTTCCGGCAGCTTTGAAAGATACTGATACGCCGCCGATGCCCGAACACGTCGCTATCCGAATTTTAGGCGGCGACCGCGATGCCGCCGAATACTACATCATAAAAATTATTGAAGGAATGAAATCCTCAGTCAACGGTGTCGGTATGCGTGTTGACCGAAATGCGGTGTATGAAATGGTCAAGCAGCGCGCCAATAATATCGTTGCCAATTTGTCGTCGGTTTCCGATACGACGCTCGGTTCGCTCGAAAATCTTCTTCAAAGCGCCGGTCAGATAAACGGTAAAAAACTTGTCTTTTTCGTGTCGGACGGTTTCTATCTCGATTCAAAAAATACCAACGGCATCGCCAATAATAGTCGGTTTCAGAGAGTTCTCGACGGAGCGACTCGTT
>CAXSHW010000066.1:0-23192 GCA_964237245.1 uncultured Pyrinomonadaceae bacterium
GCGACCGCGCATTGACGAAAATTCGACTTACTCGTGGCTTTCGAGCGTCGCTTTTCCCGACAGCGCAGGCGATTGGTGGATTACGACGCAGAATAAACTGTATCGTTTCGCCGCCCCACACGAATTTGCCGATCTCGCCGATCAAAAACCGTCAGCGATTTATACGCTTGCCGACGGCTTGAAAAGCAGCAACTTTTTTCGCGTTTTTGAAGATTCGCGCGGCGATCTGTGGATTTCAACGCGCGGTCAAGAGCCGCAGACCGACGGCTTGACGCACTGGTCGCGGGCAGACGAAAAATTTTACGCCTTCAGTGAGAAAGATAATTTCCCGGACGGCAAATCGCCCGTTTCGTTCGCCGAAAATTCGGACGGCACGCTCTGGTTCGGGTTTTACGAGGACGGTTTAATTCGTTATAAAGACGGAGTTTTTACCGAAATCAAAGAAAATCTGCCGAAGGGATTTTTCACACAGATTTTGTTTGACCAACAAAATCGCCTGTGGCTCGCTTCGGCGCAGAGCGGTGTCACGCGCTTTGATAATCCGCAGGATTTGACGAATATTTCTGCTCGCTATACGACCGAAAACGGTTTGGCGAGCAACAACGCGCGGTCGCTCGTCGAAGCGGCGAACGGGGATATTTACGTCGGCACGGCGCGCGGCGTTGACCGCATTGCGAATGGTTCGAGCGAGATTCGGCATTATTCGCTTGCCGACGGTTTGAAAGGCGATTTCGTCGGCGCGATGCTGGCTCAAAAAACCGGCGATGTCTGGTTCGGCACGACAAACGGGCTTTCGAGATTTGCGCCGAAAGAGGAAAATAAAACTTTCGCGCCGCAGGTTTGGATCGGCAATTTGCGCGTCACGGGCGAAAACCGCTTTGTGCCGCCGCTCGGCGCGACGGAAATTCACAATCTGGAATTAGCGGCAAATCAAAATAATTTGCAGGTTGATTTTTTCGCCATCAATTTCGCGTCCGGCGGCGATTTGCGTTATCAATATAAACTCGAAAACGCGGATGCGAAATGGAGCGAGCCGTCGGCGACGCGCACGATCACTTTTGCCAATCTCGTGTCCGGCGATTATAAGTTTGCCGTTCGCGCCGTCAACGCCGACGGAATTTCGAGCGAAAATCCGGCGATTGTTTCTTTTACGATTGCGCCGCCGATTTACCGTCGCCGGTGGTTTTTAGCGTTAATCGGTTTGATAATTGCGGCGGCTATTTTCTCGCTCGACCGATTTCGCGTCAAGAAAACCAAGCAGGTCGAAACGGCTCTCGAAATTTCCCGCGAATCGGCGGAACGCTTTCGCACCCTGGCGCAAACCGCGTCCGACGCGATTATCACGGTCAACAAAGACAGCCGCATCGTGTTTGTCAACGATGCGGTCGAGAAAATTTTCGGCTATACGGAAGCGGAATTGATCGGCGCGGATTTAACGATGCTGATGCCCGACGCTTTGCAGCAGGCGCATCACGCCGGAATGGAGCGATACGTCGAAACCAACAGAAAACATATTTCGTGGGCGGCAATCGAACTTCCCGGCAAACACAAAACGGGCGGGGAAATTCCGCTCGAACTTTCCTTCGGCGAATTCACGAGCGGCGGCGCGAGATATTTTACCGGCATCGCCCGCGACGTGTCCGAACGCAAAAAAGCCGGTCAAGCATTGCGCCACGCGTTCGGCGAGTTGAGCGTTTCGGAAAATCGCTTTCGTCAAATGAACGAACAATCGCCTTTGGGAACGGTGATTTTTGCGCCCGACGGCTCGATTCGCTCGGTCAATCGCGCCTACGAAGAATTTTGGGGAATCACTTTCGAGCAAATCAAAGGCTGGGATTTTCTCGCCGATGAACAAATTATCAAATCCGGCGTTGCCGACAAACTGCGTCCCGTTTTTAGCGGCGGAACGATGGCTTTGCCGCCGATTCCATACGATCCGCAGACCAACAGCGCGGGCGTAAAAGTTGACGAAAAAGCCGAAACGCGCTGGATTCAGTCGTTCGCTTATCCGGTCAAATCCGACGCGGGCGAACTGCTCGAAGTCGTTCTCGTAATGGAAGATGTCACCGATTCAAAACGCGCCGCCGAAATCGAGCAGAAGGCGAAAACCGATAGATTGCGTGAACTCGAACAGGTGCGTCGCCGAATCGCCGCCGATCTGCACGACGACATCGGCTCGTCTCTGACGCAAATCTCGATTTTCAGCGAAGTCTTGCAGCAGCGCGTTGATAAAACGAACGAAAGAGTTTTAGAACCGCTCGAATTTATCGCCGGTTCATCGCGCGAACTCGTTGACGCGATGAGCGATATTGTCTGGGCGATCAATCCGCAGAAAGATTTTCTGAGCGAACTGACCGGCAAAATGCGCCGTTTCGCCGCAGATGTTTTCACGGCGCGGGAAATTAAATTTACTTTTGACGCGCCGGATTTGAACGAAGAATTCGCGCTCGGCGCAAATTTGCGGCGCGAAGTATTTTTGATTTTCAAGGAATCGGTCAACAACATTGTCAAGCATTCAAAATGCACCTGCGCCGAAATAAAATTGAGCGTCGAAAATTCAGAAATTTATCTGAGTTTGTACGACAACGGCGCAGGTTTCGATACAAGCAAAATCAACGACGGACACGGATTAATCAGTATGAAACAACGCGCGGTTGGTTTGGGCGGAACGCTTGAAATCATTTCCGATAAAGCAGCGGGAACGACGACGATTTTGACTGCGCCGCTCGGCGCGAATGCGGACGAAAAAGTTTTGTAAATTATTTTCTTTACTACGCGAACAAGTAGTGCTTTCGCCCGTCAATTTTGAAATATTTAAACACGGAACTTGAGGAGTTTCAGTTAAGAAAACAAAATATGGACACATCGTTTTTATGCGCGGAACTTGCCGGAATTTTAGCCGAAGAATTGAATCTCGGCAACGAAATTTCAGATGTTGTCAAAGGCTGCTGGACAAAAATTGATGTCATTGTTTATTTGAAATTTCCGTTTCGCAAAAATTACGAGAGCCGTTTTGCTTCGGCTGACATCAGTTTTTTTCGGCACGAAGACCCGCATTATGACCGCGAAGATTCTTACTCGTCGGCAGTTCACAGATAGGCAATAGCGGCTCCGATTGACTGATTTAGAAATCGAAAAAATTATTTTAACGCGGATTGCAAACAACGAAATATTATCGAATGATTACAATGTTTACTGAAAATACACGCCAACAATTTATGAGCGAAACCGAAACAACAACCGGGAAAAAACCGATCAACGTCGCCATTATCGAAGACCGCCGCGAAATCCGCGAAGGTTTGGCAATGCTCATAAACGGCACGGAAGGTTTCATCTGCAAAGGCAAATTCGGCTCGATGGAAGAAGGCTTGCGGCGCGTCGGCGCGGAAAACCCGGATGTGGTTTTGTGCGACATCGGACTGCCCGGAATGGACGGCATCGAAGGTATCAAAATTCTCAAAGAAAAGTTTCCCGATTTGCTGATTATAATGCTGACGATTTACGACGACGACGAGCGGATTTTCAACGCTTTGTGCGCCGGCGCGTGCGGTTATCTGCTTAAGAAAACGCCGCCCGTCCGCCTGCTCGACGCACTGCGCGAAGCCGTCGCCGGCGGTTCGCCGATGTCGCCGGAAGTCGCCCGCCGCGTCATCACTCTGTTCCGCGAAATTCGTCCGCCCGAACGCGCCGATTACGATTTATCGCCGCACGAATTAAGACTCTTGAAAATGCTCGTCGAAGGTCATAACTACAAAACGGCGGCGGCGGAAATCGGCGTGACGGTTCACGCCGTTTCGTTCCATATGCGAAATATCTACGAAAAACTGCAAGTCCACTCAAAAAGCGAAGCCGTCGCCGTAGCGATGCGCGACCGTTTGATTAAATAATTCGACTGAAAATTTTTATCTACTCACACAGGTAGTGTTTTACTCCGCGCAAACGAATAAAGTTGATCTCAAGCCGGACAGTTTTTGTAGCGTCCGGCAAAAATCAAAAATTATGCGAGGAGCTAAAAACATTATGAAATTCAACTTAAAAAACAATTTACTAACATTAACAATTCTGTCGTGCATCGCCGCGTCAATCGGCTGTTCGACATCCGCCAAACCGAGTTCAACCGCCGAAACCAACAAATCAAACGCGAGCGTCGAGAAAACGACCGCCGAGAAAACCGACAAATATCCGACATCGCCATCTAACCGCGATACGATGCCCACTTCAACTGGTTCGACCGGCGACAAAATCGGCGTTCCCGAATGCGATAATTACATCGAAAAATACGAAGCGTGCATCACCGGAAAAGTCCCGGAAGCGGCGCGGGCGCAAATGAAATCTTCATTCGACCTGACGCGCAAATCGTGGAGAGACCTCGCCGCTAATCCGCAGACCAAAAGCAGTTTAGCTTCCGCCTGCAAACAGGCAACGGAGATGGCAAAACAAAGTATGAGTGCCTACGCCTGCGAGTGGTAAAAGCGTTTACCGACCGAATTATCTGTGAAGTGCAAACACCGTCTTTCGTCAAGTCGGCATACACTTTGATGAGAAATTGACCGCCGTCTCGAAATAAGGAGGCGGCGAATTTTATACGAAGTTTAAATTATTTAAGGGAATCCAAAAATATGAAATCAAAAATTTTAATCATCATCGTTGTTCTTATTCTGTGCGGCAGCGCAGTTTACGCTCAAACTTCCGACGAGCAAAAAGCCCAAGCTGCGGCGCAGACATTTTACAAAAAATATCTGCCGATGTTCGGCTACCCGTCGGAATCGGGCTTGCGAAATCTGCGCCCGTTATTGAGTCAAAATCTGTCCGAGCTAATCGCCAATGAATTACGGCGAATGCGTGTGTGGTCAGCGAAAAATAAGGATGAAAAACCGCCCGTCATTGATGATTTATTTCTGTGCAATCACGAAGAACCGGCGACGAATTTTCGCGTCGGCGAAGCGGTTGTCACGAACGGAACAGCCATTATCACTATTAATTTTGATTACGCCGAGAAAGGCAAAGTTTACGCGACGTGCCGGACCAAATCGTCATTCGTCAACAAAAACGGCAAATGGCTGCTCGACAACATCGCGTTTGACGAAGGCGTTGATTTGAAAACACTTTTATCGCGCAAAGAATATGATGTTTTGCCGCAGTAAAATTTTTATTAGTGTTACTGCGGCTAATCGGTCATTCGACAATTTTCGAGTAATTTTATGAACGCATTAAACACGATTGAGACGGAAGAAATTGAGCGGCAGCGTGAGCGAGTGCGCGCTTTGTGCCGCGAAAAACGGTTTGAAGATGCCGCAGATTTGTGCGCGACGTTGAGCGACGAAGTATTAATTTTTACGCCGTTCGAAATGATTGCGGATTATCTGTCCGCCGCGAAACCGGCGGAAGCGGCGCGTTTATACGGAATTAGCGCGGATTTTTATCGGTTTGAAGGAACGCAGGCGACCGGTTCGGGCGAAGGCATTATGGCGATGGACAATTTGCGCCTAGTCGAAGACAAACTGAAAAAATTGAAGCAATAAAAAAGCGCGAGCGAGGCGTTATTAAAATTATGAAATATTTGACCATTTTAATCGTTTTGTGCGCGGTTATGTTTGTTTAGCAGACCGTATTTGCTCAACAAAAAGTTGCGACCGCCGCGCAGGTCAACGGCACCCGGCAATCGAAATTCGGCACTTGCAAAATTCCGGCACTCGGCGAGCAAAAGCTGCAAGTCGAGTTTTTCGGCGAGTATAGATATAAATTGGCGGACAGAACCCGGATGGCGAGCGAAGGCTTCCTCAAAAAGTTGCGGGTAAGTTCTGTCGTCAATCCGATTTTTTAAATCTGTCGGAACATTAACGGCGAGCGCGGGCGGTTTCGCGCCCGTGATACGGTTGGCGACTTGCTGCTAATTCTCGCCCGAATGCGCCATCTCTACGTCCGCCGCAGATGGTCTTAAAACCTGTCTTTCGAGCGCCGCGCCCATTTGCAGAACGACTTGATTCGTTAAAGGATCAAGAAAAATTCCGCCTGCGTGTCCGTCCCAAAAAGCGAATTGGAATAAGCCGCGTCCGTATAAGGCATTGCGCGTCTGCCAGTAACTTATTTGCTGAACCCGTATGCGTTTGACCAATTAGATATGCTGTCCAGGTTGTTTGCCCATCGGAATTTGCCGGCGCGGAGCTTGCGGTGCCGATTTTGTAAAACAGACTTTGTTAAACGTGCTGATTACACAGAAATTATTTTTAATTTCCCGGAACATATTTTCTTTCTGTATGATCTTTTAACTCGGTCGGATAAAAATAAACCTCGCGCAAATCGCCTTTACTATAGCGTAACGCCTGGTCATTGAAGTGCGGAGATTTCGGATCGCCGCTTTCGCCGCCCGCAGTCACGGCTCTGGCGTGAATCTTTTTGCCGAATTCGACAACCGCGACAAAACTGTTGCCGCTCGTGCCATACCATTTCCTGGTATTGGCGGTTGGCGCTGCGCCGAACGAAGCGAGAGAACCCCAATTTCCCGAAGTAAATCCGACGGGAATACTCGGGGCGGCATCGTCGAAAGGCTGCACAATATCTCCCGTCAATCGCTGGAAACGATTAACCTCGCCCCAGGCGGTTCGCCAATTTCCGAAATCCGCCGTGAGCCGATCCGAAGCTCGGATCAATGCTTCAACCAACTGAGCAGGCGTTGCTTTTGTGACAACGTTAATTACTGACGGAACGCCCGGACTTGCATCTGAAGAACGAACAATGTCCGTCGCCCAAAACACCGCGAGCGAGGTGGCGACCGAATCGGTTGACCAGCGCAGATTCCACTTGCGCAGGATGCTGATCTGTTCCGCCGATTTTGTTTTTGACGGATCATTCGCAGGCAATTTGTCCCACGCCGCGACGAGTGCCGGAACGGTTTTTTCAAACCACGGCAGATAACTGTCATAAGCGGAATTCTGCAACCTGTCGAGCGTGAAATCCCGACGATTTTCAAGCACTCTGATTGCGTGCCGACCACGTGCCGACTCAATGCCCTTGTCAATATATTTCGGGAAATCCGACTGTTTGCGACTGCTCGAACCGGCAGCCGACCACGGCGAATTATTGCTGTTATAAAGCCAGCCGGTCGCCGGATTGAGCAGATTCGGCGATTCTTCAAACGAGAGCAAACCCTTCCAATCCGTTTCGGAATTGCTCCCGTCAACAGGTTTTGTCCAGTCGAATTGAGGATTGCGGCGCGGAATAAAATTAGCGTAAAAAAATGCGATATTTCCGTCCGCATCGGCATAAATCGTATTGTTCGACGAGTTCGCGTGCAGTTCCATCGTTTGCCGGAATTCCTTGTAATTTCTCGCCTTCGTTCTTGAATAAGACTGAATCAGAGCCTTCACCGGATTGTTCATCAGTCCGACACTAATCCAATCGCTGCTCGCATCATTGCGTCGGACGATTGGTCCGTGCTGTGTGCGATAGACCGTAAATTTCCGCTCCGTCATTCCGTTTGAAGTTTTATACGGCACTCTGATAACTGATGTCGTCACCGGCTTTTCCTGCGCGCCGAATTTATAGAAATATTTATCGCCTTTTTTTACAACGGTTTCACGCCACTCGTCTATCGCATCAACCGCGCTCGAAGTGTGCATCCAGCCAAGATGTTCGTTAAATCCCTGATAAATAAAGATTTGTCCCCAAGTTGCCGCGCCGTAAGCATTAAGACCTTCGCCGCTCGTAACCTGTAATTCCGAACGAAAGAAAAATGAAGTGTGCGGATTAATCAGCAGCAGAGCGTGTCCGTCGGTTGTGTTCTTCGGCGCGATGGCGATTCCGTTTGAACCGCTCGGTTCAGCGAGCAGATCAGATTTTTCTGCGACGCTCACAGTCGGCTCTGATCCGTAAAATGATTGCAGCCGCCCGAGATTGATTGATTCGATGTCGCCGCCGATGCTGCCTTCGGTAAAAGACAGCGCCATCCAAGGCTCGAATCTCGTGATGACACGCGGCTTAACTTCCGCGTGTTTCGCCAGATAAAAATTTAAACCGTCCGCCCAGGCGATCATCAGTTTTTGCAGCCACAGAGGACTTGTCGCAAACTTCTTTTTCAACTCCTGCGGCTGAATAAAAATTTTCATCCGCAAATCGCGCCAGATTGCCGATTCTCCTTCTGCCTCCGCAAGCCGTCCCATCGCATTGAGATAATTAGTTTCGACGCGATTAAAATCATCTTCCGCCTGAGCGTAAATCATACCGAATACGGCGTCAGCGTCCGTTTTGCCGGTGACGTGGGCAATTCCCCAATCATCACGAACGATTGAAACATTTCTTGCCTGCCGTTCCCATCGAATTGCTTCTCTACTTGCCCCGAAGACCGGTATCCACAGAAAAAAAAGCGCAAAAATGAACAAACATTCGTGACGAAAATGACAGGAATTTTTTGAAATCATATTATCCTTTTTTCAGCAGATAAAATTAAACATTCCAACATTGGGCAGAAGATTATAAGAGTGCAGCGGAAATTTTGACCATCTATTTTCGTAATTTTTCATACTCTTATTTTACATAGAGTTTTTTCCCTTGAATAAATGCTGACTTAAGTGTGGTTTATCCATCCTTAAATCAGCATTTTTATATGCTGTTACGCCCACATTATCTGTGCAACCAATTATTCGGCAACACCAAGTTCGCTTTGCTTATATCTGCACACAAAAAGTTTGACCTGTCAGTCTCTTCCAGACGGCATTCAAATCAGGCTAAGTCAAAGCGATCAAGATTCATCACCTTGTTCCACGCCGCCGCAAAGTCCTTCACAAACTTTTCCTGAGCGTCATCGGTTCCGTAAACCTCGGCTAAAGCTCGGAGTTCCGAATTTGAACCGAAAATCAGATCAACCCGTGTTCCCGTCCATTTGAGTTCGCCGGTCGCGCGATCACGCCCTTCAAATTCGTTTTCGTCCTCTGAAACAGCTTTCCACGTCGTGCTTAAATCAAGCAGATTGACGAAAAAGTCGTTGGTCAGCGTTCCCGGGCGCGTCGTGAAAACGCCGTGTTTCGACCCGTCGAAATTCGTGTTCAGAACACGCATTCCACCGACTAAAACCGTCATTTCAGGAGCGGTCAGCGTCATAAGCTGCGCTTTATCAACCAGCATTTCCTCTGCCGGCGTTTTGTGATGTACTTTTTTATAGTTGCGGAAACCATCTGCTGACGGTTCAAGGTATTTGAACGAATCCACTTCGGTTTGCTCCTGCGAAGCGTCGGCGCGTCCCGCAGTAAAAGGAACGGTTACAGCGTGACCGGCATCCTTCGCCGCTTTTTCGACGGCGGCACATCCGCCGAGAACGATTAAATCAGCGAGCGAAACCTGTTTTTCGCCGGATGCAGAGTCGTTGAATTCTTTTTGAATTCCTTCGTATTTGTCCAACACATTTGTCAATTGAGCCGGATTATTTGCTTCCCAAAATTTCTGCGGGACAAGGCGAATTCGTGCGCCGTTTGCGCCGCCGCGCATATCGGAACCGCGGAAAGTCGATGCCGATGCCCACGCAGTCGAGACAAGCTGTGAGACGGATAATCCAGAATCGAGTATTTTTTCTTTGAGTGCGGCGATGTCCTGATCGTTAATCAATTCGTGTGTAACTTCCGGGATCGGGTCTTGCCAGATCATATCTTCTTCCGGCACTTCCGGTCCGAGATAGCGCACTTTCGGTCCCATATCGCGGTGCGTCAGTTTGTACCACGCGCGGGCAAACGCATCCGCAAACGCATCCGGGTTTTCAAGAAAACGTCTCGAAACTTTTTCATACTCGGTATCCATCCGCAGAGCAATATCGGTTGTCAGCATAAACGGCTGGTGACTTTTTGATGAATCGTGTGCGTCCGGTATCGTTCCCGCGCCGGCATCGCCTTTCGGTTTCCACTGATACGCGCCCGCCGGACTCTTGGTTAATTCCCATTCGTAACCGAACAGATGTTCAAAATAGTCGTGACTCCATTCCGCCGGTGTCTTCGTCCACGCGCCTTCGATGCCGCTGGTGATCGTATCGTTGGAGTGTCCGCTGCCGAACGTATTTTTCCAGCCCATACCTTGCTCGACGATACCCGCGCCAGCCGGTTCCGGTCCCATATGTTTTTGCGGCTCGGCGGCACCGTGAGTCTTGCCGAAAGTGTGACCGCCGGCAATCAGCGCGACGGTTTCTTCGTCGTTCATCGCCATTCGTCCGAAGGTCTGGCGAATCAGATGACCTGATCCGACCGGATCGGGATTTCCGTTCGGTCCTTCGGGATTCACATAGATAAGTCCCATATGATCGGCGGCAAGCGGATTTTCGAGTTCCATATTTTCAGAGTGACGCTCGTCTCCCATCCATTCGCCTTCCGCGCCCCAATAAATATCTTCTTCCGGCTCCCAGACATCCGCCCGCCCGCCGCCGAAACCAAACGTTTTAAAGCCCATTGATTCGAGAGCGCAGTTGCCGGCAAGAATCATCAGATCAGCCCACGAAAGTTTTCTGCCGTATTTTTTCTTGACAGGCCAGAGCAGCAAGCGTGCTTTGTCAAGATTTGCATTATCGGGCCAACTATTGAGCGGTGCAAAGCGTTGGGTTCCGGTCAGCCCGCCGCCGCGTCCGTCCTGAATACGGTAAGTTCCGGCACTGTGCCACGCCATCCGAATAAAGAAGGGTCCGTAATGACCGTAATCAGCCGGCCACCAATCCTGCGAATCGGTCATCAGATCATACAAGTCTTGCTTGACGGTTTGCAGATCAAGCGTTTTGAACGCCTCCGCGTAGTTGAAGTCCTCGTCCATCGGATTGGATAAAGAAGAATTTTGACGAAGAATTCTCAAATTCAACATATTCGGCCACCAGTCGGTATTCGACTGGCGGGTCTCGGTGGTATAAATGATCGCCCCACCCGTAAACGGACAGCGGGTTGATTCATTAGTTTCCCAAACCTTATGGTTTTCACCATCTGCTAAATGATGCGAACCTTTACTTTCGCCATTTTCGCGGCTCGATTCGTTGGTTTCCCAAGCCACATGATTTTCTGTATTGTTTGCCATATTTTTATTTAATTTTTTGTAGTTTTTTGCGGAATAAATTTAGGTTATTTATTCGCAATTTGTTCTTATTTGACCAATAATTTTCGATAGATTGTTCCAAGATCGTTTTATTCCAACTCAATCAGATAACTTTTCCGAACAAATTTGTTCGTTTCAAATCAGCTCCGATATTTTTATTTACTGCACTCAGGACATAAACCGCGCAAAGTAAATTCCAGCGATTCGGGTTTAAATTTCGAGCGGTCAGCCGCTTCTTCGATCAGTCCGTCGGGCAGCGACATTTCCAAATCAACCAATTTCCCGCAGTCGTTACAAATCGCGTGGTCGTGACGAGTCAGTTTGCGGTCGTAAAGGTTGGCATCCGTACCGAACCGGATTTCGCCGATTAGTCCTTCCTGTTTCAAATAGCGCAGAGAATTATAGACGGTTGCAAATGAGATGCCCGGCAAAAGTCGGCGGGCTTCATCAAAGACCTCGTTAGCCGTCAGATGTTTGTCCGATTCGCGTATCACCTGGAGAACGGATTTGCGTTGTTTCGTCAATTCCAAACTTTCGATATTTTTCATCGCGGGTTTTATGCTGTCAAGTTAATTTAGAATAATTCTAATTCAAAATCGTGTCAAATGACAATAGGGTTCACGAAAAAGACCGCGAACGGGAGCTTAAAAAACAAATTCGATATTTTGCAACTCGCTAATGACAAGAATATGAGACAAGTAAAAGTCATCGAGAAAGAATCTCTGCTAAAAAGTGTGTATCAATTCGGGCATTTACTAAAATTCTGAAATGGACGTTTCTGAGATTGAAAATTGTTGTTTATTGCTGAGTCCACATCAGTCGTCAAAACATCTGAAAAATCAACTAGCAAAACCTGGTTTTCCTCAATGTTGCCGGGCTTTATAAATTTTAGCGCTGAAATGCTCGTCTATTTTTGCCGGTTATGCAAAATTTTGACAAACGAACCGCCGCGCAGTTCCTCCGGCGTGAGACTGGTTAAATTTTGCGCTTCATCTTCGGTCAAAGCGCGGCAATTAATCGCGCGAAGAAAATAATTTAATAAGCCTTGTCCGGTTGCCGCATCGTCAAAAACATCGCCGACAAGCGTCGCCTGCGCTGCCTTAGCGACAAAATTACTCAGTCTTTCGCTTGCCGTCTCCAAGCCTTCGAGAAAGAATGTATAAACCGCCGCATAGCGCGTCGGAAATTGCGCCGGATGTAAATCCCAGCCTTGATAAAAGGCGTTGGCGAGTGAATGGCGCGTATGTTCGTAATGCAGTTTCCACGCGCGGTGAACGACTGCCGCGTTTTCCGCTTTTTGTGCTTCGGACAAATCTCCGCGATGCGGCGCGACGGGCATAATATTCGTCGCGCCGTCCGACAGCCAAACGCCCATTCCGCCAAATGAAACCTGCATCATATGTCTGGCGAAATCACACGCCGGATGCAGCATATCCTGATATGCGGCGGTGATGCTGCAGCTTGCCGTGTAATCATAAGTTCCGAAATGCGCCGCCGTGCAGCGACCGCGAGCCGCGTCGAGCATCTGCGGCAAAATCGTTTCGCCGCGCTCGTTGATGATTGATTGCGTCGTTTCAACCATCATCTCCATTTTAAGCGAATCGGCGGGCAGACCGAGTTTCGGTTCGAGCGTATCGAAGATGTCGGCGAGCGCGGCAACCTGCGCGGGCGAAACGATTTTCGGCAGCGTTACCACGAAATTTTCCGGCAAGCGTCCGCCGGAAGATTCGATGAGCGTCGTCAAAAATAAATCGAGCGTGCGAATGCTGCGGATGTGAAGTTCTTCGGAAAACGTCTTGATGCGAATGCCGAGAAACGGCGGCAGTGTGCAGGCTTCGAGACCTTTCGCGGCTTCCCGCGCGGCGGCGACAGCGTGTCCGTCTTCTTCCGCGTCGGGGCGCGTGCCGTAGCCGTCTTCAAAATCAATGCGGAAATCTTCGACCGCTTCACGGGCGAGTTTTTCGCGCACGCGCTCGTAAATCGTGTCGGCTAATTTGTCCGGCAAATCGAGAATTTGCGCGAAGGCAGCGGCATCGGGCGCGTAAGTTTCAAACGAGCGCGTCGCAAGTGCGCCGAGCCTTTGCGCGGTGTCCGATTTAAAAAGATGCGCGCCGCCATAAACCGTATGCACCGGCTGACGGCGACCCGATTCGCCCGGATAGCGCGAGGCGAACGCGGCGAGCGACGGCTGTAAACCTTTAGAGATTTTTTGCATTGATTCCTGAGAAAGTGTTGTTTTCATAATAAAATTTTTCGCCGCCGATTTTCGCAGATAAGGCGCATTAAATAATTTTCTTATTCTTGTGTCGCCACCGGCTAACGGCTCAAACGCGCTTCAATCAAGCCGTGCGGCTCGTCCGTCGGCAGAAATATCTCGTTGCCGTTCTCTAATCCGAGACGCGACAAATCTACCGGCAAAAAATGGATATTCGGCAGCGAGAAGGCGATTTCAGCGATGGCTGGAAATTTCTCCAGCACCGCTTCGCCCATCGCGTAAAGCGTGTGCTGAACGGAAAGGCTGTCGTGCGCGGCGAAAATTTCGATAATCGTCTGCCGAAT
Organism: uncultured Pyrinomonadaceae bacterium; assembly: GCA_964237245.1. Taxonomy (GTDB): domain Bacteria; phylum Acidobacteriota; class Blastocatellia; order Pyrinomonadales; family Pyrinomonadaceae. The sequence continues at coordinate 13,612 of CAXSHW010000066.1, forward strand.
TTCGCGCCAAACGTCGCACGTCGCTTTTTCCGCATCGGCGTAACGCCAGACGGCTTTGATGGAAGTGGCAAGAACGCGGTCAGTCGCCTCCGGCAAAGTCGTGTATCGGTCTTTAACGAAGCCGACAAAACTCGATTTAGTTGTTTTAAGGACAATTAAATCTTCAATGCCGGATTCGATTGTCGTTTCTTCGCGCGTCGCGCTGATTTTTGTCGTGCGCGTTTCGCCGCTGCCTTTAATAAAAGAATGCGGATGCGCTTTTTCGTCTAAATTCATCCGCGTCCAGCCGTGTTCGGCAATTTCGATAACGACTCGCGTTACAGGCTGATTGCGCGTCAAAAAATGATTCGCCAAACGCCGTCCGAAAATTTCGATTTCCTCGATTTCCCGCGTCTGCGAAGCTAACGCGTAAACCGTATTTTTCATCGTGTCGGTCGGCAGCGCGTGGCTGTTGTCGCCGACGGTGTGAACTGCCGTAAAATCGCCTTCAAACGAAATTTTGACGGTAATTTCCTGTATTTCGTGCCGCTCGCCGCGCCGCGCGACTTTCAAAAGCCGCACGCGCGATTTGCCGTAATTGTTGTGAACTATTTTAACCGACATAATTTTAACTTCCGCGATAAGTCGAATAACCGAACGGACTCAAAAGCAGCGGAACGTGATAATGCGACGAATCGAACACGGTAAAAGCGATTGCTACAAACGGATAAAAACTATCAATTTGTCTGTCGAAAAAATAATTTCCGGTTTCAAAATTCAGACGGTAATTACCAGCCTCCAAGATCGCGTCTGATGTCAGCAAATTTTCCAGTCTTCCGTCATCGTCGGTTACGCCTTCGCCGATAATTTTCCAACCTTCCGAAGTTTGCCGTTCAAGAGTGACGGCGACGCCGCGCGCCGGAATGCCTGCTGAAATGTCCAGAATATGCGTCGTGATTTGGCTCATTCGATTTCCAGCAATTTCTTCAATCTGATTACCGTTATCTTTTCCTGTTCGTCAGCCGCGATGCGAATTTCCGCGTCTGCGTCGTTATTCAAACGATGACGGCAAATGTCGAGCATTTCCGCCGCGCTTTTCCCCGTCGCGCAGACGATAAATATAAACCCGAATTTCTTTTCATACAAACGGTTCGCCGCTTTTAATTCATCGCGCACTGCATTATCCGCGTTTTGCGTGCCTGCCTGTTCCGCGTTCGACCATTCGGCAAATCGCGCCGATTGCTGCGAAACGGTTTTCTTCGCGCCGATTTTCGGATGCGCGGCGAACGCTTCGAGCCAATCTTCCCGGTCGAGATTTTGCCAGATTCGTCCGGCTTGTTCGATCAATTCGGCGACATCGGAATAAGGTCGCGCCGCCGTCATTTGACGCGCCCAATTTTGCGAGCCGCAGCAATTCATCAAATCAATTTCCGCCGCGTCTGTTGCCGCTCGATTTAACGATTCTAATTTTTCGTTCATTCGGAAATTCTTCCGAAAAGACGCAGACGACTCACGCCGCCGTCGGGGAAAATGTTAAATCGGACGTGCGTCGCCGCGCCGCAATCGTTAATTTCGTCAACAAAACTGTGCCGCGTGTGCGCCTGAAGTTTCGTGTTCGGTAAAAGTTCCCGCCAGATTATTTCGTCAGGATTCGTTCCGTTTCCCGCTTCGAGTGAACAGCTTTCGGGATAATTTCCTTTGAAGTGCGAAGTGTCAACCTCGACGCGATTAATCGTTCCGGCGTTTCCTAATTTGACGACGCACCAATCGAAACCCGCGCCGCGCCGTCGTTTTGTTTCCCAGCCGTCGCTCATATCCTGCGCCAAACCGGGCATAATCAAATTGTGTTTATGTCCGAAAAACATATCGCTGACGGTCAGAATTGTTCCGCCGTTTTCCGCCGCCGCCAAATCAATCTCGCTGTTTCGTCGGCGCAGAGCGTTCCAATCCGGCACGACTTCGCCGAAAACGCGAAGCCGCGCGACGCCGCCGTCAGGATAAATTTTCAGACGCAAATGCGTAACGCGCCCGTCGTAATTTATCGCAAATTTGTTTTGCGCGTCGCCCTGCAATTCCGTTGGCGGCAAAATTTCCGTCCATTCGGTTTGCGCGGCGAGCAGTTGTTCAATGTCCGGCTGACCGTCAATCGCGCAGGCTTCAATCGAGCAGTGCGACGGAAAATTACCGCGAAAAAAACTCGTGTCCACGATTACGCTGCGAACAATCCCCGTCAAACCTAATCGAATAACGCACCAATCAAAAGTTTCGTCGAGACGCGGCGAACGGCGGCGGCGCGTTTCCCAGCCGTCCATCCATTTGCCCAAATCCGTGTATTTGCCTTCGATAAAAATCGGCGCGGCGTGTTTGAGCAAATTTTCCTTCGGCGCGAAAAATTCATCGTTCGCGTATAAAACCGCGCCGCCCAATTTCTCGCCGGCTAAATCAATCAGTTCGGTAAAATCCATTTTCTTTTTAAGCAGTTTGCGCTTCGAGAAGTTGAAGAGTTTTGGCTTGAACGGATTCCAACACCGAATCGCGCAAAAACGCGCTGGCGTTCAGGATTTCCACGCCTATCAACTCGTTTTTGTCGTTAAGCTCGACTGTAATGTTTGGACTTAGTTCCAAACTTCGGCTCTCCGTTCCTTCGCCGATTAATAAATGAAGAACGTCTTCCTGCTCGAAATATCGCATTTGTGTTTTATTCATATTTAAATCTTCCAGTTCGCAGCCGGAAACGAATTTGCTGCCGGGTTACGGCGTGGACGGTAACGGGAAAAATGTCGTCTCCGCTCGCTTCGTATGGAATCATTACCAGCCGTTCATTATGGCGACCGACCGCAATCGCTCGTCCCGTTTCAGTGTCGAAATATCGCTCGCTCGAATGACGGACGATGTGTTCGAGAATCGTTAAATCAAACCTTCTCAACTCGGCTCGGTATCGAAGATATTCAGTCCAAACGATATTCGACATACGATTTTGACCGACCTCGCGTATAACGTAATTGATTGCGATTCACGCGAAACGATTCCGCGTAGTTGCGCTTTAAAAGGATTATACCAATTTTTCAGCAGCGCAAATCAAGAAACCAATTTCGTCAGCAGTGCGCCCGACGGTTTGACGGGAAATTGTCCGTTCTCGTAAACTTTCACGCCGCGAACGAAAGTCGTCCGAACAACGCCGCGCAAATTCATTCCGGCATACGGCGTGAGTTTATTTTTGAATTCGATAATTTCCGGCACGACCGTGAATTCTTTTTCCGGCTCGAAAATTATAAAATCCGCGTCGAATCCGGCGGCGATTCTGCCTTTGTGATTATCCAATCCGGCTAACTTAGCGGGCGCGGCTGACATCCATCGAGTCAGTTCGCGCAGACCGAAACCGCGACTTTGAATTTGCGTCCAAATGGCGGGCAGACTGAACTGTAACGCCGCGATGCCGCCCCACGCTTCGAGAAAATCGCCGGTTTCCAACAATTTCAAATTCGGCGTACAGGGCGAATGGTCTGACACGATCATATCAATCGTGCCATCCGCCAAAGCCGCCCAGAGTTTCTCACGATTCTCGCGCTCGCGCACCGGCGGACAGCATTTAAATTGCGTCGCGCCGTCGGGAATTTCTTCCGCCGCGAAGGTCAAATAATGCGGGCAGGTTTCGACCGTCAGCGGCAATCCTTCCGCCTTCGCCGCTTTCAATAAAGGCAAAACGTCGGAGGAAGAATGATGAACGATGTGAACTCTCGCGCCGGTTTCGCGGCACAGGCGAATCATTAATTTGACCGCTTCATTTTCCGATTCTCGCGGACGCGATTTGAGAAAGGTTTGGTAATTTTGCGGATCGTCGTTTTTCAATTCGGCGGCGGCATTTTCAATCGGTTCGGGCAATTCGGCGTGAACGAGCAAGACGGAATTTAATCTCGCCAATTCGGGCATCGCTTCGAGCAAATTCGATTCGGTAACGTGCGGAAATTCGTCAACGCCCGAATGGATCAAAAAACATTTAAAGCCGCGCACACCGGCGTCCAAAAGCAATTTTAATTCGTCCGTATTGCCCGGAATTACGCCGCCCCAGAAAGCGACATCAATCGAGCATTTCCCGCTTGCCGCCGCGAGTTTTTCAGTAAATCCGGCAAGCGTCGTAGTCGGCGGAATGCTGTTCAGCGGCATATCAACCAGCGTCGTAATTCCGCCCGCCGCCGCTGCTTTGGTCGCGGTTGCAAATCCTTCCCAACGGGTGCGTCCCGGTTCGTTGACGTGAACGTGCGCGTCAACGATTCCCGGCATCAAGACCGCTTCACCCGCGTCTATAAGCGGAGTTTGAGCCGGAACAGCATCCCATTCGCCCAAAGCCGCAATGGCGCCATCACGAATATGCAATGAAGCCGGAACTACAGTTCCCGACATTACAACCCGACGACTGCGAATAAATAAATCCGAATTGTCCATTTTTGTTCAATGTGAATGGAAGCGAGCAATTAGTAGTTTAACAGCCGATTTCCTTCTTTAAAACCATCTCAAAATTTTCTATTGTCCGCCCGCTTCAAAATTAACGTCTTCAAAAGTTTTATTGCCGAAATAATCTTCCGCGTAAACGCGCAAAACGTAATTTCCGGCGTTTAACTGATTCGCGTCAAAGAAATTTTCGCGCGCGATGTCGTCGTGAACTTCGTTCGAGGCGATGTAATTAAAAACCGTGCGCGGCGAATAACCCGATTGGCTGCCGGGCGCGTAAACCAGCGAAACGGCGTCTTCGTCCGGGAAGCGCGAAAAGGAAATCGTCCAATTTACTTCGCCGAGCGGCGTTTTATCTTCGCGCAAAACTTGATAGCCGATTTTATAGACGCCGAGTTTTCGGTAGCGAAGATCGCTCATCTGGTCAAAAGCGCGAACGACGATGCGCGTTTTTCCGCCGAGTTTAACCGATTCGCCCTGTCTATGAGTTTCGGAAATCGGCTGCCAGTTTTCGTCAAACAGCGCGACATTTTGAATTGTCGGCGCGATTGTATCGGAGACATCCGGCAAAGTAAGCGCGTCGAGCGCGTTCATTTCCGCGCCGCTTCTGCCCGCGATTAAATGAACGTGACTCAGCGAATTGAGCGTGCCGATGGCGTCGCCCGCTTCAAATTTCACGCCGCGCGGAACACGAACTCCAAGTAATCTTTTGCCTTCGTCGTAGGAAAATTGAAAGCGCTCGTCTTTGAAAACTTGCCGGTCGTGCGTGCGACCGATGTTGATGTGAATGTAACCCATCGTCGGCAGACGAATAGTTTCGCTGGTTTTTGAAAAACTCTGCACGGCGATTGGTCGAAGAACTTTTTCCGAGCGCACGAAACGCGCCGTTTCGCCGTATTCTCCGGCAACGTCCAAGCCGTTGTGAAACCAGGATTTCGTGCCTTCGCCGACAAAACCGCGCACTTCGCCCAAAGTTCCGGCAATGTCGCGCACGGCGTTCGGCGGATCGTAACACCAGCGCGGCGGCTGAAGTTTGCGAAATTCTTCGGGCTTAATCCGCAGGTTTTCAACTTCGTTTTCAGTAACTTCCCTGCCCAAATCCGTGCCGGTTAAAACTCTGACAGCTTGATTTTCCGCGTCGGCGACGAACAAATTTCCCTTTTCGTCGGCGAACAACCCGCTCGGACGATTGAAACGCGCCGCTCGAATATCGCCGTCGGCGAAACCGCGTTTCGAATCGGAAATCGTTTCGATTTGGTTTGCGGATTTTCTGCCGACGGTGCGAATCGAGTTTCCGTCGGCGACATAAATCACGCCCGCTTTATCAATTGAAACGGCGAGCGGTTCGACAAATCTCGCGTCGAGCAGCGAGCCGTCGAGATTCGGTTTTTCGTCGGTTAATTTTTTTTCTTCTTTTTCATCTTCGGTTTCGTCTCGTCCTGCAAAGGTCGTTGTTTTGCCGTTCGGCGCGACACGACGCAGACGCTTATTTCCGGCGTCGGCGACGATTAAACTGCCGTCTTTCAAAACCGCGATTCCGCAAGGCGTGTCGAATTTCGCGGACAAACCGCTTTCGCTGTCGGCTAAACCCTGTTCGCTGCCCGCAAGAGTCGAAACTTGCCCGTTTTCGACGACGCGAATTTTATCGTTATAAGTGTCGGCAACATAAATTTTATCGCCGGAAATCGCTACGCCGATTGGCGCGTCGAACAAAGCCGTTTTCGCGTCGCCGTCGGCAAAACCCTTTTGATTTTCGACGCCCGCGACAATTTCAACCGCGCCGTTTGCAACATTTACGCGCTTTATCGTGTGCGTTCCCGAATCGGCGACAATCAAATCGCCGTTTTTATCAAACGCGATTGCCGACGGCGTATCGAGTTTGTCTGTAACAATCGAAAAATCTTTGTAATCGGTGATTTTCCAAATTTTCCCGCCGTCGCCGTCCGAGAAAAAAACTTCGTCGTTTTTGACCGCGATTCCGAAAGGCTCGCCCGGTTTTTCGCTCTGGCTTAAAATCGTGTGAACTTTAGTAAAAGGCGCGACGCGGGCGATTTTCTTCGGTTTCCAAAAAGATTCGCCGGTTTTTTCGCTTTCGTGATAAGCGGCGGCGAGCAGAAAAAATGTTGCGGTAATCAAACCGAGACCGAAAATTAAAATTACGGAGTGGGAAAATTTATATTTCTTAATCTTCATTCCTAAATAATTTGTAGCTGATTATTCTGCAAACGACAATGAGCAGATTTTTTGTTATGATGGCGAAACAATTATTAGGTTATCAAATTTTTTTCAAAAAGGAGAAACGAGTATGTTTTCATTAGAAGATTTATTGGGTCAACAGCAGGGAAACGAAGTCGTCAACCAGATGAGCAACACTTTGGGCGCGAACAACGGCGTGGTTTCGAGCGCGATTCAGATGGCTTTGCCGATGATTTTAAGTGGTCTGGCAAACAACGCCGCGCAGCCGCAGGGCGCGCAGCAGCTCGATCAAACTTTGCAGCAAAACCACGACGGCGGGATTTTGAGCAATTTGGAAAGCTACATCAGCAATCCGAATTCCGACGACGGTTTAGGAATTCTCGGACACATTTTCGGCAGCAAACAGGGCGCTGTTGCGCAGCAGGTCAGCCAAAACAGCGGTTTGGGTCTCGGACAAACGGCACAATTGTTAATCACGCTCGCGCCGATTGTGATGGGTTTTTTAGGTCAGAAAAAACAGCAGCAAAATCTCGACGCGGGCGGTTTGTCTTCGATGCTGCAAGGTCAGCAGCAACAAATGCAGTCGTCGGGCAATCCGATGATGGATATGATTTCCGGTTTTCTCGACAAAAATCACGACGGCAGCGCGATGGACGATTTGGCGACGATGGCTTCAAGTTATATGCAAAATCGCGGTTGATATTGAATTTTATCCAAAAATAAAAAAAGTGAAGTCAAAAACCGGCTTCACTTTTTTGTAATCAAACACTTTCCAAATTGTCACATTCGACCGAAAAAAATTTTACCGATGAAACCGACGCGAGTTTGCCGCTCGTCATCGTTAATCCGAAATCGGCGTCCGGTTCGACCGAATCGCGCTGGGCGCAGACGGCTTCGGATTTACGGGCGCATTTCGGCGCGTTCCAAGTCGCATTCACGAAAAAGCAGGGCGACGGCATCAAATTAGCGAAAAGCGCGGCGGAAAGCAATCGAAAATTTATTATTGCCTGCGGCGGCGACGGCACGATTAACGAAGTCGCCAACGGAATTTTGGAAAGCGGAAAAAATGTCGAGTTGGGAATTTTACCGTCGGGAACGGGCGGCGATTTTCGGCGCAGTTTGAACGTCTCGAATGACCCGCGCGAAGCGGCGAAAAGTTTGCGCGACGGCGCGACGAAATTGATTGATGTCGGCAAAGTTACTTTTTTCAATCACAGAGACGAACAAATTTCGCGCTATTTTCTCAATGTTTCGTCTTTCGGTTTGAGCGCGTCAATCAACGAACGCGTCAAGGCGAAAAACGCTTTCGGCTGGTTTCCCTTCGACGCCGCGCGCGGCAAAGCCAAATTCGCATTTTCGACTTTGCAGGAAGTTTTCGATTCGGAATTTACGACCGTTCGCGTCAAACTCGACGACAAAGAAGAAAAATCCCTCAACACGATCAATTTCTGCGTGGCAAACGCCAGATATTTCGGCGGCGGAATGAAAATCGCGCCCGACGCCAAACTCGACGACGGTTTTTTCGACGTAATCAACATTGGCGACATCAAAACGGCGAAAATTTTATTGAACGCTTACAAACTTTACACGGGCGCGCATTTAGCGCTCGAAGAAGTAAAATCAACGCTCGCCAAACGAATCGAAATTTCACCGGCGAATTCGCATCAAACAATCTTTATCGAAACCGACGGCGAATTGCCCGGAAAACTTCCAGCCGTCTATGAAATCGTTCCGCAGGCACTGAAGATTCGCGTTCCGAAATAATCTAAATCTTGTTGAGATTTTTTTCAGCCGCAGATACATACTGATAAAATCGGATTAAAAGCAGATAGATTATTTTTTTCCGATGCTTTTTCCAGTCTTTGTTTTAGTTGGAAAATTTAAGTTGGTTTCCGCTTTGAAATTTATCCGTCTTAACCACTTTTATTTGTGTTAATCTGTGGCTGAAATTTTTCTTGTCTTTTAGTCGGCTGTGGTAAAATCTCCGTAAAAAATATGAACGAATCATTCATTCAGTTGATTATTGACAGCAGCGACGCGCACGCGGACAAAACGGCGATGCAGATTGTCGGTGAGGAAACCGATGGCAAATATACGTTCGGCGAGATGCTCGATAAAGTGCGTTCGATTGCTTTTCGGCTCGAAAAAGAAAGCATTGCGTTCGGCGACCGCGTGGCTTTGATCGGCGAAAATCATCCGCGCTGGGCGATTGCGTATCTCGGAATGCTTTATCGCGGCGCGGTTTGCGTGCCGATTGATCCGCACGCCGAAATTGAAACGCTGTCGAATTTTCTCGAAAATTCCGAAGCCAAGCTCGCGTTTATCGGCAAAGATTTTATCAAGCATTTTCACGAAGTCGAAGAACGGCTCGGCAGACAAATTCCCGCCGTCGTTTTGCAGGATATTGAATCGAACAACGGTTTTCAGACCTTTGAAGATTGGACAACGACACCTCGACCAAGTGATTTTGATTCGCGCCCGCTGCCGACGAAGCCCGAAGACCTCGCCGTTTTGATGTATACGTCAGGCACGACCGGCACGCCGAAAGGAGTTCCGCTGACGCACGGCAACATTTATTTTGAAACGCAGGGCTGTCAGGAAGTGATGCACATTTCCGAAAACGAAGTGGTGTTAAGCGTCTTGCCGCTGTTTCACGTTTTCGCGCAAGTCGTCAATTTATGGGTCATTGCGAGCGTCGGCGCGAAGGTTTGGTATGTCAAAGAACTCGCGCCCGCCGAACTCGAAAAGGCTTTTAAGACTAATGAAATCACGCTTTTAACGGGCGTTCCTCGTCTCTGGTATCTATTTCACAAAAAGATTTTCGACGGCGTGGCGGCGCAGCCGAAATTCGTGCGGATGCTTTTTAACCAGATGTTGAAAACGAACGCTTTTTTGCGCGATACGTTCAAAATCAATCTTGGGAAAACGTTTTTCGGCAAAGTTCACGACGGTTTCGG